>JAJBSV010000002.1 GCA_020861185.1 Ruminococcus sp. | reverse complement strand
GACAGTAGAGTTTAGCACTGTGAAATCCATTGCTTGTTTCACTTGCCGAAAAGGGGACGTATAAGGCGTTCGAAAGGTAGTTCTGCAACAGTAGAGTATAATGACAAGTCAGCATCGGATTACGAGGATTTATCTGTAAGTTCTGACAAGCCGTCCGTAAGCAAATCCGGCTACCGGCACGATAACCAACACCTACATGCCTGTGGTAGAAATCGAGGAACCCGTAGAGGCGACGAATACCGACGAGGAAGAGAATGGGGAAGCCGCAGAAGCTTCCGAGACAGAAAGCAATCCGAAAACGGGAATTGCGTTCTCGATTCTTCCGATGGTGGTAGCTGCACTTGCGGCGGTGGCGTCAAAGAGAAGATAACATACCGAAAGAATAATAACAAAGAGCCCCTGCCCGGGATGATTGTCCTTGGCAGGGGTTGTCATATGCTTTATCGGGTATAATTGTCTTTTTTTCGCTCTTGTTTTGAACAAAATCGCATCGTTTGTGACAACTATTTTGTGATAACGTACAAAATTTGAGACAATTTAAAAATAGCTGTTGACAAACTCGGGGCGAAAATGATAAACTTAGCTTATCTGAAGAATTGTATTTTGATATATCTTAAATAGCGTGGGGGGGTAGTGCCTTCGGCACGGAATTGTTGCCGAAAACTGCTCGCTTGTGCTATATTTATATTATGTAAATATATTATAGTTCTGAGTTGAGTGTCTGCCTCCCATTTCACGGGAGGCATTTTGCTTATTTGCAAAACCTTCCTTTGAATCCTGCATCAGAAAATCGGCGGTTATCAACATTGGGGGAGTTCTGCGGGGTCGGTTCGCATGAGAAACACTTTATTGACCTATATAGACGAATTCAGGCAAAATCGTCGTGAGCGATTGGTGCTTGGATTCGTGTTGCTATTTTTAGCGGTCATCGTCTCTCTCGTCGTCTATTGGCAGCTCCGCTACACCGGCATCACCATGTCAAACGAGACCTTCTGCGGCTATGAGGAGCATGTTCACACCGAAGAGTGTTACGACGAAGAGGGCGACCTCATTTGTGAGCTCGAAGAGCACTCCCACACGGTCGATTGCCTGATAAACCTCAATGCCGACGTCGAGGACGCCACCGTCTGGAAGGCGACTCTCCCCGAGCTTACGGGAGATTTGCGGACGGACGTCGTGAACATCGCCTACAGTCAGCTCGGTTACACAGAATCCACCGCCAATTTCTCGCCCGGAGAAGACGGCGTGACCCGCTATGGCTACACCCGCTACGGCGCGTGGTATGGCAACGAATACGGCACTTGGGACGCGATGTTCGTCTCCTTCTGCCTGAACTATGCCGGCATCGACAGAACCGCCTTCCCGCTCAATTCCGGAGCCTATTCGTGGGCTGTCGAGCTCAGTGAAATCGGCTCCTATGCCGAAGCTTCTGCTTACACTCCGCTTGCCGGAGACATCGTCTTCTTCGACTCAGACTATGACGGAAGAATCGACCGCGTCGGAATTGTCGCTTCCACCGACATCAGTGGGGGTTGTGACCATCATCGAGGGCGACTACACCGTCTCCGAAGTCGACACCGTCTGTGAGCACATCTATGCTCTCAATGACCCCACCATCTCCGGCTACGGCATCATCGCCGTTTCGGAAGAAGTTGAGGAGACAGTTTCCGAAGAAACTGAAGAAATAGAAGATACCGAAATTACAGATACAGAAGAAACAGAAGAATCTGAAGAGATAGAAATAGAAGAAACCGAAGATACGGAAGAAAGCGAAGAGACAGAGATAGAAGAGACCGAGGAGACCGAGGAGAGCCCGACGCTCTTCTATACGGCTTCCGACAGCGGCGTCAACGTCACGGTAATCGCCCCCGAAGGAGCCCTGCCCGACGGCGCAACTCTTGCGGTAACCCTCCTTGATGAAGACAGCGACGAATATGCCGAAGCCGCAGAGGCGGTTGGATATGAGGACAGCGAGGACACCGGCATGGCGGCTCTCGACATCACCTTCTACGACGAATTTGGCATCGAGGTTGAGCCCACACTTCCCGTGACCGTCACGGTCGACATCACCGAAATAATCCCCGAAGGCACCACCGCCGACACCATAGAAGTCACCCACATCACCGACACCGAAGTGAGCACCGTCGAGCCCCTCGTCGAAACCGTCACCGACACCACCGACGAAACCGCAGTAGTAGTCTTCGAAACGGAGAGCTTTTCGACGTTTACGATTTCATGGAGCTATTATGACCAAATGGAAGGAAACAGCTCCTTTACTGCAGATGTCTACGTTTATGATACGAATGGTGATGCGATTAATTATACAGACCTATCAACCCTATCAACGGTTACTTTTTCATCCGGCGATCCAGTTACTTTAGAGGATTTGTGTACCGTCAGTGGATATACTTATTCTTCTGCGAAGGTTTATTGCACCTACGGAAATAACGGTGGTAATTCTGATACTGTCACAGGAGCAACAACAGTTACCTACACTAAGAACAATGGTCCCGGCGGAACGTTTAAAGTAGATTCATCGAGTTATAACAACGTTCAAAGCGTTGAAATCTACCTCTATTTTGAAGCCTCTATCACCGACGGTCTTTCCATTATCGACAACATTGTTTCCAACGGTGAGCTTGCGGCGAAGTGGGTTGTCAATGGCGAAGTTATAACCGATTATACCGGCTACACCATAACTTGGTACAAATCAAGCTATACTTTGAGTACCGACCTGAGCGCCTGCACGAATAACCAAAATTATTCAGCAGTTACCAGTGAAGATTCCCTTGGAGATGACCCTTCAACTGTAAATGTCGCAATCGACGAAGGTGGTCTGTGCTACTACTATGTAGAGATTACAGACAGTAGCGGCACTGTGGTAGCTACAAGCGATGTCTTCCACGTCGAATATGTGGCAGAACTGATGAACTGTAGCTTTGAGTATCCCAAGGAAACGGGCGGGTCGACTGCGGTGGCAATGGCAAGTGTGCCCTTCTGGAGCACAACTGCATCTGACGCCGCAATAGAAATCGGCAGATATGACGGCGATAACATACTGTACGGAACGCAGTATATTTATGCCGGCGGAAGTCAGACTGCCGCCGGAGACCAGTTTGCTGAGCTTAATGCAAATGCACAAGGTGCTTTGTATCAGGATGTACTTACGATAGATGAAGAAATGCTTTACTGGAACTTCTATCACCGTGCAAGAACCGCTAACGGTGGCAATACGACAGGCACGCAAACTGACGTAATGTATGTAGTTATAATGTCGACAGAAGATGCGGAGAAGCTTTTGGATGGCGTCGCTCAGACCAATCAGCAAACAGTACTTACTGCGATGATTACGAGCGTACTGAATGGGCAGACAAATAATTCGGGAACTTATACCTTAGTATCGGGAACCTACGCGAATACAAATACAACCGTCACAGCAACAATCTGGACGTTGTCAACAACGACAACGCAAGACGGCGCGTGGACTTTATACAGTGGCAGTTATGAAGTTCCCACAAATCAGTACCTGACAAGATTCTTCTTCGTATCAGGCGAAAGCGGCACTGTTGGCAACCTGATAGATTACGCGACATTCTCGCAGGACATCACCTACTATATTGACTATTGGGTTTGGGATTCAAAGAACGAAGTGTACGTACAGCAGAGCACCATCGAGACCGGTGCTGAATACCCCAACACGATTGTCTCGGCTTCGTTGCTCAGTACCACCTATGCGGATTACGGCGTTGTCGGAAGTGTGACCGGCACGGCGAGCGGAGGCTCGAATCCGACATTTGATTCTACCACCTCGACATCTTTGAAGGTAACCGGCGATACGATGTATCTGAGCGTTTATCTCAAGTCGTCGGGTGTTACGATAGTGAAGAATATAGCGGGAATTGATGATGACGACCTCGATGACCTCGAAGCCTCAACGGTAACTGTCTTGATTACGAATACCGATACCGGCGATTCCGAGGAGTACACCATCAACGTTGGTAATACCGGCAACGGTTCGACCTATATCGAGCTTGCTGACGGAACCTATACAATAAGCGAGGTTGACTATGCCACCTCCCTAATAAACGGCACCTACACATGGTCAAGCGTGAGTGTGACCGGTGCAACTGCGAGCAACAGCCTTGTTTCATATTCGTTCAAGGTTGAAAGCTCCACCTCCCTCACCATCACCTTCACCAACACCTACGCCGAGGCGGTAACCGGCGGTCCCGAGATGCCCCAGACCGGCGGGCGGGGGACTAAACTGTATACAATGGTCGGCTTACTGCTCATTTGCAGTAGCGGGTACCTTTTGTATAGAACGCTAAAACAACAAAAGCGCAAATGCAATCGGAGGTGGAACATCTGAAAAATGCCTCTTTCATTTGCCAAGTGTTCCAAAAAACACGGAAATCAAAAAATATTTATCATAAAGGAGACTTTACAATGAAAAAACTTAGGAAAATAGTAAGCCTGTTGCTTGCGGTTGTCATGATGATGAGTTTGTGCGTTGTCGTGACGGCGGATACCGTGCAGACCAAGGATACTGAGAAAGGCGGCTCAGGAACGATATATATTTCCGATGTTACCGAAGGGGCGACATACGCAGTTTACAAGATGCTCGACCTTACATATGATTCAACGACAGGTTCATATACCTATACAATCGCTAGTGGATGGTATGAATTCTTCAATTCTACTTATTATGATACTACAAACAATGTAAAATATGTAGACATCACCGAAGTAACTGTCGGTAACGAAACGGTTTATTATGTCACTTGGAACACCGATGAAGTTCCTGTTGACACGGATACTATGCAGGCGTTTGCAGCGGCTGCAAAATCCTACGCTACTAGTAACAACATATCAGCCATATCGTCGGATATTGTTGGATCAGGTTATGATGCTCTTCAGTTCATAAACCTTGAACTTGGTTATTACTATGTAACTTCAACCGTTGGTTCTTTGATTGCTCTTAATTCAACAGCTACCACAGCAAATATCGTTGACAAGAACAACAAGCCGACTATTGAGAAATATGTTGCAAAAAAACAACACTGGTGATACCGATTGGCAGGATGTATACATCACAGCTGATTACGGGGATACCATTTACTACAGAATAGTAATTACCGGTGTCGATGAAATCACTGACCTCGTTCTTCATGATGCTTTGCCTGCCGGATATTCGATTAGTGGAGCATCAGCCCTGACGATTAAGTTGTATAGTTCTTCGAGTGATAATGACGCAAGAACGTTGACGCTAGGTACCGATTACACTTATAGCACTAACAGTAGTTGCTCTGTTGCTGATGGTTGCGATTTTGAAATAGATTTTGCTTTGCTGTTGGCAGAGGATGACAGCGGTGACGCTTATTACGATAAAGTTCTCAGTTTGACATCCAATGCTGATGAAGCTTTCATCGAAATTATATACGCTGTAACCGTAGATACTACCTCAAGCTATATTGCAACAAACTCTGTTACAGATTCAGCTGTAGCTAACACAAATACGGCGAAGATAGTTTCCAGTGGCACTACAAAGGCTGACGACGCAAGTGTTTACTACTTTGAGCTGTATATTTACAAGTACACAACAAACAGTCAAGGAACTGAGGTTCCTCTTGATGGCGCAGAATTCACTTTGTCCTATACAGAAGGCACCACGACATATTATGCTGTAGCTACTGAGGGTGACGACGGCGAGTACACTTTCTCTAGATGGACAACAGATAGTTCGGAAGCTACTGCATTGACAACCAACGATAGTGGTATCATTCACATTATTGGTCTTGACAAGGAAACCTATAGCATTACAGAGATTAAAGCTCCTGATGGTTATGCTCTTATAAGCGACCCGGAGACGGCGGGAATCACTGTAACTACCAATTCTCAAAGTGGTTTAATCGAAACAGTTTCTGTTAGTGGTGCAACAAGTAGTGTTGCATACGGTAGCGGAACAGTTGATGCGACAAAGGTTGAAAACACCAAGTCAAGCGCCATGCCCACCACCGGTGGCATTGGTACTACCATCTTCTACGTTGTAGGCGGGGTGTTGGTTATTGGGGCTGTCATCCTTCTTATCACTAAGAAGAGAATGAAGGACGAATAAACCCCTCAGTCTTAGATAACACCATTAAAATTTTGTGCAGAACGAAAAAAGCCTCCCCTGAAAGGGGAGGGGGACCATGCGAAGCATGGTGGAGGGGTTTCCAATGCTATGCGAAAGAGTATAAGAGGATGGTTGGGGTCTTTGGGGCTCTTGATGGTGCTCATTGTGGGAGTGCTGGTCCTCTTGTACCCTACCGTCAGTAACTGGTGGAACAGTAATATCGCTTCGCACTTTGTCACGGAGTATGACGAGGCGGCGGCTTCGTTGTCGGCGGCGGATTACTCGGCATATCTCGAGGCGGCGCAGGAGTTTAACGAGCTTGTGGCGAAAATGGGCTCGGCGGCGGCTTATTCCCAGACGGATTTGCTCGAGGAGTACGGCTATTACGACCTTCTTGACCTCACCGGCTCGGGAGTCATGGGCTATGTGACGATTGAGTCAATCGGCGTGGAACTCCCCATCTATCACGGGACTTCGAGCGGCGTGCTCGCTTCGGGAGCGGGACATATGGAGGGCTCGAGCCTGCCAATAGGAGGGGAGAGCACGCATGCGGTCATCTCGGCTCACCGAGGACTGCCGAGCGCAACGCTCTTCACCCATCTTGACGATCTCGAGATAGGGGACACGTTCACTATCACGGTTCTCGGCGAGGTTCTTACATATGAAGTTGACCAGATTGCGATAGTCGAGCCGGACGAGATGGAGTATCTCTATATCGAGGAGGGCAAGGACTACGTCACGCTGATGACCTGCACGCCCTACGGAATCAATACCCACAGACTTTTGGTGCGCGGCACCCGGGTCGAGACGACGGAGGTCAAGCAGATAAGGGTGACCGCCGAGGCGACGAAGATAGACACGATAATCGTCGCCATCTGCGTTGCAATCCCGCTGATAATCCTCCTGTTCGTCGTCGCCTCCTTCCCGAGGAAGAAAAAGTACGAATGGAAAAATCAGAGCGACCATTAAGGTCGCTCTGTTTTTCCAAAAAACTTTTTCAAATTCCCTATTGCATTTTCCCACAACTTGTGATATAATCACACTGTTGTTCAGCAAATGGTGGGTATAGCGTAGTTGGTTAACGCGTCAGATTGTGGTTCTGAAGACCATCGGTTCGAGTCCGATTATCCACCCCAGAATGAAAGCGGTTTCGGTTTGAAGCCGCTTTTTTTGCACTTTTCCTGAAAAGTGCTTGAACCTTTTTCGTAATTTGCGCGACTATATAAGTGAAACCGGTTTTAATAAGTATTCGGAGGTGAGGGCTTTGGAAACTGCTTTGCAGACAGAATTTGAAAGGCTTCTGCGGGAGAACAGGAACGTTGTTGAACGATACGTCAAGTTCAAAATCCCGGTCAGTGAAGCCGAAGACGTCCTACAGGAGGTCTACCTCGCGGCGTATCTCGGCTTTGAGAGGCTTGAGAACCGCGACAGCTTCAAGGCTTGGATTATCGGCATCGCCCGCAACAAGTGCCGCGACCGATACCGCGAGATGGCGCACGAGCTTGAGCTCGTGGATATCGAAAGCGTCCCCGAGGAGAAGCTTTCAATCGGAATCCACGGAATTTCGCTCAGGAGCGACGTCTCGGAGGCACTCGGCGAGCTCTCTGACCGCGACAGCGAAATCCTCCGGCTCTACTATCTCAAACAGCTTCCGCAGGCGGATATCGCGAAAATTCTCGGAATCCCCGTCGGCACCGTCAAAAGCCGCCTGCACTACGCAAAAAGCCGCTTGCGAGGGAAGTTCCCCGAACGGCTTAGCCCCAAGAAAGAAGAGGTCATTATGAACAACACATTAAACATCATGCCGGAAACGATTCCGGAATACAGAATCGAAAAGTCCCCGCTTGAGCCGTTCCCGGTCAAGTGGGAGGAGATGATGGGGTGGTTTCTGGTCCCGAGGCTCGGCGAAAAGCTCAGTTGGGCGATGTACGACTTCCCCGAAAAGAAAAAGACCGAGGAGGTCTTGATGGAGGTCACCGGCAGGGCGACAGTCCACGGCATCGAGGGCGTGGAGATTCACGCAACGGAGCTCGACCCGATGGACCAAAACGCTACCGGCGACAACCCAGTTCACCGCACCTTCGTCGCCCAGCTCACCGACACGCACTCGAGAATATTAGCAGAGAGCCATATTGAGGACGGCGTCCGCAAGCTCTACACCTTCCTTGACGGCGACGACTTCCTCGATAACTGGGGCTTCGGTGAGGACAACTGCGGCAACGAGGTGAATCTCGCCCCGAAGGGCATCATCCAGAGAAACGGTAGCGAAATCACCTGCACTGGCTCCAAGAACGTCCTTGATGTCGTCGGACGCTACACCGTCACCATCGGCGGGAAAGTTTACGACACCGTCTGCGTCATGGACATTGAGAACTATCAGAACGGCGTCGTGAGCGAGCAGTATCTTGACGAGAATGGCAAAACCATCCTCTGGCGCCGCTTCAACGCCGACAACTGGGCAATCAGCAGGTATAAGAAACCATGGTGCGAGCTCCTGCCGGAAAACGAGACCATAACCGTCAACGGGAATAGGTTCGTGCATTGGTATGATGTAATAACGAGTCATGTCCTATGAAAGCGTGATTCCATATGATAAAAGACATTACTTATGCAGTAAAATATGTGATTCGCCTCACGCCTGTATTGGCAATCACAGATATCCTTCTGTCCATAGTCCTGGCGATACTGACGCCGGTGCAGATAAAAATAACAGAGCTCTGTCTTGACAGTGTGACGGAATATTTTGCGGGAGCAGTTGCGATAAGCAGCGTCATTATGTGGATTGCGGGATTGGTTGTTCTCTTGATTTTGCAGGCGATATTCAAGCACCTTGCAGATTTGACATATATCGAGCTTAAACGTGAGGTTTCTCACAAGCTTTCTGCCAAGATTATCGAAAAGCTCCAAGTTATAAAGTATTCCAACTTCGAAAATGAGCAGTTCTATGACACGTTAAACCGAATTCACGAAAATCCTGCGGACAAAGTCAGTGGGCTATTCTACAGCTTCATCATGGTGATTTCTTATACGGTCGAGCTCATTTGTGTTGCCGGGCTTCTCATAACTATTTCGCCTGTCTTCGGAGTTCTCTATGCTGTAATACTCATCTACGTCGTCACAATGAATTTCCTCTCGATGTACAAGATGAACAACATGTTCTATGAAATGTCTTCGGCTGAACGAAGACTCGATTATCTTGAAAAGATCGTCACCGACAAGTCAAGCCTTTACGAAATTCAGGTTTACGGCGCAAAGGAGATGATCATGTCAAAGATTCATGCGGAAAACCGCAGAGTTTTCTCGCAACGTCTCAAAACTACAATATCTGCCCAGAAATACTGCTTCCTCTCGAGCATCGGAACAACCCTTTGGATTGTATCTCTGTTTGCATTTCTTATGATGAATATTAGCTCTGGAGTAGCTTCTGCCAGTCTGATGGTTGCACTCCTGAGCATGGTAGGAAGAATCCTTTCCTCAACCGATTCGGTATCATATGAAATCTCGAATCTTGCACAGAATTCTCTTGCTTCAAAATGCCTTAGAGAGTTCTTTTCCCTTGAAAATGAGTCAATTACTGATGACAGTAGGCTAGAATCGGATATAATTCATACCATCACTTTTGAAAATGTATCTTTCAGATATTCTGAGAATAGTGCCAATGTTCTCGAAAATATCAGCTTTACGATGCGCTCTGACGAAAACATTGCTGTCGTTGGCTATAACGGAGCAGGCAAAACCACTCTGATCCTTCTTTTGTGTGGACTTCTGGAACCGACTGAGGGAAGAATTTTGATAGATGGAGTTTCGCTTAGTGATATTCCAAAAGCTGAACTCACAAAGCTTTTTGCAGTCGTTTTTCAGGATTACGGTAGGTATCAAGTGTCTGTCAGAGAAAACGTTGCACTTGGCTCTTTAATCGAGCTTGAGAATGATGTTGAAATCTGCAAGTCCTTAAAAATGGCTGATGCTGAGGCTGATTTTCCTGTTCTCGACCAGATGATCGGCAGGCTTTATGAAAGCGGAACTGATCTGTCTGGCGGGCAATGGCAGAAGCTTGCAATCGCGAGAGCCTTTTTCTCGAATCGGGATTTCTTCATCTTTGATGAACCGACAGCCTCACTCGATGCTGAGGCTGAAAATATCCTTTATAAGAACCTTAAGAGCAGGTTTTCACACAAGGGCTGCATTTTCATTTCCCACCGCCTTCCAGGTGCGATAATGTCGAACAGAATTCTGGTCATCGATAACCATCACCTTGCCGAGAGTGGCACTCACGAGGAACTTCTTCTCAAAAACGGCATCTATGCAGAAATGTATCATGCACAGGCGGATTCATATCTGGAAGGAGGCACAAGGTCGTGAAACAAATAAGGACTTCAATATTCGCTTTCAGAACCATCCTGAAAAGCTCAGGTCTTTCAGCTCTCATTACGATTTTCTGCTATCTTATCACAAGCGCTCTTCCTGTGTTGACTACGTGGTCTATTCAGAAGGTAATATCGCTGCTTTCCACTGGTGCTCAAGGCTCCGAATACGTGAAATACATATTTATAGTTGCCTTCGGCTATGCTCTTAGCTACATGACGCAGACGCTTCTTGCAATCTCGCTTAATGCAGGCGTTTTTGAGAAAAGCAATGCCTACTGTCGCTTTGAGATCGATGAAAAGTCTGCAAATCTTGGCCTTCTGCAATATGAGGATCCCCACGTTCTTAATATGCAGAAGCGTGCAATGGAGTGTGTTGACAACGAGACATTCGGAATGGCATTTATGCTTCTGACAAGGTCTGTCTGTTATGCGATTTCTGTTGCTTCGGTAGTCGTTCTTCTTGCATCCTACAGCCCGATGGCAGCAATATGCGCCTTGATAACGACAATTCCATACTTTATCGTGAAGGCAGTACGTGGAAATGCCATGTACAATCTCCAGCTTGCAAACACTCCAAAAAAGAGGATTCTTTCCTACATCTATGGTCTTTTCAGCGAGAAGTCAACCGCCAAGGATATCAGAATGCTTGGGGCAGGAAATTATCTCTCCGAAAAGTGGGAAGCCAAGCAGGATGAGCTTCGGGATGAGATTGTGAAGGAAAACAAAAAAGAACTTTCAGCCACTACAATCTGCGAGTGCATTACAGTTCTTGGACTTATTATCGCTTTTGCTTTTTCACTACACGACACACTTGTTGGCAGGATGACCGTTGCCACCTTTAGTGCCTGCATTTATGCTTTTCAGAGCGTTCAGTCGTCAAGCTTGCAGTTCTTTTCGCTGATCGGTTCAGTCCCGCAGAACCTCGCATGGATAGGCGACTACAGAGAATTTCTTGAGCTTAGTGAAGAAGAATATTATCCTTACAGAGATATTCATCTGGAGCAGGGAATAGAGCTTTCCGATGTGACGTTCAGGTATCCGAAAAGCGAAAATGCTGTAATCGAGCACTTGAATCTCACTATTCCCGCAGGAAAAACAACTGCAATCGTTGGTAAAAACGGTAGCGGAAAGACAACACTCTCAAAGCTTCTGATCGGAGCTTTTCAGCCTGATAGTGGTCAGGTGAACTGGGACGGAGTTTCCACCGAAGAGCTCGGCAAGGAAAACCTTAGGCACTTTACCGCAACAGTTTCCCAGCCTCTCAACAAATTCAAGTTGAGCCTTTGGGAATCGGTAAGTCTCTCCAATGCTGAGAAAATCGATTTGCCGCGGATGCGTAAAATTCTCAGCGAAGTTGGTCTCGATTTTCTTGCAGAAAGCGACGGGAATACAGCTTTGGGAAAGGAATTTGGAGGTATAGAGCTTTCGGAGGGACAATGGCAGAAGCTTGCAATAGCCCGCTGTATGTATAAAGATGCTGGTCTCGTTATTTTGGATGAACCGACAAGCGCTCTCGACCCGATAAGTGAGCAACAGCTTCTTATGAGCTTTATTGACGCTTCACAGGGCAAAACCTCCGTTATCATAACTCATCGCCTCGGCATCTGTCCCAGCGTTGACAACATAATTGTTTTAGATGATGGCAAAATTCAGGAGCAAGGCACCCACTCCGACCTCATGTCCAATTCTGGTGAATACCAAAATCTGTTCACCTCCCAACGTGAATGGTACGAATAACAGAGTCCCCACCTGTGCCTGCATCAAGCATGGATGGGGCTTCATTATCTCTTGCATAACCCCGACACCTGTGCTATAATAAAACCACATCAGTAGCTTGGAGGGATACATACGGCAAAGGAAGGGGACACTCAGAGGGATTTTTCCGTTGGCAAGGTCTCGAGAAACATTACAGCGCAGGCTGTGCCGTTGACGATTGCTCAGTTGGTACAGCTTCTGTATAATATCGTCGACCGAATCTATATCGGTCACCTGCCTGACATAGGCAATCTTGCTCTGACGGGTGTCGGAGTCACTTTTCCGATTACGACTCTGATTTTAGCGTTTGCAAGCCTGTTTGGAACCGGCGGCGCGCCGCTCTTCTCGATACAGAGAGGCGCCAAGAATGAGGAAAGAGCAAGGGAAATCATGGGCAATGTTTTCACCATGATTCTCGGGACTTCGGTGATAGTCGCAATTTTCTGCTACGCCGTCAAAACGCCGATGCTTTATCTCTTCGGCGCAAGCGACGATACCATTGTCTATGCGGAAAGCTATCTGAGTATCTATCTTCTTGGCGTCGTCTTCTCGATGACAGTTACCGGGATGAACGGCTTCATCAGCGCACTCGGATTTCCGAGAACTGCCATGTGGACGACCATCATCGGTGCCGTTCTGAACCTCATTCTTGACCCGATTCTGATCTTCGGCTTCTCGATGGGAGTTCAAGGCGCGGCGTTTGCAACGGTTATAAGCCAATGCGTTTCCGCAATCTGGGTGATGCGCTTCCTGATTTCGAACAAAACAGGTATATCTCTGAAAATACACTATATGAGGCTCAAAGCCCATACGGTCAAAAATGTTCTCAGCCTCGGAGTGAGCGGTTTCATGCAACAGGCAACAAACTGCCTTGTCCAGATTGTGTGCAACGTAACTTTGCAAAGCTACGGCGGCGACCTGTACGTCGGAATCATGACCATTATAAACAGTGTCCGTGAAATTGCCTCTCTTCCGATAACCGGGATAAGCAGTGGCGGACAGCCGGTGCTCGGATATAACTACGGCGCCGGAAAGAATGACCGTGTCAAGCAGGGCATCCGCTTCATGGCGATAACGGGAATTGTCTACACAGCTCTTATGTGGCTCGCTGTTGAGCTGTTTCCCACTGTATTCATCAGAATCTTTTCAAACGATGCCGAAACGATAGAGCTCGGAGCAAGAGCCTTGCGGATCTATTTCATGGGCTTTGTGTTTATGAGCCTGCAATTCATGGGGCAATCGACCTTTGTCGGACTCGGAAAATCCAAGAGGGCGGTGTTCTTCTCAATTTTAAGAAAAGTTGTGATAGTTGTCCCGCTGACGATATTCCTGCCGATGTTTATGGGGCTCGGAACGGACGGCGTATTTCTTGCCGAACCGATTTCAAACCTCGTCGGCGGTCTCGCTTGCTTTTTGACGATGTACTTCACGTTATATAGAAAACTCTGAACAGGACGGTGTAACTGAACATGAAAAAATACTTACGCGATTTCCTACTGGCAGTCCTCGCCGGCTTCTCAATCGGCTTGGGCGGGACGGTGTATCTCAGGCTCAAAGACGCCTTCACCGGCGGAAATGTTGTCGGGGCGCTTCTTTTCGCAATCGGGCTGTTCATCATCTGCACCCGGGGCTACAACCTTTTCACCGGCAAGGCGTGCTACATATTCGACAACAAGCCGAAGTATCTTCTGTTTCTCGCAGTCGTCTGGCTCGGAAATCTTTGCGGCTGTATGCTGATGGCGGGGCTCGAGAAGCTCACGGGGCTTTGCGGAGCGGACTCGGGCATTAACGTCACGGCGCGGGAGATGGTCGAGTCGAAGATGGATTCGTCGCTCCTGTCACTCTTTGTCTTGGGAATAATCTGCAACGTCTGCATCTTCGTCGCCGTGAATGGTTTCGCCAGGTGCCCTCATGAGCTCGGAAAATATCTTTCGCTGTTTTTGGGAGTGTCGGTGTTCATCCTATGCGGAACTGAGCACAGCATCGCCGACATGTACTATTGGTGCGTTTCGGGCGTGATTTTCGAGGACTTCGGGCAGTCAATTCTCCGGCTTCTCATTGTCTCCCTCGGGAACGTCGTCGGTGGAGTGTTCTTCCCAGTGGTCGAGAAGATTTGCAGGAAATTATCCGAAGAAAATCAATAAGAAAAAGAGTGGCTCAAGAGTCGCTCTTATCATTATCGGGCAGTTGGCTTCCCCAAACCGCAAGCTCAGTAAGAATCGGCGTCAGAGACCGAACGGCGTCAGTTATCTCATACTCAACCCTTATCGGCACTTCCATATACTCTGTTCTCTTGACAAGCCCGTCGTCTTCGAGCTCCTTCAGAGATTTGGCAAGCATGGTGTTCGAAATCCCGTTCATTTTCCGCTTGAGGTCGTTATATCTCGTTGCTCCATTCTGAGACAGCGAGCAGATGATAGACATCTTCCATCTTCCTCCGATTGCGCTCATCGTCTTCTGCAAGGGACACCCGACCGTACATGGGCAAACGTGTTCATGTGCCATTAAAATTCCTCCTTCCTCAATAGGTACTTTTATTCTTACCTAATCCGCAAAAACTGCGTAATTGACATTGAATTGCCGCGTGGTATAATTACATTATAGCAGGTATCAAATCAAGAGTAAAGACTTTTTTAAGAGCAAATTTTAAAATCGGAGGTATTTTAATGGACAATCTGAAGGTAGCAGTGCGATATTTTTCAAAATCAGGACACACAAAGAAGGTGGCGGAAGCAATAGCCGGAGCGCTGAACTGCACGGCAATGCCGACATCCGTGCCGGTTGATGCCGATGTTGACTTGCTTTTTTTGGGGGCTTCCGTATACTGGGGCGGAATCAGCTCCGATGTCAAGAAGTTTATCGACGAGTTGGATAAAGACAGAATCGGCAAAGTGGTTGTCTTTTCGACCTCCGCGCTCGCCGAGCGGGCTTATCCTCAAATCAAACAGAGATTGCAGGACAAGGGTATCAGAGTTGAGGAAAGGAATTTCTACTGCCGTGGCGAATTTACTGCGCTTCACAAGGGTCATCCGAATGACGACGACCTGAAAGCCGCAAAAAAGTTTGCATGTGCAGTTGTAAAAGGAGAGTAACATGTCTGAAAAAGAATTCAATCTGTCGGAATATATGGCGGGAGGAGTTGAGAACCTCGTCAAGGGTGCAATCAGAGCTACCCTGAAGGATCCGAAGGAGAGCATCTTTATGGCGAAGTTTGCCCTTTCGAGCCGCGAGTCGACAAAGAGGCGTGCCGAGTTTGAGGCTCAGGGTGAGCATATCCCACCGTTCCTTATCGCCAGTATCACAAGTAACTGCAATCTCCATTGTACAGGTTGCTATGCAAGAGAGAATCACGCTTGCGTAGATGAAGTGGCATACGACCAGTTGACGGCTGACGAGTGGGGAAGAATATTCGAGGAGTCCCGTGATCTGGGTATCGGGTTTATTCTTCTTGCAGGTGGCGAGCCGATGATGCGGAAGGATGTGCTCCAAAAGGCGGCGGAGTATCCCGAAATCCTGTTTCCCGTCTTCACCAACGGCACTATGATGAACGACAACTATATCAAGCTTTTCGACAGTGCAAGGAATCTTGTGCCGATTCTGAGTATCGAGGGCGATGAAAACAAGACTGATGAACGCCGTGGTGACGGAATCTATAAGTTGCTGACCAAGGCAATGGATAAAATCAAGTCGAATCATCTTATTTTCGGCGCTTCCGTAACCGTTACAACTTCGAATATAAACGAGGTTGTGTCGGATGACTTCCTTATGGGTCTTCAGGAGCGGGGCTGTAAGGCAGTTATTTATGTGGAATTCGTTCCGGTAACCGATGACAGTACAGAACTCGCTCCCGGAGATTCCGAAAGAGAGTTTCTGAGGAACAAGATGACGGAGCTCCGCGAGAAGTATCAGGAGATGATTTTCGTTTCCTTCCCGGGAGATGAAAAGGCGACAGGCGGCTGTCTTGCGGCGGGAAGAGGCTTCTTCCACATCAATTCCCACGGCGGTGCTGAGCCCTGCCCGTTCTCACCGTATTCCGATATCAGCGTCAAGGATGCTTCCGTCAGGGAAGCTCTTCACTCAAAGCTGTTCACAGAGCTCAGAGATGGAGACGTTCTCGTCGAAGACCATGCCGGCGGTTGTGTGCTCTTTGAGAGGAGAGACAAGGTCGAGGAGCTTCTGAATTCAAAATAGCGAAATTTTTGTATTCTGCGAGTTTTTAAGCCCTTTCCGAATATAATAATAGCATAGTTTGCTTCAATCGGTCGGAATTTCCTTTGACATTTCGGGCGAACTGTGTTATATTATTCGGGAGGGCTGAGTTATGCTGTGCTTCTTGTTGGGAATGATGGTCGGAGGAACCTTCGGGGTCCTGGTGCTTCTCTTCTTTATGGGTGCAAACGGATTAAGAATCCGAGGCATTCGCCTCCGAAAAGAAAACGAAGATTGATGCCTGAAAAAATCTGCGGCAAAAATTCCCGTACTTGTATAAAAATATATTCCACAAAATTGTGATTAAATTTGAACTACGGTGGAATATCTCAATATTTTGTGGGGGGGTACACGGCTCCGCCGTAAAATTGATAATTTGGGTTTCGTCTACAAAGTTTTGTTTGTACACAATTTCCAAACCTCAATAAAATAACAAAGTGCACTGTTGACAACAGGTGTATTCTTTGTTATAATGTAGGCTGTGGATAAGGAATAAGGTGAGTGGGCACATGTTGAGAAGAGCTCACGCGGACGGCGGGTAGCGCCGATTCCGGGATAGAGGAATATTATAATTTTCAACATTGTATTTGAATAGCTCGTGGAAGGCTGGTAAAGCAATGCAGAGTGAGGTATTGACCGCAGCTTCGGCAGTAAAAACCGATAGTGAGGAAGGTACATATTCAGAGATTAAAGAGACAGAAAGAGAAATAACAGAGACATCACACGGCGAGGGCAGTCCCGACGGAGATAAGGAAAATCTTGTCACTCGGGAGGAGGTTGAATCTTCCAAGAGAGCTTATCGCCTTATTAAGCGTGCGGAGGATTTTGTATTGTCGCTCGGCGCGCTTATTGTGTTACTTATTCCTATGCTTATCGTTGCGCTTGCAATCGTGATCGACAGCCCCGGTGCAAGCCCCATATTCAAGCAGGAAAGAGTCGGCAAGAACGGCAAGACCTTCAAGCTCTGGAAGTTCCGCTCGATGATTCCGAATGCCGAAAGCAAGCTTGAGGAGCTTATGGACAAGAACGAGATGGACGGTCCCGTCTTCAAAATCAAGAATGACCCAAGAATCACAGGGGTCGGTAAATTCATAAGAAAAACAAGTATTGATGAGCTTCCGCAGCTCGTGAATATCCTCAGAGGCGACATGAGCATCGTCGGTCCCCGCCCTCCTCTTCCGAAAGAGGTCGAGCAGTATGACGACTATGCACGCCAGAGGCTTCTGGTTCGTCCAGGACTCACTTGCTACTGGCAGATTCAGCCTTCAAGGAATAAAGTCAGCTTCAACGATTGGATGAAGCTCGACGCTAAGTATGTGCGTGAATACAGTTTCAAGGAAGATTGGAAGCTAATTTTCAAGACCTTCTCGGTCATTTTCCATAAAGAAGGAGAATAAAAAGACACACGGCGTGAAAAAGATTCAGTCTTTACGCCGATTTTGCGTTGGCAAACTTCCGCAAATGCCCTCGAGCGAAGGTGCGGGAAGTTTGGGAGGGCATGCTAACATGATAAGGGGACAAAATATAACGAACGCATGGGAATGCTTAGGAGCTAAAAAATATGCAAGAAGCACAAACCAATCAGATAAATAAGCGTGGGGGGGTAACTACCTTAGTTGGGTAGCTACTCTCAGAGGAATTGCGGCATTACTGGTTTTTATCAGTCATTTGCCGCACTATTGGTGGTCATATAATGTTGGCTTCATAATCGGCAGAATCGGTGTCGTTATCTTCTTTCTGATGTCGGGATACCTCACGGTATCCGCCAGAGAAAAGAGAAATCGGAAGCAGTATCTCGTAAATCGTCTTGTGAGAATTTACCCGATGTATTGGATTCTTTTGATACTTATGTGTTTGGTGATGGACAAGTCCGAATTGTCGATTGCGAGGATTTTAGCTAATTTTACGACTTTCCAAGAATTTCTTGGATTTGACAATATCCTTGGAGCAAGTTGGATGTTGCCGATTCAGATAGCGTTCTTTGTCGGTGTTTGTATATTTGGCATCAGGTTTATTACCGGCGAAAGAAATAACGCGCAAAGACACATCATCCTCATATTCATTATGATTTTGGCTGTTGTTGTGGGTGCATTGAGATATTCCACAGGAATGCCGTTTCCAACTGCTTTCTTCTTGCTGATAGCGGTTGCTATATTGGGAGTCAACTATACGGATTATGAAAAGGGAATTATCACGCTAACAGGGATGATATTGCTTGTTGTAGAGTTTGAAGTCGGACTTGCGGTTGCTGTGGCGCTGTCCTATACGGACATGATTTTCGAGTATTTGTTTGCATATAACGTTGGATTACTTTTGTTCTTTGTCGCAGAAAGATTCAGTATTCACAACGAATTTTTCATAAAGCTTGGAGAAATCGGTTTTGCATTCTTCTTGGGAGCAGGGATACCCTATGAGCTGCTTACAAAGTTCATCACTTTTGATACGTCTCTCGCTATGCAGATTGTTGGGTGCATCATTAAGTTTGTGCTTGCTTATATGTTTGCGTATGTTTTGACAAAGTATCTTGAAAAGCCCATCCTTTCGCAGGCGAAAAAATTGGAGAATAGATTGAAATAAACAGAGACAGGGGAAACCACATGACCATAATACTCCTATCCGGCGGCTCCGGCGAGCGCCTATGGCCACTATCGAACGACGTTCGGAGCAAGCAGTTTATAAAGCTGTTCAAAGACAATAAAGGCGACTACGAGTCAATGGTGCAAAGGGTTTACCGTCAGATTACCGAGGTTGACCCGGAAGCAAAGGTGACTATTGCCACAAGCAAGTCGCAGGCGAGCGCAATACATAACCAGCTTGGGGACAAGGTTTCCATCTGTGTGGAGCCGTGCCGAAGGGATACATTCCCGGCGATTCTCTTGGCGGCGGCGTATCTTCATGATGAGCTCGACGTCGGGCTGGACGAGCCTATTGCGGTTTGTCCGGTCGACCCATATGTTGAGAACAGCTACTACGAGTGTGTCGAAAAGCTTGAAGAAACGGTGAAGCAGGGGACTGCGAATCTCACCCTCATGGGCATCGAGCCGACTTATCCGAGCGAGAAGTATGGATATATCATTCCGGAGTCCGACGGAGAGGTCAGCAACGTAAAAGAGTTCAAGGAGAAGCCGGACAGAGCGACTGCGGAGGTTTATCTGAAGCAAAAAGCCCTATGGAACGCCGGTGTGTTCGCCTTCAGGCTCGGATATTTGATTGACAAAGCCCACAGCATGGTGGACTTCACCGACTACCGTGATTTATATAGCAAGTACGAAACTCTGACAAAAATCAGCTTTGACTATGTCGTTGTTGAGAAGGAACCGTCCATCCAAGTTGTCCGCTATTCCGGCTCGTGGAAGGACGTCGGCACATGGAACATGATGGCGGAGGTTATGTCCGACAACATCAAGGGTAAGGCCGTCATGGACGAATCCTGCGAGAACACGCAGATTATCAACGAGTTGAACGTCCCGATTCTTGCAATGGGTTGCAAGGACATGGTAATCGCCGCAAGCGGTGACGGAATCCTTGTTTCGGATAAAGAGCGAAGCGGCTATATGAAGCCGTTTGTCGAGAAAATAAGCACAGACGTAATGTTTGCCGAGAAGTCTTGGGGAACATACACGGTTATGGATGTCCAGCACGGTTCGATGACTGTCAAGGTCTCCATCCGAGCCGGCGAGCACATGAGCTACCACAGCCACGACTATCGTGAAGAAGTCTGGACAGTAATTTCCGGCAAAGGCAAAGCTACACTTGACGGCAAGGAGCAACTTCTCCAAACCGGCGACGTAATCACAATCCCCGCCGGTTGCAAGCACATGGTCGAAGCCGAGACGAATCTTGACATCATCGAGGTTCAGATTGGTGAGAGCATCAGCGTGGATGATAAGAAGAAATTCAAAATAGAAAAATAAAAATCTGAGGAGCAAACTTTATGAAAAAAGCATTGATTACCGGAATCACGGGTCAGGACGGTTCTTATCTCGCAGAGCTACTTCTGGAGAAGGGCTATGAAGTGCATGGCATTATCCGCCGTGCTTCCGTTTCAACGGCCTCCCGTATTGATCATATTTTGGATAAAATTACAGTTCACGAAGGCGACCTTTCCGATTCTTCGAGCATAATGAGAATCATTCTGAAGGTCAAGCCGGATGAAATCTATAACCTTGCAGCGCAGAGCCATGTTCAGGTTTCCTTTGATGCCGCAGAATATACCGGCGATGTCGATGCTCTTGGCGTCCTTCGTATTCTTGAAGCTGTACATACCTGCGGTTTGGAAAAGACTTGCCGCATTTATCAGGCATCCACTTCCGAACTCTACGGCAAAGTTGAGGAATGCCCTCAGAACGAGAACACTCCGTTCCATCCGTATAGTCCTTATGCTGTTGCAAAGCAGTACGGCTTCTGGATGATGAAAGAGTATCGCGAAGCTTACGGAATGTACTGCTGTAACGGCATCCTTTTTAATCATGAGTCTGAGCGTCGTGGCGACAATTTCGTAACCCGTAAAATCACCCTCGCCGCCGGTCGCATTGCCTGCGGTTTGCAGGATCATTTAGAGCTCGGAAATCTGGGTTCTCTTCGTGACTGGGGCTATGCAAAGGATTATGTAGAGTGCATGTGGCTGATTCTTCAGCAGGACGAGCCGGACGATTATGTAATCGCTACCGGCGTCCAGCACACTGTCCGTGAGTTCACAACGCTTGCTTTTGCAAACGACGGTATCGAGATTGAATGGAAGGGCTCGGGACTTGAAGAAAAGGGCTATGACAAAGCAACCGGCAAGATGGTTGTATGCGTAAATCCGCAGTGGTTCCGCCCGACCGATGTGGTCAACCTCTGGGGTGACCCGACCAAGGCGAAGACAAAGCTCGGCTGGAATCCGCAGAAGACAAGCTATGAGCAGTTGTGTGCAATCATGGCGGAGCATGACCTTCAGTTGGCAAAGAAAGAAGCAGGTCTGAAATAAGTGCAAGCTTAGCAGAGGGAGAACCTTGTTTTGAAGAAGTTATTGATTTTCGGAATAGGCGGCTTCGTAGGTCCTTATCTGGCAAGAGAATTTCAGAAGCATGGATACGAGGTCTATGGAAGCGACATTGTAGCTACAGATATTGACGGTGTTGCTTTCAGACAGGCAAATCTTCTTGCGGCTGATGACGTCAAGAATCTTGTATCGGATATTCAACCGGATATGATTATCAATCTTGCCGCTGTCAGCAGTGTCGGTGCATCATGGAACATCCCGCAGACAACCATGTCTGTCAATGTCATCGGTGCGTTGAACATAATGGAAGCCGCAAGAAAGCTTGACACCAATCCGAAAGTGATGTTTATAGGCTCAAGCGAAGAGTATGAAGAATCGGACAAGCCAATCAGCGAGGGAACACCTCTGAATGCAAATAATCCCTATGGCATTTCGAAAATGGCGCAGGAACGGTTTGCGGAGATATATCGTGAAAGATACGGAATGAAGATTTACTGCGTCCGTCCTTTCAATCACACCGGTATCGGTCAGAAGGATTCGTTTGTCCTTCCGAGCTTCTGCAAGCAGGTAGCGGAGATAGAAAAATCCGGCAAGCCCGGAACGATAAAGGTCGGCAACCTTGCGGCAGAACGTGATTTCAGTGATGTGAGAGATATTGTCCGTGCATATCGGATGATTATTGAAAGCAATGACTGCACTAAGATTTTCAACGTCGGTTCCGGCGAAGCGCACAGCCTGACAGAGCTTCTTGAGTACATAGTGTCGCTCAGCTCGCAGAAGATTGATATAGAAGTCGACCCCGAGCGCTTCCGCCCCGTGGATACACCGAGAATATGCTGTGATAACGGCTACATAAAAGCAGAGCTTGGGTGGAAACCGGAATACAGTATTTTTGAGACGTTGAAGGAATTGTATCGGAGTTACTTGAAGTGAAGGGCGGAAAACGTACAGTGACAACAAAAGTATTGCAAATTTCAAAGTATTACTATCCGTTCATTGGCGGAACAGAACAGGTCGCAAGAGACATAGCAAATGCCTTGAAATCCTGCGACGACATAGAGCAAAAGATTTTCTGTTTTAATGAAGATGCATCGGCTGGGGGAATTACAACAAAAAAGAATGAAACCGTGGTTGATACTGTGGATGGAGTAGAAGTTATTCGCTGTGGGTATGTTGCGAAAGTATCCTCTCAATCCATTTCGACAACCGTCCCGGCACAGCTTAAAAAAGTTATGGACGAGTTCAAGCCGGATGTTGTAATACTTCATTATCCCAACCCGTATGTATCAGCATTCTTGATGAAATATTTGAAGCGAGATATTAAGTTTGTTCTCTACTGGCACCTTGATATAACAAAGCAAAAGATTCTTGGTAAGCTCTTTGAAAGTCAGACAAATAAGCTACTTGAAAGAGCGGATGTGGTTGTGGCTACTAGTCCTAACTATATTGATGGGAGCCCATATCTTTGCAAGCTTAAGAGTAAGTGTGTTGTAATTCATAATTGCATCAGCGACTCCAGACTTATAGTCACGGATGAAATTGAGGTAAGAGCTGTAGAGATTAAAGAGCAAGATGCAGAAAAGACACTATGCTTTGCTTGCGGTCGTCATGTTCCGTACAAAGGCATTACATATCTTGTGCAGGCAAGCAGATACTTGCCGGATAGCTTTGAGATTTGCATTGGTGGCAAAGGCGAGCTTACAGAGCAACTGAAGAAAGAAGCCGCCGACGATCCGAAGATTCAGTTTCTCGGAAGAGTCAGTGACGCAGATTTGGTTGCCTACATGAAAGCATGTGACATCTTCTGCTTTCCGTCAATCACGAAGAATGAAGCTTTTGGCATAGCTCTTGCAGAAGGCATGTACTTCGGCAAGCCTACTGTAACGTTTACGATTCCCGGAAGCGGGGTCAATTATGTTAATCTGGATGGCGTAACCGGCATCGAGTGCCCGAACGGGGATAGTAAGGCTTATGCGGAGGCACTGATGAAGCTGGCTAATGATGCAGAGCTTAGAAAGCAGTATGGGCAGAATGCGAGACAGCGGGTGCTGGACAATTTTACTTCGGAGCAATTCAGGAAGAATGTTATTTGGCTGATAGAGAGTTTGATTTAAATATAATCAGAGGGAATAAGATGAAATCTGTAATAATCAACGGAAAATTTCTCACACAGCGGGTCACCGGAGTACAGCGTTACGCACGGGAGATTGTTGCTGAGTTGGACAAGCAACTGAATAGCGAGTCGGAATTGTCCGTTGTTATTGCGGTGCCGAAAGATGCAAGCGATGTTCCGGACTATAAGAATATCAAGGTCGTCAGAGTGGGGCATCTGAAAGGCATAGCATGGGAGCAGATTTCACTTCCAATATATGCGGCAGGAAAAGGCACGCTTCTGAACCTGTGCAATGTTTCACCCTTGGTGTCGCCAGGGATTGTTGCAATTCATGACGTTAAGATAAAGGCTCGTCCTCAGGATTTCAGCAAGAAATTTCTGATGTGGTATAACCTGCTTTTCTCAAATGCCACAAAACGGGCAAAGAAGATTATTACGGTTTCTGAGTTTTCAAAGAAAGAAATCGAGAAGTATTACTCCGTGGACCCTGATCGGATAGTTGTGGTTCCGGATGCCTGGCAACATTATGAGCGGATTGGCTATGATGATAACGCACTTGAGAAATACGAACTTGAGAAAAATAACTACTATTTTTCGATGTGTAGCTTGGAGCCAAACAAAAACTTTAAATGGATTGCCGAAGTTGCCAAAAGAAATCCGGACCAGTTGTTTGCTGTATCCGGCTCTATAAACGAAAAGGTATTTGCGGATGGTTTGGGCTTTGAATGCCCGGAAAACATGAAGCTCCTCGGATATGTAAGTGACGAGGAAGCAAAGACTCTTATGCGTGATTGCAAAGCGTTTCTGTTCCCGACCTTCTATGAAGGTTTCGGCATCCCACCTCTCGAAGCAATGAGTGCCGGAGCCAAACAAGTGGTCGTCTCCGATACAGAAGTAATGCACGAGATTTTCGGGGATAGTGTGGTATACATAAGCCCAAATGATTACGGTGTTGATTTGGATAATGTGAGCTCTGCAAAAGGAAGAAATAACAGCAAGGCACCGCTGGATAAATACAGCTGGACGAAATCTGCGGGGATACTATTAAGGGCTATTCGGTCCTATTAACGAATAACCCATGTTGAAAAGGTAAGATGCTATGAGAATTGGTATAAACGCTACAATGCTCGGAAAGGGCGAGAGGATAACTGGTATAGGGAATTTTGTTCTATATGCCGTCAAAGAAATATTGAAACAGAATGAAAATGATGAATATTTCTTATTTTGCAATCAAGAGCTTTGTTTCGACGTAGGGGCATATAAAAATGCACATGAGGTAGTAATTTCATGTAAATCCAAGCAGCTTCTTAGCCGGTATCTTAGCGTTGGACAAATTAGAAAATATAAATTAGATGTATACTGGTCACCAACACATAATCTTCCATTTATAAGAAGCAATAAAACTAAGTACTATATGACGATTCACGATATAGCCAACTACAAGTTCTCAGGTATAAGCAAACAGAACCGCTTTATCAGAATATATTTTACGCATATCCTGCGTGATTCTTGTAAGGCTGCCTACAAGATTTTTGCTGATTCATTAGCAACAAAACGGGATGTGGATGAATACTGTGGATTTAAGAATTCAAAAGTACATGTGGTATATGGCGGCAGCGACTTCGGATGTGTACCTACCGATGGCACAAATGCTGAGGAAACTCTCCAGAAGTATCGAATTGACGCACCGTATTTTTTATATGTTGGTACGTTGCAACCTAGAAAGAATATCTCACTGATTGTGAGATCTTATATAGAATTTCGTAAAACCAATCCGGAGCATGTACAGCTTGTTCTTACCGGTGGCTCTGGATGGGGTATGGAAGAGGTCAACAAACTCATTGATGAGTCTAAGTTTAAAGAAGATATAATCCGAACCGGCTATATAAGCGATGAAGAAAAAGATGCTTTATATCGAAAGGCATCGGTATTTTTGTTTCCTTCCATGTATGAGGGATATGGCATTCCTGTTTTTGAAAGCTTTCAGTATGGCTTGCCTGTAATAACAGCGAATAACTCTTCGCTTCCAGAGGTCGGTGGAGATGCAGCGTTCTATATTAATGATGTTGATTCCGTACCGGAGATGTTAAAGCAAATGGAGCGCGTTATCAATTTGACACCCGTGGAAAAAGAATCCGTCATTCAAAGAGAAAAGGAGCAATTAGCAAAGTTTAGCTGGGAGAAATGCGCTGAAGAGATATGTGAACTGTGGAAGGACTGAACCCTGGCACATACATACGAGGGAGAATAAATGTGAAGATACTTATAATAAATCCATATTACTTCCCCAATATGCAGGGAGGCACAGAGCAGGTCGTTAAGTTGCTTGCTGAAGAATATGTAAGAGTGGGGCATGATGTTGCCGTATTAACAGGTGATTCTCCCAAAGACAAACTACAGAAAGACAATGTAAACGGTGTAATTATTTACCGTGGTGTCAAAGGTAAATTTGTCATGCACCCAGAAAAAGGAAATCAGAATCCCCTGCTCATTAAGGTTAAGAACAATATTAACCACAGGCACAACATTCCGGTAGAGCATGAGCTTGAGGATGTTATAGATAACTTCAAGCCTGATGTGATCCACACACAAAACCTTTATGGATTCTCATCGACCATATGGAAAGTGGCTCACAAAAAGAACATACGAGTAATCCATACATTGCATGATTATTGGCTGCTTGAACCGAAATTTAAAAAATGGGCGCAGAACAATTCGAAGTATGTTGACTGCGTAACAGCACCTTCAGCTTACACACTTGAGGAATTCCAACATGGCGGGCTTTTTGATTGCACCAACTCTGCTGTTGTCCCAAATGGGATACCTGTAAATATTGAATATCACAAGAGAATTGTAGAGCAAAAGAGGAGCCGGTCAGACACAACCATACGGTTTTTATATGTTGGTCAGCTCATTGAAAAAAAGGGTTTGCTGCAGTTACTGGATGCTTATTCTAACCTTTCAACGGGTACAGCAGAGAATTTGAAAACAGAGCTTCATATTTGCGGGACAGGCTATCTCAAGGACAATGTATTACAAGCCACTGAAAAGGATAAGTCGATAATCTACCATGGATTTGTTGATAAAGATGGGTTAACCAAAGTATATGAGCAATGCGATGTGCTTGTTGCTCCATCTATATGGGCAGAACCATTTGGCATGGTTGCAATAGAAGCCTTTTATCACGGACTGACTGTGATAGCCGGTAATACAGGTGGTCTTAATGAGATAATGCAAAATATGAAGGTCGGAAGGGCTGTTGACCCAACGGTAGATAATTTGGTTGAAACTATGAAATATTACTGCGACAGAGAACATATCATTGCCGATATTGATTCGCTAAAAGAGGGCATTTTGCAATATAGCATCAATAACCAAGCAAGTGGCTTTTTAAAGCTGTATAAGCAGTGAAGTTATATAACACAGAGACTAATGAGAGTGGAGAATAAGGGAACATGACAATATATCTGGTATTATTTGCCTTGCTGATTTTAAATGGAATATTATTTGGCAGAGATAGGAGGAAATTTGTCTTTATATCTTTTGCTTTGATGACCCTTGTAGCTGCACTTAGAGGTACATCAGTTGGTATAGATGTTGATTTACATTATGCGTCAAATTTTACTGCTATCGCAAATGCAGATTGGAGTTCACTTTCTTTTTTTACGGGAAACACTGGCTATGACTGGGGCTTTGTGACCTTATGTAAGCTTTTCGGAATGATCTCTGACGACCCACAAATATTTCTTTTTGCTACAAGCTTGATAATTTATTCATCTATAGGCAGGTATATTTACAGGCAGTCGGATGATGCAGTTCTTGAAACGTATGTTTTCTTCACGTCGTTCCTATATTTTATGACAATGAATATAGTTGCACAGGCATTAGCTATAGCAGTTGTACTTCTTGCAGTAGATTTTCTGGCACAGAAAAAGTATATAAGGTGTTTAATCTTTATGGGATTGGCAATAGCGATTCATAGCAGTGCTATAGTATGCTTGATATTTATTCCAATCTCCTTCTTGAAAATGAAAAGGTCAAATGTAGCTTGGTTTACTGTAATAGCCGGTGTTGTAATGGTTCTTTTCAATCAGATTGTTTATCCGTTGGCTAGTACATTTTTGCCTGGTTACACATGGTATTTTGGACGTGAGTCTGGAGGAAGAACAGTAGGCTTTTCTGCATATAGTTTGTTTTGGATAATTACATACCTGATACCTCTTGTCTTAGCTATAGTCTATATATACCTGAAAGGGCATATGGAAGACAGAGAGACACGTTTACTTCCAACTAAAGTCCAGTTTAATAGAAAGAAAATCTATATCGGAGTTAATGGAACCAAGACCGTGGAACAGGTATCTGTCACATTCCTGACCTATATGACTATTATTTCTGTTATGTGCAAGGTACTATACCACGCAATGGAAATAGTAAATAGATTGGGCTACTATGAATATCTGTTTGCTTTTACTTTATTGGGATGCGCAGTAAATAGAATAGATAGCTTTAGGAACCGAAGAATTGTTAAAGCAGGTATTTATTTGTTTATGGGAATTTGTTTTTTGTATTTTTGCGCCTCTGCAGGTGAAGGGTCATATGGCGTAGTACCGTATCAATTTTTCTGGGAATAAAATAGGACAGTGAAGAAATGAAAATCGGAATTATAACAATGTATTATGGCAACAACAATTACGGCGGTATTGCCCAGGCATATGCGTTATATAAGTATTTGTCATTGGAAGGGCATGATGTAGAACTTATATCATATAAGCGCAGCGTTCCGAAAACAGTGCGAGGGATGGCGGAGCTTAAGGAGATTGGTTTTAAAGAGTATTGGAACAAGCATTCTGATAAGTTTTTTCAGAGAGTTTTCAGTCGCTGTGAGCAGAAGATTTTAAGAAAGAAGTACTGGGAGACTATTGGTCAGGAAATCCACAAAAGAGAACAGGCATTTGAAAGGTCAAGAGAAGATATACCCCATTCCAAAGTGTACACAGAAGATACGATTGCAGAATGCATTAATGATTACGATGTCTTTATAAGCGGAAGCGACCAGATATGGAGTCCGGAAGCGATTCAGCCGCCGTATGTGTTGACGTCCTTGCCACCGGATAAGAAACGTATCTCTTATGCATCGAGTATAACAGTCAGTAATTTCACAGATGAGTATTGTGAACTGATGAAGAGTGCGTTATCGAGGTATGAGTGGATTTCGGTCAGAGAAAATTCTGCAAAAGTGTTTTTGGAGAAAATTCTGCACAGGTCTGTTGATGTAGTTGTAGACCCGACATTGTTGTTGGATGAATCACAGTGGGAAGAAGTAACTGCCGATAGGCTGATTAATGACAAATACCTGTTTGCTTATTTCCTTGGGGAAAGTAAAGAGCAGAGAAAACAGGTACAGAAGCTGGCAAAGGATAAAGGTTTAAAACTTGTAACAGTGCCTCATGTCAGAGGAACTATCTGCAAAAGTGACATGGATTTCGCCGATGTTGATTTATATGATATCGATCTCGGCCAATTTCTAAGCCTGATAAAGTATGCCGATATAGTGTGCACGGATTCATTTCATGCAGTAGTGCTTTCAAATATTTTTGAAACGAACTTCTGGGTATTTGAAAGACAGTTCTTATCTGGAAAAACGAATATGAGCACCAGGTTAGATACATTGTTGCCCTTGCTTGGTGAAGAGGATAGGAGAATAACCGGTGACGAATCTAAGATGATAGATGGAAAAGATATAGATTTTAAATGCGCAAAAAGCGGGCTGAATGCTAACGTTGCAACGTCAAAGAAAATGCTTCGAGATGCACTTAAGTGCTGAGATGATATTCCGCTTCACTAAAAGACAAATATGAAGAAACTAGATGGTAGAGTATAGAGATAGCATCTATTTTGATGCATCAATTGGAGGACAGCCATATGGAAAACTATCCTATTGACTTTGTGATTTCCTGGGTAGACGGAAATGATGAAGATTGGCTTGCCAAGCGTCAGCAGTATAGAGCCACCAAAGGTGATGATACAAGAAAAAGACGTGTGCGTGAGTGGAACAATCTGCAATTCCTATTACGTGGAATTGATAAATATGCAAACTGGGTTAATCATGTATACTTGTTGACCCCCGGACATTATCCTAAATGGCTAGATTTGGATTGTGAGAGGATCTCTGTTATCAACCAGGACATATTGTTTCCAGAGGAATTGGTTCCAAGCTTCAATAATTGTGCAGTCGAGCTTTTGATGTATAAGATTCCAGGGCTTTCAGAGCATTTCGTCTATTTTAATGATGATATGTTTCTGCTGAAAAAAGCCAAGCCGGAGGATTTCTTTAAAAATGGCTTGCCTCTTGATACGGTTGGATTTGCTCCTACACAAGCTGATTACAAGCAAGACGGTGGAAAGGGACAAGTTTATGGCATTGCAGTCATGTGTACGAGACTCATTGCAAAAAGGTATACAAAACAGGAAATCCTAAACAATAGCAAAGGTAAGTTTTATAGTCCTAGAAATGGTAAAGATTTAATCAAAACAATTTGCATGATGCCCTGGCATAACATTACAGGTTTTAACGAGACACACACAGCAACGTCCTTTTTGAAATCGACATTCGAAGAGATGTGGAATTTAGCTGAAGACGATATGGTTGATACATTAAATTCCAGATTTAGGCATGAGTTTAATGTAGCTCAATGGGCGGTGAGATTTTGGCAGATTGCCACAGGTAAATTTGAAATACGGAATCCTGGATTCAGTAAGTTTTATGATGTCGTATACTTAGGAGATGAAAAACCAGTTGTGGATTGCATCACTAAAGGCAAGACTAAGGTTATCTGCATAAATGACAATGTTGACAATGATGATGAGTTTGATGAAATTGTCACACATGTGAATAAAGCGTTTGAGAGAAAATTCCCACAGGAATCCCAATTTGAGAAGAAATCTGTGTGGGGGGGTACTCGAAACCGAGTAATTCTAACTAAAGAAGCTGTCATCCATTTTGAAAGAAGTGGGGTGGCAGCATGAAAAATACAGTTGCAAAAACCTCCGCCACAATCACTTGGTTTACAGGCAATTACGGTTCTATTTTTCAGGCATATGCGTTACAGCAAGCACAGCAGAAAATGGGCATGTATAACACCATAATCAATTATCAGCCAAATTCGAATGAGAAGCTGAAGTTTTTTCTTACCAGCTCTGCGCGAAGCGTTACATTAAAATCTAAGATAGATGCCCGAAAAATACAGAAAGACTTCATGTCTAAAGAGAATATCGCAAAGAAGAACAGAAGATTTGATGCTTTTTATTCCTCATACTTGAACTTAACTGATCCTATTTACTCGCAGGACACAATGGGCGACATCTCGAATGAATATGATTGTTACATTTGCGGAAGCGATCAGATATGGAACCCGGCGTATTTTAAGAAGTGTCAGTTTTTAGATTTTGCTTCGGATAGTAAAAGAAAGATAGCCTATGCTCCTAGTGTTGGAACGACCCAGCTGTCTGATGCAGAGAAGCGAAAAATGGAACCATTGCTGAAACGATTTGATTGTATTTCGGTAAGAGAGAAGCAGAGTGTTGAACTGATTCAGCCCATGGTCAATATTCCGGTACAGGTTGTTTGCGACCCCGTTTTCTTATTGACAGCAGATGATTGGAATCAGTTGATTCCCAAAGTTCAGCCGCAGGAAGAGTATATTTTCTGTTATTTTCTTGGGCAGAATGAGGATTATATACAGATTGCAAAATGGCTCTCTGAAAAGACAGGGTTGAAATTAAAATCGGTGCCTAATAACTATTGGGGATATGGCATAGATGCTGAAATTATCAAAACAGCCGGACCTATTGAATGGCTTGATTTGATAAGAAATGCAAGTTATGTAATTACGGATTCTTTCCATGCGACAGCATTGTCAATCATCTTCAATAAAAATTTTTATACTCTTAGAAGATTTAAAGATGGAGATAAAGCTTCTCAGAATTCGAGAATTTACCATATCCTTGATGTAGCTGGACTTACAGAGCGTTTGATATCTATAGATTGTTGTGATGAGTCTGTTCCACAGATCGATGATGTTAAATGGCATGAAGTGAATGAAAAGATGGTTGCATATAGAGAACAATCACTGGATTGGTTGAAAAGTGCTATAAGAGGAGTCTGATTGAATTGGAAGCATATGCATTTAGAAACAACACAGAAATAGAGCGTCAATCATCTTCCGGCGGAGCTTTTACCGCATTGTTGGAAGCTTTTGCAGGTTTGGCTTGTGGGGGGTACAAGTGAGTCGCCTGCTCTGAACGGATGGGCTTGTTTTGGTGCTTCTTTTGATGAGCATTTTAACGTTGTACATCAATCTGCGGATAGTATTGATGGTTGCGAGAAGTTTCGCGGTTCAAAATATGTGGCATCTGATATGACTTGTATGTATCCTGAACTGACCAAGGCTTTGAAAGAACAGAAGTATGTACTTTTTTCTGGTACACCGTGTCAGGTAAACGCTATTCGGAAATATATTGGTTTTCGTAATCTTCCGTCTGAAAAATTTTATGCTATAGATATTATATGCCATGGTACGCCGAATCAGAAGTTGTGGAAAGACTATGTGAGTTGGCTTGAAGAAAAGAATGGTGCCGCGCTTAAAAATTTCTCTTTCCGTTATAAAGGTACGCGATGGAGGAAGTATCCCTGCATGGCTGAATTCTCAAATGGTATCGTCAAGAAAAACACTCAGGATGTCAGGATGTTTACTACACTTTATTTTACTGGTCTAGCCTATCGTGAGTGCTGCTACCAATGTAAGTTTGCTAATATGAATTGCGCTGGCGATCTCACTATTGGAGATTTTTGGGGATTCGAGAATGTGATGCCAAAAACAGCTGCTGAATGGAGAATTACTGCGAAAGATGGCGTTAATCTTGTAATCGTGAACACAAAAAAGGGTAGGTACCTTATTGATACTGTCATAGACGATGCAATTAAGAAAAGATATCGTATTGCAGAATGTAAATCGGATGATTATGTTAAATATCAGACGAATCTTCAACATTCTGTAGAACGCAATTCAAAAGTTGATTTGTTTCGTAATGACTACAGGAATTATGGATTTGAATACATTATAAAAAAATACGGCGGTTATAACACTAAGGGTAAACTGCGATTTATGATTCAGAAAATCGCCCACGAAACAGGGCTGATTTATCTGGTAAAGAAGTGATGATTCTTGGTCTTACACGTTACTGACCGCGTGGGAGGTTTGTGCCGATGAATCAGATAGTATTATTTGAAAAAAAGTCTGATTGCTGTGGTTGCGGGGCATGTATGAATGTATGCTCAAAGTCGGCTATCACTATGCAAGAGGATGAGTATGGATTTATGTATCCGCAAATTGATTACAGTTTATGTGTATCCTGTGGGGCATGTAAAAGAGTATGCGGATATCAAAATACAGAAGCTCTTTCTACTCCTAAAGATTCTTATGTCGCCCTTTCGAAGGATAATGCTCAATTAAAGAATTCCGCATCCGGCGGTGTATTTTCTGCTATTGCAGATCAATTTATTCAGAATGGCGGCGTAATGTACGGATGTGCAATGGAGTATGCTGACGAGGAGTTGAATCCAAAGCATATTCGTATTGATCGAGCTGATAAACTCATTGAATTGCAGGGGTCTAAGTATGTTCAGAGTGATATAGGAACCTGCTATAGAAAAGTAAAAGAAGATTTGAAGTCTGGCTGTTCTGTCCTGTTTTCGGGAACTCCGTGCCAAGTGGGAGGATTGTATTCATTTCTTGGCGGGAGGAATAAGTGGGACAACCTGTATACGATAGATATTATATGCCACGGCGTTCCGAATGCAAGGTTTTTTCATGGATATATAGATCTGTTAGAAAAAAAGCTTGGTGGGAAAATTAAGCGGTTCTATTTCCGCGATAAGAGCAAGGGATGGGGTTTAATTGCAAAAGCCGTATATGAAGATGCTAATGGGAATATGAAATCGAAGAGGATACACTCAAAGTTGTCATCCTATTATTCTTTGTTTTTGGATTCTCTTACATATAGAGAAAACTGCTATTCCTGCAAGTATGCAGGAGCAGAACGGATTGGAGATCTCACGATAGGAGATTTTTGGGGCATCGAGAAAGAACATCCTGATTATCTCATAGATAACGGTGGTGAATTAAACGAAAAGAATGGTATTTCATGCGCTCTTGTCAACTCAGATAAAGGTAACACGTTAATTGAACAGTATGCCGAAAAGCTCCATGTAAAAGGCTCGTCGTTTGAAAAGGCAGCAAGAAGAAATGGTCAGCTTAATCGTCCAAGTGAAATGAAGCCTGAAAGAAATACGATATTAAATCTATTCCGAGATAAAGGTTATTCAGCAGTTGATACCTGGTACTATAAACGGCTAGGAAAGAAAAAGTATATTTATATGGTGTGGGATATGATGCCGCGAAAATGGCAATTAACGGCGAAGAAAGTACTACATGTCGGAGGATAACATTATGCCAAAATCTGTAAAGAATTATATAGCAAGGCTCTTTGTAAAACCTGTTCGTACACTTGCTTTCAGATGCTTAAACAGAAATCATTATATGAATTTGATCCAAGAGTATTATACGTCTAAGGGCGTTAGGTTTGAGGGGGGTACGGTTTATCTCGCCTGATGTTAATTTAGACACCTCCGGAACCGTGATAATCGGTGAGGGAAGCTCAATTACATCTCAAACGATTATTTTAACGCATGACTATTCTATTGACTATGGAATGATAGCTGCCGGACTTGAGAGGACACATGAATTTAAGGCTGTAAAAAGTGTGAAGATAGGAAAGAATACATTCATCGGGCAGCGAAGCATTATCTTGCCAGGTGTAGAAATCGGCGATAATTGTGTTATTGGTGCTGGGTCAATAGTAAGCAAGAATATTCCAAGCAATTCTGTATGTGCCGGAGTACCGGCAAAGGTGATAGCAAATACAGATGAGTGGGGCAGGAAAAAATTTGAAACAGAGAAACAGTGCATCATGTAAATAGATTTCCATGTAATCTGTCCATGCTGCACGAGCCATAAGTGCAAGACACATCACATAATATGAAGTCCGATGATTTGCACGATTTGAAGTGGAGAAAGGAAGCTAATGAAGTTTATCAAAAGCTTAATATCTAGATATAAGGGATTGGCACTGCCTGCAAAGGCTTCAATGTGGTTTATCATATGTAGCGTCTTGCAACGAGGAATTTCTTTCTTTACAGTACCAATATTTACTCGATTGATGACTACAGAGCAGTATGGAATGTATAGCACATACCTTTCTTGGTACTCAATCTTGATAGTTTTTACATCACTAAATTTGTTCTATGGCGTTTTTAATAACGCAATGATTAAATTTGAAAATCGAAGAGATGAATACATTTCGTCAATGCAGGGATTAGTAACTGTAATTACTTTTGGCGTGTTTGTAGTATACCTTCTTTTTCGGGATAAGTGTAATTCCCTTTTGGGAATGTCAACGCCGCTTGTTTTACTGTTATTCATAGAACTATTATTTACTCCGGCACTTCAGTTCTGGACAGTACATAATAGGTTTGATTTTAAATATAGGAAAATTGTTTTTGTAACGCTTGCTAAATCCCTTGCAAATCCAATTTTGGGTATAGTTTTCGTGTTGAATAGTGAGCAGAAAGATCTGGCGAGAATCCTGTCAACAGTCCTAGTAGAGGTGATAGTTTGCGGTACAATTGCTATCTATCAATTTTATAAGGGAAAACGTTTTTATAATAAAGAGTTCTGGAAGTATGCAGTAATGTTTAATATCCCTTTAATCCCCCATTATCTGTCGGGAACTATATTGAATCAAGGGGATAGGGTAATGATAAACCAATTGTGTGGAAGCGCAGCGGTTGCATTCTACAGTGTGGCATATAACTTAGGACAGTTAATGAATATTTTTACGTCAGCTATTACTTCCTCTTTTACACCTTGGATTTATCAAAAAATAAGAAAGAACGATTTTGCTTCGATTCCACGTGTTACTAATATGTTATTTGTAATTATGGCCGGACTGGTATCACTGTTGATGTTGTTCGCACCTGAGATCCTATACATCATTGCATCACCGGAATATTCAGAAGCAGTTTACGTTATACCACCAATAGCTGGAAGCATGTTTTTTGTGCTATTGTATAATACCATTTCAAATGTGGAGTTCTATTATGAAGTAAGAATATATGTAACTATTGGTTCAATTGCGTCGGCGTGCTTGAATGTTGGATTGAACTGGATTTTTATCAGGAAATTTGGGTATTACGCCGCAGGGTATACAACTTTATTTTGCTATATCATCTATGGTCTTAGCCATTTGATATTCAGCAAAATTGTCGCTCGAAAGAATCTTGGGAAAGTGAAAATATTTGATTCCAAGATGATTATGCTATTGTCGCTCTATGTAATAGCCGTATCTTTAACAGTGAATTATCTGTATGATTATACAGCGATAAGATATCTTTGTGTTATTGCGATTGCAGCGGTAATGATTTGGAAGAGGAAATATGTTATGGCAGAGATAGGAGCTATTGTTAAAAAGAAATAAGTAGAAAGTAGATACATTTAAGTAGGAAAATGTATCGGACCACACGGAGGTAAGTATGAAAGTTTTAGTCATCGGTGGGACAGGAATTATAGGGACAGGAATTGTTGAAGCTGCAGTAGATAAACATCATGATGTTTATGATATCAGCAGACAAAAAAATCCTATACATAATAATAGCCTACCAGTTAAATACCTGCAGGCTGATTGGTACGATAAGGAGCAAGCAAGCAAAGTAATTGATGGGATGAAGTTTGATGTTGTTGTTGACGGTCTTGTTTTCAACGAAAATCAGCTAAAAAGAGATTTAGGATTATTAACTGGAAAATGCCAACACTTTATTTATATATCAACAGCGGGCGTATATAATCAGCCAATTTTGATGGCTAATGAGGATTCTCCAAAAGATATTGATAAGCTTGTCTGGAATTATTCTGTTTATAAAAGAAGAGCTGAGATTTATTTGGAGTCGCATTATGATGAGTACAATTTTATGATTTCGACGGTGCGCCCGCCTTTTACATATGGAGATACAAGAATTCCTTGCGCCATGGTAGGGAGAAGAAACCAGTGGACATTATTAGATAGGATTATAAAGGGGGTTCCCATTGTATTTATTGAAGATGGTGGATCAATCCATGCTGTGACTCATATTAGCACTTTTTCCGAAGCAGTGGTTGGCCTTTTCATGAATCAGAGTGCAGACCGGCAGATGTTTCATGTTTCTGATGATAATGCATATTCCTGGGATTTTGTAATAAACACAGTTGGAGATATTCTCGGAAAGCAACCATTAATAGTACACGTTCCCATAGAAACTGTAAAACCATGCAATAGGGCTTTATACGATGAAATTAAATATAACAAGTTAGAATCATTAACCTTGGATAATAAAAAAATACGCTCCGCAGTACCTGATGTTAACTACTCTGTACCTCTAAAAGATGGATTGAGCAGAACTGTTAAGTTTTTAGAGAGTGAATATTCGACCAGGCTACTTGATACTGAATTTGATAAATTGTCTGATTTCCTTCTGCTTAAGTATGGTACCTTGGTATCTGACGGTGAAGAATGTAATATAACTCAGAATTATATCTCTGGTATGTCGGCAGATGAAACTAGTGAGCTTAATAGGTGGGCTAAAGAAGCAAGCAAAGTTGTTCAAAGAGAGCAACTAAAAAAGGATATTAAGGGTACTATCAAAAAAATACTTGGGAAGTAACATGGAGGGATTCTCGTGATAGATAAGCTTGAGAAGACTAAATGCACAGGTTGCAAAATGTGTGGTGACCTGTGCCCAAAAGGAGCAATAAGATTTAAGACGAATGAACAAGGCTATTGGTATCCAGATGTGGACAAGAGTTTATGCGTTGAGTGTGGACTGTGTGTGAAGAGGTGTCCGGTATACTTATCAGAGGATAAGCAATATAACGATATTGAATCGGATGCATCCTATGCCGCATGGTCTAATAATGATGAAATTAGACGCGTAAGTACATCAGGTGGGCTTTACTATGAGTTTGCTTCAAAAGTCATTCATGATGGAGGCTATATCGTTGGCTCGGTTTATGCGGATGATTTTTGCAGTGCGTATCATACTGTTGCCAACGATGATGCTGGACTTAAGCGAATTATGGGTAGCAAGTATTTTCAAAGTGATACGTCTGGTATCTATAAAAAAACCAAAGAATTGCTGAACCAAAGTAATACTGTACTCTTTACCGGTACACCGTGCCAAGTGGCCGCACTAAAAGAGTATCTTGGTAAAGACTACCTGAATTTAATTACGGTGGACTTTATTTGTCGTGGAGTTCCATCGCCTTTATTACAACGTAAAAAGATTGAGCTTTATCAATCTAAAGCAAAGTCTAAAGTGGTGAGTTATCGTGATAAGAGCAAAAAAATAGGCTGGAGCAATTTCGGAGAACTTATCAAGTTTGAAAATGGAAAAGAGAGATTCATTAGTCGCTGGAAAGATGATATCAATAACTGTTTTATTCATAAGAACTTAAATCTTCGTGAATCCTGTTATGTCTGCAACTTTAAAAATGGAAATAACGCTTCAGATATTACTATCGGAGACTTTTGGGGAGTTAAAGATGTAACGGAAAAGGATTATAGATATGGCGTTTCTGCGATGATTGTCCACACAGAAAGAGGGCATTCATTTATCGGATCCCTTGCTGGAAAAATCTATGTTGGCAGGAGACCTATCCAAGAGATTAAGGCTGGTAATATGGCCTATTCTTCGGCTGTCCCGCGACCTGATGGCAGAGATGCTTTTTTTACAGATGTAAAGACTATTGGCCTTGAGAGAACGGTAAAGAAGAACACCGATTCTGGTTTGCGAAAAACCTTACACACATATAAGTTAGTGCTTAAATCTAAGATCCAACCGATAATTCCGCTTCTGAGAATATGGGGCAAAATCAACTGGTTTAAGTTTGTCAGATACAATTATTTTTGCAAAAATATAAAAAGAGAAAAAGATGCTTTCGTTATTCCTTGCTGGGGTTCAATTATTAGTATTGATCCATCTGCTGAAATCAACCTTTCAGGAAATTTAAGGATTAACTATTACGGGTATAAACGTGGTAAGCAGACAGCACTTTTGCAGTTGGGCAAGAATTCAAAATTGATAATCCATAATCGTGTCGAACTTGCATATGGTGATGTCCTTTCGATTGACAAAGATGCAGTTTTGGAAACAGGCTATTTCTATACTGGGCTCAACACCAATGTTATCTGTAAGCACAAAATGACTTTTGGAAATAATGTCATGCTAGGCAGAGATGTCTGTGTTTTCGATTCTGATTACCATAAAATATTTAATGAGGGCGGTGATCTTATTAGTGCAGATAAGGAAGTGGTTATAGAGGACAATGTTTGGATCGGCGCAAGGTCTATGGTATTGAAAGGCTCTCATATTCATCAGGGAGCGATAGTAAGCGCCAACACAATGGTGATGGGAGATGTAGAGGAGAACCGCGTGTTTATCAATAAACGCGACAGTAAATCTATAGGAGGAAACGTAATATGGGAACGATAAATAATACTACGGATGCCATCAACTTTGAAGGCAAAGTAGCATTGATTACTGGCTGCAGTGGAGGTATTGGGACAGCCATCGTAAATGCATTTATGGATTACAATGCAAAGGTCATTGGAATTGGAACAAAGCCTGAAACAAAGAATAAGAAGGTGGACTACTATTCTTGTGATGTCTCTAATACGAAGCTTTGCGACAAGGTCATTGGCGAGATTATAGATAAGTATGGTCGAATTGATGTGCTTGTAAATTGCGCTGGTATTACAAGGGATTCTATGACCAAGAAGATGTCTGAAGAGCAGTTCGATGATGTGATTGCAGTGAACCTTAAGGGTGTTTGGAATGTTACACGCTTAGTCGGTCCACATATGCAGCTGAATAAGGCTGGTTCAATAATTAACATTTCGAGTGTTGTCGGAGTCTATGGTAATATAGGCCAGTCGAACTATGCTGCCACGAAGGCCGGTGTAATTGGCATGACTAAATCATGGGCAAAAGAATTTGCACTGAAAGGCGGCAATGTCCGTGTCAATGCTATAGCTCCTGGATATACGATGACAAATATGCTGAAAACTGTTCCTCAGAATCTGCTTGACCAGTTTGCAGCGCAAACGATGCTGGGTAGGTTGGCAGAACCGGAGGAAATAGCAAATACGGTATTATTCCTGGCATCTGATTTGGCAAGTTACATAACCGGAACCACAATCCAGGTTGATGGCGGTATGCGCCTGTAATATTAAAATAAATTGTGTTAGGAGAATGTCAGTGGAGAAAAGTAAAGTTTACATAGTTGATTCTAAGAGGTCCGCAATTGGAAAGTTCCTTGGATCCTTGTATGAATGCGATGCCAGTGATGTCTGCATTCAGGTGTTAGATGGACTTTTTGCATCCCATCCGGAAATTAAGGGTGATGTGGATGAGGTAGTAATCGGGAATGTCGTATCAGCGGGCTTAGGTCAGGGTATAGCGAGAAAAATTGCGGTTAACTTCGGAATCCCGATGAATGTTCCTGCTTATTCCGTCAACATGGTATGCGGAAGTGGTATGCAGGCGATTATCAATGGATACAAATCGATTTTGTGTGGTAACCGTGTAGAACTGTGTGGTGGGTTAGAGTTTATGTCCAACATTCCTTACGCTACAGATAGTTATGTGCGCTTAGGGAAGAAGTTTGGCGACTTCAAGATGATGGATTTAATGGTTCACGATGGACTTACGGATTCCTTTAGCGGTGTCCATATGGGAGTTACAGCTGAAAACATCGCAAGGGATCTCGATATATCAAGGGAAGAGCAGGATAAGTACTCTTATTATTCACAACAAAGAGCAATAAAGGCTGTTGATGATGGAAGCTTTAATGACGAAATTGTACCGGTGAAGCTAAAGGATTGGAAAAATAGAGAGTATGTTTTTGATACAGATGAATTCATCAATCGTGGTACTTCATTAGAAAAACTGGCAAGTCTAAAACCCTCGTTTATTAAGGATGAAACTGGGACAATAACTGCTGGAACAGCATCCGGTATTAACGATGGAGCATCGTTCCTTATTCTGGCAGATGAGTCTTATTGTGCAGAGCATGGAATCGAAACTTCTATTGAACTGGTGGCAACGGCAAGCGTAGGATGTGATCCTCAGAAGATGGGATTAGGTCCATACTATGCGATTAAAAAGCTGCTGAATGAAACGGGAGTGGCTTTTTCGGATATAGATGTGCTTGAAATTAATGAAGCATTTGCAGCACAGACGTTGGGATGCTATAAATTGATGGCTGCGGAGTACGACACAACTGTGGAAGCGATTATAGACAAATGCAACTTACATGGTTCTGGTCTTGGATTGGGACATCCATTAGGTGCAACAGGTTCAAGAATAGTTACTACCTTGATGCACTATATGTTATCTCATGATGTTAAATATGGAATTGCATCTCTTTGCATCGGCGGAGGTCAAGGAACGGCAGTATTGTTGAAGAAGAAATAAATTGTTGGTTGCGATTGAAAGTGAGGGGCAGAATTATTATGAGTAAAAGAAAACCATTCTGGCAAATCATGCGAGGGATATGTATTCTCGCAGTTATCATGATACATTGCCCTTCACCGGATATGTCAGTGGATGGCGAATTGATGCATGGTTTGTGGGTTTTCATAAGACAGATTATACTTTTCCCTGTTCCGTTATTCTTCTTCATGGCAGGATACTTTGTGAATCAGGATAAAGTGAAAAATAGTCCGAAATCGCACATATGTTCTAGAGGGGGGTATTATTAGTACCTTATATTCTCTGGACAACGTTTTATAGTTTGATTTCTATTTCTGGAGTTGTGCGAGATGGAACCTCAATTGATTGGTTAGCTTATGCACTCAATTTCATTACTGGAGGTGCTTCGGCACCATTATATTATATAATTTGCTTACTTCAGTTTACCCTATTGACGCCATTGTTGCTTAAGGCAGTAGAAAAGAAGGGAGCAGTAGACAAGATTTTATGGTTAATTTCGTTTGCCTATCTGTTTTTCATTTATGTCTGTTTTGCTATAATTCCTGATTCATATTTTATGTCGGGTACAATTCGAGGGTTATTTTTCCCAGCTTGGATGCTTTTCTATTATCTCGGTCTGAATACGAAAGCAAACAATTTGGCGGTTAATGGCTTGGCGGATAGATTTGGAAAATTTCGTTTTGTATTTATCGCCTTTGTGCTGGAATGCATCGAAAGCGTTATTGTCCTAAAATGTGGTGGAAACAGTGGACTAGCGACTGGTCTGTTTAAGATAAGCAGTTTTCTTTACGCATTCTCTATTTGCCTGCTTTGCATGAACTTAGCTCATAGGAATCAAGAAGGAGAGAATAATCTACAGAGAGTATTACACCACATCGGCGACCGTTCCTACGGCATCTTCTATATCCACTGTTTCATTCTCATGTTTGTGAGGAAGTTCAGCAGTTTGCTGTTCGAAGACATCTGGATACTCAATTTCATAATTTGTTTCATAATGACGGCTTTATTGAGCGTACTTGCTGTGGACATCGTGAATGTTATGGCGAGGAAGCTGAAGATAGAGACAGCACTGAAATGGATCGGATTTGAAAGGAGTATTTGAAGATGAGTGAAATGAGGAACGGACTGAGCGGATATGCAAGCAAAGAAGTAATAGAAGCACTGCGAAAAGAATATAAACCCGGCACTGTGGTTATCCTCGATAAAATGATTGATCCCCAAGCACCGAAGTCGGCAGCATGGGCGAAGTAATAGATGTGGATAATATAGGCACAGTTCACGTTGCTTGGCTGACCGGAGGGACGCTCGATGTCGCTTATGGTGAGGATGAAAATACATCTAGCCACACCTCATGAGACAGCACTTTACCGTATAGCGAAGGAGTCAAAACGCCAGAAGGCAAATCCAGACAGTCCTTGTTTCTGCCTATGCTGCGGAGAAGAAATGGATGGCATATCACGCCACGCACTTTCTCGTAGAGCCAATATTATCCTCTGTGATGAATGTGGAGTTAAAGAGTCTATCGAGGATGCTGTGGCAGCCGGAGTGATGAAAGGGAATGATCCGCTTCCGATAGAAGAATGAGCTGTGGCTAAAGGCGCCTATCATATCTACGCCGAGGAAGATGAAAACGGCTGGAAAGTAACCATCCCGGAAACCGGGGCAGAAGGGTATTGTGAGAAACCAGAGGACATTGTTTCCACAGGTGAAAAGAGGAGAGCAGACCACAAACACAAACATAATCACCTACGAAATCTACCAGTTGAAGCCCGACATCTCAAACCATGAGATTGCTTTCATGTCGCTGGAATATTTGGAGGAGAAAGGCATCAAGGTTGAACGGGAACGGTATGAACTGGTCTATAGAGGGACTGTGGTTGACAGTCCGGATATCCTCGACCATCTTTACCTGAAATTCAATACAGACCAGCCATCTGATTTTACTGGTCATTCCTTAAGCATCAGCGACATTGTGGTTATCAATAAAGGCATCAATTCCACAGCGTACTATGTGGACAAGATAGGATTTACGGAAGTAGCATGCCCCTTAAAATAGAAAAAGAAACAAAGGAATAAGGGACCTATGAAAAAACAGACCACATCTACACAGGATGTTTTGTATATCCTGATAATTGCATAGATGACTTGTTTTTCGCTGCAGATGAATTTGATCGCTTCGGATTGGATTATTTGCTTACAGAAGATAATCTTAGAGACACTGACGGTGAGAATCCGTATGAATACGCATCAGCGCATATTTTCCTGATGGGCTCCTGTAACCTGTTTGCATTGGCTCTGAATGAAAAGTTCGGGTGTCACCGCTCGACAAAAGTGACAAAAGCCACAGCCACTAAAACAAGCATTGTTACACTTAATTATAGAATAAAAAATACTATATGTGATATAAATAACAAATATGCTGTTTGACAGATGACAAAATTTCTAAAGGAAAGTGATAACATTGAATTATTGATGGTGATAAGAGGAATTCTTTTGGGTGCAATATGCCTTGGTAGCGCATTTACTTTATATTGTTGTCGCTACATTTCTGCGAACGATACTTAATGTGATATATGCGATATAAAAGATACGAACGATGATAAAGAACAAATTGCATGGCTTGACGAGTAAAAACCTTAAAATAAACAGTGAATAGGAATAGTAAAGATGGAAAATAGTTTTACCTACAAAATCACAGGAAAAGAAGACCATGATAGAGCGTTAGCTCTTTTGGCACATGAAACCGCAAAGTATGAATGTTATATCTCTGTATCTAAATCTGGCTCGTCGCCAAAAAATGCGAAGAGCATTATGTCGTTAATTACGGGCTGCTTCGAAACAGGAGACACACTTGAATTTTCGTTTGACGGATCGGATGCGGATATTGCTGCAAAGAATATAAAAACAGCGTTAGAGGATTCCATTGGACTCTAAAAAAGGAAATATATTTTAAGAAACAGTAACTTATAACAAGGGTGGAGTTTACCATTGAGTAGTATTCTAATAAAGTTTACGGATCACAAATACGTGAGTGACTTTCTTGACGGAAATCTATATATGAGTTCTTTGGGCAAATTTTGGGGCTTATGCAACAAGTTCAAGGAACAGAAAGACATTTTTGAAGGCGTATGCGCTGTTACTGGTATTGGAAAGAATGCTCCCTTTCCAGATGATTTTTTATCTGTAATGGCTTCAGACTTTAGATTTCGCATTGAGGCGTACCAATATTGCAATCTTTTGTGCTTCTATAGAGTTGATCGAGATGACGCAACTCATATCATGCAAGGCATTCCGAAAAAGATGGATAAGTTCGGAGATTCCGTGTTAGTGATAAAGAATCGAGGCGAATTTATCAAACGAGTCAAGGCGAGTGTGATTAAAGCAGGTGGAATATGCTGCATGGGTGATGTGAATTATCATAGAAATGCAGGTGAAAAAATAGGACCCAAAATGTATCTTTTGTCTGGTGAAGGAGAAGAAACCGATGGTACGTTTTCGTTAGACTCAATCGGGCAGTTTGGACCGATAAAAAGGAGATATGGATGCCTTGACAAAGAAATAGGGTATTCTGATCAGAGGGAATGGAGAGTGTGCTATCTTCCGAAAACATATGACACTCAAGATATAAGACTACCTGTTGGAAACCTTCGGGACATTGTTGAGGCATATCCTGTTTCAGAAGTTCGTGCAAGGTTAATGTCTTTTGGAACGAACATATTGAATCCGAGAGGATATGTGTATGGCGTGGTGAACCGTAAAGGACAAATCTGTGATGGTACAGTTTCATATGATGTGTTTAAAGAAACTGTTGAGAAGATTGACGGCAGATGTAGAGTCGTGGCTTGTATAGGATGAATACGGGAAGTTATGATGCTTAGCCTATTTTATTAGTTCGCAAGAATGCAAGATGTTCGCAATTTTAAGAATGACGTTGCTGAGCTGATAGTTGACAGGCACGCAAAATTTAAAAAGAACGTCAGCGAAAGGAGAAACGGCTGAAATTGAATAGAGGAAAAGATAATAAAACCATACTTAATTTTGAAGGCAGGGAAAAGCTAGAGAAAACTATTTATCAGAGTTGGTGCGCGTTTCGGGATGAATTAAAAAACGGTATTTACAAGTACAATGAAGTCGATAAGGCAAAACAATCGGCATTCTTAAAAGCGTACTGTGAATTATTTGAAGAGCACAATGGTATTTCTTACTTGAAAAAACACCTAATATACTTAGAAGATTATACCATTGTCAGGGGCACGATCCTCAAAGAGAACGAGAAACCTGACTACGAAAGATTTATTCCTAAAAAAGAATTTATAAAGAAAGGCAATCGATTTAGTCCAGCGGGTGTTGAGTGGTTATATTTGGCAATAGGAAATTTGGATGATGCTGTTCTTTGCTCAAAAAGGGAATGTGGGGTTAAGCAAGGCAATAGATTTGGATATTGCAACTTTAAAATTGATAAAGCTATGGGAAAGTGTAAGCTTGTCGACTTAACAATCGCAGACGACTGTGAGTATGATGAGCTGAACAAGAATTTAGAGGACTATTTCGAGAAAGTATCTGAAGAAGGAGTTGCCTTTGCTCTAGAGAATATGGGCTCTTGGAATTCCGCTTGTGAATTATATGATGAGAATAAAATAGGAGATGCACTTAAAAAATGGACTTTGTATACTTATTCTAAGTTGCTTTCAAATGAGATTTTTATTCCTTTGGATACAAAGGATAGAGAAATTGAATATGCACCATTCCAGACAATGGCGCAGTATTATATTTCTCAAGGCTATTCAGGTATCATTTACGGGAGCACCGTAAGCGATGTAGGTCGAAATGTTGTGCTTTTTGATAAAAGCATGGCTAAACCTACTGGAAATATAGTAATAGAGTGAATTTTAGTAATGGACATTATAAATTTAGGATTGTTCTCATAATTGTTGTGATAGACAGAAAAAATCGCATTCTGAGACCATAAGATTCAAAAGGCAGAATTCATATTTATAGAGTTTTTCTTATTTCTTTTTCTTTTGGAGCTGAGTGAATTGTCAACAGTTACACGAAAAAATATAAGCCCAGTTACAGGCAAACCGGTGCTTGGATGTCGCATATAAGAATTGCGAAGACTTCTTAACCTCAGCAAAACTCAGTTTGCACTCGGCATAGGCTACACATGTACTCAAGTTCTGAAAGTAGAAGACGGGACAAGTTCTGTAAGTGCAACGATGTGTGAAAGAATTGTTGGGGCTTATGGTGTTAGAGCTGAGTGCTGATGGCGAACCGTGGATAGATAAAAAACTGAACCACAGGTAGCTTTAGCAGCTCAGAGATTGCGAAAAGTATATGAGGACAGTGGTCTTTCGCAACGTGAATTTTGCAAAAGAATAGGTGCATTTACGACATCGTTGACTGAGCAACTGAGCGGCAAATGCGAAATTACAGTCAGATTCGCTCAGAGAGTCGAAAAAGAGTTTGACATCGGTGCTGACTGGCTTCTTTACGGCGATGAGAGAAATAAAGAGTTCCCTTGTGGAGAAGAAATGGTAGAATACCTTAAGGGAGATATTGAGATGAGGAAGATTGTATGGGAGAAGATGAGGTCTCAAACAGCGGAGGAGTAAGGGACATTGTTTTCTGGGAGGGCGATAAGTGCTACAGTGCAATATTGATCGGCAAGTTGAAAAGTTCGACTCTTTATGAAAATTGTGTAGCCGAGATAGGGCTTGATTATGCGTCAGAATTATGGTAAGATATAAATATAGAAATTGTGTTGTATCTACGGGCTAACAAGGAGGTAGACTGAAATGGGATTGTATTTGAATCCGGGAAAAGAATCTTTCCAACAAATTTGTAATGGAATCTATGTGGATAAAACCGACATGATTGATTATGTCAATAGCACTATCGGCACACCAGCGAAGTTGACCTGTTTCAGTCGTCCGAGAAGATTCGGTAAATCGTTTGCCGCAAAGATGTTGTGTGCCTATTACGATAAGAGTTGTGATTCTCGGAAACTGTTCGAAGGTTTAAAGATTTCAAAGATGGAGTCTTTTGAAAAATACCTGAATAAGTACAACGTAATATATCTTGACATCACATGGTTTATTTCTACTATCGAAAGTATTGAAAATGCTGTGTCAGACTTGCAGAGATGTGTCATTCAAGAGTTAAAGGCTTCTTTTCCTTGCGTAGCAAACAGCGGAGAGACCTCTTTACCTCGTATGCTGGCGGATATTTCTCATAAGACAAAGCAAAAGTTTGTAATAATCATTGATGAATGGGACGCCCTTTTCCGAGAAGCAAAGGACGACGACAATCTTCAAAAAGAGTATGTTCAGCTTCTGAGAGGACTGTTCAAAGGCGGCACGGCGACTGATGAGACAATCGCTGCTGCCTATATGACAGGCATTCTACCAATCAAGAAGTACGGCACAGAGTCAGCTTTGACAGATTTCCGTGAGTACACAATGACAAACCCATCAAGGCTGGCTGAATATGTCGGCTTTACTGAAGACGAGGTAAAGGCACTTTGCGACAAGTACCAAATGGACTTCGAGAGTATGCAGACTTGGTATGACGGCTATTCATTCAATCAGATACAACACGTCTATAGTCCGAATTCTGTCATGCTTGCTATATGGAATCAAGAATTTAGCAACTATTGGACAGCTTCCGAGACGTATGAGTCTCTCAAAAAATACATCGAGATGGACTTTGATGGTCTTAAAGGTGAAATCATCAGTATGCTAAGCGGAGAGGCTGTGAGAGTGAGAGTCAGCACTTTCCAAAATGACATGACGTCTTTCAATAGCAAGGACGATGTTTTGACGTTGCTGATTCATCTCGGATACCTTGCATATGACAATAAAACCCAAAAGGCGACTATACCGAATTTAGAGGTTGCCGGTGCTTTTGGAGATGCAGTCGGCGGAACCGATTGGGCATATGTAGCGAGTGCAATCAAGGACTCCGATGACTTGCTCGATGCAACGATTGCAGGAAAAGCAGACAAGGTTGCTGATGCTCTTGAAAAAGCGCATGAGGGAGTTTGTTCCGTCTTGGAATACAACAACGAAGCTTCCCTGAGCGCAGCAATTATTCTTGCATACTATACGGCAAGAAAGCATTATGAGATAGTCCATGAGCTTCCCACAGGTAAAGGCTTTGCCGACTTGGCATTTCTCCCTCGTAAATATTCAGACTATCCGGCAATGGTAGTTGAGTTAAAGTACAATCAGGATGCCGACACAGCAATCAGACAGATAAAAGAGAAACGCTATGACGGCAAGCTGAAAGATTACTTCGGTAATCTCCTTATGGTTGGTATCAATTATGACAAGGAAACTAAGAAGCATACTTGTGTGATTGAGAAGGCATAGCTCCAAACAGAATAAAAATCTATAAACCCAGACGGTTATATCTCACTGTAAAAGCAGTCGAGACAAACCGCCTGGAGCTTATTTTTATATCAAGAAATCTTCTGCAGTCCGACCATTAAAATTAGTTTCTCCGGAAAGAAATCCATGGAGGGAGCGCTCAGACATTATATCCGCACAATTTGTAGCTGATTGTTCGAAAATCTAAATTACGAGAAGGGAAGCAGACGAATGTAAAAAAAGAGCGACTTTAACGGTCGCTCTTCTTGTTTTATCAAAACCAATCCTCACTCCTCCGAATCCTTAACATACTCGAGTATATCTCCCGGTTGGCAATTCAAGGCTTCGCAGATAGCCTCTAATGTGGAAAAACGGATAGCGCTGATTTTTCCGGTCTTTATCTTGGACAGGTTTACATTGCTTCTTCCTACTTTTTCCGATAATTCTTTCAAAGAAATTTTGCGGTCCGCCATCACGCGGTCAAGTCTCAAAACAATTTTTCCCATGGCAGGCATCTCCATTACAAAGTCTCGTCCGACTCTTGTTGCAGCATTGCACCATACTCAAATACAAGTGCGATGAGCCACAGAAAAATCGCAAATACTATATAGACAGCGTTAAAGTTCATATCCACATTGACGCCAACTATATATTGGTTCAGAAGAATTTCCGTGATATTGAGCGACTCTGTCAGATATGTTATGAGTATATTTTTCAGAATCTCGCAGACTGTGCCGCCGCACAAAACCAGCAGTGCGATTTTCTTGAGATTGGATGACACGCTTTTCTCGAAAGGTCGCCCTTTACGCATCGGGTCAAAGATTTTGCAAAGCAATTGCAGTATCATAAAAACAACGCCCAAAACAACGATACTTACAATCAGCACGAATATCAGAAACATCTGCGAATTGAGCATTGTTGGTACTATTTCGTCTGCCACGTCGAGTGTCACATATCCCAGATCTATTGATATGCTTGTGCTCAGTGAATGACTGACCAATTCGACAGTAAGTACAACTGCACACAAAATCGCAATCACCACGCTTACAACCTGTAAAGCTCTCAGGATTACAAAAATTACATTTGAAATTTTCCCGATTTTCTTCATAAGACCATACCTTTCTTTTGTTAAAATGTTACTTCCATATGCTTGTAATATACTCTCTTGAGCACCAGACATAGCGTAATAAGAGCTATCAGAATAGCCGATTGATATACGATGGTTGGCATATTTCCGCTATCAGCAGTGTACTCCATATTGTAGGCTAATGTCCCCGGAATGAGCTTCCAGTTTTCAATATAGGATATATTGCTCAGCAAAAAGTGCCCGATAATGATTATCACTAATGTGATGATAGGCTTAACCTTCGACGAAATGGAATATATCAAGCTTACAACAAGTAGCAAGAGCAGAAATCCAATCCACAGTTGAACAATTTCCTCATGTGATATAACATCACTCGGATTGTAGTGTTCTGTTCTTGTTATAAACATCCCGAATCCTGCGGTTGCCGACACGAAGAAAAGAACTATATACTCGCCAACCATTATCAGTATGGACAGAAGCCGTCCCAAGACCAAGGAGCTTCTGTCTGGAATTCTGCTGAACTCATAGAGAATCTGCCCCTGAGTTTCATCCTCTGTGATACAAGCGATTAAGTACACAACCAATATGTGTGGAATGAACATAGACCACATTGACTGCCACATAACAACCATATAGGACAGATATCCGAATTCGCCGTCCATTTCCAGGAAAGAAGGCTCGACGTAAATCAGAAACGAAAATGCAAAGGGAATAACAGCAACAAGAGCAATTATGATAATGCTCTTTTTCTTTAACTGCTTATACATCTCTCCGATAATAATCTTATTCATTGCTGATCCTCCTGTATATGCTTCTGTCAATTACTGCTTTCTCCTTAATCTGATGGTCAGATATGTACAGATACCTGTCGCATAGCGGTTCAATCGCTTCCAGTTGATGACTTGACAACAGTACGCTGACATCCTTTTCCGCTACCACATCTTTTATGATATCGACAAACTCATCTACAGTCTGAGGGTCAAGACCAACCGTCGGTTCATCAAGAATCAGAAGCTTGCGGTTGTACATGAATGCGATTGCTAACCTCAGCTTCTGGCACATGCCGAACGAATACTCTTTGACCTTTTTCTTGCTTGCTTTTAACCTCACTTTATTCAGGAGCTCGTCAATCTGAGCATCAGTAATGCTTTGCCCGCTATAGTATGACATCAGCTTCAGCGTGTCGTGCGCATCCAGATAGCCGTACAAAGGCGTTTCCATCAAATATCCGATTGAGTTAAGCGATTCCGCTTTTCTTAAATAATCAGGGTCGCCAAGATACTCAACTTGTCCCGAAGAATAGGGAGTCAGACCCAGAATCATTTTCATCATAGTGGTTTTGCCGGTGCCGTTATTGCCCAGAAATCCGACAACTTCGCCCTCTCGGATTTCGAAATTGACATCCCGAAATACCAATTCTTCTCCGTAAGACTTGTTTAAGCCGCTTACTTTCAGTATTTCTTTTTGCATTCAGTAACCTTCCTTCTACTTTTCTGACTGCATTATATCACACGCCCTTACCGATGTCAATAGAAAATTATCGTTTATCGTTAATTTTTATTCGCTATTCGCTTATTTGCTATCGGAATGCGTTCAAATGTGAGACTATGTTGAAGGCGACATGGCAGGTGGGTATATGTCAAGAAAGGGAGCCGATACTTGGCTCCCTTTTGTAATACAGTATTGAGTTTTTGTCCGACGGATATTTTGCAAAGGTATAACACACTAGACTTTCCACGAGGGAAAGTCGTGTGCCAAAAGGGGGTAGCCCTTTTGGATTGACCCCATTCTTCGGAATAGCATTTTCCCATTGAATCAATCTGTTGCTGAAATATGCCCTTCATCACATTCACCAAAACTATTGACATCGGCATCAACAAAATATGTTTAGAGGAATCCGGAATTTGGCACATGCCTCTCAAGGGCATTATTCTGAAGGATTTGTACCCGAATCCCGAAATGCGCCAGATGGCGGATAACGATATTTTGTTTGATGTCTCTTGCAGAAGTGATGTTCACGACTGGTTTCTCAGTCGCGGCTACCGTGCCGAAAGCTACAAGCAGGGCAACCACGACGCCTATCACAAAATGCCGGTCTATAACTTCGAAATGCACATCTCGCTGTTCGGCAGTCAGCAAGACCCTTCCTGGCAGAAGTACTACGAGGATATTTGGAGTCGGGCAATTTCCGACGAAGATAACAGCTTCGGCTATCATCTCAGCGACGAGGATTTTTATGTTTATTTCACCGCCCATTCCTGCAAGCACCACCGAGCGGGCGGCACCGGCTTGCGTTCTCTGCTCGATTGCTATGTTTATAACAAAGCGAAGGGCGACGGCATGAATTGGGACTATATTCGTGGAGAGCTCCGGAAGCTCGGTATTTCTGATTTTGAGGAGGAAACCCTCACCCTCAGCCAAAAGATTTTCGAAGACCCCGAGCGCTTCTTGAAAACTACCCTTAGCGACGGCGAATCGCGAATGCTCTTCGGCTTCTCAAGCTCCGGCACCTATGGGACGGTTCAAAACAACGTCCAAAGTAAACTGCAAACCATGGAGTCGGGCAGGGAAGTCACTTTTCGGACAAAGCTTAAGTATGTGTGGCACCGAATTTTTCCCGACCTGAGCGTGTTCAAAGATAATTACCCGTTCTTCTATCGCCACAAATTTCTCCTGCCTGTCGGCGTTATCTACCGCCTTATTTATAAAGGCATCACCAACCGCCATAAGCTCATTGCCGAGGCAAAGTCGTTGGGAAAGAACTAAACTCCGATTTCCTTCATTTTGCACTTGCATTAATCCGCATATTGTGATATAATAACAAGAGTAAATGAACACAAGGTTAAAAAAATTGTGCTGTAACTGGCTAAATTTTCTTGACGTGACATATTATGAAGATGTAAGACTCACCATTATTACGTTAGGTAGTACCAATCGAGTGTGGAAGGCGCGATGAGTATGAGAAACACGATGCTAATCTACATAGATAGATTCAGGCACGATCGACATAGTCGAAGAGTGCTTGGGTCTGTCTTGCTTGTTTTGGCGATTGTTGTGTCTCTCACTGTATACTGGCAGTTGCGCCTGGACGGTATCACTATAACCAACGAGACCTATTGCGGTTATGAAGAGCATGTCCACACCGATGATTGCTACGAATATACTTTGATTTGTGAGCTGGAAGAGTCGGAAGGTCATGCTCATACTGACGAGTGTTATGAAGAACAGCAGGTTCTTATCTGTGAACTGGAAGAATCCGAGGAGCACACTCATACCGAAGCTTGCTATGAAACACAGAAAGTTTTGATTTGCGAGCTTGAAGAATCAGATGGACACACTCACACTGACGAATGTTATGAGAAAACTCTCGTTTGTGAGTTAGAGGAGCACACCCACACGACCGACTGCCTCGTCGACCTCAAAGCCGACGTTGAAGATGCGACCGTCTGGGAGGCGACTTTGCCCGAGCTTACGGGAGATTTACGAACCGATATCGTCAATATCGCATATTCGCAGATTGGGTATACCGAGTCAACAGCCAACTACACCCTCGCCGAGGACGGCATTACTCATATGGGCTATACCCGCTATGGTGCATGGTACGGCGGTTTGTACTACGGAAGCGAATACTCCGACTGGGATTCGATGTTCGTCGCGTTCTGTCTTGATTATGCGGGAATTGCCGAAGAATTCACATATAGTGCCGGCGCATATGCTTGGTCGGTCGATTTGTCGTCACTTGGATACTATCAGACTGCGGACAGCTATGCCCCGTCAACCGGCGACGTCGCCTTCATCGACACCGACGCCGACGGCAGAGCTAATGTCACGGCTGTAGTCGTATCTGTTGACGAAACAGCGCAAACTATCACAGTAATCCAGGGCAACTACACCGTCACCGACAGTGAAGGCGATTCGACCGATACCGTCGCGCTTGTCACCTACAGCACGGCGACCGAAACCGTCACCCAAAACGAAATCATCGCTCTTTCCGCAGGCTCAGAAACCGAGATTACTCCCGTGGTACTTGGGTATGCCAACGTGACCTATGTCAACGTGACCTATGTCAACGCGACCGATGTCGCCGAGGCGGGCGAAGAAGTCATTGCCGAAGAGACCGACTCCGAAGAATTAGCCGAGGAGGTTGCGGAAGAGGTTACCGTCGACGAAACCGAGACCGAGGAAGCAGAAGAAACTGAAGAAACCGAAGAGGAGACCGTTCTTCTGACCGCCACTGCCTCCACCGACTACGTCACACAAGTGACCGAGCTTTACGACTATGCCATGACCCTGACCGCAGGCGACACTTCCACCGCCGCGACTGTTTGGAACGCCCTGATGTCGGTCTGGGAGCAGATTTACGCCGAAGAAGACGCCGGCACCCTGACCCTCACCGCCGAGGAGTATGACAATATAGATGCCTTGACGGACGAGGTCTATTATTACTTCGTCGAAACCGTCGGGTATGACCCGCATGGGATTATGACGGTGGAGGAGACGCAGACAAGTACTACTGTAACTATTGATGGTACTTCATATCCAAATCTTGTTTACTATGCGACAACTTCAATGTCTGAGAATGGCACATCATACTACGATTCGGACAGTGATGCTATCTATGTTCCATTGATTCTGAACTTTAGCTCTCTTACGGTAGGCGGTTCCTATCCCACAACATATGCCGTAGCTCTTCCTGAGGGCGTTGTTCCGAATGTAGACTTGAACACAGCTATTGATGCTAAGGACAGTTCACCTGACTTTACTATGACTTTTGTTAAGGGCGACGATGGCATTTACTATGTTATAATTACCTTTGACGTTACAGAAGAAACCTCTGTCACCACCGGTTATGTTTCTTTTGAAGCTGTCTATGCTAACAGTTCAACCGATGTGCCGATAACAATAACATATACCGATGAAACAGAATTCACTATCGAAATTACCTCCGAAGACATCGAGTCTGACGGTAATGCAACTTATGATGCCGACGTCAATGTCAAAAAGACTTCCGCCTCTTATGATTTTACAACCAACTCTGTAACCTACACCGTCACTGTGTCCTCGACCAAGGGCACAGGCGGGGATATCACTTTGACCGACCTTCTCGCCGCTACCGGCTTGACTACCAAGGATGTATCCATAGTCTCTGTTACTCTCAATGGTGAAGATGTAACCGGCAATTCCACCTATTACACCGCCACTTTGACCTCTGCCGAAAGCTTCACCGTGACTCTGAAAGAACTTGGTGCGGGCGGGATCTATGTCATAACCTACACTATCTATTTCGACAATGAGTCCACCGAAATCTCTGCGACATTAACGAACATTGCCAATGCCGAGGTTGAGGACAAGGACATCGAGGCGGAAGTCACCAACACCAAATATGTCAACACCTCAGTCGTGAGCAAATCCGGCACTTACTCGAATGGAACTATAACATGGACAATCACCGTCAACCCATACAACGCCGATATTGCCGGTTATACTTTCACCGACGATGCTTTTGCAGATGCTTACACAAATAATACTTTGCAAGTAAGCGGTGATTCTTCGGATTGGGAATACGTCAAAGACAGTGACGATAAGGTAACAGGCATTAAGTTCCTTGGCACAACTACCGACGGCGATAGTGATGCCACCAACACCAACACCTACACCATAACCTGCACCCAAACGGTAGGCTCTTCGACTCTCGGTACAAGCAAGACTTACAGTAATACTGTTTCCGTTACGGATGATGAAGAAGAAAAAGTCACCGATAAGACCGCTACTGTTACCGTTAAAGATAACGATTTGATTGGTGATTTGACGAAGTCTGTCTCAGCAGGAACTGCTACTAATGGCACTCGCATTTTGACTTGGACTTCTATTTTCACCGTTCCGGAGGGCGGCATTGCGGCTGACACCGTAATCTATGACTATCTCGGCACGGGCAGTGGCGATGTGTGGAACTATGTCAATGCGGGAACAACGCATCAGTGGTTCACTTATGCTCAGATTATTGCATTGTTTGCCGGAGACATTTCTATTGGCGGCAAAACTGTTGATGCAGATGCTTACACCTTCTCCGCTTATGACGCAACAATCGGCGCGTGGGTTGATTATGATACTTTAAAGGACGATGCAACATACGGCAAACATATCTTCACAGCCTATAAAATCACGTTTATTACTGACGTTGAAATTCCCGGCACGATGACCCTCACATATTCCACCACTGCCGACATTTCGAGCGTTACAACCGAGCGCACCTATTGGAATAACATCACGACAGGAAGCCTCTCCGCCGCCGCAAGCTATACCGAATATATCAATGTCTACAAAACCGGCGGAAAAGGCTCAACCGCCGACAGCACCCGTGAAACCACCGACGGCACGGTTACTTGGAAGGTGTATGTTTACGTCGCAGAAGGCACTACCGGCGATATAACGATTGTCGATACTCTGCCGACAACCCCGAGTACGATAAACTTTGTATCTGCCACAGTTACATGTGGTTCAACGACACTCGACGTTACGCCTTCTGTAAGCGGTCAGGACGTAACAATAACTATTCCGTATAGTACTTACGGCAGTTATATCACATCTCCCGGTAGCTATATCATCGTCACATATACTTGTGAAATAGCTGATTTTGATGATGAGGTGGACGCATTATTAAAAGCTATAGCGTCGGGTAGTACAACCACCACGATTGCTTGGGATAGCTTTACTAATAGTGCTACTGTTACGATTGGCGATGGTACTCCTGAAACAGTAACCCAGACCCAGAAGGTAACCTATGAGTATACGGCGGAAAAAAACGATGAGGTTATCAAAGATTATACTTACGACAGCATTAATAATTACCTCAACTACTATGTCGTCGTCAACCTCGGTGCCGATGACCTTGCTAAAGGCTCTGATACGCTCGATTTTGAGGATGTACTGAGAGCGGCATATGATTATGGCGGATATACTTGGGGAGCGATTGTCGAGCTGATAACAAGCTCAGTTAATTTCTATGAGCTTATAGAGCTTTCAGGTGATAGTTCTAGCGGATACTATTATACTGTTGGAACGACAACGGTGAATCTTACCGATTACACCGATTCCGACCTATATGAATCGGGCGGAAAAGTCTACTATAAGAGCCTTCTTGATATTGCGTGGACGTATGACGAAACATACGAACAAAGCACCGATAGTAAATGGGTAGCTGTTTATCATACAATCTCCGCAACGATTCCCGATTCAACGGCAATCTATGTGGAATACAGTTATTCTTGGGAATGGCTCTATCAGCAGAGCGGAATAAGTACCCCGGGCGACTTAACCAATACTGTTTCAATAAGCGGAGAGACCAAGGTATCAAAGAGAGTACAAGAAACCTATGTAGAGTCAAAAGTCACAGGCACGGCGTCGAGCGGCAATGTTTTCACGTTGACAAAAGTAGATTCAACAAGCATGACAACGACGCTTTCAGGAGCAGAGTTTACTATTTATAAGTACGTTGACGGTACAAACGACACATCAACTGGTGTGACATTAACCACCGACGAAAACGGCACTCTTACAGTCACAAGCTCGACCTACGATTTTGAAAAGAATACTCTTTACTATCTCGTGGAGTCTGAAGCCCCTGATGGCTATAGCACAGACACTTCAACTAAATACTACTTCTATTGGACGGATGATGGTAAGGATGCAAATGATAAAGTTACTGATCAGGATGCTAATGATGCCTATACCGCTTTAAACGAAACTCTTGCTTCTATTCTTGGCACTGCCTACACCGTCGACCTCTCAACTTATTCCGGCTCGACGTATGCCAAGAATACTGCCTCGACAGCTTCGACGACTTTGACGATTACAAAGGTCTCCTCGGAGCATTCGACCACCCGTCTTGCCGGTGCGACTTATACTTTGCAGGAGTATGACAGCACCAGTTCTACATGGGTAGATGTTAAGGACGATAGCGGCGCCGCGGTAACCTTCACCACCAACTCCTTGGGTCAGTTCACGGTATCGGCGGAGGATTTGACCGGCTTGACCTATAACCAAGCCTATTGCCTTGTCGAGACGACTTATCCCACGGGCTACTATGCCGCCGACAGCGGCGAGGACGTCATCTATTTCTGGTGGTCGGCGAGCGATACCACCAGCAATCCGGAAGTCGCCCCGAGCGGTTGGTCGGCGTCCCATTCGAACGACGGCTCGTCCATCTCCACCGCCATCGACCTCGGCTCGAGCAGTAAAGACCTCACCGTCACCAACACCCCGATTCCGACGACGGAGGTTACGGTCAATAAGAAGTGGGTAGACGACAGCGGCGTCACCACCGATGCCCCCTCGGGAGCCACCGCCACGGTCGACCTTTACTACTACCTCGGCGAAAAAATCCAGATAGCCACCACCACCGACCTCGGCGAAACAGTGACTCTCTATTTCGGCGGGGATGCGCAAACCGATATTTACAGCATGGCGACTTCGACTTTGGCAAGTAATGTTGCTTCTGCCTCTTATTTGAGTACAGATATCCCGATAAATCAGGCAGTAACCGTAACTGTTACTTTTGCTGATGGTACTACTTCTTATACCGGCGATTATGCTTATGAGTATTTGTATTATGACAATAACGGTTACGGCTATTGTGGCAATATTACTATAGGTGCAACCAGTGGTACAAACACCAAGACTTACACTATTCCCGCATATACCGGTTCTGATACTCTGCTATTGTACCAGATAACAGGTGGTAGCTTATCGAATATCGAAAGCATCACACTTTCCTATACTGATTCAGAAGGTACAACCTTCACCAAGACTTATTCCGATGGTTCGTGGTCGCTGTGGACTGAGAGTACTACATCAGGCGGTACGGGAACAGGCACGGTAACAAGTGGTTCGACAATCTACTTTGGTGCAAACGGTATATATGGAGGAGAAAAGAGTATAACAGTGCCGAGTGGTACCGATGTTACGATTATTGTGTCGAACACGTCAGATTATACATGGAGTTGGTATGGAATTTATGTTTACCCAGAAAATGCATGGACAAGTGATAATAGCTTGAATACCGATTACAGTCCAAATTCTTCTACCTTCACTGCATCGTTCACTGCATCCTACTTGTATTATTTGATAAATCATACACTTGTTGACGGCGAAACAGTAGCCGTTACATACGATGGTGTAACTTACTCGAGTACATATACAAGTGGTTCATGGTCAACTTGGACGACTACTGGGGGCACCGGCACCGGCGGCTCTACCGACGGCTACTCTGCTTCCGAACTAAGAGACTATACCAAAGACACCCTTGTCGGCACTTATACGCTCTATAACGGCAACTGGTCTGAGACCATCTCCAACCTGCCGCAGTATGTTATAACTACCGACGACAGCGGCACTTATATCCAGTATTACTACTATTACTTCGTCGAGACCGATGCGAAAGGGGCGGATTATACCGCGGCTGTTTACAGCACGGCGGACGGTGTGAACGAGGGCGAAATCACCATTACAAATACGGTTGATGAGACCTATACTTCCTCTGTCGAACTCCCCTCCACCGGCGGAGCCGGCACAACAACCATGTACGAATTCGGCATCATGCTGATACTCCTCTCGCTCGTCGGAGCGGGAGCATACAGAAACATTTCACGAATACGGAAGAGTCTCGTGGAGGAACCCCTGCGCGAAGGGGTGGATCCGGGTGGCACCCACGAGAGGCTACCGGACGTGAGGAACCGGAAATTCGTAATCCCAAGAACAGCAAGAAAGGGGGACACCCGAGCCGGACCAGATGGTTGAAGAAGTTTGACAAAGTCAAACTTCGGAAGTTCGCTTGCGAACTTCCGCCCTCTCTGGCACTTCGTGCCACCTCTCCCAGAGGGAGAGGCAAGAAGCAAGCCCTCACCAAGAGCAAATCTTGGCTCCCCCTCTGGGGGAGCTGTCACCGCAGGTGACTGAGAGGGCGCGAAGTGAAAGGGGAGCAGTAGCCCCGTCCGATTCGGGCGAAAACTGCAATAAATCCAATTAAAAAGGAGTTCTTAAAATGAAAAAGTTAAAGAAACTTTTGTCAATCGTCCTCGCGGTTGCCATGGTGATGAGTTTGGCAGTCAGCGTGACGGCGGACGATACGACAATTTCGATTAAGTCGTATACAACGGGAACTGAAAGCTATTCTGCTTACAAGATTTTCGATGTTACAAGTAATGGTTCTGGCGGTTACGCATATACCATTGACAGCGATGACATTTTTTATAGTGTTATTGTAGGTTTATCGACTAGCGCAGATAATTATGATGCAAGCAGTACTAGCACCCCCAGTTACTTTGTTTTGACTGAGGTAGCTGACACTGGCACAGTTAAGACATACTCAGTTACGCAAAATACCGATAGGTATCCTACATCGACTGCTAGTAACTGGGCGGACGAAGAAGGCACTGGTGTTGTAATAACCGGATTAGTTGCGGCTATCGAAGCATATCTTGAAGCAAATCCCAGTACAGCTGCTACGATTTCAAGCTTTACAAAATCAGCAAGCTCAGAAACTGACGCTAATGGTACCTATTATACTTACACAGCAACAGTTACTGAACCCGGTTACTACTATATCACTACATCTACCGGCTCTGTTGTGATGGTTGATACTACTGAGACTGGGGCTACGATTAGTTTAACTGACAAGAACGAAGTTCCTTCAGTGGAAAAGGAAGTCTTTGAAGAATCAACAATGACAGCTACAACTGACGATACCGATTCCGATGCCGCTATCGGTGATACAGTTTACTTCAAGACTACCATTGACAATATCTATGGGGTTTCAAGCCTCGTTCTTCATGACCTTATGGAGGATGGATTGTCACTTGCCACTTCCTCAATCGTTGTTATTCTTTATGAGGGTGGTTCAGGTACAAATACTCTGGAATTAATTCCTAAATCAGATAATAAGACGACTGGTTACGATTACGAGTTGAATACAAACCCAACTCACACTGCGAGTAGTGAAGGTGGTACATGGTCATCTTGCACTTTTGAAATCACATTTGATACAACACAGATAGCCACTAGAGCCGCAGAAGCAACTTCATCTTTTACGGTGACCAAGGATTCGTACATCGTTGTAACCTACGAAGCTAAAGTTCTTTCAACTGCTACTATTTATGATTCGACAGCATCGGATAGTAGCAATGACAATACAACCTATGTTTCTTATGGTGACTCATCTTATACAACAGTTGACCTTACACAGACTTATGTTTACTCCGTCAATCTCTATAAGTACACAGGTGGAAATAATGCTAGTGGTACCCTATCTGGCGAGACTGGTCTGGCGGGTGCTCAGTTCTACCTTTACAACTCCGATTATAGCAAAGTTGCAGAGTTTACTTACGATTCAGCTACAAATACTTACAAGCTCAAAGGTTGGGTTGCTGTGGCTGACATAGATTCATTTAGTGCTACTGCTACCGATGTAATAATAATTACAAGCGTAGCAGACAGTGAGATTAATATTGAAGGCTTGGATGCAGAAACTTTGTACTACCTTCATGAGATAGTTGCTCCTTCCGGTTACAATCTTGCGGCTACTGATACCCCGTTCTATATTGCGGGTTCAGATACATCTGCTGTACAGGGTAGTGCTTACACTGATAGCGGCGTAACTACTCTTGCGACAGTAACCGCAAACGATTTGACCGATGCCCCAACTGTAATCGCAGTTGAAAATAAGACGGGCTCCGAAATGCCCGAAACCGGTGGCATTGGTGTGACAATCTTCTATGTTGTCGGCGGAATTTTGGTTCTCGCGGCGGCGGGTGTGATTGTGATTAATCGGAAGAAGATTAAGAAATAAACCCATAAAGGTGCGCCCCGCAGGGGCACTCGCCGAAGGCGACATATGTAGGGGCGGATATTATCCGCCCGCGTGTCCTCGATTGCTGTTTTTCGGGCGGATGATATCCGCCCCTACAAATTAGACCTACAGAGAAAAACCCAAGGAGTGAAGTCAATGTCAAACGAACATAATAGCGACTTCGCTCCTGTGGTTATGGCGGTCGACGAGGTGAAGCGGAGGAAGAAGCGCGAAAGGCGAGGGAAGCGGTCGTTGGTGACGCCGGTTTTGTTTGCCGTGCTGATTCTCGGGATTGCGATTGTCGTGTACCCGACGTTTGCGAACTGGTGGAATTCGAAGGTGCAGACCCGGGCGGTCGCGAGTTATGACGAGGCGGTGGCGACGCTGACGGAGACGGATTATTCCGACTATTTCGAGGCGGCTTATGCCTATAACGAAGCGATTGCCGCCCTCGGCTCGGCGACGGCAATTTCGAACCCGGATTTGATTGACGGCTACTCGGAGCTTCTGAATGTATCGGGAACGGGCGTCATGGGCTACATAACTATTGAAAAAATCAATGTGCAACTGCCTATTTACCACGGCACTTCGTCAAGCGTTTTGCAGGTCGGCGCGGGGCACCTCGAGGGCTCAAGCTTGCCTGCCGGAGGGGAGAGCACGCATTGCGTAATCTCGGCGCATAGGGGACTCCCGAGCGCAACGCTCTTCACGCATCTTGACCAGATGGAATTGGGCGACACGTTCACCATCACAGTCTTAAACGAAGTTCTGACGTATGAAGTAGACCAGATAAGCATCGTCTACCCGAACGAACTGCAAAATATTTATATTGAAGACGGGCAGGACTATTGCACTCTGATGACCTGCACGCCCTACGGCATCAACACGCAGAGACTTCTCGTCAGAGGTCACCGCATAGAGACCGAAGCGACGAAGAACGCAATCCGAGTCACCGCCGAAGCCTACAAGATTGATACGCTGATAGTTTCAATCTGTGTGGCAGTGCCTTTGGTAATCTTGTTATTCATCGTTGCATCACTGCCGAAAAAGAAAAAGCAAAACTGGAGGGACGACCATTGAAAAAAGTAATCGGACGAATTCTGATTGTAATAGGCATTCTGCTGATGATCGGCGCCCTCTCGCTCTATCTCTATAACAGATACGATGCCGAACGAGCCGCGACGGCTTCGATTGAGGCAGAGGAAAAGCTCACAGATGCCATGACAAGCGCGGTGGGCTCGGAGTATAGCCTCTCGGTCGAAACGGACGAAGACGGCAACGCCTATTCTGTCGTCAGCCTCGATGTCGACGGCGACAGCTATATCGGTGTGCTCTCGATTCCGTCCTTCGGCTTGGAGCTCCCGGTGCTTTCGGAATGGAGCTATGCCGGGCTGAAAAACTCGCCGGCAAGATATACGGGAAGCGCCTCGGCGGGTAACCTCGTCATCTGCGCCCATAACTACGAGCGCCACTTCGGCAACATCAAGGACCTCGACATCGGCGCCGAAATCACGTTCACGGATGTGACGGGAACGGTCTACGAATACGAAGTCATCGAAGTCGAAACCCTCCAACCTACCGCCATCAGCGAAATGATAACCGGCGACTGGGACCTCACCCTCTTCACCTGCACCCGTTCCGGGCAGGCAAGGGTGACGGTCAGATGTCAACTGATAAAATAGTGCAAAATAAAAAGGCTCGCGATGAGCCTTTTATTTTTTTTGCTTTAGGGGGCTTTACCACCCCAACCACTCCCGGATAAACTCCGCCAGAGCTTCCGCAGACTTCTCTTGAGTAACCTCGCTCGGGTGCCAGTCGGCGCCGTAGCCGTCCGAAGCGCTCTGCACGTCAAACTCGAAGCTCGTGACTTTCTCGTCACCGGTTTCGGCGACATACTCACTGACAGCCGCCTCAACCATCGGATAGAGCTCGTTGCCCATGATTCCGAGGGCGCAGATGATATAGGCGTCGGGGTTGTCGTCGCGAACCGTCTTGATGAATTCGACATATGCGGTCTTGTATTCAGCCTGCTTGTCCGCGTCGCTTCCAGTGTAGCTGTAGTCGTTCGTTCCGAGATTTATGACGACGAGGTCGACAGGGTTGTTTTTAAAGTCCCACTCAACCGAGTCGGGAGTGACGCCGCCGACGGTTCCCGAGCCGGAGCCGAAGCACTCATAGAACTGCGACATAACGCCCCACGACTGAATCGTTCCGTCGGATGTGTAGCCGGAGATGATTCCGTGACCGCTCTTCGAAACAAGGCTGTAGTCGGCGTCAAGAAGCTGAGCCGTCAGATAGGCGTAGGACTTCGAAGCATTCTCGGTTCTCGTCGAGAAGGAAGAGTTCTGATCCTCCGCATCAACGCCGTAGCCGCAGGTGATTGAGTCTCCGATGAATTCGATAGTGTGTTCCTTATCCTCAGTCGGCTTGATTGCGCCGTAGGCTTCGACCTCGATGGAGCCTATAACGCAGGTCGAGTTCCCGGTTTCCGAGAGCTTGACTATTCTGACGGTGCAGTCCTGCGCCTCTTCGCTTTCGAAAACAGTGAAGGTCGTGGACTCGTCCATCAGCATCTCGTCGACGACAAGCTCGTCGTTGACGTAGATGGCAATTCTCGGAACGCTGTTCCAGTCTTCAGAGTTAATGGTGTCGTCGCCAAGGAGCGTTACAGTCGCCTTGGTACCGTTGAACGAGAATTCCGCACCCGAGCCGGAATAGGCAAGCCAAAGCCCGCTTTCAACCTCTTCGGTGCGTCCCAATTTCTTCACATATTTATCTGTCGGCAAAAAGCTGTTCACACTGAGCACATCCTCGTCAATCTCAATTTCGTCTTCTGCACTGCTTCCGCAACCGGTCAGCCCCACAGTCAGCATCAGCACGCTGAGAAGTATTGCAATAACACGCTTCACCATTTATTAAAATGCACCCTGCTTTCTTCGTAGGTTATCTTGTTGTCGTCTTTCGTTTCGTCAGGATAACCGAGAGCAATTACCGACAGGGGAACAATCTTGTCGGGGAGCTTCATAAGCTCTTTGACGTTCTCAACCTTATCTTCCTGCGGATAGGTTCCGAGCCAGACGGCTCCGAGCCCCATAGCGCTTGCGGCAAGGATTATATTCTGAGTGGCGATAGATGCGTCCTCAATCCAGTAGTCGGGGGCTCTTGAGAATGCCCTGTCAAGGTCTCCGCAGACGATAATCGCCGCGGCGGCATCGGGAAGCATCCCCGCGGCTCTGCCGTTACAGTGGGAAAGCTCGGTCAATAGCTCCTTATCGTCAACCACGATAAAAGCCCAGTCCCGGGCGTTTACGCATGTGGGACCCGCCATGCCGCACTCAAGGAGCTTGTGCATTGTCTCGTCGTCAATTTTCTTGTCAGTGTACTTTCTTATGCTTCTTCTTTTAAGAATGTTTTCAACTGCTTCCATTTGTTTTCTTCCTGTTCATAAATTTATGCTTATTTTCCGAGCATTTTCTTCAGTCTTCTCATAGCCTCTTTGGTGTTTTCGTGAGTCGAGAAGGATGTAAGCCTCAGATACCCCTTGCCGTTCTTGCCGAAGCCTTCGCCGGGCGTGCCGACGACATTCGCCTCTTCAAGGAGCTTGTCAAAGAACTCCCACGAGCCGAGCCCATCGGGGCATCTCAGCCAGATATAGGGCGAATTCTTGCCGCCGAAGTATTTGATGCCGCATTCGTCAAGAGCCGCCATCATAATCTTCGCGTTCTCCTGATAGTAGGCGATGTTTTCCTTTACGCCCTTCTGACCCTCGGGGGTGAAGACCGCATTCGCACCGCACTGTACGATATAGGAAACGCCGTTGAACTTGGTGGACTGGCGTCTCAGCCAGAGCTTGTTCATGTCCTCATCGAATTCAAGAGTCTTCGGGACGATGGTATAACCGCAACGGGTACCAGTGAAGCCCGCAGTCTTCGAGAGCGAGCAGATTTCGATAACGCACTTCTTTGCGTCCTCAACCTCATAAGCCGTATGCGGAACGTCCGGGTCGGTGATGAACGCCTCATAAGCCGAGTCGAGGAGGATTACGGCATTCTTCGAGAGTGCATAGTCAATCCATTCCTTGAGTTGAGCCCTTGTGTAAGCCGCACCTGTCGGGTTGTTCGGCGAGCAGAGATAGATTATGTCCGCTTCGACCGCATAATCCGGCATCGGAAGGAAGTCGTTGCCCTCCGTCGCATCAGCATAGACAATCTTTCTGCCGGCAAGGACATTTGTGTCAACATAAACGGGATATACGGGGTCAGTAACAAGAACCGTATTGTCCGAATCAAACAGGTCGAGTATGTTGCCGAGGTCGGTCTTTGCACCCTCGGAAACGAATACTTCCTCGGTCTCGAGGTCAACTCCGAAGCTCTTATAATATCCGACAATGCTCTCGCAGAGGAAATCATAGCCCCTGTACTCGCCGTAGCCCTTGAAGGTCTCCTTGACGCCCATCTCCGAAACCGCCTTGTGCATGGCGTCGGTAACAGCCTCGCAGAGGGGAAGGGTAACGTCACCGATACCCATCTTGATAATCTTCGCATCGGGGTGCTCTTTAGAATACTTCGCAGTCCTCTCGGCAACCTCCGCAAAGAGATAATTCTGCTCTATCTTATAAAAATTCTTGTTAGCTTTCATCTGAATCCTCCTATTTGATTTCGCCGTCGAATGCAAACTTCGCTCCACCGCGCATTTTTATGTCGTAGTCCTCCGAGCAGGTGATGAATAAATCGCCGCCCAAGAGCTTTACCGTAATCTCTTCACCGACCTTGCAGATTCCGTTTCTGACGGTCGCCGCAACGCTTGCGCAGGCTCCCGTGCCGCAGGCAAGAGTCTCGCCGCTTCCACGCTCCCAGACACGCATCTCGAGAGTGTGCGAATCTATGGTTCTGATAAACTCGGTATTGACACGCTCCGGGAATATTTCGTTGTTCTCGAACAGCACGCCGATTTTCGTGAGCTCCAGGCTCTTCACTTCATCCACAAACGTGACGCAGTGCGGATTTCCCATCGAGACACATGTAACCCGATATTCTTTGCCGCCGACTTCCAAAGGCTCGTTGATAACTTCGTCTTTATCTGATACAACGGGAATCAGGGGAGCCCTGAACTCCGCCTTGCCCATGTCGACGCATACGCTTTCGACTTTGCCGTTCTTGACGTCAAGATTAAGTGTCTTGATTCCGGCAAGGGTTTCGAGAGTGACTGTGGTCTTGTCGGTCAAGCCTTTCTCATAGACATATTTTCCTATGCACCTTGAGGCGTTGCCGCACATCTTGCCTTCGCTTCCGTCGGTGTTGAACATTCGCATCCTGAAATCGGCAACCTCCGAGGGCATAATAAGCACGATTCCGTCTCCTCCGACCGAGAAATGCCTGTCGGAAAGCTTGATGGACAAAGCCTCCGGGTCGTCAATCTTTTCCTCGAAGCAGTTGAAATAGATATAATCGTTTCCTGCTCCGTGCATTTTCGTAAATCTCATATCCGGTCCTTTCTTTATGTAGGGGCGGATATCATCCGCCCGCAAAAATCAATCGCAACCCGTTGCCAAATCACAAATCGCAAGCCGTCAGGTCTTCAAGACTCTCGCGCCTTACAGCCAAATAATCATTCTCGCCGTCAACCATAACAACCGGCGGTCGGGCAATTCTGTTGTAATTCGAAGCCATCGAGTAGTTGTAGGCGCCTGCTGTGAGCACCGCAACGATATCGCCCCTTTGGATGCTCTCGGGGAACATTACATCCGGTTGGACGATATCTCCCGACTCACAGCATCTGCCTACCAAATCACACTTCAATGTTTTCTCTTCACTTGCTTTGTTCGCGGTCAGAACCGTATAAGCCGAGTGATAGAGCGCATATCTCGGGTTGTCGGTCATGCCGCCGTCGATGGAGACGTAGTTCTTATATCCCGTAATCCTCTTGACGGTGCCGACGGTATAAAGCGTCATTCCCGCATCGGCAACGATGCTCCTTCCGGGCTCCGATCTGAGAGAGGGGAGCGGGATGCCGAGCTTTCCGCACTCAGCTTTTATAAACTCAGAAACTTCTTTTATGTTGTCGCGAATGCTGATAACCGGCTGTGATTCGACGTATCTTACGCCATATCCTCCGCCGAGGTCGAGTATTTCGGTGACGTAGCCGTATTTCTCATTCATCAGCTTGCAGAAGGCGAGCATAATCTCGGCACTTCTTACGAAAGTGCTCGAGTCGAACACCATCGACCCGACATGGCAATGGAAGCCGGAAAGCTTGATGTTCGGCTTCGTGAGGGTGTATTTCGCAATCTCCTCCGCCTGACCTGTTTCGATAGCAGTGCCGAACTTCGAATCGACTTTTCCGGTCGCCACTTCGTCATATGTATGAGGGTCAATGCCCGGGGTAAGTCTCAAAAGAATCTTCTGAGTAACGCCTCTTTTACCGGCGATTTCGGAAATAGCATTGACTTCTTCGACATTGTCGCAGACGAAATAGCCGACACCGGCGTCTATCGCGTATTCAATATCGCTGTCGGTCTTGTTGTTCCCCTGGAAGTAGGCTTTTTCGAGAGGGAAGCCCGCAAGCTTAGCCGTGTGGATTTCACCGACCGAGACCAAATCCGCTCCCAAGCCCTCTTCGTTAATAATCTTATAAATCGCCTTGAAGCAACACGCTTTTCCGGCATAGATAGCTTCCGAGCCGTTGCCATAGAACTCGTCAAGAGCTTCCTTGTATTCACGGCAGTTCCGGCGGATTCTCCCTTCATCCATGAGATAAAGGGGAGTGCCGTATTTTTTTGCGAGCGAAGGCGCGCTTTGCTCCGAGAAGTAAAGCTCGCCGTCGCGGACAGTCACGTTGTCTGTCAGAACGTAGTTCTGTTGGATGGTCTCCATATTATTTAATCAATCCTTCGTTTTTCATAATTCCCAGCATCTTGTCAAGGTGCTCTTTTTCCATGGGTGTAAGCGGAAGCCTCAGCTCGTTTTCGCAAAGCCCCATAGCCGCCATCGCCGCCTTTGCGGGAATCGGGTTGACTTCGCAGAAGAGGGCGTCTATAAGTGGAAGGTACTTGAGCTGCATTTCGCGTGAGCCCGCAACGTCTCCCTCGAAGAACTTCGTGCAGATTTCGTTGGTCTCATGCGGAAGAACGTTCGAAAGAACAGAGATAACTCCCGCACCGCCGAGGGAAAGAATCGGCACAATCTGGTTGTCGTTGCCCGAGTAGATATCAAGCTTGTCGCCGGCAAGAGCCGCTAATTCCGCTACCTGAGAAATATCTCCCGATGCCTCTTTGATTGCGACGATGTTGTCAATCTCAGCAAGCCTTGCCACTGTTGCGGGCTGGATGTTGCATCCCGTTCTTGACGGAACGTTATAGAGGATGCAGGGTGCGCCGCAGGACTCCGCAATGAGCTTGAAGCTCTGATAAAGCCCTTCCTGAGTCGCCTTGTTGTAGTAGGGCGAAACGAGGAGAAGCGCGTCCGCTCCCGCCTGAGTTGCGAATCTTGAGAGCTCGACGGCATAAGCCGTGTCGTTCGAACCGGTTCCGGCAATTACAGGAACGCGATGGTTGACCTTCTCGACGGTGAATTCGATTATTTTCTTGTGCTCCTCATCGGTAAGGGTTGAGCCCTCGCCGGTGGTTCCGGCTACGACCAGAGCCGCAATGCCTCCGGAAATCTGCTGTTCGAGAATTCTTTCGTAGCTTTCATAGTCGACAGCCCCGTCCTTGAACGGAGTGATAAGAGCGGTTGCCGCTCCCTTGAATACAGTGTGCTTCATGATGATAACCTCTTATTGTTTATTTTGAGTTAGATTTGGATTACAAAACAAAAAGACAGCCGCAAAGAGCAGCTGCCGCCGATTCATTATAAGCGCGTACAGCCGCGCAGTATGAAACGTCGATAGCTCTCCACACTTTTGGTGCGACAGCAAAACGGATATTAACCGCATTGCCGGATCACTTTTTTGCCGTAAAGCGTCCTCGGCAGTAGTCCCTTTCGCAAATGCCGACCTCGGCGGTCAACATGGCATCGCTACTCTTGGCATACCGCGCCTCTACCTCTTCTATATTATAAGCAGAGCGTGCCAAAATGTCAATAGTTACAGCACGCTAATTGAAAAATTATTTTTAAAAAAAGGCGGTGCGCCCGGTTCCGAATAGAACCAAAGCGCACCATGGTGAGAGATGGAGATGGCAATTTTAATCCGACCCATGCGTCAATCTGACGTATGCGTCAATCTGACACATGTGTCAGTGCCGCTTCCGCAATCGAGTAGAAGCAGGGCTTGACCGAGAGGTCTCTGTCGAAGAGCAGGGAAGCGTTTCTTCTTATCTTCGGGGTTGAGTTGAGCCACGAGTTCTCGTCGTCGGTGCCCCAGAAGATGATGGTGTCGATGACGCCCTCATCTGCAAAGTCAAGGAACATGTCGATAAGCTCGGCATACTTTTCAGCCTGCTGTTCAAACTCTTCGTCCGACCAGACGTAATATCCGCCGTCGGAATTGGAGCCGATGAACATGTCCATGTCAAGCTCGGTAATGGTGATTCTGAAGTTTCCTGCATACTCGGGGAAGTACTCGTCGTAGAGGTCCGAAAGGCTTGCGATAAGCTCGAGATTTTCTCTGTAGGTCTCAACGTCGCAGTCGAGCTCGATGTGGGACTGGAAGCCGACGCCGTCGATTCTTACGCCCTTTTCGAACATTCTGAGAACGAGATTATACATCTGCTGGCACTTAGCCGAGGACCATTCCATGTTGTAGTCGTTAATCATAAGGACTGCATCCTCGTTAGCGGCTCTTGCGGCTTCAAACGCAATCTGGATATAGTCGTCCGAGTATCCGTCGCCGTCAAGGTCACCGATGATATAGGACCAGTAGGAGCTGTCGTTAATGCCTCTTACGCCCGTTCCCGAGTCGTTAAGAACTTCGTTGCAGACGTCCCAGATGTCGATAGTGTCGGCATATCTTGAGACGACAGTAGTGATATATTCAGTCATTCTCTCGATAAGTTGGTCGCTCGTCGCAAGAGTGCCGTTTGCAAGGCAATCTTCAAGTGAGCTTTCGTCCGAGGGGTCAGCCTTGAACCACCAGTCGGGAACCTGCGAGTGCCATACGAGAGTATGTCCACGGAGGGTGGCATCGGTGAGCTGTCCGAACTCGACAAATGCGTCCGCATCGTCAAAGTTATATTCGCCCTCGGAAGGGTTGACGTGGTCGGGTTTGAGCTCGTTGCCGAGAGTGTAAACTCTGTAGTGCTTCAAGATACTCTTGGTGATGTCGTCCTCGAGGTCGACAATCTGGTCAGACGTGAACGCCACGCCGATGTTGCAGAGCCCCTCGAAATACTTGTAAAGTGCCGGAAGCTCATAGTCGGCGGCATAGAGGGTCTCGGTTTCGATGTCATAAAGCTCATCAAGAGTGTAGGTGAGCGATTGGTCGGTAAGCTCCGTAAGGTAATCGACCTCAGCCTCTTCTCCGCAGGAGACAAGCGAGAGCATCATACAAGCCGAAAGAACAATCGCAAGGATTCGTTTGAATGAAGTTTTCATAATATGTATTCCTTTCACAAAGTGTGATGAAGATATTATACCACACTTCAAGGAAGAATGGAATATGGAAATCAAAAAAATTTTAAAAGCAAAGCCGGCACCCTCGGGGAGGATGCCGCTTTGCTTTTATGTGGAAGGGAAGGTGATGGCTTAATTTCCGCTGTTGAAGAGCGGTTCGAGTACGTCTCTGTACTCCTCAAGTATCTCCAAGAGGTAGGTGTCCCAGTGCCTTGCGTCCTGCTCGGTGTTGCCGAAGACGTAGTCCTCCTGACCGTAGTCGATGACGTCGAAGCCGGGCATTGCCTTGCTTGCGCCTGCTGTTCTGTAGGCTACAGCATCTGCAAGACTGAACGAAACCGTTCCGTCGTCATTGAGAGTTACCCAAGAGCTGAGGTCTGTGCCTGTTGCCGATTCGGAAGTGCCGTTGGTGGTCTGCGCTTCTGCCTCGGCTTTCTCAGTTGTCACGCCACTGACGTACTCGCCGTACATCTCATCGACATAGAGTGCAAACGAATCGCCGAGGATTTCCGACGGAACATGTTCGCCGTCCCACTGCCACTCGATATTGCAGTCGATTCCTGCGTTGAGCATTGCAATCTGGAGATTCAAAGAGTTGAACATCGAGATGTCGCCCTCGGAAGCACCGCAGAGGATTCTGACCCAAGTCGGGTTTTCGGTGTCGTCATCGCCGATATAGTTGAGAGGATTATAGAGCGAAACGATGTTGTTTCCGTATTCGTCGCCCTCAAGGATTGAGGCAATGTCGGTCTCGTAAGCTTCGAGCATTTCGTCGTAAGTCGAGTAGTTCGCAGAGTCCCGGCTGCCGGAGGCAGACTGCGTGGTTCCCGCATCGGGAGTGCCTACGACCATTGAGTCGCCAGAGCCCTCGGTGCCGACTTCGGAAGTGCCAACGTCAATATCGCCGATTTCTCCGTCGGGGAGATTTCCGCCAGCAATATCACCGATTTCACCGTCGGGAAGGTCACTGCCAGCAAAGTCGCCGGAGATATCTCCGGAGGTGTCTCCTCTACCGCCCGTCATTTCGTCTCTGCCTGTTTCGGCATCCGAATGGTCAAAGTCAAGTGCTCCGTTCATTCCGCTGGGAAGGTCGCCTGTAGCCATTCCGGTCGAGCTCGATTTCGAGTATCTGCCCTCGATGAAAGCTTCTGCTTTTTCTTGAGTAGTCATCGCCGCGACCTCTTCGTCCGAAAGGGCATTGCCGTCCTCGTCAAACCAGGTCCAGCCGTCGGCATAATCTAAGTTCTCAAGATACCACTGCAAATTCTCCGTGAACTCAGCAAGATACAAATCGAGGTAAGTTCCGTGATAGCCGTTTGTCTCGGGATATTCGTCCGGGTCGCATTCTATCGTGAGAGCAATCGTAGAATTGAGCTCTCCGTCGCCGTCGAGGTCAAAGCCGACTGCGCTTTCCTCTACGGTGAGGTTCTGCTCGTTGATATATTCCATATAAGCTTCCGAGAGATAAGCCGCCAGTTGCTTCTGGAACGAGCTTCCGAAGTCATAGGTGGTGTCCATGTAGTACTCAAAAGCAAGTGTCATGTCCGCTTCGTAAAGAGAAGTAATCGCACTGTAGGCAATACAGCCCCAGGCACCGTCCGAGAGTGAAACCTCTTCGCCGTCGATGGTGACGGTCGTGGTATAGGTTCCGTCGTCACAGAGATAGCATCCGACCGCTCCGACCTCTTCCTGATAGGGATAGAAGTCCGGATTGTTCGAGGTCGCCGCAAACATAGTGGCATGTGCTCCGCCGCCCGAACCGCCGGTCGAAACGAGGTAATCAACACTTCCGGGAAGGTTGCCGAGGAGAATGTTGTACTTGACGAACCTTGCCGCCGCCTTCTGGTCTGCGAGACAGGAGGGAGCGTCGCCGGTATAGTAGGTGTTGCCGTCCTCGTCGGTGGCGATGTCCTGCTTTCCTCTGTTGCCGCAAGCTACGTTGATATAGCCTTCTTCGGCATAGGTCGATGAAGCAAGTGTATTCGTTGAATTGCCATATCCCGCCGCACCTGTATTGAGGATAACGGGAGCGGTGCTTGCTGTATAGACCTGTCCGTTTGTGCTCGTGATTTCTGCGTCATAGTCGATAACGAGAGTACCGTTTACCGGTTCTGAATAGTTTTCAGCCGTTATGTCGGCAGTGCCGTCGCCGTCGGTGTCGATACCGGTGACGTAAGCCGCCGGAACGCAGACCGAAACGCCCTCTTCGTCCTCAATCTCGGGATAGGCAACCGCCGATACGATAGACATAACCCACGAGTTAGTCTGGTAGGTCCAGGTGTAGTCGGTGTTGTTCGCAAGATTCAGGGTATATTCGATGTATTCTTTATCAGACACAATAGTAGCCTCCGATGAAGTCTCCTGAGCCTCTGCATCTGCATTGTTTTCGGCTGCTTCGGCTTCGGTAGTATCCGAATCTGTGGAAGAGCTACCGCACCCGACAAGCGTCAGTATCATGCAAAGGCATGTGACAATGGAGATCAGTTTTTTAATTCTGATATTCATTATATCACCCTTTCGGTAATAAGTAAACTTTAATGCTATATTTTCTCTCATTAAGCTTAAACTAAGCTTAAGAATTGTGTGAAAGTTTTGTGAAAAGCAGAAAACACCTATGGTATTTTTACAAAAGAAAATCGCCTGCAAAAGCAAGCGATTTTCTTTTAGTATAGGAGAATTATCGGGGTTACTCTTCTGTGTCTTCGGATTCCGTAGATTCTTCCGAATCGGTGTCTTCGGCGACTTCGTCTTCTGTCGACTCATCGTCGGTGGATTCCTCTTCACTGTCCGTGTCGGTGGCTACAGCGTCTTCGGACTCTTCGGATTCAGTATCTTCGGATTCTTCGGCTTCTGTATCGTCGGTAGATTCCTCATCTTCGGTAGCTTCCGCTTCTTCTGATTCGGTATCTTCCGCAGTGCCGTCGTCGGTTGACTCTTCGTCCTCGGTGGATTCATCCTCGACCGTAACGTCGTCTTCGGTTTCCTCTGCTTCGGTTTCCGCCGTGGTCGCCGCTGTTGTGGTTTCGGCTTCGTCTTCTGTGTCGTCATCAGCTGATGTGCATCCGACCAACATCACCATAAGCGACAGGCTCATGAGTATTGCTAAAAATCTTCTGAGTTTCATATTAGCGTTCCTCCTTAGGAAGTTTATGTTGAGATTATAGCGCCGGATTTTTAAAATCTCATTATGCAAAGGGGAAAGAGCGGTGAAACGTTCGGGCGTGGATTTGAAGATTTGTGGATAACGAGGTTCGGATTTGTACACATTTCTCAAATTATGTGACACGAAAACGGATTTGCTGATTTAAAGCAACAAATTCTCAAAAACCCCTTGACAAACTTCGTCGGGTCGTATATAATCATTAAAGATGAACGTGGAAGCGTTCAAATGAACTATTTACGGAGAGTTGCACGATGTCAAAACAAACTGTTGGCTCTGCCAATGTTTTCTGCTTTGCATATTATTATTACTTTACCATGCGCTAATTCCTCAGGTAAAGTGATTTGTGTTGCAACAAAAAAGTTTTGTTTATCAGCTGCACAGGTTACTTGTGCAGCTTTTTTGTGAAACTGCCAAAGTGACCGGCAGACCGCTTTCCGGATAAAGAAAGGACTAATTATTATGGTAGTAGCATTAAAGAAGAATGTATCGGAAGAAAAGCGCAACCAGCTTATCGAATGGCTCGGCGGAATGGGCATCAAGGTCCATATTTCCGAGGGTGAGTACACAACCGTCCTCGGTCTCATCGGCGACACCACCAAGGTCGACAAGGATTTGATAGAGAGTCTTGACATAGTCGATTCCGTCACCAGAGTCACCGAGGCTTTCAAGTGCTGTAACCGCGAATTCCATCCCGACGACACCGTTATAGACGTAAAGGGCGTTAAAATCGGCGGCGGTAACTTCTGCATGATAGCCGGTCCTTGCTCTGTCGAAAGCGAAGACCAGATTGTTGCGGTTGCCAAGGCTGTCAAGGCGGCGGGCGCAAACATGCTAAGAGGTGGCGCGTTCAAGCCGAGAACCTCGCCCTATGATTTCCAGGGTCTCCACGCTCGTGGCTTGGAGCTTTTGAAGATTGCCCGCGCTGAAACAGGTCTCCCGATTGTAACCGAAATCATGAGCACCAACGACCTTGATTTGTTCGAGGACGTCGATGTTTTGCAGGTCGGCGCAAGAAATATGCAGAACTTCGAAATGCTCAAGGAGCTCGGCAAAACTGACAAGCCGATTTTACTCAAGCGTGGTCTTGCAAATACCCTCAAGGAGCTTCTCATGAGTGCTGAGTACATTATGGCATCCGGCAACGAGAAGGTCATGCTCTGCGAAAGAGGAATCAGAACCTACAGCGACTACACGAGAAACACGATGGATATCTCGGCAATCCCGATGCTTCACGAGCTTTCGCATCTTCCCGTAATCGCAGACCCGAGCCACGCAACAGGCATGGCAAGACTTGTGCCTCCGATGGCTATGGCGGCTACAGCGGCAGGCGCCGACGGACTCATTATCGAGGTTCATAACGACCCGATGCACGCTCTTTGCGACGGCGCACAGTCGCTTCGTCCTGAAGAGTTCGAGAAATTATCCAGTAAAATCACTGCTGTCAGGGAGGCTGCACTCGGATGATTGCCGGAATCGTGGGTTTGGGGCTTATAGGAGCCTCGTTTGCCAAGGTTTATAAAGAGGCGGGACACACCGTCCTCGGCTGGAACAGAAGTAAATCCGCTCTTGACTACCTCAAGCTTGCGGGCGACGTCGATGACGAACTGACTACGGATAATCTCTCAGAGTGCGACATAGTTTTGATATCCGTCTATCCCGATGCCTGCATAGAGTATCTCGAGAAAGCCGCGCCGCATTTCGGCTCGAAGCCGGTTGTAATCGACTGTTGCGGCACCAAGCGGAAGGTCACCGAGGTCGGCTTTAAGCTTGCCGATGAATACGGCTTCACCTTTGTCGGCGGACACCCGATGGCGGGAACGCATAATTCCGGTTATAAGTACGCCAGAGCCGACATGTACAAGGGCGCACCGATGGTGCTCGTACCGAACGGCGAGCCGAGCATCAAGCTTTTAAGCCACACAAAGGAGCTCTTGAAGCCTGCGGGATTCGGAAGCATCTCGGTCACGACTGCCGAAAAGCACGACGAGATGATTGCTTTCACCTCCCAGCTTGCCCACGTTGTTTCGAACGCATATATCAAGAGCCCCACGGCTCGCGAGCACAAGGGCTTCTCGGCGGGAAGCTATAAGGACATGACTCGCGTCGCCTGGCTTAACCCCGAAATGTGGGCGGAGCTGTTCCTCGAAAACGGCGACAACTTGATAAAAGAGCTTGATATCCTGGTCGAAAATCTCGACCAATATCGCACGGCAATCCGTGAAAACAATAAAGAAGAGCTTGTCAAGCTCCTTGACGACGGCAGAAAGATAAAAGCGGAGGTAGACGGAAGATGAGTGTTGTAAATGTTACGGCATCCCGGAGTTACGATGTAACCGTTTCAGACGGAATACTCGACAAATGCGGCGAGTTCTGCAAGCCCCTTGTCAAGGGCAAAACCGCCGTCATCGTCTCGGATGACAACGTCTTTCCTCTCTATGGTAAGAGAGTCACGAAGAGCCTCGAGAGCGAGGGCTTCGTTGTGAAGGAATTCGTCGTCCCGCACGGCGAACGCTCGAAGAGCCTGAGCTCATATATCAACCTTCTTGAATTCCTCTTCGAAAGCGGCGTCACAAGAAGCGATTTGCTTGTCACTCTCGGCGGCGGAGTGGTAGGGGACTTATGCGGCTTCGCGGCGGCAACCTATCAGCGCGGAGTGCAGTTCGTCCAGATTCCGACAACCCTTCTTGCGATGGTCGACTCCTCCGTCGGCGGAAAAACCGCTGTAAACCTCGAGAACGGCAAGAATCAGGTCGGCTCCTTCTATCAGCCGTCGGCTGTTATATGCGATCCGAAAACCCTCTCGACACTTCCAGAGGAGGAATACCTCTGCGGCTGTGCCGAAGTTATAAAGTATGCTGTTCTTTTCAGCGAGGAGTTCTTCTCCGAGCTTGAGGAGACCCCTGCCAAGGATCAGCTCGAAAACGTCATCACCACCTGCGTCACCATGAAGCGCGACATCGTCAAGGCCGACGAGTTCGACACCGGCGAGAGAATGCTGCTTAACCTCGGGCACACCGTTGGTCACGCAGTCGAGGGCTTGAGCGGCTTTAAGACCCTTCACGGTCAGGCTGTCGCCATCGGTCTTGCGACCATTTCGCGTTCCGCCGCAAAGTATGGCTACCTGAGCGATGGTGATTGCGAGAGAATTATTGCACTCTTAGAGAAATACGGTCTCCCGACCGATACAGAATACACGGTCGACGATATGTACACCCTCGCCCTTTCCGACAAGAAGGGCTCAGGCGACTCCATTACTATAATCGTCCCCCGTAGAATCGGGCATTGCGAGCTCATGAAGCTCCCGAAATCTCAGCTTAAGGATTGGCTTTGATATGACAAGAGAACTCATCCCCGGTGAAAGGACAGGGACGATAGCCGTCCCTGCATCCAAATCTCAGGCGCACAGAGCCGTGATTTTAGCGGCTCTTGGGTCGCATGATGTCGAAATCACCTGTAAAGGCATCTCCAATGACATCATCGCCACCGCCGACTGCATGAACTCGGCAGGCGCAAATATAGAGATTCAGGACAACAAAATGCACGTCTCACCGGTTTCAAGTCAGCACTCAGACACTTTCGAGTGCGGAGAAAGCGGCTCGACGCTTAGATTCCTGATTCCCGTTTTCGGAGCTTTGGGAGTAGGAGGGGACTTTATCCCAAAGGGCAGGCTCATCGACCGCCCGCTGAGCCCTCTGGACGAAGTACTCACTGCTCACGGCATGAGCATTTCGAAGACCGAAACCACAATCCGGGTTTCCGGCATGCTCACCTCGGGCGAATACGAAATCCCCGGGGGCGTTTCCTCACAGTACATAACGGGGCTTCTTCTGGCATTGCCGCTTCTTGAAGGGGATTCGACCCTTCGGGTGACGGGAGTGCTCCAGTCAAAGGGCTATATTGCAATGACCGAAGAGCTTCTTCGGAAGTCAGGCATCGAATACAATCACACCGGCGACATCTACTATATAAAAGGTTCCCAGAAGCCCGACTTGGGCGAGAGCTTCACCGTCGAGGGCGACTATTCCAATGCGGCATTTTATCTCTGCATGGGTGCGCTTTCTGATGAGGGAGTCACGGTTACCGGCTTGAACCCCGACTCAACTCAAGGCGATAAGGCGGCAATCGAAGTCCTCAAGGAAATGGGCGCAGATATTGCTATAGACGGCAACTCGGTGACCGTCAGAAAGGGAAGTCTTCACGGCGTCACGATTGACGCTTCTCAGATTCCCGACCTGATTCCGACGCTCTGCGTCGTGGCGTCCGTCTGCGAGGGCGAGACAAGAGTCATCAACGCCGAACGCCTCAGAATCAAAGAATCGGACAGAATCGCCTCGACCTGCGCTCTTATAAACAATTCGGGAGGCAATGCGAGTGAGCTCCCCGACGGTATAATCATAACAGGCGTCAAAAATCTGACCGGCGGTACGGTCGACAGCTGTAACGACCACCGAATCGCAATGAGCGCGGCGGTCGCAAGCTGTGCATCAACCGGTAAAGTAACAGCGCTTGACAGCATGTGCGTAAGAAAGTCCTATCCCGACTTCTGGGAGGACTTCTCCACACTTAAGATAAAATTATAGATAAGGACGGTGCAAGATGGCAAGCAGTATCGGCAGTAACATCAGGCTCACCATATTCGGGCAGTCTCACTCGGCGGCTATCGGAATGACCCTCGAGGGGCTCCCTGCGGGAATAAAAATCGATTTTGACAAGCTGGAGGCTTTCACATCCCGCCGTGCTCCCGGCAAGAATGCCTATTCTACAGCTCGCAAGGAAACCGACAAGCCGGAGTTCGTTTCGGGACTTCGCGACGGCGTCACCTGCGGCGCACCGCTCACGGCAATCATAAGGAACACCGACACCCGCTCGAACGACTACTCGGAGCTTAAAATTTTGCCAAGACCCGGTCACGCTGACTTCACGGCATCCGTCAAATACGGCGGATTTCAGGATTATGCCGGCGGCGGGCACTTCTCGGGCAGACTGACAGCGCCGTTGTGCGTTGCCGGAGGAATAGTCCTCCAGATTCTCGAATCCTTAGGAATCACCGTTATTTCCCGAATCGCTTCTATAGGTGATGTTTCCGACGAAGGCGAGCTCCTTGAATCGACTGCAGATAAGCCCTTCCCGACGGTTAGCGACGAGAGCGCCGTTAAAATGCAGGAGTGCATAGCGTCCGCCAAGAGCGAGGGCGATTCGGTCGGCGGAGTGGTCGAGTGTAAAGTCTTGGGGCTTCCCGTAGGACTCGGAGACCCGATGTTTGACGGAATGGAAAACAGGATTGCAAACATCGTCTTCGGAATCCCGGCAGTAAAGGGGATAGAGTTCGGGATTGGCTTCGAGGCGTCAAAATTAAAAGGCAGTCAGAACAACGACCCGTTTGAAATCAAGGACGGCAAAATAGTCACTACCACCAATAACTGCGGAGGCATCCTCGGCGGCATTACAACCGGAATGCCGCTTACATTCAGAGCCGCATTCAAGCCGACGCCGTCAATCTCCCAAAAACAGCACTCAGTAAGGCTCGATTCCATGACGGAGGGCGAGCTTGTGGTCAAGGGTCGCCACGACCCCTGCATAGTACCCCGTGCGGTTCCTTGCGTTGAAGCCGCCGCCGCAATCGCTGTTTACGACGCTTATCTCGAATATAAGAAATATTTATAATATACTATATATTAATAATATATTATATATTAGACACGAAAGGACATGACATATGGCTATTGTAGATGAAACCGAGAAGATTACACCCGACACCGCCGACGGCAGAAAGGTCTATCGCAACAAGATTGATGAAATTGACAACGAAATAGTCAGACTTTTCGGCGAGAGAATGGAGACCGCCGCAGGCTTGGCATCCTTCAAGAAGGAGCACAGCCTTCCCGTCCTCGATATCCGTCGTGAACGCGAAAAGATTCAGGACGTCGTCGACAAGACTCCCGACGAGCTCAAGGAATACACCGAGCTTCTTTATTCCTTCATATTGGAGCTCAGCCGCGGCTATCAGAACCGTCTTATCGGTCAGGGAAACGAACTCAGCTCAAAAATTTCCTCGGCAATAGAGAACACTCCCAAGCTTTTCCCCAAGCGTGCCGTAGTCGCATGTCAGGGGATTGAGGGCGCATATTCTTCAATAGCCGCAGGTAAGCTCTTCAAGTCGCCGAATGTCATGTACTTCTCGACCTTCGATGCTGTCTTCACCGCAATCGAAAAGGGTTTCTGCAAGTACGGCGTAATCCCTCTTGAGAACAGCACCGCCGGCTCGGTCAATTCCGTCTATGACCTCATGACCAAGCACAGCTTCAGTATTGTTCGCAGTATCCGCCTGAAGGTTGAGCACAATCTTCTTGCAAAGCGCGGCACAAAGCTCGAAGACGTCACCGAGATTTACTCTCACCAGCAGGCGATAACCCAGTGTGCAGAGTTTCTCTCCACATTGAAGGGAGTCAAAGTCATTCCTTGCGAGAACACCGCCGTTGCCGCCAAGATGGTCGCCGAATCGGACAGAAACGATATCGCAACCCTCTCCTCGAGCGAATGCCAGAAGCTCTATGGTCTCGAATGCCTCAAGTCCGCTGTTCAGGACAACGACAACAACTACACAAGATTCATCTGCATCTCAAAGGACCTCGAAATCTATCCCGATGCCGACAGAACCAGCCTTATGGTAGTTCTCGAGGATAAGCCCGGTTCGCTCTATAAGCTTCTTTCAAGGCTCTATGCTTTCGGAATCAACCTTTCGAAGCTCGAGAGCCGTCCGATTCCCGACAAGGATTTCGAGTTCATGTTCTATTTCGACCTCGACACCTCCGTCTATTCTCCTCAGTTCCTTCAACTGATGAGCGAGCTCGGAGATATCTGTAGCAAATACAATTACTTAGGCTCGTACCGTGAGGTAATATAAACATGAAACAAGTTTCATGTCAACTCCGTTGTGGGCTTCTTGGCGAAACTTTGGGGCATAGCTATTCTCCGAGAATTCACGCTTATTTAGGCGATTATGACTACCGTCTCTACGAAGTCCCGAAGAATAAAGTCGAGGATTTCATACTTCACGGCGACTGGGACGGCTTGAACGTCACGATACCGTATAAAAAAGTCGCCGCATCCCTCTGCGACGAGCTTTCGGACATCGCCAAAAGCCTCGGAAGCGTCAACACCCTTGTCAAGCGCGACGGCAAAATCTACGGCTATAACACCGACTATTACGGATTCAAAAGCATGGTCCTTGAAACCGGCGTCCGACTCTCCGGAAAAAAAGCCTTGGTTTTAGGCACCGGCGGCACCGGTGTGACCGTTCAGAAGGTTTTGAGTGAAATGGGTGCCGAAGTAATCCCGATAAGCCGCTCGGGCGAAGACAACTACGACAACATCGAAAAGCATTCGGATGCTGTCCTCGTAGTAAACGCGACACCCGTGGGAATGTACCCGAAAAACGGCGTTTCGCCTCTCGATTTAAGAAGAATTCCGTCCTGCGAGTGCGTCCTCGACGTAATCTACAACCCGATGAGAACTGCATTAATTCTGCAAGCCGAAGCTCTCGGACTTAAGCACAAGAGCGGGCTTCACATGCTCGTTGCGCAGGCAAAATACAGCTCCGAGCGATTCCAGAATAAAAAAATCAGTGACGATTCGGTTACATTTATCGAAAAATCGTTGACAAAAGAGCTCGAAAACATTATATTAATAGGTATGCCCGGCAGTGGCAAATCGGTTGTAGCTCAGGCTCTTGGTCAGAGGCTACATAGGCAGGTCATCGAAACCGATGCGGAAATCGTGAAGAATGCGGGAATGAGCATCCCTGAAATCTTCGAGCGCTCCGGCGAGGAAGAGTTCAGAAGGCTCGAAACCGCCGAGATGCAAGCCTCGGGCAAGCTTTCCGAGCGAATCATCTCCACCGGCGGCGGAGTTGTCACGAGAGAAGAAAACTACAATCTCCTCCATCAAAACGGAATCATCGTCTGGCTCGAGCGTGACACCAATAAGCTCCCGACAGACGGCAGACCCATTTCCCAGAAGTCGGATCTATCGGAGCTCTACGCAAAGCGCAAGCCCATGTACGAGCGCTTCGCAGACATAAAGGTCGACAACAACGGAACGGTTGCGGAAACCGTCGACAGGATTATAAAAGAAATCGAGGGCATGGTATAATGAAAATACTCGTAATAAACGGTCCGAATCTGAACATGCTCGGAATCAGGGAGCCAGGAATCTACGGCTCCGAGACCTATGCCTCGCTTGTAAAGCTGATATCCGAATATTGCGACAGCAGGGGAATCGAAGTCGACTTCTTCCAGTCTAATCACGAAGGCGCAATCGTCGACAGAATTCAGGAAGCCTACGGCGTTTTTGACGGAATCGTCATAAATCCGGCGGCTTACACTCACACAAGCGTTGCAATCTTGGATGCGTTGAAAGCCGTGTCTATTCCTGCGGTTGAAGTTCATATCTCGGCTGTCAACGAGCGTGAAGACTTCCGGCAGATTTCATATGCGGGCAAAGCGTGCGTAAAAACCTATATGGGACTCGGCTTTAACGGTTATATCGAAGCCGTAAAATTCTTAGAGAATTATCTCACCAAGAAGCAATAAATTTTTCATAACTAAAGGAGCACTCCTATGGCACTAAGACTTGTAATCGACTCGGCATCCGACATAACGGTAGAGGAAGCAAAGGAACACGGTTGGGTTCTTCTTCCGCTCACAGTAACCTTCGGTGACACCCAGTATAAGGACGGAGTCGACATCACCCCCGACAGATTCTATGACATGCTTGTCGAGTCGGACGAGCTTCCCCACACATCTCAGCTCACACCCGTTGACTACGAGGAAGCGTTCGAGAAGGTTATCGCGGAGGGCGACACGCCTTTTGCAATCGTGGTTTCGTCAAAGCTTTCCGGAACCTATCAGTCAGCCTGCATAGCGGCGGAGTCCTGCGGCGGCAAGGCGATAGTGGTGGACAGCCTGAGTGCCACATTCGGCGAGGCTATTCTCATAAGATATGCGGATTCCCTTATACGCGATGGCATGGAAGCCGAAGAGTTAGAGAAAGCCCTTAATGAAGCCAGACACAAGATTAGAATCCTTGCGCTCCTTGATACTCTTGAGTACTTAAGAAAAGGCGGCAGAATTTCCGCGGCGGTAGAGTTTGCGGGAAGCCTTCTCCAGATAAAGCCGGTTATCGGCGTTGTTGAAGGCGAAGTAGTGATGGTCGGAAAAGCCAGAGGCTCGAAGAAGGGGAATAACCTCCTCAATGAGCTCATCAACAAGGGCAACGGCGTCGACTTCTCAAAGCCTTATTCTTTGGCATACACCGGCAACGACATGAGCTTCCTTAACAAATATGTCGAGGATTCAAGAAATCTCTGGGAGGATGAAACCGACAAACTCCCCGTTATGAGGATAGGCGCGACAATCGGCACACACATCGGACCCGGAGCGATAGGAGTAGTCTTCTTCGAAAAATAGAAGCAGAGGTATTCATGAAAGAAATTGAAACCACTATAGCCAGTAATATAATAGAGCTCAGAACCCGAGCGGGCATGACCCAGCTTGAGCTTGCCGAAAAGCTCAACTATTCCGACAAGTCCGTCTCCAAGTGGGAACGAGCTGAGGCTCTGCCGGATGTAATAGTCCTCCGCAATATCGCCGACATCTTCGGCGTGACGGTCGACTATCTCGTTCGCCCTCACGACCCGGAGGAGAAGATAAGCATCCTCGATTCCGTCAAGACCACCATCCCATATCAGATTATAATGGCAATCACTTCTGTCGGAATTATGACGGTTGCAACGATTCTCTTCATCATCTTCTGGTTGAGGGGCTTGATATATTGGCAGGTGTTTGTTTATGCTCTGCCGGTTCTTTTTACGGTGCTGTTGGTTCTCAACTCAATCTGGCATGACGGCAAATACAACTTTGTAATAGTTTCGCTTCTGGTCCTAAGTATAGTCACAACCCTGTATGTCGTCTTCCTTAAGCACAACTGGTGGCAGTTATTCTTAATAGAGATTCCTGCGGAGGCACTGATAGTCCTGAGCTTCCGACTGTTTCATGTGAACCATAAAAAAGACGAATCGAAGTAATAATTATGGCGGTAGAATTCCTTGATTTGGGACTCTACCGCTTCATTTTTAAGAGTAGAGACGATTTTTTCGGGTACCGGTTGAAATTTTCAAACCAAAGTGGTATTATAATCTGCAAGCAAAAATCCCATAAGATTATAAGGAGACAATAAAAATGATAAGACTTTTCACCGATACCTCCGCAAATCTGAGCCCCGCGGTTCTTAAGGAGCATAATGTTGAGCTTGTACATTTTCACTATAGCATAAATGACGAGGTTATAGAGTATAACACCCTTGAGGGCTTCGACGGTAAGTCGTTCTATAAAGCCATGCGTGAGGGCGCAGACATCAAGATCTCGATGGTAAATATCGTCGATTATATGAAGGCTTTCGAGCCAGCCCTCCAGAACGGCGACGACGTCCTCTATGTCGGAATGGCAGGGGGCATAAGCGGAGCGATTGCTTCCGCAAAAATCGCCGCAAGCGAGCTTCAGGAGTCCTATCCCGAGCGCTCGATAGTCGTTTTCGATTCATATGCCGCCTCTCTGGGCGAGGGCATGCACGTCCTCGACGCCGCCGAGCTCATCGAGAAGGGCGAGAGAATCGACGTTGTCGTCAACGAGCTCTATAACCGTCGTGAGCATCTTTGCCAGTACTTCACCATCGACGACATGAAGTATCTCAAGAAGGGCGGAAGAGTTTCCGGAACAGTCGCGTTTGCCGGCTCGCTCCTCAACGTCAAGCCGATTCTCATGGGCGACAACACCGGTCACATCGTCTTCAACGGTGTCGCAAGGGGAGAGAAGCGTGCCATCGCCACACTCGCCGACAAGTATCAGAAGCTCTGTTCGGATATGTCCCTCGACATAAGCATCGCCCACGCCGACAACGAAGCGGGAGCGATGACGCTCTTGGAACAACTAAAAGCCATCGGCCTCACCGGCAACGCCATGATAGAGCAGTACGAGCCCGTAACCGGCGGTCATGCCGGACCGGGAACGATAGCTTTGTTCTTCAGAGGAATTCATAAATAATAAATATCGCTTCAAAAATCCGCTAAAGCAAAGCTTGAGATTATCTCAGGCTTTGCTTTATTGTTTTTAGCAGGATTCCGGAAAACCTTTCCAATGTTATTTTCTCATCAAGCGCAAACGGCGGCATGCTGTTATTATACGGTACAGTCGCTCCGTATTGTTCCCACTCTGTGTTTAACAGCAACTCACATTTTTTGTTCGCGTACTCACTCGTAAAATTATACGTTTGCGGCATATCGCTGAAGTTAAAAATTGCTATCAGCTCCTCTTTTCTGCTTTTTCGGCTTATGACATATACGCATTTATCCTCTTGATGGCAATCAATCCACGAGAAGCCCTCCTCTTTATAGTCCCATTCGGACAATGCGGGATGGGAAAGGTAAATATGATTTAAATCGTTCATAAATCGGTAAAAGCTGTCGTGAATCGGATATTTTCGCAAGTCCCAATCCTGCTCGCGCTTTTCGTCCCATTCTCGGAGCTGTCCGATTTCGTTGCCCATAAAATTCAGCTTCTTGCCTGGGTGTACAAGCATATACAAATACATCGCTCTTGCCTGCGGGAATTTATCCTCGTATTGACCGTTCATCTTCTGTAGAATAGTTGCTTTGCCGTGTACAACCTCATCATGCGAATACGGCAGCAGATAATTTTCGCTGTGAAAATACATCATCGAAAACGTCAGTTTGTGATAATTCTTCGAACGCATGCAGGGAGGGAGCTGGAAATATTCAAGCGTATCATGCATCCAACCCATGTCCCATTTATAATCAAATCCAAGCCCGTCATTTTCGAGAGAATGTGTCACCCTTGGATAATTTGTCGAATCCTCGGCGATAAGCATGCAACCCTTGTGACTTGCTTTTAAGGAACGCGTTTTTGGAGCTACGCCGAAAGAAGCCGCTTGAGCGGATAACCATCAAAGAGCTTGCCGAAAAAGCAGAAATCAGCAAGGCGACATTTTATCTTCATTATAAGGATATTTACGACTTATCCGAACAGTTGCAAGATGAAGTTATCAAAAGCATTTTTAATGGTCTGGCACATCCCGAATATTGTCTGACAAATTGTGCGATATTTACGGAGGAACTGTTTTATTCGTTTTATTCACAGCAAACCTTGATAGAAATTTTGTTTTCGGGAACGCAGTCCACGGTTTTGTTGGTACGGCTTGAAGAGGAATTGATGGAATGTGTAAAAATGCAAAATCCCGAGCTTAGCAATGTAGAGAAAATGATACTGACCTATACGATTAACGGAGCGTATATGGTGTATCAGAAGTATTGTAAGACACTCCCGCCGGAGGATGTTGTGTCGTTTATCGGTCAGGCGGCGGAAGCAGTTGTGGGCATTAAATAAAATACAGCGGCAGGGGTTCAGCCTTTTGCCGCTTTTTCTTTTTCGGAGCGATATTTAACATAGATTTAACATAACAGTGCTTTCAGACTTAACATTCGGTGCGCTATATTAGAGCCATGGACGGCAAAAGTCCGTCTCACTTGTATTATCTGAAAGGATGTTATTTGAAATGAAAAAAGCAAGAATATTTGCGCTTATTATGTGCCTTGTACTGGCACTCGGCTGCTTCACCGCTTGTGGTGAAACCGAAGCTCAGTCGGTCTCTACCGACGGTTCCACCTCAATGGAGAAGGTCATGGGTTACTTCATGGAAGCCTTCATGGAGGAGAACGAAAACATCACCGTTACTTACAATCCCACCGGTTCCGGCTCCGGAATTCAGGCTGTAATCGACGGCACCTGCGACATCGGTCTTGCAAGCCGTAACTTGAAGGACACCGAGCTTGAGACCTGCGACCAGACTGTTGTTGCAATCGACGGCATCGCAGTAATCGTAAACACCTCTAACACCGTATCCGACCTCACAATCGCTCAGATCGCTTCCATCTTCACCGGCGAAATCACCAACTGGAGTGAAGTAGGCGGCGAGGATCTCCCCATCGTTTGCATCGGACGTGAAGCTTCCTCCGGTACCCGTGACGGCTTCGAGTCCATCACCGGAACCGCTGATGCTTGCGTCTACTCTCAGGAGCTCACCTCTACCGGCGACGTTGTAAGCGCAGTTTCCTCGAACCCGAACGCAATCGGCTATGTTTCGCTCGCTTCCGTAAACGACACCGTAAGTGCAATCTCCGTTGAGGGAGTATTCCCGACCAGTGCTACAGTCCTTGACGGCTCGTATGCAATCCAGAGAAACTTCGTCTTCGTAACCAAGAAGGACACCGCTCTCTCGGATGCCGCTCAGGCATTCTATGACTTCTGCACCAGCTCCGCTGTAAACGAGTATGTAGAGGCCGCAGGTTGCGTACCTGTAAACTGATTCAGATAGTTTCAAAACCCAATATATGCTTTCATCTTCGAGAAGTGCTCTTGCCTCGGACACTTCTCGGGGAGAACGGCAAACAAAGCTACAAAAGGATACTTAAGAATGGATAAAGTAAAAAAGACAGCACATGCCCTCGATAGGATAATGAACGCTATATTCATAATCTGCGGCTTTTTAGCTGTTGCACTTGTAGTAGTAATAACAGTATATCTTGTTGTATCAGGCATACCGGCAATAAAGGAAATAGGAGTCTTCAAATTCCTCTTCGGAACCGTCTGGAAGTCAACAGGCGAAAATCCATCCTACGGAATACTTCCGTTCATCCTGACGAGCGTCTTTGGAACCTGTGGAGCAATGCTCATCGGTTTTCCTCTCGGACTCTTATGTGCGGTGTGCATAGCAAAGATGTCCGGCAAGAGATTCTCTGGAATAATGCGTTCGATAGTCGACCTCATGAGTGGAATCCCGTCGGTAGTCTTCGGACTCGTCGGAATGATTTATGTTGTTCCCGCAGTCAGAGAGATGTTCAACCTTCCCGACGGAGCAAATCTCTTCTCCGCAATAGTAGTCCTGATAATAATGATTCTCCCGTCGGTAATTTCGATGTCCGAAACCGCGATAAGGGCAGTTCCCAAGGAGTATGAAGAAGCGTCTTTGGCACTCGGTGCCAACAAGACAGAAACCATCTTCAATGTCACGATTCCTGCGGCGAAGAGCGGAATCCTCGCGTCTCTGGTATTGGGAACAGGTAGAGCAATCGGCGAGGCTACGGCGGTAATGATGGTAGCCGGAAACGTTGCGAATATGCCCGGGCTCTTCAAGAGCGTCAGATTCCTGACAACGGCTATAGTAAGCGAAATGGCTTACTCTTCGGGTCTCCAGCGTCAGGCACTGTTCAGCATAGCATTGGTACTCTTCGTATTCATCATGATAGTAAACCTAATACTGAATCTTGTTGTAAAACGCAAGAAGGACAAATAACTTATGAAAGATTTGAAAAAGAACAATGGCAGTATATCCACTTCCAGAAAAGTAAAAACAGCGATTCTCAAGACACTTGTCTATCTTTCAGCGGTATTAATCATAGCCGCAGTGCTGTTTGTGGTAGTGGTGATAGTAATAAGAGGACTTCCGAATATCAGCTGGGAATTCCTTTCGAACGGCGTCAGCTACTTAAAAGGCATAACGGGAATTCTCCCGAACATCTTAAACACCATCTATGTGGTAATCATGACGCTTGTAATCGTTCTCCCCGTCGGAACGGGAGCGGCGATATACTTAAATGAATATGCAAAAAACAAGAAAGCAGTTGCGGTAATCGAATTTGCGACCGAAACGCTTGCGGGAATCCCGTCAATCATCTATGGCTTGGTCGGCATGCTTATCTTCGTCCAGACCTTCAAGCTCAAGACAAGCCTTCTTGCGGGTTCACTTACACTCGTAATCATGACTCTTCCGACGATAGTCAGAACAGTTCAGGAGAGCTTGAAGACTGTTCCCAATAGCTACCGCGAGGGTTCCTTGGCACTCGGCTCCGGAAAGTGGCACATGGTCCGCACCGTTGTCCTTCCCTCGGCTATAGACGGTATCGTCACCGGCTGTATCCTGTCAATAGGAAGAATCGTCGGCGAAAGTGCGGCGCTTCTCTTCACCGCAGGCATGGCGGACGTCATCTACACGCCTCTTGAGGCTATAACCCCGAACCATTCTGGCTCGACACTGGCGGTTGCACTTTATGTCTACGCCAAGGAGCGTGCCGATTCGGGAACGGCGTTTGCAATCGCGTTCATACTGCTTATTCTTACACTTATAATAAATACAGCCGCAAAGATTGCCGGCAAGAAGCTAAAGAGGAGGACGGAGAATGAAGGCTGAGATTGATATAACAAGGGTCGAAAACGACGACAAAGAAATAAGAGAAGTTCAGAATTCGGAGATTCTTTCCGATGGCGAAACCTTGATAGATGTCGAGCATATGAATCTCTGGTACGGCGAAAATCACGCAATCAAGGACGTAAGCCTTGCAATCCCGCGGAACCGCATAACCGCACTGATAGGACCTTCCGGCTGCGGAAAATCAACGTTTTTAAAGTCCCTCAACCGTATGAATGACCTGGTTGAAGGCGTAAAGATAGAGGGCAAGCTCACACTTGCCGGTGTAGACATATACAAAGACATAGATGTGTCGGTCCTCAGAAGACGTGTCGGCATGGTCTTCCAGAAGCCGAACCCCTTCCCGATGAGCATCTATGACAACGTTGCCTATGGCTTGAGAGTTCAGGGTGTCAGATCCCGTGTTCAGCTTGACGAAGCGGTTGAGCGTTCGCTCCGACAGGCGGCAATCTGGGACGAGTGCAAGGACAGACTGAAGAAAAGCGCCTTGGGACTTTCCGGTGGACAGCAACAGCGTCTTTGCATCGCAAGAACAATAGCGGTAGAGCCCGAGGTGGTCCTCATGGACGAACCGACTTCGGCTCTTGACCCGATTTCAACATCAAAAATAGAAGAGCTCGCATTGGAGCTCCGCAAGAATTACACAATCGTAATAGTAACACACAATATGCAACAGGCGGCGAGAATTGCCGACAAGACGGCGTTCTTCCTCTTGGGCGAGCTGGTCGAGTACGGTGACACCAACAAGATGTTCTCCTCGCCCTCTGACGACCGCACAGAAGCATACATAACGGGGAGGTTCGGATGATGAGAGAAAATCTTTCAAGGCAGCTTGAACTTTTGAATAATGAGCTTATAGAAATGGGTGCCCTTTGCGAGGACGCAATCGCATCCGCTGTAAAATATCTCTCGACGGCTGACAATAAGCTTTTGGATAATGCCGCCGAGGCGGAGAGACAGATTGACCGTCAGGAGCGCGAAATCGAAGACCTTTGCATGAAGCTCATAATCCGCGAGCAACCGGTTGCAACCGATCTGCGAGTCATTTCTTCCGCACTCCGTATGACCTCCGACATGGAGAGAATCGGCGATCAGGCTTTTGATATCTCGGATGTCGCAAAGAACATCGCGCCTCTCAAGGTCGGAGGAGAAATCCAGATTTACGACATGGCGGAAGCCACAGTCAGAATGGTAACCGAAAGCGTCAACTCGTTCGTAACAAAGGACGTAGCCGCCGCAAAAGCGGTTATCGCCATGGACGACGTTGTCGACAGACTTTTCGACGCCGTCAAGAACGAGCTTATTGCGGCAATCGAGAGTAAGAGCGGCGCAGGCGAGCTCTATATCGATTTACTCATGATTGCAAAGTACTTCGAGAGAATCGGCGACCACGCCGTCAACATAGCCGAGTGGGTTATCTATTCCGTCAGTGGCGAACACAAACAAAGACCCCAAGCCTGAGAAGTGTTACTATTGCAAGACGGCTTGAATCGTGATATAATAGCCGTGTAAACTGTCTAAGGAGTGATGGTCTTGGCAAGGATTTATCTCATAGAGGATGACGACAATATAAGAAAGCTCATCTGCTACGCACTTTCAAAAGAAGGTCACGACATAGTCGGCTTCCCGACTCCCGCAGAGTTCTGGGATGAATATCGGCAGGAGAAGCCGGAGCTACTGCTTCTTGATATAATGCTCCCCGAGGAGGACGGACTCTCTATCCTGAAGAAAGTCAGAGCCGAATCAGATATGCCTGTTATAATGCTTACAGCAAAGGGAAGCGAGTTCGACAAGGCAACCGGTCTTGACCTCGGCGCCGACGACTACATCACAAAGCCCTTCGGTATGACTGAGCTTTCCTCCCGTGTCAGAGCTGTCCTCCGCAGAAGCGGCAAGGCGATTGACAAGTCGACCGAATATAATGTCGGAAACGTACACCTCGATTCCGAAAAGCACACTGTCAGGGTCGGCGACGAGCCTGTGTCACTTTCCTTCAAGGAGTACAGCATCCTTCTGATGCTCTTGCAGGCGAACGGCAAGGTTGTCGGCAGGGAAGAGCTCCTTAACCACATCTGGGGTGAGTACTACGGCGAGTCGAGAACCCTTGACGTCCACATAAGGACGCTTCGCCAGAAGTTAGGCGAATCGGGAAGCCTTATCCAGACAGTAAAAAAAGTCGGTTACAGAATAGGTGAATAAAAATTGAGCACACTCAGTAAAAAAATATTTCATTCGGTAATTTTGGTGGCACTTCTTGTGCTGATTGCCTGCATCGCCCTTATTATGGGCGTACTCTTCGACTACTTCGAAACGAGTCTCGAATCTCAGCTACAGGAAAAGGCGGAGTATATAGCTTACGCCGTCAACCAAGAGGGAATCGAGCTTATCGAAGGCTATGGCGACGAGGAATCGAGAATCAGCGTTATCGCCTCCGACGGAACGGTTATTTATGATTCTGCCGCCGATGTGGAAACCCTCGAGAACCACTCCGACCGCGAGGAGATAATCGAGGCTCTTGCGACCGGAACCGGTTCGAGCACCCGTTACTCCGAAACCCTCACCGAAAAGACAATCTATTATGCGATTCTTCTTGACGACGGAAGCGTTCTGAGAGTTGCGGCAACTCAGTACACGGTTGTGACTGTCCTTCTTGGGCTTGTAAGACCGATACTCGTTGTCCTTACGATTGCGCTTGTTCTCTCGCTTCTCCTTTCGCTCAGGGCTTCGAAGTCGATAGTCGAGCCAATCAACAACCTCAATCTCGACTCTCCCGAAAAGAACGAAACCTATGAGGAGTTTACGCCTCTTCTCAACAAGCTTTCGGTTCAGAGAAGGACGATAGCGGAGCAGATAAAGAGTGCCGAAAAACAGCAGTCGGAGTTCCGACTCATAACCGAAAACATGACAGAGGGTTTCCTCGTCATCGACAAAGACCTCTGCATCCTGACATACAACAGTGCGGCTCTGAGCCTTCTCGGACTCAGCACTCCCGTCAGTGGAAGCGTCCTCCGATACAACCGCACAAAGGGGTTGAGAACCGCCATCGAGTCTGCGCTTTCCGGTGAGAAAGCCGAGAGCTCGATGGAGGTATCCGGACGGTGCTACAGCCTTATCGCAAGCCCCGTATATGAAGAAAACGCCGTAATCGGCGCGGTAATCATAATCCTCGACGTGACCGAAAGTCAGGAGAGGGAACAGCTAAGACGCGAATTTACCTCGAACGTCTCCCACGAGCTGAAAACGCCGCTCACATCAATCTCCGGCTTTGCCGAGATGCTGATGGCGGGGGATGTGCCTAATGATCTTTCAAAGGATTTCTCGAAGTCCATTTATGACGAAGCACAGCGGCTGATAGCGCTTATTGGCGACATAATCAAGCTGAGTGAACTTGACGAAGGCAATGTGGGAGGGCTCGACCGCGAAGATGTCGACCTACTGACCCTTTCCGAAAGCGTCAGACAGCGTCTTTCGCAAGAAGCCGAAAAGAAGGGAGTCGAGCTCACCGTCGAGGGCGAGAGCGCACATGTCAACGGAATTCTCAGAATTCTCGACGAAATGATATATAACCTCGCCGACAACGCCATAAAGTACAACCGCCAAGGCGGCAAGGCAAATATCAGTGTGAGCGAAACCACCGATAGCGTGGTCTTGAAAGTTGCCGACACCGGTTGCGGAATCCCGCAGTCGGAGACGGACAGAGTCTTCGAGCGGTTCTACCGCGTCGACAAGAGCCGTTCCGGCGAAGTTCCGGGCACAGGCTTGGGTCTTTCGATAGTCAAGCACGGCGCCATCTACCACGACGCAAAAATCACCCTTGACAGTAAAGAAAACGTCGGAACCACGATAACAATCGAGTTCCCGAAAGTAAGTCAGTAACGCCAAAAGCCTTTTCATAAGTAGTGTGAGAAAACGCTCTTGATAGAATTCATAGTTCTATCAGGAGCGTTCGCTTTCTCTTTTTGTCTCAATAAGTTGCTTTATGTCAAATAATGTGCTATAATTGTTGTCAATAAGGGGTGATATTATGGAAGGTAACGATGCGGCAAAAAAAGTCGTTCCTGTTTCGAATAAAAAATCAAAAGAAGCCGGTCATTCAATCACTCGAGGAGACATAGCCGGAGTTCTGGTTCTCACTCTCTTGCTTCTCTATCTTGCGGGAGTGAGGGCGTTTGGTCTGCCAATTCCGTTCCTTGACGAAAATGTGGCGATAATGTCGCTTGTGCGGCTTGCGCTGTTCGTCCCGATTCTGTTTCTGGGGAAGGAAATCTATATCCGTGGCTTCGGAAGGCTCGTAAAATTCAATCCGAACATCGACAGCCTTGCGGCAATTGCGACAACTCTTGCGACGGCGACTTCTTTCTACTCCCTCGTAATGGTAATAATCAGCCGCGAGGAATATGCCGACAGAATCCACTTCGAAGCCTGCGCCGTGATAATTCTTTTCATGATGTGGGCTGAGTATCTCGGGGAGAAGCTGAACAAGTCAAAGGGCTCAACCGCCGACAAGCTTCAGGAGCTTTTCCCGAAGAACGTCACTGTTGTAAGAAATAATGTTGAATATACCGTCTCCGTCTCGGAGATTTCCGAGGGCGACACGATTCTCATCCAGCCCGGGCAGAGCTTCCCCTGCGACGGCTCGGTTCTTTCGGGAAGAGCCGGCGTCGACGAGAGCCTCTTCACCGGAGAGACAATCCCGGTTGAGAAAACGGTCGATGACGGGATTTTTGCGGGAACCGTCTGCCGGAGCGGATTTATAACAATTAAAGCCGAAGTTTTGGGCGATGAGTCGAACCTCGGCAAGATGATAATCGCCGCCCGCAATGCAGAAGCTGTCAAGAGCACCGATTCGAAGGTCTATACTCACCTCCAGAGAGACGAGAGGGTTTATTCCTTGTGTGTCGTCGGAGTGTCGGTTTTGGTCTTCTTCATCTGGCTGATGGCTTCGGGCGATTTCGCAAGGTCTCTTGAGGTCCTCGAGAGGATGCTTCTCACGTCCTGCCCATGTGCGGTCGGATTTGCAATCCCGTTTGCCGTGAATGCCGCCGTTTCCCGTGGCGAGCGTGAAGGCGTTGTTTATAAGAGCCCTTCTGCGCTCGAAAAGATTGAGTCTATCAACACCGTCGTCATGGACAAGACCGGCGTCATCACCGTCGGCAAGCCTTTTGTCACCGACGTTATCCCGTTCGGCACCGACGCCGTTGAGGTCGTCATGATAGCCGCTTCTCTTGAGTCCCACTCAACCCATCCGATTGCTTCGGCGGTCCTTGATTATGCCAAGAAGAACGACATCGAGCCGCTTGATTGCGACGTTTTCGAGTCGGTCGAGGGCTTCAGAGTCAAGGGCGTTATCGAGGAGGACAGCGTTTCCGTCGGAAGAGCGGATGCAGTGTTTATCGATGAATTTGAGGGCTATGCCGCCGTCTGCCAGCATTTAAGCGACGATGGCAAGACGATAGCCGCCGTCACCAGGAACGGCACACCGATAGGTGCAATCGCGTTTCAGGACAAGCTCAAGCCGACGAGTAAAGCCGGGGTTGAACGCCTCGCCAAGCTCGGAATCCGCACCATAATGGTCACCGGCGATAGCCAAGGCACCGGAAAATCGGTCGCTGAGGAAATCGGGGTTTACGACCATGCCGAAAACGTTTCGCCATCAAAGAAAGCCGAGATGATTCGCAAGCTTCGCTACGGCGGAAGAACCGTCGCGATGATAGGGGACAGCTCCAACGACGCTCTCGCCCTTGCCGCCGCCGATGTCGGAATTTCGATGAAGGACGGCTCGGACGTTGCGCTCGAAGCCTCCGATATAGTTCTTCTCAAGAACGACCTGCGGGATGCCTCCAATGCCGTCAGGATCTCGTCAGAAACGAAGAAGACCATCTCCTCGAACTTCCTCTTCGGAATGATATTTAACGCCGTAACGGTGCCGCTAATGGCGTTCTCGCCCTTCATAATCTCCAACCCGACGATAGACGCGTTCATCTGCCTTGTCTGCCTCGCCGTCTCCACCGTCGCCGTCCTCTTCAACAGCGTCAGAATCAAAAAAATGGACCTGACCCTGCCGAAGGACTGACAGTAAGCATAATAAAGCCCCTTCCGGATTTTGGAAGGGGTTGTTTTTATGTCAGATTTTCTTATACCTTACCTGTCTGAACGCTATCCCGTCATCCTCGCCCTCAGCCGCAATCTCAGCCTGATATTTCGTCTTGTCGAATTTCGGGAAGAAAGCGTCCGCTTCGGGACATTCGGCATCTATTTCGGTGAGAACAAGCTCGTCGGCAAGCTCTAACGCCTGCGAGTACACCTGCGCCCCGCCGATTACACAGCAATTACTATTGCAAAGCTCAAACGCTTCCTCAAGCGAGCCCGCAATCTCAACGCTGTCAATCTTAAGGCTCTTGTCTCTTGTAATTACTATATTTCTTCTCTTCGAGAGCGGTCTGCCGATTGAAAGGTATGTAAGCCGCCCCATTACAACCGTCTGTCCGAGGGTTTCGGCTCTGAAAAGCTTCATGTCCGTGGGGAGATGCCAGATGAGCGAATTATTTCGCCCGAGCTCCCGGTTTTTCCCGACAGCTGCAACAATCTTAATCATACGCTTGTCTCCTCACTGCGCAATCGGGAAGGAAATCTTACCCATGTGCTTGTAATCCACGAGCTTGACGTCAAGGCAATCCGCCGAGTTGTCGAACTTATAGAAATCGTCGACTTCGGGGTTCAGCCAGAGCTTCGGGGCAGGATATCCTCCGCCGTTCTCGTCATAGCGCCGGATTTGCTCGTCGATGCCGGAAATCTGGTTGACATAGATGTGCGCATCCTTTATAGACCAGTCTATTGTTCCCGGCTTGAGCCCCGTAACCTGCGCCAGCATGCAGAGAAGCACTGAATACTGTGTCACGTTGAAGGGAAGCCCCAAAGGCACGTCACAGCTTCTCTGATGAACCCATGCGTTGAGTTTTCCGTCCGTGACGTCCCACTCACTGCTCCACACGCAGGAGGGGAGAACCGCACTCTCGAGATAGTCGTTCTGCCATAGCGACATAACCATTCTTCTGTCGGTTCTATTGTATTTGAGCTTATTTATGAGCTCATCTATGAGCCCGAATTTATGGACAATCCAGCCGTAAGCTGTGCCGATGGTGTGCGCCCATTCCTTGCCGAATTCTTTTCTGATTTCTTTTTTTATAAGCCCGCCGTTTCCGTCCGGAACCATCTGCGTCGCAGTCCAGAAGCCGTCTTCACCAATTTCCCACTCGTTCCAGATGTTGACGTTTCTTTCCTGAAGCCACCTCACGTCGTTCGACTGCACCTGGTAAATCCAGAGCATTTCGAGCACCGCCTGACGGATAAAAAGCTGCTTCGTCGTAAGAACAGGGAACTCCTCGCCGATATCGAGTGAAAAATGCCACGAAGGAATCTTCACCGAGTTGACGCCCGTGCGGTTTTCGACCTCGATGCCGTCCTGTCTTATTTTCTTCAAAAGGCGGACATATTCATCGTCCCACTTTGACATAGCACACACCTCTCATTCTATAACTATTATAACACACATGTCAAGCCTTCGCAAAAAATGCCGTCAAACGGCGTAGAATCACGGCGGAAAGCTAATAATTTTTTTCATTTTGTGCAAATTGCCTCTGGAATTTTGGACTGAAATGTGCTATAATTAACTCATAGTAATTGAAATACAGACAGTAAAGAGGTAGTAATGATGTTTTGTGTGAATGATTACGTTGTCTATGGCAACGAAGGCGTTTGCAGGGTTGAAGACATCGGCAAGCCCTCGATATCGGGGCTGGACAAGCAGAAGGAGTATTACACTCTTGTGCCCTTCTACAGAAAGGGTAAAATTTACACACCGACCGATTCAACCATTCTTATGCGTAAGGTCATATCAAAGGAAAACGCCGAGGCACTGATTTCAAGAATAACCGAGATAAGCCCCGCTCTTGACGTCCCAAGGGATTCGAAGCTCGCGATGGAGTTCTATAAGTCCCTTGTTAAGACTCACGAATGCGAAAAGCTCATCAGCATTATCAAGCACGTCTTCGAGAAGCAGAAGGAGCTTGTCGCCGAGAAGAAGAACGTTCCGGCTGTCGACCTTCGGTACATGAAGATTGCCGAGGATATGCTCTACGGCGAACTCGGCTTCGCCCTGAACATCAAACCTGCCGATGTCAGAGGATATATAATTCGCAGTTGCGAGATGGAGGGATAACCCCTCAGTCGCCCTTCGGGCGCCAGCTCCCCTTTCAGGGGAGCCTTTTTGTATTCTGCACAAACTTTTGAGAGAACGAAAAAAGCCTCCCCTGAAAGGGGAGGGGGACCATGCGGAGCATGGTGGAGGGGTTTACTTATGGTATCTGATTCCTGCATTAATCGTCAACGCCCTATAAATTTGCTCACTGAGCACCACCCGTGCTAACTGATGCGGCAAAGTCATCCTTGACATCGAAATTCTCAGTTTGCAGGATTTCTTGACGCTGTCCGAAAGCTCGAAGGAACTGCCGATGAAGAAGTTGATGTTTGAGAATCCATTCACTCCGGCGGAGTCGATTTCGCTTGCAAGCTCCTCGCTCGAGATGAGCTTGCCTTCAACGCACATGGCGATGTTATATGCGCCCTTCTTTTCGAGGTACGGTTGCATGAGTTTCGCCTCATTCTCGAGTCCCGAGAAAATCTCAGCGTCGGAGGGATTGTCAGAAAGCCTTGACTCGGGGAGTTCCACAATCTCAAAATGAGCGAATCGGGAAATTCTCTTCGAATATTCCGCTATAGCCTCCCGCCAGTAGCTCTCCTTAAGCTTCCCGACGGCGATAATGGATATGTTCATCAGAAGGTCACCGCCATTCCGCTTGTTTCGACAGGCGCTATGTACAGAAGATAATCCCGGTTTCGCGTGAACTCGTCTCCGAGCTCCCTCACAAGCGAATTCTCGGCAATCTGCGGGGTGTTGTTCTCGCGGCTCAGGTGCCCCAGAACTATCTTCGTGAGCCCGTTTTCTATGAGGCTGTGGAGCTCTTTTGCGCTCGCACTGTTCGAAAGATGCCCGTCAGGCGAGGCAATTCTCTGCTTCAAGGCGAACGGGTAGGGACCGTTCCGGAGAAGGTTCTCATCGTAGTTTGATTCTAAGAATGCGAGATCCGCAAGCCTTAAGTTCTCGTCGACCTCTTTCGTGACGTGCCCGAGGTCGGTGCAGTAGACGCAGGTCTTGCCGTCCGGCATTTCAATCTTATATCCGACGCTTTCGATGGCGTCGTGCGGCGTCTTGAACGACTTAATCGCAAAATCTCCGACGACAATCTCCTCGCCGACCTCCTGCTGACAGCATCCACGGCTCAGATGTCCGTGGTCGATGAGCCACCTCATCGTCTTCGCTGAGGCATAGACGGGGATGTCATAGTGCTTGTTGAAGACTTTGAGAGCCGCGATGTGGTCGGTGTGGTCGTGGGTTATGAAGACGGCTTTTACCGCTTCTACGGGGATGTCGTTCTGTAGCAGTGCCTGAGTGAGCTTCCGACAGCTCAAGCCGGCATCTATGAGAATCCCTTCGCTCGGATTTCCAATAAAACAGGAATTTCCCGAGCTTGACGAAAACAGCGGATATATTCTTGACAACGTGACACGTCCCTTTCTGAATCTGGGCAAAACAAACCCTGCGTAAATCCCGCAAAGGAGATACGCAGGAGAATTATTATCTGTGGTATTTATCAGCCGGTTCTCTTTACGGTGTCGTACTCTCTGACTCTGACAATATCGGCACCGAGCCCCATGAGCTTGTCCTCGATGTTCTCATAGCCTCTCCCGATGTGGTAGATGTTCTCGACGACTGTCGTTCCGTTCGCCATGAGCCCGGCGATTACAAGCGCGATTCCGGCACGGAGGTCGGGCGCTCTCACCGCGGCTCCGTTGAGCCCGGAAACGCCCTGAATGACGGCTGTTGTGCCCTCGACGGTGATGTCTGCGCCCATTCTTCTCAGCTCATTGGCGTACCTGAAGCGGTTGTCGAAGATGTCGTCCGTTACGACGCTTGTCCCTTCGGCGATTGTCAGAAGAGTCGAGAACTGCGGTTGCATATCGGTCGGGAAACCGGGGTGGGGAAGGGTCTTGAGCGTCGTTTTGAGAAGCGGACCGTCAACATAGACATGCACGCATTCGTCATATTCTTCAACCGTCGCGCCGACTTTTCGGAGTTTTGCGGTGATTGATTCAAGGTGCTTCGGGATTACGTTCTTGACCCACACGTCGCCCTTTGTTGCGGCGGCGGCAACCATATAGGTTCCGGCTTCAATCTGGTCGGGGATTACGGAGTAGGTGATACCCTTGAGGTAGTCGACGCCTCTTATCTTTATAACGTCAGTGCCTGCGCCCATGATGTCGGCTCCCATGGAGTTCAGGAAGTTGGCAAGGTCGACAATGTGCGGCTCCTTGTTGGCGTTCTCGATGACAGTCAAGCCTTTTGCCTTAACGGCGGCGCAAATTGCGTTGATGGTTCCGCCAACGGTGTGCTTGTCAAAGTAAATTTGATTTCCGATAAGCTCGTCGGCTCTGAGCCTTACGATTCCGCCTTCGAGCGAATATTCGGCGCCAAGGGCATTGAATGCCTTGATGTGCTGGTCAATCGGTCTGTCGCCGAGGTCGCATCCGCCGGGGAGCGGAACGTCGGCTTTCTTGAATCTGCCGAGGAGCGTTCCCATAAAGTAGCTCGAAGCTCTGATAGATCTGGCGAGTTCATAGGGGACGACCGGATCACTGATTCCTCTTGTGTCTATTCTTATGGTGTTTTTGTCGATGATTTTGATGCTTGCGCCCATCTCATAGAGGATTTTGACGCAGATTCCGATGTCGCCGATTTCGGGGACATTTTCAAGTGTAACGGGCTCGTCGCAAAGGATTGTTGCGGCAACAATGGCTACTGCGGCATTCTTTGCGCCGCTGATATAGACGTCGCCCTTGAGGGGCTTTCCGCCGTTGATAACTAATTTTTCTTCCATATATGTTTATCTCCTGAGAGCAAATAAGCTAAAGCAATAAGCTGAAAATTCGGGTTCGGGAGCGACTCAAAAAGCTGTAAAGCCGTTCCGCTTTCTCAACCCATTATATTGTATCACACTTCGGAAGAAATTACAATTACAATTTTGTTACAATTTCAGCCCTGATTTGTGCATATTGCACAAAGGAAAATACGAAAACAAATCCCGAAAGATTTTCTCTTCACGATTGACAATAAGCGCTTTTACGGGTATAATTAAAGGTAACATTTTACTTTCGGAGGACTATGTAATGACAACTGCGATAGATCAGAAGAAAACCTTTATGGGAATAGAATTCGGCTCCACCAGAATCAAGGCAATTTTGACCGGCACTAAAGGCGAAGTTCTTGCGTCGGGCGCTCACGACTGGGAAAACCGTCTCGAAAATGGCATCTGGACATATTCTCTTCAGGATATCCACACCGGTTTGCAGGACTGCTACGCCTCGCTGGCAAGCGATTTTGGGTCGAAGTACGGCGAGCCGCTCACCACGATGGGCGCAATGGGCTTCAGCGCAATGATGCACGGCTATATGGCTTTCGATAAGGATGGTAACCTCCTCGTTCCGTTCAGAACATGGCGCAACACCATCACGGCACAGGCGGCAGGGGAGCTCTCCGAGCTCTTCCGGTTCAATATCCCCGAGCGTTGGTCGATAGCGCATCTTTACCAAGCAATCCTTAACGGCGAAGAGCACGTCAAGGAGATTTCCTATGTCCTCACTCTCGCCGGATATATCCACTACATGCTGACGGGTAACAGAGTTCTCGGTGTCGGCGAAGCTTCGGGAATGTTCCCGATTGATTCCGAAACCGGAAGATTCGATGCCGGAATGGTCGAGAAGTTCGACGAGCTTGTCAAGCCCTATGGCTTCTCATGGACGCTTTCCGAGATTTTTCCCGACATTCTCATGGCGGGAGAAAATGCGGGAATTCTCACTCCGGAGGGTGCGAAGTTCCTCGACCCGACCGGTAGGCTTCAGCCCGGGATTCCTCTTTGCCCTCCCGAGGGCGACGCAGGCACCGGGATGGCGGCGACAAACAGCGTAAGAGTGAAGACCGGCAATGTCTCGGCGGGAACCTCGGTATTCGCGATGGTGGTTCTTGACAAGCCCCTCTCGAAGTATTATCCCGAGATTGACATGGTCACGACTCCCGACGGCAAGCCGGTTGCGATGGTTCACTGCAACAACTGCTCCTCCGACCTTGACGCCTGGATGAAGATTTTCATGGAGTTCGCCACTCTTTCCGGTCATCCGATGAGAAAGCCCGACCTCTATGACCTCTTGTTGACTCATGCGATGACGGGCGACCCCGATTGCGGAGGCGTCTGCTCCTGCAACTACTTTTCCGGCGAAAGCATCACCAAGCTTGACGAGGGCAGACCGCTCCTCGTGAGAATTCCCGACGGCAATTTCACGCTTGCAAATTTAATCAGAAACAATCTCTTCTCGGCACTCGCGACCCTCAAGATGGGTCTCGATATTCTGGCGGCTGAAAAAGTGGAAATCGACCGGATTACAGGTCACGGCGGCTACTTCAAGACCAAAGGCGTCGGGCAGAAGCTCCTTGCGGCGGTGATGAACACTCCCGTTTCCGTCATGGAGACAGCCGGCGAAGGCGGCGCATGGGGAATGGCACTTCTGGCGCAGTATATGGCTCTTAAGTCCGAAGGCGAACCCCTTGCCGATTACCTCGAGAATAACATCTTCTGCGGCGACAACATGAAGTCCACGACAGAGGCTCCGACTGAGAGTGACATCGAAGGCTTCAATAGCTACATGAAGAGATACGAGAGCATGCTCCCCGCTGAGAGAGCGGCAGTAGAAAACTATAGGTAAACCCATTCAAATTGCGAAAGGAGTTACAATGAAAAACAAATGGCTGTTTTATGCCACGGCGTTCTTCTCGGGACTGTCGGTAATGGCGATAGAGCTCGGCGCACAAAGGCTTCTGGCTCCCTATTTCTCATCGAGTCAGATAGTCTGGACGATAGTCATCGGCACCATAATGATTGCGATGGCGATAGGAAACGTCCTCGGCGGAAAGATGGCGGACAAGCACAACAACCCTGACTATCTCTTCGGCTGGCTTTTCGGAGCGGCAACGTGGACAATGCTCATCCCTCTTGTCGGAAAGTTCATCATCGCCGGAGTTGCATTGGTGCTTGCGATGTTCGTGACGACGAATTATCTCATCGTTGCGGCTTTCGTCTCCTGCATAATCGTCTTCGTTTTTCCACTTCTGGTTCTCGGCATGGTAACCCCGAACCTCGTCAAATATGCAACCTCGAGCCTTGAGGAGAGCGGCAGAACCGTTGGACGTATTGAAGCCTGCAACACTATTGGCTCGATAATCGGCACGTTCCTGCCGACCTTCGTCACAATTCCGAACATCGGCACTGCGATGACCTTCGTTCTGTTCGCAAGCATTCTCTACATCGTCTGCATAGTTTACTGGATTATGAAAAAGAAGCGCTTCGTTGGCAAGGGAATCGCGATGGTAGTGGTGTTTGCACTGGGAATTCTCTCGAACAATATCGGCGTCGCTTTCTGGGAGACGGATATCCTCTATGAGGGCGAATCAATCTATAACTACTTGAGAGTTGAGGAGGACGAGGACTCGATTTACCTGTCGACGAACGTCCTCTTCGGCGTTCAGTCGGTCAAGATGAAGACGACCGGTCTGACGGGCATGTATTATGACTACGCCCTTGCCGCACCGGTAATGGCGGGAGCCGCCGAGGATGAAGATACCTCCGTCCTGATTCTTGGACTAGGTACCGGCACCTTTGCCACGCAGTGCGAGTACTATTTCGGAATCACCGACATCGACGGCGTTGAGATTGACCAAAAGATTATCGACCTTGCCTATGAATACTTCGACCTCTCCGATTGCGTCACGACCTACACTCAGGACGGCAGAGCCTATATCAACCTGACCGACGAGACCTATGACGTGATTATGGTCGACGCCTATCAGGACATAACAATCCCGTGCCAGATGTCGAGCGTTGAGTTCTTTGAGGAGGTCGCCGAACACCTTAACGACGGCGGAGTAATGGTCGTCAACATGAACATGTACTCGACGGGTGAAGAGGACAGCATCAACGACTATCTTTGCGGAACGATAAAATCCGTCTTCGACAGCGTCTACACAGTCGCAACAAGCGGCTCGAACCTCGTTCTTTTCGCCTCGAACAGCTATGATTGCTATGACCAGCTCGGTGCGAGCCTTGATTCCCTTGACGGCACGGTAAATACCTTCATGACCCGAGTCTATAACCGCATGACCGAAGTCGAGCCCAGCGATTTAATCCTGACCGACGATAAAGCCCCGGTCGAGCTCCTCGGCATGCAGGTCCTCGACGAGATGATCTCATCCGAACTCGAATCCCTGAAAAGGATGATGCAGGACATGAGCGTTTCTGAGCTGTATCAGTATCTGATTGCTTGATGTGAACCAAACATAAAAACAACCGCCCTGATCCATCATCGAGGCGGCATTTTTATTATTTCACAATCAATTTTTCTTCTGCACCAACACTCTTATCCCATCCGGAACAACCTCAATAACCGATTCGTTGAACTCTCCGCCCTTTTCGCCGTCGACTGTCCAAGCGATAGGCGTCTTGCATTTAAGCGTGAGCTTCGATGTCTTGAACCCGTCCATATACTCGTTGTCAAAATCCAGCTTCATGACCGAAGCTATGATGTGGTTGAGCTCTGCGGTGTTTTTGGGATTTTTGATGAGCAGAACCTCGAACTTTCCGTCGTCAAGGCGGATGTCGTCGACGCCCCGAATCTTCATTCCGCCGACATGAACGGTGTTTAAGATAAGCCCAAGGAGATAGTCGCCCTTGCCGCATCTTTCCTCCGATTCGAATGTGAGTTTATAGGAGGTCATCGCCGGAAGGGAAGCCAAGCCCTCAAGGATATATGCGCTGAATCCAAGCTGATTCTTTGCGTTCTGGGGCGTGCTGTAGGAGACCTCGGCAAGCGTCCCGAAAGCCGCAACATAGGTGAAATACCTGCCGTTTAAGCTCCCCACATCGCAGACGAAGGGCACGCCTTCTATAGCTGTCTTAGCCGCATCGAGCGTCCTCGTCGGGATTCCAACGGATTTCGAGAAATCGTTTGTCGACCCGCAGGGGATATAGCCAAAGCTACTCTGATAATCGGCTTTGATGAACCCGTTGACGGCTTCGTTCAGAGTCCCGTCGCCGCCGGCAATCACGATTCTGTCATAGCCAAGGTTACAGCGCTCGGAGACCGTCTCAAGACAGTCGAGCCGTCTCTGCGTCGGATGGACGGTGACCTCATAGCCGCCTTTTGTGAAGGTATCTACGATGTCCGAAAGCTTTTTCGCAATGGTTTTCGTCCCCGAATTGGGGTTATATACGAGTAACAGCCGCTTCTCGTTCATTAGATTCGCCTCCTATTTTCGATAGTAGGAATAGTGTGCCGTGACAAAGCGCTTCTCGCCGGTGTAGTCGTCATAGCCGACTATTTCAACGCCGTTTCCGCTCAGTAGCTCGCCCATGGTGGCGTCCTTGATGCGGCATCTGAAAACCTCGTGAGCTTCGCACATGACGACGATAACGTCGCCGAGGATTATAATCCCGCCGTTCTTTCCGAGAACCTTTTCCTGCCCGTCAATCCTCTCGACGGCGTACTGAATCGACTTGCCGTTGAACTTGGCTAAATCTTTCTGAGATAGCGCATACTTGTCCTTCTTCTTGAAGAGTCCCATCTCTCAGCCTCCCGCCAGCGTGATGAGTTTGTCGATTTCACGCTTGAGTTTCGCAATCGGAAGCCCCATGACGTTGTAATAGTCGCCGCTTATGCCCTTTATAAAGAGCGCACCGCCGTCCTGAACGCCATAGGAGCCGGCTTTGTCGAAAGGCTTGAATTCGGCAATATAGTTCCGAATCTCGGAATCCGAGAGGGGATAGAACTCGACATCCGTCTCCTGCGAGAAGGAAAGCGTCTTGCCATTGTAGCAGATGCAGACGCCGCTGACAACGGTGTGTGTTCTTCCCGAAAGAGTCCCGAGCATGTCGTAAGCGTTCGCTTCGTCCTTCGGTTTCCCGAAAATGACGCCATCTACAATCACAACCGTGTCGCATCCAACGACAATCTCGTCGGGATGATTCTTTGCGACGCTCATAGCCTTCCTGACTGCCAGAATTTCCGGAACCGAATAAGGTTCGGTCTCTTTTGGGAGCACTTCATCGCAGTCGGGCGAGATAACCTCGAAATCTTTGGTGATGAATGCAAAAAGCTCATGTCTTCTTGGCGAACTTGATGCCAATATGTATTTTATAGCCATACAGATTCCTCCATAGTACAATCTAAGTCTATTGTAGCACAAAAAAGCGTGAAAATCAACTTGACAGCCTTACTCAATTAATGTAAAATGGAAGAGTTAGAAATTAAAATGGGGGTTTTGTATGGATTTAGTTATAGATGTAGTTTTGGACGCGCTCATAGACACGGCGAAAATGCTTCCGTTTCTGTTCGGTGCGTACTTACTGATAGAATTTTTGGAGCACAGGGCGAGCGACAAGCTTGCAAATTCTCTTCGCAAGATGGGACCGTTCGGACCGATTGGCGGAGCGATAATCGGCTGTGTGCCGCAGTGCGGATTTTCCGTTGCCGTAACAAATCTTTTCTCGGGCAGGCTCGTGAGCCTTGGCACTCTGATGGCGGTCTACATCGCCACGAGCGATGAAGCAATCCCGATTCTTTTGTCCGGAGGAAACGCCGCCGACGTCGGAAAGCTTATCCTGGCAAAGCTGATAATAGCGATTCTTGCGGGGCTTCTTATAGACACAATACTCCGGTTCTTCCATAGGAAAGGCAACGAGGAAGAGGAGCCCTATCGCGACCTCTGCGAGGGTTGCGGATGTGAGGAGCACGGAGTGGTCTATTCCGCCTTGAAGCACACTGTCCAGATTTTCATATTCTTATTCATAACGTCGCTTGTCTTGGGCTTCGCAATCGAACTTCTTGGAGAGGACAGGCTCGGAAGCATCTTAATGACCGACAGCATCTTCCAGCCGTTTCTGGCGGCTCTTATAGGGCTCATCCCGAACTGCGCCGCATCGGTGCTTCTTACCAATTTGTATGCCGCAGGCGGTCTTTCCTTCGGTTCGGTAGTTGCGGGGCTCTCGACCGGAGCGGGTCTTGGAATCGTGGTTCTCTTCAAGACAAACAAGAGACTCAAAGAAAACATAGCAATCCTTCTGCTTCTGTACCTGATAGGTGCATTCAGCGGAATGATAATAAATCTTGTAATGTAAAATAGGAGGTTCACAATGGACGAACAGCTTAACAGTGAAGAGATAGAATTCAGGTATGACACCCAGCTCCTCATCGACGGCGAAAATCTTGACGAGGACGAAATTGACGACTACTTTGTCGAGCATTTCAAGGGCGATTGCCTCTTGGCATACGGCGACGAGGAAACCATCAAGATTCACTACCACACAAACGAGCCTTGGAAGGTTCTCGAATATTGCTCCACTCTCGGGGAAATCTATGACATAGTTGTCGAGGACATAGTTCGCCAAGCGAAAGGCTTGAAGGGTTGATAAAATCAAAGCGCAGTGCACCGATCAAGATGCACTGCGTATTTGTAGAGCCCGATTATTTCACAGGCTCGATATAGGAAATCGGGTCAATCCATGTGCCCTCGTATTTGAGAGCAAAGTGCAGATGCGATTCAAGATCCGATTCTATATCCGCCGTATTTCCGACCGTTCCGATAACCGTCCCGGATGCCACTTTATCGCCGACGCTTACGGAGATATCATCGCCCAGACCGCAATAGTAGCCTATAACCGTGTCGCCGTGGTCGATGACGACGCAGTTGCCCCAGAGGGTGTCGTTATAGATGTCGGTAACGGTTCCCGAGGTCATCGACTTGACTGCCGTGCCTTCCGGGGCTGAGATGTCGATTCCGTCATGGGTCTTCCAGACGCTCCCCGTCATCTTCACAAGCTCTCCCCACGAGTATTCCGTCAGGATTTCTCCCGACACCGGCAGCATTTTTGCCTCCTCATAGAAAAGCGTCTCTAACTCTTCGGTGATGTCGGCGGCGGTCACTTCCGAAGCGTCGTCGTCTTCGATTACCGCTTCATCCGATTTTACGGCATCGGTCACAATCGAGTCGACCGTTTCGTAGTCGTCAAGGTCGGGGAGCTCAAGCGTGTCGCTTACGTCGGGGATAAGCGTCTCTGTCAGAGACCCCACCGCCGTCCGGTAACCAACAGCCGTCGCCACGCCGACCGCCAGAATCCCCACGCAAAGAGCAATGTACACCCCGCTCGATTTAAGACTCTTCTTGACTTTATCATTCATACTAACTTGCACTCGCTTTCTGCCCGTTCGGGCGTTCTTTAAAGCTAAGTATTAACAGATTTTTTGGAAATATACATGGAGGACATACATGGACAACTCTACTCTTTGTTACATAGAAAAAGACGACGCATACCTAATGATGCACCGTGTCAAGAAGAAAAACGATATGAACCACGACAAGTGGATTGGCATCGGTGGGCATTTTGAGTTCGGCGAGTCGCCCTATGACTGCGTCATCCGCGAAGCCTATGAAGAGACCGGCGTCACTCTCGTGAATCCAAGATACCGTGGCATAGTTACTTTCGTCACCGACGACTCTTATGACGAGCAAATGCACTTATTCACCTGCACCGATTACGAGGGCGAATTAAGCCTTGATTGCAATGAGGGCGACCTCGAATGGGTGAAAAAATCGGAAATAAAAAACCTTCCCATCTGGGAAGGCGATAAGATATTCTTTGAACTACTCGACAGCGACGAGCCCTTCTTCTCACTGAAGCTCAGGTATGAAGGGGATAGGTTAGCGGAGGTCGCGTTGAATGGGGTTCAGATGTAGGGGCGGATATCATCCGCCCGTTGTCCGGCGGTTCTGTTTCGGGCGGATAATATCCGCCCCTACAAATTTCGCCACCTGAACCTTTCTATATCCACCCTACCATCCTCCAAAAACTCCACACCCTCGCTTTTAAGTAATTCCCTCTGCCTGTTCTCCCCGCCAAAGGCAAATGCCGGTGTCAAAGAGCCGTCTTTCATGACGACACGGTGGCAGGGGATAACTCCCGGCTCGGGGTTGCGGTGGAGGGCATATCCTACAACACGAGACCATTTCGGATTACCCGAAAGAGTGGCTACCTGTCCATAGGTAGCCACTTTTCCTTTGGGAATAAGTTTTACAGTCTCGTAGATTATATCAAAGCTCGACATGATTAAAGCTCGATAGTAACTGAGGTAGAACCGGCAGGGCAGGAGACAGCCTTGTCAGTGTTACTCAGCTTGACGGTGAAGTCGCAGTCGCATTTGTCATAGCTGACGGTTACTGTATTGCCGGAACGTGTCGCCGTGATTTCAGCAATCTTAACAGCGTCTTTATCATAGACTACCGCACTTGCAGACTTGCCGTCGTCGAGCTCGTAGATAACGACTTCGGCGTTCTTGAGATAGTCATATTCGAAGTCTCTCTTGAAATCGCCCCAGACGATGATGGAGTTCGGCTTCGCAAGAACCGGCATGTGGAAGTAGTCCATATTTTCACGGTGCCACTTCTCGCCTTCGTAAACCTCGCCAGTGATGACGTCGGTCCACTTTCCTGCGGGGAGATACCAGAGCGCCTCGCTTCTGTCGTTCATGATAGGAGCGCAGAGGAGGTTGTCGCCGAGCATGTACTGCATGTCAAGAGTTCTGCAGGTCGGGTCGTCAGCATAGTCCATAACCATCGCTCTCATCATCGGAACGCCAATCTTATGCGTCTTGACAGCCTGAGAGAAGATGTATGGCATAAGCTTGCCCTTGAGTTTTGTGAAGAAGCCGAGGACATCGCAGGCCTCGTCGTCAAAGAGCCACGGAACACGGTAGGAGCTGTTTCCGTGAAGTCTTGAGTGGGTCGAGAGAAGTCCGAAGGCGCACCAACGCTTGTAGATGTCGGGGGTTGCAGTCTGCTCAAAGCCTGAGATATCGTGCGAGAAGAATCCGAAACCGGAGAGCGAAAGTGAAAGTCCGCCTCTGAGGGTCTCAGCCATCGAGCTGTACTCAGCTGAGCAGTCGCCGCCCCAGTGAACAGGGAACTGCTGTGAGCCGGCGGTTGCGCTTCTTGCAAAGAGGCAAGCCTTGTTCTCGCCATAGTAATCTTTCAGAACGTTGAAAACGGTCTTGTTATAAAGATAAGTGTAATAGTTGTGCATCTTGATCGGGTCTGCGCCGTTGTAGTAGACACATTCGGTCGGGATTCTCTCGCCGAAGTCGGTCTTGAAGCAGTCAACGCCCATCTCGCAGAGCACACGAAGCTTCGAAGCATACCACTCGCAAGCCTCGGGATTCGTGAAGTCGACGATAGCCATTCCCGGCTGCCACATGTCGCACTGGAAGACGGAGCCGTCGGGGTTCAGGATGAAGTAGTCATTTTCGACGCCCTCGTCAAAGAGCTTCGAACGCTGGGAGATATAGGGGTTGATCCATACGCAGGTCTTGAGTCCCTTGTCGTCGTGAAGTCTCTTTAGCATTGCCGGCGGGTCGGGGAACTGCTTCAAATCCCACTCGAAGTTGCACCACTCATACTCCTTCATCCAGAAGCAGTCAAAGTGGAAGACGGAAAGGGGAATATCCCTCTCAGCCATGCCGTCGATAAACGAGGTTATAGTAGCCTCGTCATACTGAGTTGTGAACGAAGTTGTGAGCCAGAGACCGAAGGTATAAGCCGGAGGAAGTGCCGGCTTGCCGGTTAGGGTGGTGTAGTTAGAAAGAACTTCTTCGAGGTTTTCGCCGCCGATTACAAAGTACTCAAGGCTCTCGCCGGGGATGGTGATGGAGACTTTCGAAACGGTATCGGAAGCGACTTCAAACGAAACGTTGTCCGAAGAATTCACGAATACGCCGTAGCTGTTCGAAGAAACATAAAACGGAATCGACTTGTATGACTGATCCGAGCAGGTTCCGCCGTCGGAGTTCCAGACCTGAACGGTCTGACCGTTCTTTACAAACGGGGTGAACTTCTCGCCGAAGCCGTAGACATACTCTCCGACGTCGAGCGTGAGCTGTTCGCGGATATAGGATGTGTGCGGGTCTGCGGGATAGGTCCAGAATGTGTCGTCAATGTGGGTCCCAAGCCTCTTCTCGGCACGGCTGTTCTGCTCGGTGATGTAGCTTAATGCCCTGTAGCTTCCGCCGGTCAGATGCTTGTCGCCATAGTAATACTCGATGCCCCAGTTTTCTTTGTTAATAACAACTTTGGTGTTGCCGCTTGTGATAGTGGCGCACTTTTCGCCGTTCTCGACAACGGGCTTGAAGCCTGTGTCCTCGTTAAGCTCGAATTTCGGAGAATCGTCGAGGGTTCCCTTGTAATGGACAACCGAGACCTTGATAACGTTCTCCATGGTGGAGGTGATTTCAAGCTCGAGGGTAGGTCCTCCGAGGGTCTGTCCTCTATTCCAGATTTTAGTATTCGTAGCCAAGATTTTGACACCGTTCGGGATTTCGTCAACCTCATAAGCCTGATTGGCGTAGTTTACCGAATACCCGACCTGATTAAGCCAATATCCGTCTGCAAATTTCATTTGTTACATCTTCCTTTCCTGATAAATGATTATATTTTGGTGTTATTCTATCGAGAGAAATTCGTCGGGGATGTAGCTCAGGACTTTGTCGATAGTGTCCTGAGTGAATCCCGAGCACCCGTGCGACGACAGCAGGTCGTCGGTATAAGTAGCATACGGCTCGATGTGAATATTCGAGTAGTTATAGCCGTACTGGGTGATAATCGGAATCGCCTTGACGTTCTCGATGGTCACTTCTCCGGTGTCCATATTTTTGGCGATTTCTAATTTGCCTAAAATCCCGACCATCGCAAGCGGGTCAGCCATGGCGGAGACGAGGTTCCCGAGTCCATAGAAGACGAATGCCTGTCCGTCGTCGGGCTTGTCTATGTATTCCATAGTCTCGACGGTGTGCGCTTGAGTTCCGATGATGAGGTCTGCGCCCCATTCAACGAGGTTTGGCGTAAAGGTCTTCTGAAGTGTTGAGAGCTCGTTCGACACCTCCGTGCCGTAGTGAACAGACACAACAACCACATCCGCAATGCTGTCGGCATACCTGACCTGCTCTTCAATCAGGTCCATATTCGCATTTGTGATTCTTATAATCCAGCATTCGGTGTCCGACGGGAGATAGAGCCCGTTTGTGTGCTCGGTATAGCCTAAGAAAGCAAACGTGATGCCGTTAATCTCGGTAGTGCGGATATTATTCATGTCCTCTTCGCTCTCGTAAGCACCGTAGCAGATGACATCCTGCTCTTTCCAGAAATCAAGAGTTGCCAAAAGACCTTCTTCGCCTCTGTCAAGAACGTGATTATTGCATATCGAGATGACGTTGAATCCGAGGTCTACCATCTTCCTCCCCAAGTCTCCCGGAGAGCAGAAATTCGGATAATCGCTCGGTTCTAATTCGTCGGTGACGATAGTCTCCTGATTCAGGATTGCAAGGTCGACGTCCTCGAGGTAGCTCTCTATCTTCTCATAAACATAGTCGAAGTCATATCCATCCTCGTCGCCGTTCGCCTTCGCTCTTCTGTGTGCCTGATTGTAGATGGAAGAGTGTATAAGGTTGTCGCCGGTGCAGAGAAGGGTTACAGTTCTTATGTCCGGCTCTTCTGTCGTGACAGTCTCTTCTGTCGTAACAGTCGTCGCCTCGGTCGTGACGGTGGTCGGCTCAGTGGTAGCTTCTGTTGCTACGGTTGTAGCCTCTGTCACTTCGGTCTCTGTTTCCGACGGGTCGCTTTCAACCAACTGTGCGCACCCGACGGCGGTCATCAAGAGTATGCCCGCCATCAGGGTTGCAAAAATTCTTTTCAGCATTTCAGTTCAGATACTCTTTGAGAGTAGCTCTGACCGCACCGGTGCCCGAAATCTCTTTTAAGAGTATCTCGGTAATCTTCTTCGAAAGACCGTTCGAAACTAAGTCGGTTCCGAAAATCTCGGAATTCGAGAGGATGCTGTCAAGCTTGTTGCCTACGGTCTCCGGCTTGCCGAGCTCGATTCCTGAAAGCGTAGCTTTCAGTTCATCCTTAAGCGGGTCGTTCGAAATCTCCATAGCCTCGCCGTTGTCGTCAACGCCCAAGAGGTATCTGAGCCATCCTGCAATCGCAAGGGGAACGGCAACGAGCTTGTCAACGTTTCCGTTAGCCTCATAGCTCTTGATGGTCTCGCCGAAGCGGATTCCAACCTTCTGAGAAGTATCGGTGGCGATTCTCTGCGGAGCATCCGGCATGAACGGGTTCGGAAGTCTCTCGTTTATAACCTCGTCGATAAATGCCTTTGGCGAGAGGATCTTGGGGTCTGTAACAACCGGCAAGCCCTCATCATATCCGAGCTTGCAGACGAGCTTGACCAGATCCTCGTCCTTCATCTCTTCGCAGATAAGGGTATATCCGAGCAAGCATCCGTAAACAGCAAGTGCTGTATGAAGAGGATTCAGACATGTGGTGACCTTCATGCGCTCGACGTTGTTTACAGTGTCCCTGTCAGTCATATATACGCCGGCTTTTTCAAGCGGAGGGCGTGAATTCGGGAAGCTGTCCTCGATAACGAGATACTGCGGCTTCTCGGCATTGACAAACGGGGCGATAAATGTCTTCTTCGAGGTGACGATGGGGGACATCTCCTCGAGTCCGGCATCGGTGAGAATAGCCTCGACCTTCTCAGACGGACGGGGAGTGATTTTGTCAATCATGCTCCACGGGAACCCGACGACGCTTTCGTCGTTAAGATAGTCTACGAAGCCCTTGTCTGCAAATCCGTTCTCAACCCAGCCGTTAGCAATGGTCATGACAGAAGACTTGAGCTTCTCGCCGTTATGAGAGCAGTTGTCCATGCTCACAAGCGCGACGGGGAGCTTTCCGGCTTTATATCTTTCGAGCATCAGCCCGGTTACAAAGCTCATAGCATGTCTTGCATGCTTCGGACCTTCCGAAATATCAGCCTGAACAAGGGGAGTGAATTCGCCCTGAGTGTTCTTAACGGCATAGCCCTTCTCGGTGATGGTAAAGCTAATCATCTGGAGTGACGGGCTCTTCGCAATTTCGTAAAATCTCTTCATCTCAGCTTCATCGGTGATATCGGCTTTCAGAGCCTCACAAACGGAAGCGATAACCTCACTCTCGACCGAACCGTCGGGCAACAGGCTTGCGCTGACGGTCAGATTGTCGTGAGCCTTGAAGATATTGTCGATAATCTCATAATCAAAAGTATCTGCGGCGATGATTCCCGTTTCAGAAAGACCGTTGTCGAGGAGATTCTGTTGCAGGCTTGCAATGAATCCTCTGAAAATGTTTCCGGCACCGAAGTGAAGCCAGACGGGGTTTTTATGTGTGTTCTCGGTTACTTTTTCAACGTCATACTTCGGGAGTCTGATTTCTCCCCAAGCGGAAGTATTCTTAAGCGAATCCAAAGAAAGCTTCATTTTATTTGCACTCCTTCTTACTCTTGTCAATAGCCTCCCAGAGACCATTGAGGTAGCAAACGCCCAACGCTCTGTCGTAGAGACCATATCCCGGTCTGCCGGTTTCACCCCAGATCATTCTTCCGTGATCGGGACGGATATAGGTGTCGGGGCAGACCTCATAGATTGCCTTCATAATCTCGTACATGTCAAGCTCGCCGTCGGAGGAGAGGTGACTCGTCTCGCAGAATCTGCGGTCGTTGCCAAGGTGCTTTATATTTCTTACATGCATACAGCCAATCTTGCCCATCTCGCCGAAGTGGCGGATGATGGAGACGACGTCGTTTTCGGTGTTGGAGCCCAAGGAACCGGTACAGAGGCAAAGGGTGTTGCAGGGGCTGTCGACAAGACCGACAATCTTATCGTAGCCCTCCTGAGTATGGGCAAGTCTCGGAAGACCGAAAATCTTCCATCCCGGGTCGTCCGGATGGCAAGCCATCACGACTCCGCACTCCTCGCAGGTCGGGATAATTCCCTCAAGGAAGTACTTATAGTTTGCAAGAAGCTGTTCTTCGTCGACGCTCTCATACTGCTTGAGAACTTTTTCGAGGTCGGCAAGTCTCTCGGGCTCCCAACCGGGGAGAGTGAAGCCGTTCGAGTCCTCAGCGGTTTTCTGAACGATTTCGAGAGGAGTCATGCTTCCAAGCTCTTCTTCGTCGTAATACATGCTGGTCGAGCCATCGGGATTCGGTTTTGCAAGGTCGGTTCTCAGCCAGTCAAGAACAGGCATGAAGTTATAGACGATGCACTTGACACCGTATTTTGCAAGGTTGCGAATTGTGATGCAGTAGTTCTCGATGTACTTGTCCCTTGTGGGAAGCCCGAGCTTGATGTCCTCGTGGACGTTTACGCTCTCAATAACCTCGCACTCAAGCCCTGCGGCATGTACCTCGTCGATATAAGTCTTGATTTCCTCCTCGGTCCAGACCTCGCCGGCGGCTTTGTAGTCGAGGACTCCCATAAGTCCGCTTACGTTCGGAATCTGACGAATCTGCGAGAGCGTAACGCTGTCGCTGTCTTTGCCGAACCATCTGAATGTCATTTTCAATATAACCACAGCCTTTCAAATATATATAGAGTCCGTTGCGGGCACTGGGCGCGCAAACGGCAACTCAGTATTTCACAAGATAATAATAACATTTTGCGTGATTCTTTTCAAGACCTTTTTAAGTATTGCATAGACTTTTTTCTGAATTTGAATTCTGGATTATTGACAATTATCCCGCAAGCATTTATAATTAAGCTGTAATAAAATTTCAAAGGAGCGGATAAAGCGATGTCTTATCAAGCTATTGCAGATAAAATTTATAATCTCGGAATCCTCCCCGTAATCGCGATTGAGGACCCGGACAAGGCTGTTCCTCTTGTGAAGGCTCTTTGCGACGGCGGTCTTCCGGCGGCTGAAATCACCTTCAGAACCGCCTGCGCCAAGGAAGCCATCATGAGAATCAGAAAAGAGCTCCCCGAAATGCTCGTAGGAGCGGGAACGGTTCTTACAAAGGAGCAGGTCGACGATGCTCTCGATGCAGGAGTAGAATTCATAGTCACCCCCGGCTTCAATCCTGAGATTGTCAGGTACGCACTCTCGAAGGGCGCAGTCATAATGCCCGGAACCGCAACTCCCGGCGAAATGGAGCAGGCTATGAGCTTAGGGCTCGATATCGTCAAGTTCTTCCCGGCAGAGCAGAACGGCGGTCTCGCCAAGCTTAAAGCCGTTTCGGCACCCTATCAGAAGCTAAGATTCATCCCGACCGGCGGTGTAAATGCAACTAATCTCGTCGACTATATCAAGTTCAACAAGATAATCGCCTGCGGCGGCACATGGATGGTCAAGAAGGACTTGATTGATGCCGGAAACTGGGCTGAAATTACCCGTCTTACGAAAGAAGCCGTTCACGCAATGCTCGGTCTCGAGTTTGCTCACATGGGAATCAACTGCGACGCTCCTGAGGAGGCAATGAAGGCAGCCAAGCTTTTTGAGACTATGTTTGGCTTCAGCTATAACGAGGGCAATTCCTCGGTATTCACGGCAGATAAGAAGATTGAAATCTGCAAGACCCCGAAGCCCGGCAAGTACGGTCACATCGCAATCGCCACGAATTCGACTGCCCGTGCCGTTGCATACTTCAAGTCACAGGGCTACGAATTTGCGGATGAGTCCACAATCCCGACAGGTGCGGTATACTTCAAGGACGAATTCATGGGCTTCGCAATTCATCTCGTACAGAAAAAGTAATATAGGAGGACACAGACATGGGAAATAAAGCGGTAACCTTCGGCGAAATTATGCTCAGACTCAACCCCGAAGGATATTTAAGATTTTTGCAGGCTAATTCATACGAAGCAACCTTCGGCGGCGGAGAAGCCAACGTTGCGGTTTCGCTCGCCAACTATGGCGTGGATGCTTCGTTTGTCACCAAGCTTCCGAAGCACGAAATAGGTCAGGCGGCGGTAAACGAGCTTCGTCGCTACGGCGTTGACACAAGTGACATTATCAGAGGCGGTGACAGAGTGGGAATCTACTTTGCAGAAAAAGGCGCTTCTCAGAGACCTTCGAAGGTCATCTATGACAGAGCCTACAGTGCGATTTCTCTTGCCAAGAGGGAAGAGTTCGATTGGGACAAGATTTTTGAGGGCGCCAAGTGGTTCCACTTCACCGGCATCACTCCGGCTCTCGGCGGCGAGCTCCCCGAAATCTGCCTCGACGCAGTCAAGGCGGCTCACGCAAAGGGCGTAACCGTAAGCTGTGATCTGAATTACAGAAAGAAGCTTTGGACAAGGGAACAGGCTCGTGAGTGCATGAGTAAGATTGTTCCTTATGTCGACGTCTGCATCTCGAACGAGGAGGACGCCAAGGACGTCTTCGGAATCGAAGCCGAGAACACCGACATCGACTCCGGCAAGCTCAATCACGAGGGCTACATCAGCGTCGCCCGTCAGCTCCACGAAAGATTCGGTTGCAGTCACGTTGCAATCACTCTTCGCTCCTCAATCTCCGCTAACGACAACGACTGGGCTGGTATGCTCTACACAGGCGACAACGCCTACTTCTCGAAGCAGTACCACATGCACATCGTCGACCGTGTCGGCGGAGGCGACAGCTTCGGCGGCGGACTCATCTATTCTTTGATGAACGGCTACGAGCCCCAGAAGGCAATCGACTTCGCGGTTGCGGCTTCCTGCCTGAAGCACTCTATCGAGCACGACTTCAACCTCTGCTCGGTAGCGGAAGTTGAGTCCCTTGCCGGCGGCAACGCATCCGGAAGAGTTCGGAGATAAGAAAATACAAGCACAAATAAAAGCCCGGACAAGGATTATTTCCTTGCCCGGGCTTTTTTTGAGGTATCTGAATATGGAGGAGAGTTAATTTCTTGTTGAAGTATAGTAAAACCGCCCGGATGAACTAACAGGAAGTGAGGGTGAAAAAACGCTGGTGAAAATGTAGAAGACGTTCATCCGGACGGGTTTTACCCGTGATTAAGTTTGGGTGCCGCCGTTTATGTTGCTACCCATGTCGCCGCCTCGACCGCCTCCGCCGCCGAAGCCTCCTTGGTTGCCGCCCATGTCGCCCATTATGTTGCCTCCCATATCTCCGTCAGGAATGGAACCGGAATCGGGAGTAGTCATTCCGTTGTCAGAGTTGTTATTGTCGCCTCTGCCGCCTATGTCAATGTTGCCGCCGCCAATGTTGCCGCCGGTCATTCCGCCCATGCCTGTGGTTTCACTGTAGATAAGGCTTGAAAGGGTAACCGATGTGCTGTTATTGCCGTAGGTGACTGTATAGGTCGAGCCGGTAGTGAGCGAAGGACAGCTTATCAGGATGCAGGAGTAAGAAGAACTGCATGTGTATGAGACAAGCACGTTGCCGCTTGAATCTTTAAGAGTAATGGTGTCGCCCAAGGAGCCGCTTGCCGAGAGAAGCATCGAGCCTTGGGTCGAATTCGAGCCGAAGTTCTCCTGCATTCCCGAAGCACCGACCGCTATGAGCGTTCCGCCGGTAATGGTTCCGGAAGTTTCCCAGTCAACGGGAGCATCGGCACTCGTCGTGGGACCTGAGACATAAAGCTCGCCGCCGGACATCGTAAGTGTTCCGTTCGAATCGAGTCCGTCGCCGCTCGCCTTGACATAGATGACGCCGCCAGAAATTGTAATACTTGAGGATGAACTGCTCGAGGAGAACGAGTCTCCGCCGAAGCCGCCGAATCCACCGAAGCCGCTCGAATCGCCTCCGCCTGCGGCATTGATGCCGTCGTCGCTCGAAACGAGGTCTATATTTCCGCCCGAGATGACGACCGTTGTGCCCTCGAGCCCTTCGTAGCTCTGCGAGATGCTTATTGTGCCGCCCGAGATGGTAAGCGCATCGTCTGCGTGCATTCCGTCGTCGCCGGTCGCAATGTTAAAGGTTCCACCTGAGATGGTAACGTCGCCGTTCGAATGGACGCCGTCGTCCTCGGAATCTATGTTGAAGGTTCCGCCTGAAACGGTGACCGATGAGCCGCCCTTCAAGCCCTTGGTGCTCGACGAGTCATCCGAGCTTGAACCCGAACTCCAACCGTCCCAGCTGAAGGCTCCGCCTGAGGTGTAAGAAGTCGAAACCTCTCCCGCCCCGTCTGCTGTGGTGATGTCGAAATCGCCGTCTTCAATCTGCAAATATGTTGCCGCGCTGATTCCGTCGCCGTCGGCGTTTATTGTGAAGTTGCCGCCCGAGATGTAGACGAACCCGATTGTGGTATCGTCCGAATCCTCGGCGTGGATGCCGTCTTTTGTGGATGTTATGGTGTAATTGCCCTTAGCGATTCTCACGCTTTCTCCCGCAGAAAGACCGTGCCCGCCTGCCGTAATCTTGGCGGATGACAGGGAAGTAATCTGAAGAGTAGTGTCCGCATGGATTCCGTCGTCTTCGGCGTCGATGGTGAACGTTCCGCCCGAAATCGTGATGCTCGCATCCGAGTGCAATGCGTCGTCCGCCGAATCAATCGTCAGGGTGCCACCTGTAACTTTTATTGAGCTTGTTGCCTTAATACCTTTCAGGCTTGTATTCGAGGTCGAAAGCCCCGCATTAATGGTGATGTTGCCGCCTTCGATGGTGACGTATGTCGCCGCGCTGATTCCGTCATCGTCAGCCGAAATCTTGAGCGTTCCGCCGGAGATATAGACAAATCCGATAGTAGTGTCCTCGGAGCTCTCCGAGTGGATTCCGTCCTTCGAGGAATTTATTGTAATTGTGCCGTCGGCGATTCTCACGCTCTCGCAAGCCAAAAGTCCGTGGCTGTCGGAGGTTATATCGATTGTCGAATCGGTGATAATGACAGCCAGATCCGCCACGATGCCTTCGTCGACAGAATCAATCGTGAAGCTGCCGTCGCTTATGGTGATATTATTCGATGCACTTATTCCGTCGTCGGAAGCCGTGATATCGAATGTTCCGCCGGTGATATAAATATAGCCGAGGGATGTATCATCCGAATTTTCCGAATGGATTCCGTCCTTGCTGGCAGAAATGGTGAAGGTTCCGCCCGCAATGTTGACGCAGTCCTTGCCGCTAAAGCCGTGGCTTGCGGCGGTAATTTCGTAGGTTCCGCTTGTGATGACCAAGTCATCTTTCGATACAATCCCATGACCGGCGTTGGCGTTTATAGTGAGGGTTCCAGACCCGTTGAGGGTCAGGTCGTCCTTTGAATAGATGACCGCATCAATGTTGTTCTCGTCGATGGCAACGTAGCTTCCGCCGTTCGCAAGAGTGTTCGAGGTTCCCGAGGCGGTCGTGATATAAACCTTGTCGGCATTGAGAACGTATATAGTCGCAGAGGTCTTGCTTGTGATTGAAACGCCGTTCAGGACAATCTGGATATCGTCCTTGCTGTCGGCGTCGACAATAATCATGCCGTCGTCGAGGGTTCCGCTTACAATATAGGTTCCTTCATCGGTGATTGTAACGGTGCTTCCCGAAATTGTGACCGACGAAGAATCGCTCGAAGCCGACGTACCCGAAAGGGTAATGGTGTCGCTCGTTTCTTCGTCATAGCCGATTTCGTAATCCTCGTCGCTGAACAGCTCGCCCGAATCGGAAGAGGTGGCATCTGTAAACATCGTCTCGGGGTCAGCTTCGATAATCTCCGAATCGACTATCTCAAGGAACATCTCGCTCGAGTCGATGGTCACAAGGGGATTGTCGGTGCTTGAAGCGCTCGATGAGCATCCCGCAAGACATGTAGTAAGCAAAGCCACCACAGTCATAAGCGACAAAATTTTCTTTATCCTGTGATTCATATTTTCTATTCTCCTTACGCAGTCACAAACCGCGTATCAGAGCTCCGCAACCTGATTTTCCTGCTTCGAGATGGAAATCTCAAGGTTGCCGTTGCGGCAACGGAGCTGGTCGATAAATTCTTTTTCCTTTGAGGGGTCTCTAAGAACGATGTCATAAGTAAGACGATAAAGACTTCCCATGTTGGTGGTCTTGACGTGGGTGAGCTCATGCTCGGAGGTGTACTCCTTCATGAGGTCGTCGAAAACTCCCGTATAGTCGAGGTCTTCGGGAATAGTGATGTGAATAGTCTTGTATTTCTGGGCTCTCTTCTTCACACCGAAGTCAAGGGTAGAGTAGAGCATGCTTACAGCTCCGAAGAGAACGGCGCACAGGAATCCGAATCCTATGTAGCCCATTCCGACGACAAGCCCTGTGCCCATTGCGAGAAAGATTGCCAGTATTTCCTTTGCTGTTCCCGCGGCGGAACGGAATCTCACGAGGCTGAAAGCTCCCGCAACCGCAACCGCAGTGCCGATATTGCCGTTTACCATCATTATAACAACGCACACAACCGCCGGCAAAAGCGCGATTGTCGCAACAAAGCTCTTTGTATATCTGGTCTTGTACATATAGCATAACGCCAGAATCAGTCCTATTAAAAGTGCGGAAACCACGCAGGTCAAGAAGTCTGAAACAGCGATAGTTGAAGCAGTGTCCGAATCGAAAATTCCTTTGAAAAGATTGTCAAGCATAAAGACGTCCTCCGGTTGTTACTTGTATTGTGTTTACGGGTGCTGTGTGGCTCAGGCTGTGCTCTTCGAACATCCTGCGATAAGCCGTCCCGTATTTCGAAAAGGATGTTTTGAAGATTCCGAGGCGGTTGAGTTCGTGGCTCATCCAAAGCGGATATCCGCCCGAGGTCTTAATTTCCATAAGTGTCATGCCGTCCGGGAGAAGCGAAAGCCCATAGGCGTCACTTGCAAGTGAAAAGTCGTCCTGGTGGGAGAGAATGTTTTCGTCAAACGTGACTCTGAAATCCGAGCCGTCGTCCGAATAGTATGCTTCTCTTTCATAGGAGATAAACATTGCCGGTCTTAAGTCGCCGTAGTAGCTTCTGAAATATTCAATCTCGTTCGCAATCTGCGAGTGAACGGGAAGGGGAATACCATGCAGTAAGCAAAGTGTCGCTTCGCCTGCGGGCATCTCGAGCCTTCTTTTGTAGACGACCGACTTGTATTTCTTCTTGAGCTCCACAAAAGCCGGATCCTCGGGACCGACCTTCTTATAGCTCCGAAGTCTTAATTTTTCTTTGTAAGTAGGGCTTTCGAGCGAGTGCCTTATGAGGCGGTAGTTTTCGGTATCGAAGTATATGTTTCTGATTGTCGTTCTTCCGTACTTGTCGAGCTCCATATAAGGTCGCATTGCTTCTTTTATCGCGTACTTCTGGGCGCGGGTCAGCATATACTTGACTTCATAGCGCTTGAACGTGACTTGATAGTCCATTGTGGTCCTCCTTAAGATTTCAGGGTGTTTGCGAATTCTAAATCATAAATGGGGGGATCCCCGGGCACACCAGCTATTGGGATTCCGAAAGGAGTTCAGAAAGGGTACGAATGGCGGATGCGCCTCAGGGATTGCTTAAAGTATACTTTACATTCCTTAAGTCTGCCTTAAATAAAAGTGAAAATAAGGTCAAAGTTTCATGAAGGTAATGTGACAGTCATCAGGAGCGATTTCTCGTCCGTAGTCGAGGCGGAAATCTTTCCCTTGTGGGCGGTGACGATAGCCGCGGCAATCGAAAGCCCCAAGCCATAGCCGCCTGTCTGCGAGTTGCGGCTTTCATCCGTCCGATAGAATCTGTCAAAGAGGTGCGGCAGGCTATCCTTCGGCATATAGGGGCAGGTGTTGAACACCGACAGCCGGATTGAGCCCCTCTGCTGTTCGAGGGTAAGACTTATGGTGCCGTTCTCGTCCGAATATTTCATTGCGTTGTCAAGAAGTACCGCAAGAAGCCTTCTTATCGCCTTTTCGTCTCCGCAGAGGCTTATCATCGGCTGAACGGAGCCGGAAAGGTTCTTGCCCTGAGTCTTCGCCAGAGACCGGTATTCTTCAAGGGTCTCTTCAACAATGTCCGAAAGAGGGAAGTCAATCATCTGATACTGCGGTTCCGGCTCTTCCATCCTTGACAGCGTTATAAGGCTGTTTGTCATGTCGGTAAGGCGGGTGACCTGATTCCGGATGTCGGTTATCCACTCGTTTTCACCGATATCCATCTCCAATACTTCGGCATCGGCACCGATAACCGTCAGGGGAGTTTTGAGGTCGTGACCGGCGTCGGTGATGAACCTGCGCTGTTTCTCATAGTTTTCCCAGAAAGGCTTGACAATTCTTCCCGAAAGGAAAATCAGGAGAACAAGCACCATCACAAGTCCGGCAACCGAAATTCCGAGGCTCGCCGTGATAACTGTTCTGAAGGTCGAGAGGTTTCTTGCACAGTCAAGGAATACGACCGTCGTTTCGGTCTCGCTCTCATGAACAAGATATCTGTAATCGTCGACAAAGCCTTTTGTCGATCTCTTTTCGAGAACGCTCTCGGCATATTCGACGGCGGCTGAGCTATCAACGGCGGCAATCTTGCCGGTATTGATGGAAACAAGATTTCCCGAGCGGTTGTTGAAGGTGACGGTGAAGTATCTCGTTTCATATTCGAGCTCAGGGGATTCAAGAATGGCGTTCTGCCTGTTGTTCGCACCGCCGTTTCCGCCGCTCGGGTCTATGCCGTCGTCGTCCGGAGGCGTTTCCACCTTGTCGGGGAAGTCTCCGCCGTTGTCCGCCAAGAGTGCCAGAACGGCATCCGCATCGTCGATAATTCCGCGATAAGTAGAATAGGTGATAACCCCGACCACAACCGAAAGAACTATTATGAGTGAAAACATCGTGGCGCCGATGAGCTTGAGGCGTAGATTATTAATCATCGGGAATCTCCTCCAAAGAGTAGCCTGCGTTTCTGACAGCCTTGATCTGGATGTTCGCCTTGAGTGCGTCAAGCTTCTTTCGCAGGTAGGAGATATAAACCCAGACGACGTTTATCTCCGATTCGCTGTCATAGCCCCAGATTTTCTCGAGGAATCTCTCGGAGGGGATAATGGTGTGCGGGTTGCTCATGAGGAACTCGAGCATCTGGAACTCTTTGTTGGCAAGTCTTAAGCTTCCCGAAGGAGTTGAGAGCTCAAAAGTGGCTCTGTCCAGAGTTACGTTTCCGAATTTTATCTGCGAGCTCTGATGCTGGGTCGAGGTTCTTGTCATCGCCCTGATTCGTGCCAGAAGCTCCTGCGAATTGAACGGCTTAGTGAGGTAGTCGTTCGCCCCGAGGTCGAGCCCCGCAACCTTGTCGCTCACCTCCGAGCGGGCTGTGAGCATGAGAACGGGAATCTGGTTTCCTTTTGCCCTCATTTCTTTGAGGACGGTGAACCCGTCGACCTTCGGCATCATTATGTCTAGTATCACCCCGTCATAGTTGTCCGCCTCGAGATAGTCGAGCGCTTCCTGCTCGTCATAAACGGCATCGACCGAGTAGTTGTTTCTTTCCAGAATAGCAACCAACGCTTTTGATAAAGCCTTTTCGTCTTCCGCAAGAAGAAGTCTCATATCCTGTCCTCCCTTATTTACTGTTACTATTATAATACCATTCCAACTTAAAATCTACCTTAAATTTCGGTGAATATCAGAAAAAACAGAAGAAAATTCAAAGACCGAGGCTTATTTAAGACCTCGGTCGGATTGAATCAGGATATAATTTCGTACTGTCCCGCAGCGGTTTCCTTCGTTGCGTATTCCGAAACGGACAGGACTCTCACCTTGAGCGGATTTTTCCCGAGATTGATCTCGATGATGTCGCCGACCTTCACTTCATAGGAAGCCCTTGCCGGCTTGCCGTTCGTCACGATTCTTCCCGCATCGCAGGCTTCGTTGGCAACGGTTCTCCGCTTTATAAGGCGGCTGACCTTTAAGTATTTGTCAAGTCTCATATAATCTCTCCCTTTTTAATCTCAAAAAACAAAGCCGACCGAAGTCGGCTTTTGTCTTTCGTTATAAAATCAAACGGACTCCTTAAGAGCCTTGCCGGGCTTGAAAGCGGGAACCTTTCTTGCGGGAATCTGAATCTTCTCGCCGGTTCTGGGGTTGATGCCCTCCTTAGCCTGACGCTCTCTTACTTCAAATGTGCCGAAACCGATAAGGGAAACCTTCTCGCCCTCGGAAAGAGCCTCTGTGATTGCGGCAACTACAGCCGATACAGCCTTCTCGGAATCTTTCTTCGAGAGACCGGACTTATCCGCAACCTTGCTTACTAATTCAACTTTTGTCATGATGACTTCCTCCGTAATTATTTCGCCATGGCAAATACGATATCCATAAACCGTATTTGCACTCGCAAATGCGTCGGCATACACCGACAACTTGATACACTTATCTTACACTGATTTTTTTAAAAATACAAGAGTTTTATTCAAAAATTTGCGTTCGAATTCGATTTTTGTGGGTTATGTCCAATAATTCGACCATCAAAATGTAGGTTATTACAGCAAATATAACAGAAATCAAGAGGGAAATTGTCAAGGATAAATATGTTATTGCATATCTGTAGACATAAGTCGAGGAAATGCAGGCAATAACGCCCAAAATTGTCGGTATGGCGACCGAATAGAAAAGCCTTGGCTTAGTGCCCGTGAGTCGGTAAAGAGTCACTACGGAGGCTATGCACATCGCCGAATATGACACGACCGTCGCCATCGCCGCCCCCGAAAGCCCATATCTGCTGTTCGGGATAAAAATCATGTTTAAGGCAAGCTTCAAAATCGCGCCGCCGAGATTAATTTTGAGAGGAATATCCGTCCTGCCGAGTGCCTGTAGCATCGAGCAGGCAGACCCCAAGACGGTCATAAACGCCGTTGAAGTGGAGAGTATCGCCAGAGGCATCCACGAAACGGACACCTCCGCCGGTCGGGAAGGGAAGATAAGCCCGAGAATCTGCCTCGAATAGAGGCAGAGCCCTATCCCCGCCGGAATCGAAATATAGAGCGACAGGGAGATCACTCTTCTTATTTCTTTTGAAACCGCTTCTTTGTTCCCTCGGGCATTGTTCTCGGAAACCGACGGGAACGCGCTTCTCCCGAAAACGGCGCAGAGTGACGGCGCAAGCGTGAATATCGACATCGAAAGCCCGGTAAATGACCCATAAAGAAAGCTCGGCAGGTCTTTTAGGCTCACACCGCTCTCGATCACGGCGGCATACTCGGTCGTGTAGAGCTCGGGGTTATTTCTGAGGCTGTTTCCTATCAGCATAACAATAGTCGACAAATCTATCGTGTTAAGAAGGCTCGAGACCACCGACGCAAGCGAAATCGGTGCACAGAGCTTCACGAGCCGTCTGATGATTTCCTTTTGCTCGGCTCTTTCGGGTCTATCACAGATGACGTTCCTGTCTCTGCGGAATCTCCCGAAGATGCAAAGGCTCAGCATTCCCGCAAGGTCAGCCGCCGCAGTTCCGAGAACGGCGGCACAGGCTATAACCGGCAAAGCAATTTCAATAGCTTCGGATTCGGTTGAGCAGTATACCCCGAAAACTGCTTCTCCTGTCTCGAAAAGCCCGACGGCATAGCCCTTCACCGCCATCGACAGCCCGAGCCCGACCGCAAGCTTCACAATCGCGTCGACCGTCTGCGACACCGACGACGGCGTCATGTCTCCGAGCCCTTCGTAATATCCCCGAAGAATCGCCGTAATCGTCCCAAGGAATACGCAAGGCGAAATAGCCATAATCGACAGCTTCGCCTCGGGGATTCCGATAAGCCTTTCTGCGATGAAGCCCGAAAACAGCAGAGGAATGAGGGTAAGAAACAGCCCGATTGTCCCGAAGAATATGACGGAAAGCCGCCTTATAAGAAGCATTCTTCGCCTGTTTCCGAACGCCGAGCTCTCCGAGACCATCTGCGCCACGGCTATAGACAGGCTTCCCGCACACAGAGAATACAGCGGCATGAAAACTGCATACGCTCCCGAATAATATCCCATTCCGGTGCCGCCCAAGAGATTTGTAAGCGGAATTTTTAAAAGAAGCCCTGCCGCCCTTGAAATAACGACAGAGACCAAAAGTACAAGTGAGCCCTTAAGTGCTGTTTTCCTGCCCGTAAAATAACACCCTTTCCTTAAAATAAGCTTTGTACAAGTTTATTTTGGGAAAGGGTGATATATTCTTTATTCCGTCTTTTTCGGCTTTCTTATGTAGGGAATGTAGACAGCCGTTATTCCCACGGCGGCGAAAAGCACTATTCCGAGGAAATAGAGCCGCCACTGACTTATGTCCGTGAAGTTCATCAGCCAGCTCTGACTGCCGGTAAAGAAGAAGTTCGTCGCAAAGTCCACGCTTATGAGCTCGCCGTTGACATATGTGGGAGAAGCACAAAGCGCGTTAATATAGATAGACGCGAATCCCATCGAGAAGAAGAGCCCCATTGTTGTGGCATATTGCCTTCTCCCGAGGTGAGCCTCCCTCGACATCGGAATGTACACTCCTAAGGCGAGGAGCATCGAGTGATAGAGGAAATACTGATATCCCAAGGGATGGGTGAACGCCTGCGAAGCGTCAATACTGTAGGTGAATATTATCGGGAGCAGAATAGCTCCGACAGCTCCGCCAATGCAGGTGGGATACATGAATCCAAGTGCTGTCCTCCGAATGCTCTCGTTACTCGTCAGCCTTGCAATGAATATGAATATAATCTGAACAGAGCACGGGTTGAACGGAAGCTGGTTGAGCTCGAGGTACGGCGTCATCATCGAGCCGTCGCTCGACGGGACGAGCTTCACCATGCTCAGTACTTTCGTAACCTCGGATAATACCGCCATCACACAGCATGCCGTCAGAACGTTTTTCATCGGCGGTCGGTATTTATGCAGAAGTGTGAGTGCAATTACAATCAGGACAACCGAGATTCCTATCCATATAAAGTGATTGAGAGAGAGCATTTGCGAGGGATTCCTTTCAGTATTGCGACAAAAGGGGTTACAGCGTGTATTGGTTCGGGTCTTCGAGGTCCTTTGCAAAGGGTCCCGCGGCGGGAATCGTCTTCGTGCGATACTTCGAGAGCTCCTTAGCCTTCTCTTCGGTGACGATAACAGCCGAGTCGATGTAGCTTCCTTTAGCCTTGAGAGCCATCGCCTGAACGCCGATGGTGTTCTTCGTCGCCTTCGGGAGAATCATGCCGGTGTTGAAGAGAATCGCTCTGCCGTTCGAAGACCGGAGCATAACATCCGCACCCTCGCCGACATCGAGCATTTCGACAAGCTCTTCCTTGTCGGAATAAGCATTCTGGAGCATCTTGCGGTTCGTCTTCGTCTGATATGATTCAAGCGGCACTTTCGCGACCTTGCCGTTCTTGTAGACGAACAAGAGGCATCCCGAGTAGTTCTGCGTTACAGCCATCCTGACGACAGTCTCGCCCTCCGAGAATTTGAGCGTGACGGGGATATAATCGCCCAAGAGGCTCGCCTTCGAGTCGCTGAACTGCGCCACCTTCGTCTTATAGACGTTGTGGAAATTCGTGAAGAAGAGAAGCTCAGCGGAATTCGTGGTGTCGAACTCTTGCATCATAACGTCGTTTTCCTTGACCTTCTGCTCGCCTGACATTCTGAGCGACTGAGGAGTGATCTTCTTGAAGTAGCCCTCTCTGGTCAGGAAGACTCTGCAGGGATAATCGGAAACGGTCTTTTCTTCCTTCGGGAGCGGCTCGTCGGAAACATAGATAATCTCGGTTCTTCTCGGCTGACCGTATTTGTCGGCAACTCTCTTTAACTCGTCGATGATGATGAGCTTTACTTTTCTTTCAGAGCCTAAGATTCCGTTCAGTTCGTCAATCTCAGCCTTTAACTGCTCGACGTCCGCCAAGCGGTTTAAGATAAATTCACGGTTCAGGTGTCTCAGCTTGATTTCAGCGACATACTCCGCCTGAATCTCATCAATCGAGAATCCGATCATAAGGTTCGGGACAACGTCTGACTCCTCCTCGGTTTCTCTTACAATCTTTATTGCCTTGTCGATGTCAAGAAGTATCTTCTCGAGACCTTCGAGTAAATGCAGTCTTTCGTTCTTTTTCTTTAAATCGAAAGCGGTCCTTCTCTTAACGCATTCAACACGGAACTTTATCCATTCTCTTATGATGTCGTTGACGCCGAGTACCTTCGGATAGCCGTTGACAAGGATGTTGAAGTTCGCCGAGTAGTTGTCCTGCAGAGGAGTCTTCGCATAGAGCTTCTTCATGAGAAGGTCGGGGTCGGTTCCACGCTTGACGTCAATAGCAATCTTCAAGCCGTCGAGGTCGGTTTCGTCTCTGATATAGGCAATTTCCTTCATGCCGTTCTTGGCGAGGTCGATGACTTTTTCGATGATAGCCTCAACCGTCGTGGTCGGCGGGATTTCGGTAATCTCGATGCAACCGGCTTCTTTATCGAATGTATACTTCGCTCTTACTTTGACAGAGCCCCTACCCGTGTCGAAAATCTGCCTGAGCTTGTCCGGCTCGTTAATCATATATCCTCCGCCGGGAAAGTCTGGACCCTTCATGACTTCAAGGGCATCAAAATCGGGGTCACGGATGATATTAATTGTCGCCTCACATAGCTCACGCAAGTTAAACGGGCAGACCGAGCTCGCCATCGAAACGCCGATACCGACGTTTGAGTTTACGAGTATAGAGGGGAAGGTGACCGGCAGAAGCTCCGGCTCGAGCATGGTGTTGTCATAGTTCGGGACGAAGTTGATGGTGTCCTTGTCAATGTCCCCGAAAAGCTCATTGCAGATGGGCTCAAGCTTCGCCTCGGTGTATCTCGGAGCCGCAAAAGCCATGTCGCTTGAATACGCTTTGCCGAAGTTTCCCTTCGAATCAATATATGGGTGCAGGAGCGCTTCGTTGCCACGGGCGAGTCGGACCATAGTCTCATAGATGGCTTGGTCTCCGTGGGGATTAAGCTTCATCGTCTGACCGACAATATTCGCCGATTTGGTTCTCGGACCGGTCAGAAGCCCCATCTTGTACATTGTATAAAGAAGCTTGCGGTGAGAGGGCTTGAAGCCGTCGATTTCGGGGAAAGCTCTCGAGACGATAACACTCATCGCATAGGGCATATAGTTCTTTTCAAGCGTGACGGTTATCGGCTCATCAACGACCGTTCCGGCGCCACCTATATAGGCATCACGCTGTCTTTCAGTAAGCTTGACCGGCTTGTCCTCAGTCGGCTTTTTCTTTCTTGGCATATTCTCTCCCTCCCTTAACTGATGTCAGCCATTTCGAGATAATCGTGACCGTTATTATTGATGAATTCTTTTCTTGCGGACAGATTGTCTCCGAGTAGCATATCAAACATAAACTTTGTGTGCTCAGCCTCGTCGGGCGAGACCTGAATAAGTCGCCTCGTCTCCGGGTTCATGGTCGTAAGAGACATCATGTCCGGCTCGTTTTCACCGAGTCCTTTTGAGCGCTGGATGGTGAACTTCTTGTCGCCAATCATCTTCATGATTTCGGCTCGCTCGCTCTCGTCGTATGCAAAATAGGTTCTGTCCTTCGTATTTATCTCATACAGCGGCGATTCCGCGATGAATACATATCCCTTTTCGATAAGAGTGGGGCAGAGGGTGTAAATCATCGTGAGGACAAGGGTTCGAATCTGGAAGCCGTCATAGTCGGCATCGGTGCAGATGATGACCTTGCTCCATCTGAGATTGTTTAAATTGAACGATGACAAATCTTTATTCTTCGCGCTCTTTATCTCAACGCCACAGCCGAGAACTTTCATCAGGTCGGTTATAATCTCGCTCTCGAAAATCTTGTTGTAGCTTGCCTTGAGGCAGTTCAGGATTTTGCCTCGAATCGGAATAACCGCCTGAAACTCGGCGTTTCTTGCGAGCTTTACAGAACCGAGCGCCGAATCGCCCTCCACGATATAGAGCTCACGGCGGGAGATGTCCTTCGTTCTGCAATCGACGAACTTCTTGATCATGTTCGCCATGTCAAGCTTCTCGGCATAGAGCTTCTTTGTGTTGATTCTCGTCTTTTCGGCGCTCTCACGCGAGCGCTTGTTGATTAAGACTTGGTCGCGAATCTTCTGCGCATCGTCCGGCTTCTCGATGAAGTAGACCTCAAGCTGATGCTTCAGAAACGCAACAGCCGCATCATATATGAATCTGTTGTTGATAGCCTTCTTGGTCTGATTCTCGTATGAGGTCTGCGTTGAGAAGGAGCTCGAAACCATGATAAGGCAGTCCTCGATGTCCGTGAACTGAATCTTCGTCTCGTTCTTGAGGTACTTGTTGTTGTTTTTAAGATAAGTGTCGATATAGGATGTGAACGCCTGCCGGACAGCCTTCTCGGTCGAGCCGCCGTATTCAAGGAAGCTTGAATTGTGGAAGTATTCCGCCTGCTTCACCGTTTTCGAGAACACAAAGGCAAAGTTATACTTGACCTTGTATTCGTTCATGTCCTCTCTGTCCTTGCCCTTTCGCTCGGCACTCCAGAGCTGGGGAGTGGTCAGAGCCTCATCCCCGACAATCTCGGTGACATAATCGAGGATTCCGTTCTCATAGAGATACTCTTCCTCCGAAAAGCCGCCCTCTTCGTCCTGATAGCGGAGGACAAAGGTGATGCCGGGGTTGACGATAGACTGCTTTTTCAGCACATCGGTGAAATACTCTTTTTCGATGGCGATGTCGGTGAAGACATCGAGGTCCGGCTTCCATCTTGTCTTGGTGCCGGTTTTTCTGGTCGAGACCTTTTCTTTCTTAAGCCCTCCGACGTTTTCGCCCTTTTCGAAATGCAGATTATACTTGTATCCGTCTCTTAAGACCTCGACATCCATATATTCCGAGGAATACTGCGTCGCGCAGGCACCCAAGCCGTTCAAGCCGAGGGAATATTCATAGTTTTCGCCGGAGATGTTGTCGTATTTACCGCCGGCGTAGAGCTCGCAATAGACAAGCTCCCAGTTATATCGGTTCTCGCTCTTGTTGAAGTCGACCGGACAGCCTCTGCCCATGTCCTCAACCTCAATCGAGAAGTCGTTATATCTGGTGACGGTAATTTTCGAGCCGTAGCCCTCTCTCGCTTCGTCTATCGAGTTCGAAATTATCTCAAAAACAGAATGCTTACAGCCCTCCAGCCCATCCGAGCCGAAGATAACCGCCGGTCTTTTTCTGACCCTGTCCGCCCCCTTCAAAGAGCGTATCGCTTCGTTTCCGTAATCCTTCTTAGGCATTATATCCCTCCGCAAATGTTGCCGCAAATCTTGCGTTGAATTCGCATATTGAGCACTATATGTAGTTATTATAACACGAAAAAGGCTTCCCTGTCAAGGAAGCCTTAAAAATAGTCGCTATGCTATAATCTCAATCTTCGCCAAGACACCATATTCCACCGTCAGCGTTACCGTTCCGTAGTCGCTGTTAATGGTTATGACGCAGCCGTCGGCGAGGTTTTCGTCGGTTACCGCTACCGATGAAGTCGAGAGCTTTTCCTTGACCTCGTCGAGCGTGTCGCCGACGGCTATGCCCCTGAATTTGATGTCGAGGGGACAGCCGGAGCTTGTAATCTCAATCTCGGTAACTCCACCCGTAAACGGTGTTTCCGAAGAGAATCTCAGGTGTCCGCCGACGAACAGAACGGATGAAATTCCGGTTCTTGTCGTGGTTCCGGTCATCGAGCTCGAGTAGAGCTCGCCGAGACGCACGGCGGATGCCTCATCGTTCAGCCAGATTGTCTCGCCGGCGGCGGTCAGGTCGAAGTAGCTTGTCGACGAGCCGGCATTGATGCTGAGCGTTTCCTTGGCGTCGCTCGAGGTCTCCGTTTCCTCTTCGGAGCTACTGTTGTCGGCAAAGGTGCTGTAGCTGACCAAGCCCATGCTGTACTGGGAAATCTTCTCGAGGTCTGCGATGTTATAGCCCTCGCCGGTCACCTTACGTCTGATGTATCTCGTCAGCTCTCTTGCGGACGCCTTATGGACGTAGATTGCCGGGTTGTTCGAGGTTGTCGTGTAGTACTCTTCTTCACTTGGGAGTATTCCCATATCGGTGCTACCCGGGTTGACGTTCCCGTAAACTCTGTGGTAGACGATGTCAACGCCGTTCAGCGTGTAAGCGTCATAGATAAGCTCATCCACAACCGTTATGCAACCGTTGTCGCCGAGCATCAGCGAGACGATAAGCTCGTCCCCGACCTCATAAGTCGGCATGCCCTTGACCTGTTTGTCTTCCGTACCTTTTATCCAGACATAGATGTCTATGTCGCAGGAAACAGCATTCAGGTAGTCATAAGTGATTGTTGCACTGTAGAGTGTGTAATCGTCGCCGGAAGGCGAGGGGACACTCGATGAGCTCGGCGTGCCGGTAATTGTAATCCACACGAGGCTTACACCTATTGTCTCTGACTCGTCACCCATCTGGTTATAGAGCACATCATAGAAGCTTGATGCGGTTCCATAGGAAGAGCCGAAGCTTGCATAGATAGTTGCCGTGTTCGAGGCGCTCGTGTTGCTTCCGCCGAGGACATAGTCCTCGGTGTTGTATTCTCCGTCGTAGTCGTCGGGAGTGTAGCTGCTTGCGGGGTTCGCGGAGGTTACGGAAGAGCTGAGCGAAGTGTCTTCAACAGGGTCTTCGACCGCTTCGTCATATTCTTCATCCTCATATTCGACTGCAGTATCTTCGGGAATATCCATGTCGTCAACTTCCAATTCTTCCGTGTCTTCAACAGCCCAGTTGGTATCTTCCACGGGATCATCTTCTGCGGTATCGTCTTCCCAATCCGTGTCCGTGTCGTACACTTCCAACAATTCTTCATTTGCAGAATCTGAGCTTCTTGAGACGGTCGAGAAGACGCTCGACATAATCGACGCTCCGCCGACGATGGACACAGCCGCCACAACGCATGCCGCAATGGCAACGTAACGGTAGATTTTCATCTGCTTGTAGATTTTGCCCGATTTCGATTCCTGAATCTCGGGAGTCTTTTCTTCTTCAGCTTCAGTCGCCTTGTCAAGTCCCGCCTCGGCAATGCACTGTTCTTTAAGCTTCGCCTTGAAATCCTCACTGAGAGTAAGGCGGCTTAATTCACTTTTGTAGTCATCAGATAATTTCATTATCGCCAAACTCTCCTTTCAGCATTTCGCTAAGTTTCTTTCTTCCGCGCATGAGAAGAGAAAGCACCGTGTTCTGATTGGTACCTGTAATCTCGGCAATCTCCTTGGTGGGGTACCCCTCGAAGCAGTAGAGGTAGATAGGTGTCCGGTATTTCTCCGGAAGCTCTCTCACCGCGCTTAAAACCGAACCCTCGTGAGCGTATTCGTCTGTCGCGGGAATCGTCTCGGACAGCTCGACGCTCGGATGAGTGTAGGCTTTTCTGTTGTAGTTTTTGCACATGTTGATTGTTACCCTCAGAAGCCACGCCTTCTCGTGTTCCTCCGATTCGAAATCGGGGAGTGAGCGGCACAGCTTCAGAAATACCTCCTGCACGATATCCTCGGCATAGTGGGTATCGGATAGCGCGTGGAACGCCGTCCTGTATACCATGTCCGAATATTTATCAATCACGGAGGCTATGTAGGCATTTACATCCTTCTTAGCCATGATTTTTCCTCTTACCGCACCTGAATTCCTGCGGTAAAGAACTCCTTTCACACATATGTAATCGCACTCCTGAATCATACTTTCACTACTAATACACATCAGAGCGGCGGATTATTGCATCCATACAAAATATTTTATCAGAAATTTTCGAAAAGTAAACCCATTTTCTTCGAATAGCCGAGATTTTTTCTTATATGAGCAATACAAAACGCGAATATCGCCGCGAATTTCGCGAAAAACGGTGAAATTAAAACTTTTTTCGCCCTGCAGTATTGACAAAACCCAAAAAATATGAGATGATGTCCGTGTGCAACTTCAAATCTAAGGGATGTGTAACTCTTGAACAAAATACTGATTGACGGGCACTATGGTGCCGTAAGTCTTAATATAAATGCAATGCTGAGCGGCAGGGACGACCTCGAAGTAATCCACCTCGAGGACAGAACCAAGTTCACCGAGGAGCAGAGGCTGAATCTTCTGAACACTGCGGATATAGTCATCCTCTGCCAGTCCACGAAAACCGTAACCGAAACGGTGCCTCTCATTCAGAGTCCCGCAACCAAGGTGCTTGACACGTCGAACGCCTACAGATTGTCGCCTCAGTGGGCATACGGTCTGCCGGAGCTTTCGCCCGACCACCGCAAAAAGATATCTCAGTCTCGCTATACAGCCCTCCCGAACCCGATGGCGACCGGTGCGGCTCTGCTCCTTGCGCCCCTTGTCAAGGCAAAAATCATGCCGCCCTATCATCCTCTGATGATAAATTCCGTCATCGGCTATACCAACGGCGGTTCGAATATGATAGCCATGTACGAGAGCTCAAGCCGTCCCTACGGCTTCTCTTCGGCTCGTATGTATGCCCTCGAGCAGACGATGATGCTCCAGAAGGAGCTCATGCACGCCTGCGGACTTTCCTATAAGCCCGCAATCAGCCCGATTATCGACGACTACCCGAGCGGAGCGCTTATAACCGTGCCACTGCACTTAAGAACCCTTGCAAAGCGCCTTCATTCAAGACAGATATGGGACTACATCGCAAGAGCCTACGAGCACGAGCCGCTTATTGATGTCATGAATTTAGAGACCTCGATTCAGGATCTGGACGGCTTCCTTGAGGCGAACGGCATGGCGGGCTCGAACAAGATGCAGATTTTCGTCTTCGGCGACAACGACATTTGTCTACTGGCGGCGAGGTACGACAACCTCGGCAAGGGCGGAGCCGGCACGGCAGTCCAATGTATGAATTTAATGTTAGGTCTTGATGAATTAACAGGAGTGCTATAAAACAAGTTTTATGATAGAAAACAATCAGGAAAAACCAAGAGTGATACTAGTGTCGGTTGACACCGGAGAGTTTGACGCAGAGCGCAGTATGGAAGAGCTCTGCGCTCTTTGTGATACCGCCGGAGCGGAGGTCGCTGCGACGGTAATTCAGAAAAGACCGTCTATAGAAGGCGCAACCTGCATAGGCTCGGGCAGACTTGCTGAGCTCGCAGAGCAGTGCGAAGCCCTTGAGATAGACCAATTAATTTTTGACCGTGAGCTCACCGCCACACAGATAAGAAACATCGAAGACGCAACCGATACTTTTACGATAGACCGCACAATGCTTATTCTCGACATCTTCGCCCAGCGTGCCACAACCCGCGAGGGCAAGCTGCAGGTCGAGCTTGCGCAGAACAAATACCGCCTGACAAGGCTCACAGGCATGGGAGTAAGCCTCTCCCGTCTCGGCGGAGGAATCGGCACCCGAGGTCCCGGTGAAACCAAGTTAGAGACCGACCGCCGTCATATCCGTTCCCGAATCTCGGCTCTCGAAAAAGACCTGAAAGAGGTCGAACAGCGCCGCGATATAACCCGCAAGCGTCGCAAGAAGGACGGTGTTCTCACCGCCGCCATCGTCGGCTATACCAACGCCGGCAAGTCGACGCTCCTGAATGCCCTGACCGATGCGGGAGTCCTCTCGGAAGACAAGCTCTTCGCCACCCTCGAGACGACCTCTCGGGCAATACTCTTGCCCGACGGCAGGAGCGTGACCCTCATAGACACGGTCGGGCTCATTTCGAGGCTCCCTCATCAGCTCGTCGAAGCCTTCAAGTCGACCCTCGAAGAAGCCGCCAGTGCCGATTTGCTCATACATCTTATAGATGCCTCGAGCGAGTATTATGAGGAAGAAAAGCATGTTACAGAAGAATTGTTGCACGACCTCGGCTGTGACGGAATCCCGACCCTGACGGTGCTCAATAAGTGCGATTTGATTCCTGAAATATCCGTCGCCGACGACTCAATCATCCGGATTTCGGCGAAAAATTCGACAGGCTTGGATTCTCTTCTTGAAGGCATCGCAAAAGCCCTGCCGGAAACCGCAAGACGGATGAACCTTCTTCTACCATACACCGAAGCCGGACTTCTTTCGGAGATAAGAAAAGACGGCACCGTCTATTCGGAGGAATACACCCCCGAGGGCATCAAAGCCGATGCGCTTGTGGATATCAAGCTATGTAATATTGTAGAAAACTATAGAGTGGACAGTTAATAGCTGTCCACTTTTGAATATTTCGGAATTTCCTGCTTAACATATTACCAAAACCTGAAAGGAACTATGTTATGCAGATAATTATACTTGTGGGAGGAGAGGGGATGCGTCTCCGACCGCTTACTTTCGATACTCCTAAGCCCCTCGTGCGGGTCTTGGGAATCCCGGCAATCGAGCAGCTTACGGCACTTCTCTTCCGAAGCGGCTTCAAGGAGGCGACAATCGCCGACTTCTATCTTGCCGATAAGTTAGAGGAAACCCTCGGCAGCTTTTCGAACGGCATCAAACTGAATTACGTCCGTGAAGACGTGCCGCTCGGCACAGCCGGCTGTGTCCGAAAAGCGTGGAACGGCGACGACGTGATGGCCCTGAGCGGCGACGGTGTCTGCGAGTTCTACCTCCCGAAAATCGTCGACTTCCACGAGCGAAACGACGCCGACGTGACCATTGTCTCCCACGAAGTCAGCGACCCGCGGGAATACGGTCTTGTCGCTTCTGATCCAACCGGCAGGGTTATCGGCTTCTCCGAGAAGCCAGCCTACGACTCCTGCCTTACTGATTTAGCAAATACAGGTGCCTATATCATCTCAAAAGATTTAATCTCCAGAATCCCCGAAAACGAGAAAGTCGATTTTGCCTCGGACGTTTTTCCGGAGGTCTTGGCATCGGGCGGCAGGATTTTCACCATTCCCGAAACAGGCATCTGGTTCGACATCGGCGATATCTCCTCACTTCTCACATGTCAGACGGTGCTTCTTGACGAAGAAGACAAAGATTATCTCATTTTCGAGGGCGCATCGGTCGGCGCTGGGACGACTGTAACCGGCGGAAGCGTAATCGAGCAGGGTGCTACAGTTGGGCGTAACTGCCGCATCCAGTCTTCGCTCGTGATGAACGGCTCCTCGATGGGCGACGGCTGTGAGCTTAATAAGTGCGTCATCTGCGAGGACGTGACTATCGGCAGGGGAGTGCGCTTCGGTGAGCTCTCGGCGGTCGGAAGCGGAAGCGTGATTGGCTCGGCTGTGACGATAGACCCGGGCGTGAAGATAGCTCCGAACTCGAAAATCCCCACCGGAATCAGGGTAAGACGGGACGTGACGCCGTCCGGTTATAAGCTCCTTGAGATGGGCGAGGGCGGTCGTGCCGACGGAATTGAGCTCACAACCGAAAATCTATTATTCTTAGGTAAAGCCATTGCCAGGGCATTCAATCAAGAGAGCATCACGGTTGGCTACTCATGCGACAGTGCAAGCATGTTCGAGGCACTTTCTCTCGGGCTTCGCTCCTGCGGCACGGCGGTATACTATCTTAATAATGCCGCCTTCGGCGAGACGGTCTTCGCGGCAAGAAGGCTGAAAACCAGGTATTGCGCCTATATTTCGGGCGGCAACGTCCGGATTTTCCGAAGCGGCAACTGCGAGCTTGCCCGTTCCGAGGAGCGAAAGCTCTGCGAAAAGTATAATCGCGGCGAGCTTGGCGATACCGTAACCGCCCCGATAATCAACGCCGATGCAGAGCGGAAGCTATATTTAAATGTATTGCGAGAAACTCTTCCAAAGCATTTTGCCGGAAGCGTTCAGATTTCTTCAAAAGATTCCCGTGAAAAAGAGATTTTCTCGGAAGCCGTGCAGGGACTCGATTGGTCGGATGGCGAAAAGCTGAAATTCACGACGGGCAGAAGCATAGAAGACACCGTCTGTGAATTTCCGAGTGGAAAGCTGACCTATGAGCAGTTGCTTCTTTTGTCCTGCCGTTCGCATTATTTCGACGGCGAAAATGTCGTCCTGCCCGAGCGGGCACCGCTTGTCTGCGATGAGTACGCAAAAGAATCGGATTGCGAAGTATTCAGGATATCTCCGCCCGATGACGGCGAGCTTTCGCTTTTCTCTCTGGACCCGCTGTTTCTGATAGTCGAGACAATAGGCTATCTCGCAAAAAGGGAGATTTCTGCGTCCGTTGCACTCTCCGAGCTCCCGGATATCTGTTACTACCGAAAAACCGCACGGATGGGTTGGGGACTGCCGAAGCTGTTGCACCGTGAATTTGCCGCAAACCGCCGAGGCTTGGATATTATCGTCGAATCTGCCGGCGCAAGGGCATACGTCCGACCCCTGAAAAGCGGAAAAGAACTTCGGATGTATGTCGAATCGGTGTCGCAGGAGGCGGCGGCCGCAATTTGTGATGATATAATATCACGACTTCGGGCACATCAATCTTGACATTTACGAAGATTTGTAGTATTATATCAGATATATTTGTATTTTCATCATGGAATCTTATGCGCGGGCGAGGCGATGCTGAGCCGAAACCCGTGTTACATATTAAATATAGCCTTAAAATAAAAATTTTTTGAGAAAGGAAATTCATGTCAACAACTGAAGAAAAGAAGATCAAGTCACCAAGAAAAAGCCGCTCCAAGTCAGAAGCAAATGTGACGAGGGACAGTGCGCTCGATGCCGCGATAGCCGCGGCAATATCCGCACCGAAGCCCCCGAAGAAGGCGGCACAGTACCAGAAGTCAAGAGGTGTTCAGACCTCAAGGAAAAGCCAGAAATCACAATCAAGCAAGAAATCAAAATCCCAGAAGACCGAATCCCGCGAAACAAAAACCATACAGACACAGCAAACAGCACAGCAGGTCAATAAGCCTGTCCCGATAGTAAGTAACGCCGTAGCTACGAATTCCAAAACACCGCTAAAGATAATTCCTCTTGGCGGTCTCGGCGAAATCGGCGAGAATATGACCCTAGTCGAATACGGAAACGACATCGTAATCATCGACTGCGGAATGACCTTCCCCGACAGCGAAATGCCCGGTGTCGACATGGTCATCCCCGATTTCACCTATGTCGAGAAAAATGCCGACAGAGTCAGGGGAGTGCTCGTCACCCACGGTCACGAGGACCATATCGGCGGAATCCCGTATCTGCTTAAGAAGTTAAATGTGCCGGTCTATGCCACAAGGCTTACAATCGGGCTTATCGAGAACAAGCTAAAGGAACACAACTTGGGCAAATCCATGCTCCATGTTGTCACACCGTCGGATAAAGTTCAGCTCGGCGCGTTCACTGCCGAATTCATAAAAGTAAATCACTCTATTCCCGATGCCGTTGCAATAGCTCTTCACACTCCCGCAGGGACAGTCGTCCATATGGGCGACTTCAAGGTGGACTATACCCCCATTGAGGGCGGAATCATCGACCTCCCGAGGTTCGCACGCCTCGGCGATGAGGGCGTTTTGGCTCTTATGAGCGACTCGACCAATTCCGAGCGCCGCGGCTTCACCCCGAGTGAGAGAACCGTCGGCGAAAGCTTCGAAAAGCTCTTCAATAAAGCCGGCGACAAGAGAATCATCATAGCGACCTTCTCGTCGAATATCCACCGTGTCCAGCAGATTATCAACTGCGCCGCCAAGCACAACCGTAAGGTTGCTGTCTTCGGCAGAAGCATGATTAACGTAATCGGTCTCGCAACCGAGCTCGGCTATCTCAAGGCTCCTGCGGGCGTCATGATTGATATCGCCGATATGCACAACTACTCCGACGGTGAAATTGTTTTAATCACGACGGGCAGTCAGGGCGAACCTATGAGCGCCTTAACGAGAATGGCAACCAACGACCATCGTCAGGTGAGCATCACTTCAAACGACTTTATCATAATCTCAGCCAGACCTATTCCCGGCAACGAAAAATTTGTCGGCAGGGTTGTAAATCAGCTCCTCAAGTTCGGCGCAGAGGTCGTATATGAGGAAATGTACGAGGTTCACGTTTCCGGACACGCATGTCAGGAGGAGCAGAAGCTCATAATAAGTCTCGTCAGACCGAAGTACTTCATCCCTGTTCACGGTGAGTATAAGCATCTTACCAGACACGCCGAGACCGCACGCGAAATCGGCATCCCCGAGAAGAATATCCTCATCGCCGATGTCGGAAACGTAATCGAGCTTTCGAGGAACGGAATGAAGGTAAACGGCAGTGTTCCGGCAGGCAAGGTTATGGTCGACGGCTTGGGCGTCGGCGATGTCGGTGCGGCTGTTCTTAAGGACAGAAAGCGCCTTGCCGAGGACGGAGTTATCTCCGTAAGCGCCACCATTGACAAGATTGACCGCAAGCTTCTCTCGGGACCCGAGATTGTCTCGAAGGGCTTTGTATACGAAAAGACCAACGAGGAGCTCTTTGCGGAAGTGAAGAAAAAGGCTAATCAGGTGCTCCAGCAGGAGCTTTCGACCAGGCACGACTATACAGCCATCAAGAACAAGGTTCGCGACGAAATCAGCGACTTCGTCTTCTCCAAGACCAAGCGCAGACCTACAATCATAGTAACCGTTCTGGACATTTAAAATATTGCTTTTCAGCTAAAAATCATCCTGTGTGAGGTGGGATATCATGAAAAAACGCTTTTCGTGGGTGCTGACAGTTGCACTGCTTCTCCTCGGAATAACGTCACTGGCGCTATGCGTCGTGCTGTTTGCCAATGGAAGAACCGCAATGTGCGTCGCCGCCGGAATGGTGCTTCTTTGCGCACTTGTCATGTTCATAGTGATTATAATCATGAACAAGGATATCGCAAAGTATGTCACCAAAATGGATAGGTCCGTCGAGGCTATCAACCGCGAGGCTTTCTATGATTTCCCCGAGCCGATTATCATAACCGACAGCGATGACAGGATTGTCTGGTATAACAAGCGCTTCGAGGAGAAATTCTTCGACGACGACCACGCCTATGGCATACCGCTTACGAATCTTGTCGGCAATAACGTTGCAAAAATCTATTCCGACACCGGCGCCTGCGTAAGAATTTTCGAAAGATACTATAACGTCTATGCCAAGAAGTCGGACACCGGTCCTTTGTCGATAATAAGGCTTTCTGATGTCACCGACAGGGTTCTTCTTGAAGAAGAATACAACGCCCAGAAAAAGACGGTACTCATAATGACCGTCGACAACTATGACGACGCCTTCCAGAACTCGAAGGAGAGCGACAAGGCAAGCGTTCAGGCTCAGATTGAGCAGATTTTTGAGCAGTTTATCGAGCACACAAACGGCGTGCTCCATAAAATCTCCAATGACCGCTTCTTCGCGGTAATAGAAGAAAGACATTTAAAGAAAATCATCGAAGGCAAGTTTGATATCCTTGACGAAATCCGTTCGATTCAGCTCGGCGGTCGTCCCTGCGTGACGCTTTCAATCGGCGTCGGCAGGGGAGCCAAGACTCTCGCTGAGAGCGAAGTCTACGCCAAGCAGGCGCTTGATATGTGTCTCGGACGTGGCGGCGACCAGGCGGCTGTTAAGACGGAAAGCGGCTTCGAGTTCTTCGGCGGCATCTCAAAGGCTGTCGAGAAGTCGAACAGGGTCCGCTCAAGAATTATCGCAACGGCTTTGCGCGAGCTCGCCGAGAGCTGTGGCACGGTTTACCTCATGGGTCATAACCTTGCCGATTTCGACGCCGTAGGTTCCTGCATAGGTCTTTGCGGGGCGCTAAGAAGCGTAGGTAAGCAGGCTTATGTCGTTGTCGACCCGGAAAAGAACCTTGCAAAGAAGCTTATAGATTACATATCCGCAAGCGGAGAGGGCGACTATTTCAAGTCCTGCGAGCAGGCTGTCGGTGAAATCGCCGACGATTCGCTTCTCATAATCTGCGACACCCATAACCCGAACTTCCTCGACTCGAAGGAGCTTTACGAAAAGGCGAAGACGGTTGTCGTCATCGACCACCACAGAAAGATGGTCAACTTCATTGACAATTCGGTCATCTTCTTCCACGAGCCGTTTGCTTCGAGCGCCTGCGAAATGGCGACCGAGCTCGTCCAGTATTTCGGAGTCGATTGCAGAATTTCCGTGGCAGACGCAGAAGCGCTTCTTTCGGGAATTAACCTCGACACCAAGAACTTTGTCATGCGTGCCGGCACCCGCACCTTTGAAGCGGCGGCATATCTTAAAAAGCTCGGTGCAGACACAGTCACCGTCAAGGGCTTCTTCAGTGACAGCCTCGAGACCTATCGCGAAAGAAGCAAGCTTATCCAGGCGGCTGAGCTCTTCCATGGCTGTGCTATCGCCACGACCGACTCGGAAAAGCCGGAGCTCATCCTTGCGGCGGCTCAGGCGGCTGACGAACTCCTCGGAATCAACGGCGTAAAGGCTTCGTTTGTTGTATATCATCTTGAAGGCAAGAGCCGTGTTTCGGCGAGGTCCCTCGGCTCCTTCAACGTTCAGCTCATAATGGAATCCGTGGGAGGCGGCGGGCACCAGACGATGGCGGGCGCACAGCTTGACCTTTCCATCGAAGAAACCGTAGACAAAATCAAGTCCGCAATAGAGGACTTTATAATAGCATAGAAAGGATATACTCAATATGAAAGTAATTCTTTTAAAAGACGTAAAGGGCTCCGGTAAAGCCGGAACGGTTCTTGAAGTGGCAGACGGCTACGCAAGAAACTATCTTATCGTCAAGGGTCTCGCAATCGAGGCTACAGCAAAGAACATAAACGATCTTGAGGGCAAGAAGGCGTCGGCTCAGTATAAGCTCGACACCGCAAAAGCCGAAGCGGAAGCGGCGGCAAAAGCCATCAACGGTGGGAAGATTGTAATCAAATCCAAAGCCGGTCAGAACGGCAAGCTCTTCGGCTCCGTTACCACAAGCATCATCAGCGACAAGATAAAAGAGCAGTTCGGCGCAACGATCGACAAAAAGAAGATTTCCCTTAACGGCGACATCAAGGCTTACGGCGACTATGACGTCGAAATCAAGATGACTCAGGGAGTAAACGCAAAGCTCACCGTCAGCGTGGTTCCAGAGGACTAAACGAGAAGATAAATCTTAAAGCAAAGGAGGAAACAGCATGCCTGTAAATAACCTGACAGCCGCCGACCTGGGTGGGAGGGAGCTTCCGTATAATCTTGAAGCCGAGCAGACGGTCTTGGGCGCACTTCTTCTTAATCCCGACGCTCTGCCGATTGCTATAGCTCACCTGAAGCCCGAAAGCTTCTATCGTGACCAGCACAGGGAGCTCTATTCGATAATCCTTCGGATGTTCTCAAACGGTCAACGCTCGGACATCATCACCGTCATGAACGAAGCCGTCAACGAGAAGGTCTTTGAGACCCCCGAAATGGCTAAGGTCTATCTCAAGGGCATCATGGACAGCGTTCCCTCAACCTCGAATATTGAGTCATACTGTAAGATTGTCGAGGATAAATATCTGACACGTTCTCTTATCAACGCATCGTGTGAGATTCTCGATACGGCGATGGACGGCTCTGAGGATTCAAAAACCCTTCTTGACTTGGCAGAGCAGAAAATCTATGAAATCCGTCAGGGCAGGGAAGTAGAAGGCTTAACACGACTCAGCGATATCGTCGTCTCCGCTTATGACCATATCCAGAAGCTTTCCGGCGACGACAAGGATTTATACAAGGGGCTGAGCAGTGGTTTTTCGCTTCTTGACAGCTACATATCCGGTCTTAATAAGTCGGATCTGATAATAGTTGCGGCTCGCCCGGGTATGGGTAAGTCCGCATTTGCCTTCAACATTGCGGCGAACGTTGCCAAAAGAAACCCAGACAAGGCAATCTGTGCGTTTTCTCTTGAAATGAGCAAGGAACAGCTTGGTATAAGAATGCTGAGCTCCGAAGCTCTTGTTCCGAATACCAACTTAACATCCGGCAAACTCACTCCCGAGGACTGGATTAAGCTCGCGCAGGCGGCAGAATCCCTTTCGAAGATGAATATCTATATTGACGATACCGCAGGTGTTACCGTCCCGCAGATTAAGGCGAAGCTTCGCCGGGTCAAGAATCTCGGGCTTGTCATCATCGACTATCTCCAGCTGATGGAATCGACCGGCAACCACGCCAGCCGTGTTAATGAGGTCTCAGAAATCACGAGGCAAATAAAGCTTATGGCGAAGGAGCTTGACGTTCCGGTCATGCTTCTGTCACAGCTCAACCGTTCGGTCGAAGCAAGACAGGACCACCGTCCGCTTCCGTCCGATCTTCGTGAGTCCGGCTCAATCGAGCAGGATGCGGACATCATTCTCTTCATCTACCGCGAGGGCGTTTATAACAAGGAAGAGGAGAATCAGGCGGCAACCGAGTGCATAATCGGAAAGAATCGTCACGGCGGCACCGGCACGGTTCCCCTTGCCTTCATCGGCGAATACACATTATTCAGAAGCACCACACGGGAAAACGGCGATGCTTGATCTCGTTTCGGATACAATAAGAAAATACAATATGCTTTCTGACGGCGAGCGAGTCTTGGTCGCCCTTTCCGGCGGAGCCGACAGCGTTTCGCTTCTTCTGGCTCTCAGGGAGCTCGGCTACTCTGTTTTCGCAGTCCATGTGAACCATCACCTTCGGGGTGAAGAGAGCGACAGAGACGAAGCTTTTTGCGCTGATTTATGCGAAAGGCTCGGTGTCACGCTCTATGTCGAGCATGTCGATGTGAGAAACTACTGTGAAGAATCCGGCAAATCTATAGAAGAAGCCGCAAGAGTGCTTCGCTATGAAGCACTTAACAAGCATGCCGGAGATTGTAAAATCGCCACCGCCCACAACCTGGACGACTGCTTCGAAACGACGCTTTTCAATCTCGTAAGAGGTTGCGGAATCGGAGGCTTGACAGGCATCCCTCCCGTCAGAGACAATATAATTCGACCATTAATAGGCACATCAAGGGCGAAAATTCTCGAGTTCTTGGAATCAAGAGGCGAGACTTTCGTTACAGACAGCACCAATCTCGAAGACGACTGCTCTCGCAATATAATCAGGCTTAATGTAATTCCCGAGCTTACTAGAATCAATCCGTCGCTTCTTAAGACCTATAAATCGAGCCTTGAGAATTTCGAAAGTGCGGAAAATTATATTGACAGCGAAGCCGAAAAGCTTCTTGAGGGCTCGGAATATGCTTTTCCCGAGGATTGCGACGATTTTATCTTGGCAACAGCTTTGGGCAAAATCCTGCGCAAGAACGGCGTTGAGCCCTCGAAGCAGAAAATCGATGAGCTTAAAAGCTTGGTTAAAACCGGCGGCAAGGTGAACCTGAAAAAAGGCGTTTACGCCGTCTGTAAAAACGGAAAGCTTGAAATCACGGGTGAACGGGAGTCTGCTCCCGAGCCGCTTCAACTGTCCGACACCGGCTGTTACAACTGGGGGACGGCAGTGATAGAATTCACAGAGATTTCACAGTTTGATATATCGACTTATAACAAAAGAAGTTTAAAATGGCTGATGGATAAAGATAGGATTACTGGCGGTCTTACCGTCAGGAGCTATCGGGGATCCGAAAAAATAAAACTATCAGGAAATGGCTTCACATCCACGGTCAAAAAGCTTCTCGCCGATGTTCCCGCAGGGAATCGCCGTCTCGTTCCGATAATTTCGGACGATCTGGGCGCAGTTTTCGTAACAGGTCACGGTGTTTCCGAAAGGGTTTCATGCGGGGAACACACTGCCACCGCTTTGAAAATAAACGTAAGAGAAAAATTTGACAAAAGGGATGATTGACACGGAATATTCAGATAATATTGAGGTCATGATTACGAAGGAAGAGATAGCCGAAGCAGTAAAAAAGCTCGGTGCGAAAATCTCCGAGGACTATAAAGACAAGGAAATCGAGCTTGTCGGCGTTCTCAAGGGCTCGTTTGTATTCATGGCAGACCTGATAAGAGCTATCGACCTGCCCATAACGCTTGATTTCATCAGTGCCAAGAGCTATGTTGGAACCCAGTCGGTTGGGGCAGTCAAAGTATATATGGACACCGAGCTTGACGTGGCGGGGAAGAGCATTCTTCTTGTAGAGGATATCCTTGACACCGGAAGAACCTTGAGCGTTCTCAAGGAAACCATGCTTGCCCGTGGTGCCAAGGATGTCAAAATAGCCGCCTTCATGGATAAGCCATCCCGCAGAACGATAGAAATAACGGCAGACTATTGTTGCTTTACAATAGAAGACAGATTTGTAGTCGGCTACGGTCTTGACTACGACGAGCAGTACAGAAACCTCGATTACATCGGAGAGGTGATTCTCTGAACTGCCGCCAATTCCAACAAGAAATGAGGAGTAACATTTGAATTTGCGAAATAACCGTTCAAGAGGCTTGATTGCGTACTTCATATTTGCCGCAGTAATCCTTTTGATTATGATAGTAGCTTTCCAGAGCATGATGTCGACAGGGGAGACCTATTCCTATTCGGAGATAATGTCCTACTTCGATAACTACGAGGTCAGCTATTTCTCCCTTAATCTCGGCTCCGGTGAGCTCGAAATGACGCTCGACTCGGGCGAGACGATAACCTACGACGTTCCAAGCGTAAATGCTTTTTATAACGAGCTCTTCAGCGATGGCAATAACTATCGCGACGAGTATAATGCAACCCATTCGACACCTCTTGAATATGATCTGGTTGCCGCAACCGACAGCTCCTTCTGGCTGAATCTTATCCCGACGCTTCTTATGATTGGCGTGATGATATTCCTTGTGATATCGATGTCGAGGAGCATTTCTTCAGTAGGAAAAGTCGGCTCTGTCGGAAAAGCTAACGTCAAGGTCGAAAACGGCGGTCAGACAAAGGTAACCTTCGAGGATGTTGCCGGAGCGGACGAAGAAAAGGCTGAGCTTCAGGAAATCGTCGAGCTACTCAAAGACCCGAAGAAGTATCAGGATATCGGCGCAAAGATTCCGAAGGGCGTTTTGCTTGTGGGACCTCCCGGTAACGGTAAAACCCTCCTTGCCAAGGCTGTTGCGGGTGAAGCGGGAGTTCCGTTCTTCTCGATTTCCGGTTCCGACTTCCTTGAGCTGTATGTCGGTGTCGGTGCCGCAAGAGTAAGAGACCTCTTCGACCAGGCGAAGAAAGCCGCTCCTTCCATCATCTTCATAGATGAGATTGATGCGGTCGGTCGCCGTAGAGGCACAGGTCTCGGCGGCGGTCACGACGAACGTGAGCAGACCCTTAACCAGCTCCTTGTTGAGATGGACGGCTTCGAGGGCAACTCAAACGTCATCGTCATGGCGGCTACCAATCGTAAGGATGTATTGGATCCCGCACTCCTGAGACCCGGACGTTTCGACAGACAGGTTTATGTAAACTATCCCGACATCAAGGGAAGAGAAGCTATCCTCAAGGTTCACTCGAAGAACAAGCCTCTTGCTCCCGATGTTGACCTCCATACGGTAGCGGCGGCTACGGTCGGATTCACCGGTGCAGATTTGGCAAACCTCGTAAACGAGGCGGCACTTCTTGCTGTCAAGTCCGGAAGAAAGGCTATCACCGCTCAGGATCTGAACGACGCATCAATAAAAGTAATCGCCGGTCCCGAGAAGAAGTCCAAAGTCGTCACCGAAAACGACAAGGAGATTACGGCTTATCACGAATCGGGTCACGCTATCTGCCACTACTATTGCCCGACCCAGGATAAGGTTCAGGAAATCTCGATTATCCCTCGTGGTCAGGCTGGTGGCTACACAATGGCGCTTCCCGACCATGACAAGGCATACGCCACCCGAAAGGAAATGGGCGAGGAGATTATCACTCTCCTTGGAGGCAGAGCCGCCGAAAAGGTTGTCCTCGACGACATTTCAACTGGTGCTTCGAACGACCTCGAGCGTGCAACAGGCATAGCCCGTAGCATGGTCACCCAGTACGGCTTCAGTGACAAGATTGGTCCCGTTGTATACGGCAGAGACGATGACGAAGTCTTCCTTGGTCGTGACTACAACTCTAATAAGGCTTATTCCGAGGTTATCGCAAGCGAAATCGACGAGGAAGTACGCTCCATTATCCATGGCGCATATGACAAAGCACAGTCAATACTCACCGAGCATATCGAACAGCTCCACACCGTTGCAAAGTTCCTCTATGAGCACGAAAAAGTCACCGGCGAGCAGTTCATGCAGCTTATGCAGGGCATCAATCCTGACGACCCGACACCCGCACTTACCGATGGCATAGCTCCCGAGCCCACACCGGTACAGTAATCGAAATACACCAGAGCCCGTCTTCATGATGAAGATGGGCTTTTTTGTCGAAAAATTTTCAAATTAGTATTGACAAGATACCGAAACGTGTTATACAATAATAGTCGAAAAATATGCTTATTGGAGGAAGTATCATGAATCTTACCTACGGAATTTCAGACAAACCGAAATTCGGTCAGCTCATCGTCTTCGCTTTGCAGCAGCTTCTGGCTATCCTTGCCGCCACTATCGCAGTCCCTGCTATTGTTGGCAACGGTATGTCCCAGTCGGCTGCTCTTTTTGGCGCAGGCGTCGGCACAATCGTCTACCTCTTATTCACCAAATTCAAAAGCCCTGTATTCGTTGGATCGTCGTTTGCGTTCATCGGCTCTATGGCAGCCGCATTCGCAGGCGGCGTTTCTATGTCGGTGGGTTATTTGGGTTTAATCATCGGTGCGGTAATGGCTGGACTCGTCTATGTCGTGCTCGCAATCATCGTCAAGTTTGCCGGAGTCGCATGGATTTCTAAGCTCATGCCGGCAGTCGTAATCGGTCCGACGGTTTCGATTATCGGACTTTCGCTTGCGGGAAATGCGGTAAGCGACGCCCTCGACGCTACATACGACATGAACCTTCACAGCACCGTCTGCCTTCTCTGTGCTCTCGTCACACTCTTCGCTGTAGTAATCAGCTCGGTTTACGGCAAGAAGATGGCGAAGCTCATTCCGTTCATTATCGGCATCGCCTGCGGCTATGTCGTTGCGGCAATCTTCACCCTCATCGGCACCGCCACCGGCAACGAACAGCTCCTCATCATCGACTTCTCGCAGTTCTCCAACATGCAGTGGTACCCCGACTTCACCTTCATCAAGGCTTTCAGCGGAAGTTATGACTTCGGCGAAGTGGGAAGCATCGGAGCATATCTGGGAACAATAGCAGTAGCTTATGTACCTGTTGCCTTGGTAGTATTCGCCGAGCATATCGCCGACCACAAGAACCTCTCCTCAATCATCGGTCAGGATCTTCTTGAGGACCCGGGTCTTTCAAGAACCCTCCTCGGCGACGGCGTTGGCTCAATGGTTGGTGCATTCTTCGGCGGTTGCCCAAACACTACATACGGCGAAAGCGTCGGTTGCGTAGCAATCACCGGTAACGCTTCCGTAATCACAATCTTCACTACCGCAATCATCGCGATGGCGATTTCCTTCTTCGCCCCGTTCGTAACGCTTCTTGCGACCATTCCTTCCTGCGTAATGGGCGGCGTCTGCATCACTCTTTACGGCTTCATCGCTGTCTCAGGTCTTAAGATGATTCAGTCGGTCGACTTCGGCGAGAACAAGAACGTCTTCACCGTCTCGGTAATCCTTATCTGCGGTATCGGCGGAATGGAACTCACTTTCGGCTCTGTCACCATCACGAGCATCGCCTGCGCTCTTATCTTAGGAATTATCGTAAATCTCGTACTTTCCAAGAAGAGCGAAAAAACAGATAAATCTGACAAGTAAGCGCAAAAACAACATAAACAAAGAGAGGAACCGGCTTTTCGGTTCCTCTCATTTATATAATGGGCATGTGGGCTGTGCCCGTAGCAGGCGGATAATCAAGCGATTATCTGATTTCGAGCTTCTTTGTCTCGGGCTTTACCTCCTGAATCTTCGGCAGTGTGAGCTTCAGAACTCCGCCGGTAAACTCTGCATCGATTTTCTCGGTGTCAATTCCGGTGGTGTCAAAGCTTCTCTGATAAGAGCCGTACGAACGCTCACAGCGGACGTAGTTGCCCTTCTTGTCCTTCTCCTCATACTCCGAGTGTCTCTCGGCGGTGATGGTCAGGACGTTGTCGGTAAGCTCGAGGTTGATGTCCTCCTTCTTTACTCCGGGAAGGTCGGCTTCGAGAATATAGTGGTCATCCACTTCCTTGATGTCGGTGGAGAAAGCTGCTCTCGATGCGGGAGTCTCCCCAAAGAATGCCTTTTCCATTTCGTCGATCTCTCTGAACGGATCGAAAACTGATACATTTCTTCTTACTCCGTATGGTCTTACATAAGGTACTAACATAATAAATTCCTCCTAAAAAATCTTTCTATTATTTTGCGGCTGTTTCCTGAGTTTATTCTCAGAGCCGTTGCTTTTTATTTTGCCTCGGGGAGCTCTCGTTCCCTTCAACGATTATTAGTATAGACCCCATATGTGACGATATGATGTCGAAACGGTTATGATATAGTGAAAATTAGCAGTCAAATTGGTTAAGTGCTAACACTCGGATTTTCACAGTGCTAAAAATCGCTTTTCCCGGGTCTTGCAATCAGCCTCGAAATGTGCTATTATAAAAGATTAGAAAAGTATTTATATCACGCAAAGAACAGGGAGTATCTTATTAAATGACAACAGTTGAAAGACAGTATTTAACCGGCGAGAGGGCTTTGTTTATGAGCAGAGATCTCGCCATCAAGGACACTATATTCAATGACGGCGAATCGCCGCTCAAGGAATCAAGAAACATCACCCTCGACGGTTGCATGTTCAAGTGGAAGTATCCGCTCTGGTACTGCAAGGACATAGAAGCTAAGAATTGCGTCTGGTTCGATATGGCAAGAGCCGGAGTATGGTACACGGACAACATCTCCGTCAGCGATTCGGCAATCGAAGCCCCGAAGAATTTCCGGAGATGCAATAATCTGAGCCTTAAGAACGTCAGCTTCTCGAACGCCGAGGAAACCCTTTGGGCATGTAACCGGGTGACCCTCGACAATGTCACCGCCAAGGGCGACTATTTCGCGATGAACTGCGACGGAATGGACGTGGACGGCTTGACACTCTACGGCAACTACTCTTTTGACGGCACTAAGAACGTGAATATCCGCAATTCGAAGCTTCTTTCAAAGGACGCCTTCTGGAATGGCGACAACGTCACCGTCACGAATTGCTTCATCTCGGGCGAATATCTCGGCTGGAACGCAAAGAATCTTACGCTTATCGACTGCACTATTGAGAGCTTGCAGGGGCTTTGCTACATAGAGAATTTAAAGATGCAAAACTGCAAGCTCATCAATACGACTCTGGCGTTTGAGTATTCAACCGTTGATGCCGAAATCACCGGCGGGGTCGACAGCGTTATCAACCCGACCTCCGGAAGAATCAAAGCCGATTACATCGGCGAGCTTAAACTTGAAAAGGACAAGATAGACCCTTCGAAGACAAAGATTATCGTCAATAACAAATAGGAGACAAGAAACATGAACACTGAGTATGATTTCAATAAGATAACCGACCGCCGCCATTCCGACTCCGTCAAGTGGGACGTCGGCGAGAACGAGCTCCCCATGTGGATCGCCGACATGGATTTCCCGACCGCCCCTTCTATTATCGAAGCTATAAAGACCCGTGCCGCACATGGAATCTATGGCTATAGCGAGGTTCCGGGTGAATGGTATGACGCCTACATAAACTGGTGGAAGTCCCGTCACGGCTTTGAAATCAACAAGGACTGGATTGTTTATTGTGCCGGTGCCATTCCGGCAATCTCGAGCTCTGTCAGAAAACTCAGCTCTCCCGCCGAAAAGGTTCTCATCCAGTCGCCGGTTTATAATATGTTCTATAACTCCACTCTGAATAACGGCAGAGTTATCATCGACAGCCCTCTCGGATATAAGAAGGAAACAGGGGAGTTCTATATCGACTTCGAAGACCTCGAGAAGAAGCTTTCCGACCCGCAGACTACATTAATGATTCTTTGTAATCCTCACAACCCCGTCGGCAGAATCTGGACGAAGGACGAGCTTGCAAAAATAGGTGAGCTCTGCTACAAGCACCACGTCATCGTCATATCGGACGAAATCCACTGCGATATAGTCGAGCCTGGGAAGCATTACACACCCTTCGCGGCGGCATCGGATATTTGCAGAGACATAAGCGTCACATGCGTAGCCCCCACAAAGTGCTTCAACATCGCCGGAATCCAGACCTCCGCGATAATCATTCCGAACGAGGGCATAAGAAACCGCGTTGTCCGTGCCATCAACACCGATGAAGTCGCCGAGCCGAACACGTTCTCCGTGACAACTGCCGTTGCCGCATTCAACGAAGGCGGACAGTGGCTCGACGACCTGATGGTCTATATCGACCAAAACCGCAAATATTGCGAGGACTATGTGGAGAAAAATATCCCCGACATCAGGCTCATCAAAGCCGATTCGACATACCTTCTCTGGGTTGACTGCTCGGATGTAACAGAGGATTCGCTTGATCTCGAGAAGTTCATCCGTGAGAAAACCGGACTCTATGTCTGCGCCGGAACAATGTACGGCGGCAGCGGCAAATACTTCTTGAGAATCAACATCGCCTGCCCGAGAAGCCTCGTCGAGGACGGCATGGCAAGACTGAAATCCGGTATAGAACAATACAGAAACAGGTAATCAGAGCGAGAGGAGAAGCAAAAAATGGCGAAAGATGAGACAGTATCAGATATCTAAGAATTCCACTTAGCAGACCTGCTGTATCCGTCAGTAGAAAAGAAACAGGAACACATGAAGAGGGGAGCGGACCTCTCGAAGCTTCCGCAGGACTATGTCAGAGACCTTGAGCTCGAGACATTGTCGCGCCTCATCTGCCCCGAGAATTCTCTGAACGCAATGAAGGTTTTCACCCAACTCTCAACCGATGAGGAAACCCTCAACTACTGCCTCGATATCTTGGAGGATTTCCTAAATGTCCCCTCACTCGAGGCAATCCTCTATGAGAACGTTCACAAGCTCTATATAAACGAGCATGTCAACATCCAGAAGCTCGGTCTCGCCGACAGCTTCTATGCGCTGAACACCCGCTTCAACTCGCTCAAAACCTATATCGAGTGTATCACCAAGTGTCACGAATTCTGCGATAAATATCGCGACTCCTTCAAGTCAAAGGCTCTCTGCGAGGTCGCCGACTACTTTGCCTCGGTCTATAACTCCGACTATTTCGCAGAAGTAAAGAAAGAGACCGACGAATGCCTTGCAATCCTTGCAAAGGGCGTTAAGAGCGTCACCGTCGGTATTAATTTCGACGACATGATGCGCCCTGTTGAGGCGATGCTTTTAAGCGTCTCGACAGATTCGATAAAGAAAAAGAGCCGCTTCGACTGGCTCTTCAAGCATCTTGACGGCGAGGGCACCCGTGCCATCGGAAGAACACATTCCCTCTATAACGAAAACGGCGGCACCAACGATCTCGAAGCGCCTCTCTTCAGAGAGCTCAGAGAGGTCAACAGCGAATACATCACCCATCTTGACCGTGCAGTGAGGGCATACTTCAAGAAGAGCACCGAGGACATCCTGACGTTTGAAAGCCAGCTCAGCTTCTATATCGGTGCAAAAAAAGCTCATCGAAGCCGTCAAGGCAAGAGGTCTCGACATGGTCAGACCCAAGTATCTCCAGATGGAGGAGCGCAAGCTTGACGCCAGAGGCACATTCGATATTTCATTCTATGTCCAGATGGTTTCGGAAGACCCGATGAGCAAGCTTGATAATAAGATTATCACGAACGACTGCACGATGGACGACGAGGGCAGATTCTTCGTCCTGACCGGCGCCAACAACGGCGGCAAGACGACCTATACCCGTGCCATTGGCATTATTCAGGTCTTCGCGCAGGCGGGGCTCTATGTCCCTTGCACCCACTGCGAGATTAGCCCTGTCGACTATATCTACACCCACTTCCCGAAGGAAGAGGAGGTCGGACTCAACACCTCCCGGTTCACTCAGGAGTGCAAGCAGTTTAAGGTCACGCTCGACAACTGCACCTCTCACAGCCTCCTTCTTCTGAACGAATCCATCCAGTCGACCACCCCGACCGAGTGCGTCTATATCGCGACGGAGCTCGTGAAGTGCTTCCGTTGCATCGGCGTTAGAGGCATCTACGCCACGCACCTTCTGGAGCTTGCAAGAAGCCTTGACAAGATTAATTCAGATGTCGAGGGCGACACCAAGCTTGTGAGCATAGTAACGACTGTCGACACTACCGCCAACAACCGCCGTCTATATAAGATAACCCGAGCCGAGCCCCAGGAGTTCGGCTACGCCCGAAGCATCTACGAAAAATTCGGCGTCTCGTTCGAAGAGGTTCAGAAGCGGCAGAAAGCAGAACAGCAATAAATCAAAAGCCCGAGCAATCAGGCTTTTTGCACATTGCAAATTTTTTTAAAATTTTTTTTGCACTGCATGCAATAATTCGCCCCTTTGATGTGTATTAAGAGTAGCAAGCAATTCAAATTGCAAAATTTAAGGAGGAATTACAATGAAAAAATTATTGGCAACCGTTTTGGCTGTGGTTTTGATGGCAGGGGCTTGTGCTTTGCCAGTCTGCGCTTATGGCAGTGAAGCGGCAACGCTTGGTGAGCTTCTTTCGGAGTATGATTACACCGCCGATGGCTTGAGCTTTGAAATCAGCACTTCTTTTCATCAGAGCGCCAACAGCAGTTTATATTATGACATCAGAAGCGATAACGCCGAGGCTCAGCTTGAGGGGACTTATTATCCCGTTGCGGATATTTCGGCAGTGATCGAGATACTTTCCGAGGATTCCGATTCCGTCTTTGAGGACGTTTACTACCGCGACGATAACGGCAACGTGTCGGTCGTCGAGCAGTCGGAGGACTATTACTCTTGGGGTCGCGAAAGGGTGCTCATAAGAACCACCGACGGCTCTTTGCCGAGGCTCATAATCTTCCTCGATTCCTCGGGCGACTCCTGCCTCCTCTGTTGGGAGACCGGCAAGGGCTGTAAGCTCTCCGACGGCGCATATGACAAGGTTGTCGAGGCTCTGGGCATTGCAAATCTCTCGGAAGAGGACGCAATAACCTACACATACTATCCTCTCCCCGACGGTCTGGACGAAGATATTGTAGAAGATGTAAACCTCAGCACCGATGACGATGACTGGGGCACTCCGAGCTATGACGAGAATGGCGAGCCGATGGATATCGCCACCGAGGAGACCGACGAGCCTCTTCTGGTAGAGGACTACTACGAAGACGAAGAGGAAACCAACCCCACCACAGGCGCATTCTTACTGCTTTCTATGCCGGTTATGGCACTTGGAGCAGTCTTTGCCACCAAAAAGCGCAAGTAAGTATTGCCAAAAGAAAAGGAGAAATCAAAATCCCGCCCATTAATCCGGACGGGATTTTTAATGCTAATTTTACGTTACAGAAGCTTGATGCCGGCTTTTTCGGCGGTTCCCATCGTGTCTTTGTCCCAGATGGAAACCTGCACCTCGCCGATGTGGGCTTTGCCAAGGAGGAGCATGCAGAGTCTTGACTGACCGATGCCGCCGCCGATGGTGAGGGGGAGCTCGTTATTCAGGAGCATCTTGTGGAACTGTAGTCCAGAGCGCCATTCGCAACCGGCTTTTTTGAGCTGAGCCTTGAGGGACTCGGCGTCGACTCTTATTCCCATCGACGAGAGCTCGAACGCACAGCCGAGGGTTTCGTTCCACATGAGGATGTCGCCGTTCAGGCTCCAGTCGTCATAGTCGGGGGCTCTGCCGTCGTGCTTTTCGCCGGACTTGAGAAGGTCGCCGATGCCGATGATGAAGGCGGTTTTGTGGAGCTTCAGATACTCATTTTCACACTCTTTCGGGGTGAGGTCTGGGAACATGTCCTCTAACTCCTGAGCCGTGACAAACGAGACGTTTCTTGAAAGACGGCACCGAACATTCGGATAGACTTTAGTCACGATTTCAGATGTATCCACAACGCAGTCGACAATCTTCTGGACAATGCCCTTGAGGAAATCAAGGTTTCTGTCCTCGCGGGTGATGATTCGCTCCCAGTCCCACTGGTCGACATAGACCGAGTGGAGGTTGTCGAGCTCCTCGTCACGTCTGATGGCGTTCATGTCAGTATAGATGCCCTCGCCCTCGTGGAAGCCGTATTCCTTCAAGGCAAGCCTCTTCCACTTTGCAAGCGAGTGGACAACCTCGGCGTTCTCGCCGGTCTCCTTGATCTCGAACGAAACCGGTCTTTCGACGCCGTTAAGGTCGTCGTTCAAGCCCCTCATGTTGTCGACAAAGAGGGGAGCGGAGGCACGCTTTAAGTTAAGAGCCTGACAAAGGCTGATTTCGAAGCTACGTTTGATAAGCCCGATTGCCGTCTGCGTCTCGTAGGGCGTGAGACTGCTTGTGTAGCCTTCCGGAACAATAAATTTACTCATATCCAAAATCCTTTCTAAAGACCGACCGGTTCAAATCCGCCGTCAGTCAGAATATACACTTCCTTGAATCCGCATTTTTTGATGAGCTCCGCCGCCGTATCGAACCCATAAAGAAGCTTCGAGAGGTCGTGGCAGTCTGACGAGATGATAACCCCACCGTTCTTCTCTCTGATTCGCCTGAGGCACTTTTCGGACGGATAGGGAACTGCCCGGTATCCTCTTGCCATCGCACCGGTGTTTACTTCAAACAGAGCATCGGTTTTCAGAAGCTCATCAAGAGCCGCCATCTCGGCATCTATAAATCTCCGGTTTTTCCTGTCATCCATCCCGGAGAACAGAGTAATAAGATCGAAGTGCCCGACAATATTGCAGTCGGTCATCTTAACTACATTGCTTTCAAGCTCAAAATAAGCCTCGCAAAGCTTCGTCATATCGCCGCCGAAATACTTCTCGCAGGTGTTCTTGAGCCTGTCTCGGGACCAGTCGACCGCCTCGTATTCCTCGCCGATTTTCAGGTAGTGAACCGACCCGATTTTGTAGTCGTATTCACCCTCAAGCCCCGAAATTTCGGTGAAGCAGTCCCGCTCGACGCCCAAGAAAATCTTGATTTTGTTTTGATACTTTGCTTTCAGGGCATTGATGCAGTCGATATATCCTCGCTCGTCCTGCATCCCGTCGACTTTGGGATTCCCGGTGAAGCTGTGCGATGAGAACCCAAGAGAGCTCATTCCGAGCCTCAGAGCTTCTTTAACAACCTCTTCCGGCTCGTCCTTGCCGTCGCAGAAAGTGCAGTGAGTGTGGAGATTCTGCTTGGGAATCATACCATCTTCTCCTGCTTGACTTTCTTATCGACGACGAGGCTGTCCTTGACGTGTCTGCTTGCGAGCTCGTCCCAGATGTCGTCGAGGCTGATGCCCGACTCAGCCATCAGAACGAACAGGTGGTATATTAGATCGGAAATCTCATAGATGGTCTCTTTCTTGTCTTCAGCCTTTCCGGCAACGATGACTTCGGTGCACTCCTCGCCGACCTTCTTGAGAATCTTGTCAAGCCCCTTCTCGAAGAGATAGGTGGTGTAGGAGCCCTCCTTCGGGCTGTCCTTTCTTCCAGAAATCTGGTCGTAAAGCTCCTGATAGCTGAAATCCCGGAGCGTTTCCGAATGATAGACCTTGTCATTAAAGCAGCTGTCGGTGCCCATATGGCATGCGGGACCGTCCTTCTCAACAGTGACGACAAGTGCGTCCCTGTCGCAATCGGCAGTGATGCTCACGATGTGCTGATAGTTGCCGCTCGTCTCGCCCTTGAGCCAGAGCTCCTGCCGTGAACGTGACCAGAAGCAGGTGAGCCCTTTTTCCATCGAAATCCCAAGACTTTCACGGTTCATGTATGCCAGAGTCAGCACTTTTCCAGACTTAGCGTCAACCACAATCGCGGGAATAAGACCCTTTTCGTCAAATTTAAGTTCGTCTATATTAAGCATTTTATCACCTATATTCTCATATTAATGCCGTTTTCGGCAAGATATTTCTTTAAATCTCCTATATCAATCGTCCCGAAGTGGAAGACGGAAGCCGCAAGCCCTGCGTCGACTTTGTCGAGTGTCTTGAAGAGCTCGAGGAAGTCCTCCTTCTTTCCGGCGCCGCCCGAAGCGATAACGGGAATGCTCACAGCGTCCGAAACCGCCTTAAGCATTTCAAGGTCGAACCCGTCCTTCACGCCGTCCGTGTCGATTGAGTTCAAGACTATTTCTCCGGCGCCGAGGCTTTCGCCATACTTCGCCCACTCGACAGCATCGAGCTCGGTTCTGACTCGGTTGCCCTTCGTGAAGACGGTGAAGCCGCTTTCCGTTCTCTTAGCGTCGATGCTCAGGACCACGCACTGCGAGCCGTAAAGCTCCGCCGCCTTGCGGATGAGCTCCGGGTTCGCAATAGCCCCCGAATTGACGCTCACCTTGTCGGCACCGCACTTAAGCGCCATGTCGAAGTCGTCTATTGAGTTGATTCCTCCGCCAACTGTAAGGGGGATAAACACATTTTCGGCAGTCCGCCTCAGCACGTCCCAGATAAGTCTTCTGCCGTCGCTCGAAGCCGTGATGTCATAAAAGACGAGCTCGTCGGCTCCCGAACCGGAGTAGAATTCCGCCAGAGAAACCGGGTCGGACACATCCGCCAGTCCCTCAAATTTCGTTCCTTTAACAACCCTGCCGTTCTTGACGTCCAAGCAGGGGATAATTCTTTTCGTAATCATCTTGCCGCCTCAATCGCCTTTCCTATATCAATCATTCCTGTGTAATACGCTTTTCCGATAATGGCTCCCGAAACTCCGGCGCTCTTGAGCTCCGTAATCTCTTCGAGAGCCGTAACCCCTCCGGAAGCGATTATTTCAACAGCGGGGAAGTCCCGGCAGAGCTTTTCGTAAAGGGCGATGTTCGTGCCCTTGAGTGCTCCGTCTTTCGAGATATCCGTGCAGATAACGGTTCTGACCCCGATAGCCTCCATATTGGTCATGAAATCGGAGATTGTGATTCCGCTGTCCGAAAGCCATCCCGAAATCCTGACGCTTCCGTCAAGGATATCGGCACCTACAGCAATTCTGTCGCTGTAACGTGAAACAGCTTTACAAAGGAAATCTCTGTCCGTCACAGCCGCAGTGCCGATTATAACTCTGCTGAGTCCGTTCGACAGGTATTTCTCGACCGTTTCAATCGAGCGGATTCCACCGCCGACTTCGACAAATATGCCGGTTTTCCTTGCAATTTCGGAGATGATGCCGAGGTTCGGCGTGTCTCCGCTCTTAGCTCCGTCCAAATCGACGATGTGTAAGAACTCGGCGCCGAGCTCCTTTAATCTCATAGCTGCCTCGACAGGGTCGCCATAGTCGGTCTTCTCCGAATAGTCGCCCTTGTAAAGCCGGACAGCCTTACCGCTGAGGATGTCAACAGCGGGATAAATCTTCATACTAAAACCTCACTAACTCAGCTCGCAGAAAGCCTTCAGGATTTTAAGCCCCTTTTCGCCGCTCTTTTCCGGGTGGAACTGGCAACCATAGACGTTATCCTTCCAAACAGTCGCCGTCACCGTCTTCGAATACTCGGTAACCGCCGCAGTGTCTTTCTCGCATTCAGTAGCATAGAACGAATGCACGAAGTAAACGTGGTCGCCTTGCTCACTATATTTGAATATCGGGCACTCGGGCTTGAGTATCCGAAGTGCATTCCAACCGATGTGCGGAATCTTGAGGCTTTCGTCGACATAGCCCTTGAGCGGCACAACCTTCCCGGGGATAAGCCCGAGACCCTTATGGATGCCGTATTCATAGCTCTCGTCGAAGAGTAACTGCATTCCGAGGCAGATGCCCATGAGCGGCTTGCCGTTCCCGATCTCTTCCTTAATCAAGTCCGCAAGTCCCGATTCGCGAAGCTTGTTTGCCGCACCCTCAAAGGCTCCCACGCCGGGGAGAATGAGCCGCTCGGCGTTCTTAATCTTTTCGACATCGGCTGTAATCTCGGCACTTTCACCGATTTTCCGAAGCCCCATCGACAGGGAAAAGAGGTTGCCGACGCCGTAGTCAATAATAACAGTTCCCAATTCAGATTACTCCCTTTGTTGACGGCACTGCACCCATAGCCTTGGGGTCTATGGACACCGCCGTTTTTAAACTTTTCGCAAGGCACTTGAATGTGCACTCTATGATATGGTGGCTGTTTCTGCCGTCAAGCTGACGGATGTGGAGGGTCAGCCCTGCGCTTCTTGCCAGAGCCGCCATGAATTCCTCGCAAAGCTCCGTGTCGAAATCTCCGACCTTCTGGGTGGGAATGTCAAGATTGCAGGCTAAATATGCCCTTCCCGAAATGTCTACAGAAGTAAGGACAAGAGCCTCATCCATCGGAATAACGGCATAGCCGTAGCGGGTAATGCCCGCCATATCTCCGAGTGCTTCCTTCAAAGCAAGCCCCAGACAGATGCCGATATCCTCAACTGTGTGGTGATAGTCGACAAGCGTGTCGCCTTTACAATTCACTTTAAGGCAGAAGCCCGAGTGCTTGGCGAAAAGCGTCAGCATATGGTCAAGAAATCCGCAACCGGTGTCGATTTCAGAGTTTCCGGGAGCGTCAAGATTTAGATATAGCTTGATATCCGTCTCGGCGGTCCTTCTCTCAATAACAGCTTCTCTCATGACTTACCTCCGTTCAATATTTCTTCAAGCGTATTTGCAAACGCAAGCATATCCTCGGGAGTGCCGACGCTGATTCTTAGCCAGTCGTTTGTCCGCTCTCCGGCGAAGTGTCTGACAAGTATTCCCGCATCACGAAGCTTTTCGGAAAGTTCCGAAGCCGGAACATCCGGATGCCTGCAAAATACAAAATTCGTCTTCGAATCGGTAAGCTCGAATCCGAGCTCCTTAAGCTTTTCAGCAGTTCTGTCTCTCGTCTCAGCAACCAGCTTGCAGTTGTTACGATAGTATTCGATGTCCTTAATTGCCGCAACTCCAGCCGCAAGGGCTGTTCTGTTGACCGAGTAGGGGTTGAGCGTATATTTCAGCGTCTCAAGCTCCCTGATTCTCTCTTCATTCGCAATCGCATAGCCGAGCCTTGCGCCCGCCAAGGACATCGACTTCGAGTATGTCCTCGAAACAATCAGATTCGGATATTTCTTGACGAGTCCGACACAGCTTTCGGCACCGAACTCGACATAAGCCTCATCAATGAGAACCACGCACTTGGGACTCTCTTTGCAGATTCTCTCGATTTCATCAACGCCGATGGCAATTCCCGTCGGCGCATTCGGATTCGCAATCACGATAAGCCCGCTGTCGAGCCCACAGTATTGATTGATGTCAATCGTGAAATCGTCTTCAAGTGCAAAGTGCTTTGCCTTGACACCAAATAGTCCGCTCAGAACGTCGTAGAACCCATATGTAACATCGGGATAATAAGCCGGCTTCTCGTCGTGCGCATACGCCATGAAACTGAGGCTCAGAACCTCGTCCGAGCCGTTCGTCGGGAGGATATTTCCGGACCCGAGCCCAAGGCTTTCGGCAAGCGCCGCTCTTAAGTCTCTGCAAGCAGGGTCGGGGTAGAGCTGTAGGCTCTTAGCCGAATCCTCAACCTCCTTCAACACCGCTTCCGACGGCGGATATGGCGATTCGTTCGTGTTGAGCTTGATGTATTTCTTGTCCCTCGGTTGTTCGCCGGGGACGTAAGGCTCAACATCCTTATATTTTGAAATCAGAAAGCTGTTCATATAAACATAAACTCCCATTATATTTCTTCAAATCTTATAAGTGCGCTCTTTGCGTGTGCCTGCAAGCCCTCTTTTTCTGCGAAGTAGGCAACGTCGCCATAGACCTTCTCGAAAGCTTCTTTCGTGTAGTAGGTGAACTGCGACTTCTTGACAAAGTCGTCGACCGAAAGGGGAGATGAGAACCTCGCCGAGCCGTTAGTCGGAAGCGTGTGGTTCGCGCCGCTGAGGTAGTCTCCGAGTGCTTCGGGGCAGTACCTTCCCATGAAGATTGAGCCAGCATTCTTGACTTTATCCAAGACGTCAAACGGATTGTCGAGGCAAAGCTCGATGTGCTCGGGAGCTATCAGGTTCGCGACCTCTATTGCCTCGGAAATATCTTTTGTCACGATGATTTTGCCGTTGCTTTCAATAGAAGCCCTTGCAATTCCCTCTCTCGGGAGCTTCGAAAGCTGTACTTCTATCTCAGCCTGAACCGCATTTGCAAGTTCACCGGAATCAGTGACAAGAACCGCGCTTGCAAGCTTGTCATGCTCGGCTTGTGAGAGCAAATCCGCCGCAACAAACCGGGGATTGCTCTTGTCGTCAGCAACTACAAGAATATCGCTCGGACCGGCAATCATGTCGATAGCTACCTCGCCGTAAACCTGACGCTTTGCCTCTGCGACGAATGCGTTTCCGGGACCGACAATCTTGTCAACTCTCGGGATGCTCTCAGTGCCGTATGCTAGGGCCGCAACAGCCTGAGCTCCGCCGACCTTGTAAATCTTATCTATGCCGGCAATCTTTGCGGCGGCAAGTATATATTTGTTGATACCACCGTCCTTCGACGGGGGAGTGACCATGACTATCTCACCGCAACCCGCAAGCTTTGCGGGGACGGCGTCCATAAGAACCGTCGACGGATAAGCCGCAGTGCCTCCGGGAACATAGAGCCCCACCTTCGCAAAAGGAATAATCTTCTGCCCGCAAACGATGCCGTCCTTTTCAGAAACGACGAACGAGCTCCTCAGCTGGTGCTTGTGGAAGTCGCGGATATTCTCGGCGGCTTCCTTGAGAATTCTTACGAATTCCGGCTCAACAGACTCATAAGCCGCTTCAATCTCTTCGTCCGAAACTCTGAAGTCTTCAATCTCGGTTTTATCGAACTTGAGAGAGTATTCTTTCAGAGCCCTGTCGCCGTTTGCTTTTACATTCGCGATAATCTCCGAAACGGTATCGGCCACGGACATACTGTCCACCGGCTTTTTGAATATCTCATCGCTTGCTTCCGAATAATTATAAATTTTCATCATACTTATGTCTACCCCTTTGCCTCAATAATTTCCGAAATTTTCGACACGATTCCCGAAATTTCGTCCTGCTTGAATTTCGCCGCAGATTTGTTTAAGATAAGCCTTGCGGATATCTCAAATATCGTCTCGAACACCTCGAGATCGTTTTCCCGTAATGTGTCTCCCGTCTCGACTATATCAACTATTACGTCCGACAGCCCGAGTATCGGTGCCAACTCAATCGAGCCGTTCAGCTTGATAACGTCGATTCTGCGCGATTGTCTTTCGTAATATTCCGATGCGATAGTAGGGAACTTCGTCACAACCGAGAGCGTTCTGTTCGGGTTGTCCCGGAAGTCCTTCTTTGCGGCAACGCACATTCTGCATTTACCCATCCCGAGGTCCAATATTTCATAGACATCGGGAGACGATTCCACGAGAATGTCCTTCCCGACGATTCCAACATCGGCGGCACCTCTTTCGACGTAAATAGCCACGTCCGACGGCTTCACCCAGAAGAACCGGACTCCCGACTCGGGGAGCTCCAGAACCAGTTTTCTCGAGCTGAATCCGATGTCTCCATCGGGGATGATTCCCGACTCCTGAAACAGCTTTATTGCCTTTTCGCCCAAGCGTCCCTTGGGCAGTGCTATACTAATCATGAAAATTCAATGCCTCTCGTTAAAATAGATTATCTCGCCGAAGCGTGCTCTTTTCGGGACTTCATCGAGCACCCGAACCCGTTTGCCGTTTTCGGAAAGCTCTCTGGCACGCTTCGCCACCTCTGCGGCGTCGCTCTCAGCCAAGTACACAAGCGCGATGTCGGCGTCAAGCAAATCTCTCGCGTCAAGTATCCTCTCGAGCGATTCGACATTCAGTGCAAATCCGATTGCGCCCTTGTTCTTGCCGATACGCTTGAGGAGCGGGTCGTACCTTCCTCCGCTCAGAACCTTCTCGGGAATTCCTTCGATGAAGCCCTGAAAGACGATTCCGTTATAGTAGCTCATGTCCTGAACGACAGAGAAGTCAAATCTTAAACTTTCAAATACTTCGCTTTCCCTAAGAACTCCCGTAACTCTTTCAAGCTCCCGAAGCCCCTCTTCTGCGGGAGTGCCGACGCAGATATCGTTAAGAGAGGGGAGAACCTTGTCCGGCGAGCCCGACAAATCCGCAAGATCAATAAGCTTTTCTTTGGCTTCGTCGCTTGCCGGAACACCCGACAAGAGGCTTTCAATCCCGTGAAGATTTTTCGAGCCTATGAGCCTTGTGAGCTCTTTTCTCTGAGATTCCGAAACGGGGAGATTGTCAATAAGCCCCGTGACGATTCCCATATGCGAAATGTCGAGTATGTATTTCCTTCCGAACAGCCCGAGACTCTCGGCGGCAAGGCCTACGACCTCGCAGGTGTTGTATAAATCTATATTTCCGATGCACTCAAGCCCCGACTGGAGGATTTCCTTCAGCCTGTGCGAATCGTGCGACACGCGGCAGACGTTCTCGTCGTAATAAAGCTTTTCGGTCACGTTGTCCCTCTCCGTCCTCGAGCGGATTATCGACATCGTCACGTCCGGCTTCAGCGCCATCAGGCGCCCCTCGGTATCAGTAAATGTGATAACCGCTTCGCCGCCTAAGAAATCTTTATTCTGTGCGTATATATCGTATTCTTCAAAGCCGTTCATCTTATAGCCCTGATAGCCCCTGCTTTCATAGAGGCTCCGAAGCTTCAGAACTGCTTCTTCATCTGTTCTAAGAGAGCTTATTGTGCTCACTTGTCCTTCATCCTTTCGATTACCGTTTTATAGCCGTCCTCGCCGTACATAAGACAGCGGTTGACACGGCTTATCGTGGTGGTGCTCGCACCGGTTTTGTTTACAATGTCCGAATAGACGAGCCCGTCGTCAAGGAGCATTGCAACCTCGAACCGCTGACTCATATCCTTAAGCTCCTTCACGGTGCACAAATCGTCGAAAAAGTGCTTGCATTCTTCCACGTCTTCAAGCTTGAGTATTGCTTCAAAAAGCCTTAAGATGTTTTCTTCGTATGTAGCCATACAGGGCACACTCCTTTTTTGTTACTGTGCTATTATGTTACCATGTTAGCGTGATAAAGTCAAGCGTTATTTTCACCGAATTTTTTCCCGTAACAAGCCTGTGATTTGTGCCGAAAGTCGGCAGTTCTCCTGCAATCCGAAGAAATCTGCACCACTTCGACCGATTCGGGTATTGACAGAAGCGATAAAACTGTGATATTATTAACAAAACCGATTTTTTAAACAGGAGGGAATATAATGTTTTGTTCAAAATGCGGCACCAAGAATCCCGACAATGCAAATTTCTGTCAGGGTTGCGGCTCGCCGCTTAATAATCCGTCTCAGGATAACAGCGCAAGTGCAAACGCAAGCGGATACGCAGGCGGATACGCGTACGCACATCAATCCGCACCGCCCCCGAGCTCTAATCCCACAGTTTACAGGGAACCGAGCCCCGAGTCTCCGCTTGCAGCGCTCAGAAAAGTAGCTTCATCGGGCTTATTCAGATTTACGGCGTTTGCTTTTTGCTCTCTTATTCTTTCGAACATTCTGGCGATTTTCGACACGAGCTATTTCTGGGGAATATACACCGAGATATTCAACAACATCGACCCGGATATGGTAAGCGAAGCGTCGAGGTTTTTGGGTGGCTTCAGCTTGGTCACTGCAATCTTCTCTCAGCTTCCGAATATCCTCATAGCTGTCGGTCTCTGGATGACCTATGCCACCGCCGTAAGCAAGAAGGGTGAACGCTTCAATACCGCCGGTCTCACCATGATAAAGGTTATCTATGTCATAGAGCTTGTTCTTATGTGCATACTTCTTGCGCTTATGATGGTAGTGATGCTTATCGCCACCCTCAGCACCGATAACTCGTCCGATGCGATGATTGTTTTCTTGGGAGTGCTGTTTCTGGATGTATTTTTCGGCGTCATCATCTTTTGGCTCGCTATGATAATAAAGAGCCTGAACGCCGCCAAGAAAGCGTCAACCGAGGATCACGGCAAGCATATCGGCAGGAACGCTTCGGCATTCGTCGGCGTCGTCTGCTTCATCGGCGGTGCGATAAACGTCATCTCCGCCATAACAAGCATCTTCATCCCTTCGATAACAGCCTTCTGCAACTGCGCCATCGGAGCGGCAGTCCAGATTTGCTTCGGAGTTCTGATATTCAGATTCCGCGGCGAAATGAAGAAGCTGAAATAATTCATCCTCAAAAAATCGGGCAACGTGCGATAAAGCGGCGTTGCCCGTTTTTATGTGTTCAAATAGTTTCAACCTTGATGAGATTGGTATTTCCCGAGCGACCGTTGGTCATGCCGCCGGTGACGACGATCTTGTCGCCTCTTTCGAGATTGAATACCTTGAGAGAAGTATTCTTTGCAGTGTAGAAGAGGACATCGGTTGACTCGTAGGTGTCGCACATATAGGGAGTTACGCCCCACGAAAGAGCAAGCTTATAGCAGGTCTTGACGTTGGTGGTGAGTCCCAGGATGTCAACAGGGCATCTGAATCTCGATACCATTCGAACGGTCGAGCCGGAAAGCGAGCAGACCGCAATCGCCTTGGCGTTTACGTCAACTGCCATTCCGCAGGTTGCGTGGGAAATAGCGTCGACGGTGTTCTGAATCTTGAATTCCGAGGTCCTGAAGAGCTTGGTGTAGTCGATGCTCTTTTCGGTGGTCTCGGCAATCTTCGCCATTGTCTGGAGCGCCAGAACGGGGTATTTGCCTGCGGCGGTCTCGCCGGAGAGCATGATTGCGCTCGTTCCGTCATATACAGCGTTCGCAACGTCAGAGGTTTCGGCTCTTGTGGGACGGGGATTATGAATCATCGACTCGAGCATTTCGGTGGCGGTTATAACGCGCTTTCCGAGGAGTCTGCACTTCGTGATAAGCTGTTTCTGGATAGCCGGGAGCTTCTCGAATGCAATCTCAACGCCCATGTCGCCTCTGCCAATCATGATGCCGTCGGCAACCTCACATATTTCCTCGATGTTGTCGATGCCCGCCTGATTCTCAACCTTTGCGATAAGGTCGATGTCTCCGCCACCGTTGGCGTCAAGAAGAGTCTTGATGTCGACCATATCCTGCTTGCAGGAGACGAACGAGCAGGCGACAAAATCAACGCCGTTCTCAATGCCAAACAGCAAATCGGACTTGTCCTGTTCGCTTAAGTATTCCTGTTTCAGGAGCTTTGTCGGGAAGCTCATAGACTTGTTGTTCGAAAGCTCGCCGCCTTCGTTTACGACCGTATAGACGTTGGTGTCGTCAACCGATGTGACGGTGAACTTGAGCAGACCATTATTAAGTAGGATTATATCTCCCTCTTCAAGGTCGTGAGCAAGCCCTTTATAGTTGACGGTGACTCTTTCCTGATTTCCGACGACGTCCTCCGTGGTGAAGGTGAACTTGTCTCCTTCATTAAGAGTAATCTTTCCGTTCTCAAAAGCTCGGATTCTGTATTCGGGACCCTTTGTGTCGAGCATGATTGCAACCGGCAGGACGAGCTCGTCACGAAGCTTTTTGATGAGGTTTATTTTTTCGAGATGGTCTTCGTGAGTTCCGTGGGAGAAGTTGAGCCGGGCGACGTTCATTCCCGAGAGCATCATTTCCCGAAGTGTATTTTCATCACTGCAAGCGGGACCTATGGTACAGATTATCTTTGTCTTTCTCATAATGTATTCCTCCGAATAGTCTTGTAGTAATTGTCAAGAGTAATAAGTCTTCAAAAGCTTTGAAGACTTGTTATTCCCGGCAATCTGAAGTGTGCCCGCATAGGAAACCCATGCGGGCACAAGAATTAAATCAGGCGAAAGGATTCTCGGTCGGGTAGGGAAGAGAAGCAGGCTGATTGTAGGCAATGTCCTCGATGCCGAGATACTTCATAACCTCGAACATGAGCTTGCCGCAATGGCTGAACGCAACCGCACCGTGGTGAGGATATCTCTTCTGGATGAGAACGTGGCGATAGAATCTGCCCATCTCCGGGATTGCGAAGATTGCGATGCCGCCGAACGAACGGGTAGCAACAGGGAGTATCTCGCCCTCAGCGATGTAAGCGTGAAGCTTGCCGTCGCTGTCGCACTGAAGCCTGTAGAAGGTGATGTCGGAAGCGGCGATGTCGCCCTCGAGGGTTCCTCTTGTGAAGTCGGGGTCGCTGCCCTGAGGTTCAAGAAGTCTGTGCTGGATGAGCTGATACTTGACGGCTCTGTCGTCGCACATCTTGCAGGAAGGAGTATTGCCGCAGTGGAAGCCCATGAACGTGTCGGTGAGCTTATAACCGAGGTCAGCAATCTTGTCCTCGTCATATATGTACTGAGGAACGCTGTTGTTGATGTCAAGAAGAGTAACGGTGTCGCCGGTCAGGCAGATGCCGATGTACTCGGAAAGAGCACCGTAGATATCAACCTCGCAGGAAACGGGGATGCCTCTTGAGCAGAGGCGGCTGTTTACATAGCAGGGCTCAAAGCCGAACTGACTCGGGAAAGCGGGCCAGCACTTGTCTGCGAATGCAACATACTGTCTTGAACCCTTGTGGTTCTCAGCCCAGTCAAGAAGAGTGAGCTCGAACTGAGCCATTCTCTCGCTGAGGTCGGGATAATACTTGCCTTCGCCCATCTCAGCCGCCATTTCAGCGCAGACACCGGGGATTCTCGGATCTCCTGCGTGCTCCTTGTAGGAAACGAGAAGGTCGAGCTCGCTGTTCTCTTCAATCTCAACGCCCAACTCATAAAGACCGTTGATAGGCGCGTTGCAGGCGAAGAAGTCCTGCGGACGGGGACCGAAGGTGATAATCTTGAGGTTCTTAAGACCGAGTACAACTCTTGCAATCGGAACGAATTCGGCAATCATCTTCGTGATGTCCTCAGCGGTTCCGACGGGATACTCGGGAATGTAGCCCTTGAGCTTGCGAAGACCGAGATTATAGGAGCAGTTAAGCATGCCGCAATAAGCGTCGCCTCTGCCGTTAATCATGTCTCCGTCGCCCTCAGCGGCAGCAACGAACATGCAAGGACCGTCAAAGTTCTTTGCAATAAGTGTTTCGGGAGTCTCGGGACCGAAGTTACCAAGGAATACAACGAGTGCGTTGCATCCTGCCGCCTTTACGTCCTCGACAGCCTTGAGCATATCGAGCTCGTTCTCAACGGTTACGGGACACTCATAAAGGTCCTGATTCTTTGCCTTGCACTCGGCGGCGATTGCGGCGCGTCTCTTTTCAGAAAGCTGAATCGGGAAGCAGTCACGCGATACGGCAACAATACCGAGCTTTACAACAGGAATGTTTATCATACTATACCTCCAAATAAATATTTTCATTCTTTACTTCCGTATAAAAACGGACAACAAAGAACGTGTATGCAATCATGCACCTATATTATATAATAAATCCGCACTCTTTTCAACTGTTTTCTTGAGAAAATGAGTGAAAAAGTGTGTAAATCGTTGAGATTTTTTCTTGACAGATAGTTTCGAAGCGAGTATAATATAAGTAAGGAATTCACGGAATACAATGAATAGCTGAAAAGGAGGCTTTATAATGGAGCTTGCAAAGATAACTTCCAAGGGACAGATAACAATTCCAATCGAAATCCGTCGTTTTTTGGGAGTCAAAGACGGCGACAAGGTTATGTTTGTTCAGGATGGCAATAAGGTGGTTATGATGAACGCTTCGCTCAACGCTCTGATGGATCTCCAGTCCGCATTTTCCGGCGTTGCGGAAGAGCAGGGCATCAAGGATGAACAGGACGTCGTGGACATGGTGAAAGAAATCCGCAAGGAGAAGAGCAGGGAATACAGATGCGAGTAATGTTTGACACCAACATCTTGATATCAATGGCACTCTTTCCGTCGGAGAAGTTCAGCTTACTTTTGGACTCAGTCACGAGGGAGCACACTCTTGTTCTTCCGTCATTTGTAATTGAGGAGTTGGAAGCTGTAACCGACAGAAAATTTCCGACGAAAAAGAATGCGGTTGACAAGTTTCTGTCCCAACTCAATTTTGAATTTTCATACACTCCTCACGTCATGAAGAGCGGCTTGTTTGAAATCAGAGACATGAACGACTACCCGGTGCTCTATTCGGCAATTATAGAGGATGTCGACGTTCTGATTACCGGCGATAAGGATTTGCTGACGGTGGAAATCGAAAAGCCGGAAATACTGACAGCGGCAGAGTTTGTCTCGCATTATCTGTGGATATAAAAATCCCCTCCACTCCGGGAGAGGGATTTTTCGGGATTTGCGTATATGCGACTGTATCAATCATCAATAAGTTCTTCGGTCGTAACAACCGCCCTATACACAGCCACGACATTATCCGGATTCACTTCCCGGTTCATTATCTCTCTGATGTAATCTGGTATATCCTCCTCGGCGATTTCATAAGACCCGTTTTCATCTTCCACGAATTTCCATGCGGATTTAGTGGTGACGAAATATCCGCCGTTGCGGTCATCGAAGTAAACGAGCATAGCAGGGTTCTCAGCAGAGGTCTCAATATAGTTCATGGCTGTTGCTTCCGAGCAACTACCGAACTGGAAGCCATAGTTGCCATCGCTATTCGAGGAGATAGCCATCGAAACAACCTCATCACCATACATGATAGGGAAATAGTAAAATGTGTCGTAGTACTCTCCCGTACTGCCATTATAAGGTCTTATGCCGGTCGCAACACTCATACCGTTCACAATATCCTCAGAGTAACCCAATGATGTGATAACTCCCGAACTCATGTGTTCAAGTTGGTCGATGACATAATTTATAGCTTCCTCGGAAATTTCTGCGGTTTCGATATAAATCGCATTGTCGCTGACGTTGTCTGGGTCAACTATGTTGATAGTGAATGGGCTTTCGCCGTCGTAAACTTCTTCGCCGTTCACGATTCCTATGACTTCTTCTTCCTCTGCGACTGGGTCTTCAACCTCGATATCTTCGACATCGTTGATAACGCCTCCCACGGCGTCTCCTATAGCGTCTTCGACCGGGTCCTCGGGGTTCGGCTCAACGATTGTGCAGGCGCAGAGGGTCAGGACGAGAGCCATCGCCGTCAGAATAAGTACAAATCTTTTCATTTTATTGCCTCCTTGGGTATATTTCTATACTACTAAAACACATCAGGGCGGCAAATTATTGCACTCTCCAAAAAATTTTTAAAAAACTTTTTCGTCAAAATCCGCCGTTGACAATTTCCCATCCAAGTGCTATAATAATCCCTGCGGGAATTCCCACGGGCAAGAGCAGGGAATGCACCTGTGGTGGAATTGGCAGACACGATAGATTTAGGTTCTATTGCTTTCGCGTGCAGGTTCAAGTCCTGTCAGGTGCACCATTTCTCCCGCCAATGAATGCAGATGTAGTTCAGTGGCAGAACATCAGCTTCCCAAGCTGAATATGCGGGTTCGATTCCCGTCATCTGCTCCAAAAGAGACCCTCAGCCAAAGGCTGGGGGTCTTCTTTTGGAATGGGTGACAGTTGCAAGAGCTCGTGACAAGTTGTAGCGAAGCCACAACTTGTTTAGTTCGCCGAAGGCGAACTAATGGGTTCAGATTCCCGTCATCTGCTTATGTCAGTCAATCTTGCGCTACGGGAATACTGGTATACCCGATTTGGATATATGCCACATTGTCAATGTCAATCGTCGCTGACCAGACGTATCTCCATGTTATAACAGGCTGTCCAAGTACCGATTCGGTCGTTCCTCCCTCGACAGGCTTGATTATAGTGCCGTCATTCATGACGATATATATCGAATCGAAACCGCCATCGTATTCGGTGTCTATGTAGTATTTGTCAACACCGAAAGTGTCGGGAAGAATAGCAGTATCGTTATCATAGGTGATATACATTCCGCCTTCCTGAAGAGAAATGTCGGTTACATCACGGGTGATTAAATCGTAGTATATTTCGTTTATCACACCATCTGTTGCAAATTCTTGTGTCCAGTCCATGTATCTCATTCTGACGGTGACAGCTACCGACTCGCCCTCGGGGATAACTTCAATGGTTTCGCCCGGAACTCTATCAACGGTAAAGTCGATTGAGCAAATCTCAGTGTGTTCTTCACCCTTGGTTATCTTCAGAGTAACATCCAGTTCTGTGGCATCTGGGTCGCCTATATAGTCATATGTGGCGCGGGCAACGTAGTAGGTAGCACCGTCACTATGAACGCCATCATAGGATAAACCGCCTGTAGAGAAGTCTATGAACGAGCCGTACATCCTTGCACCGTACCCTTCAAGAGGATATTTTTCATCACTGCCCTCGACCTTGAGAAGCACATTTATCCTGAAATCAGTCACTGTTGCGGATTCTACTGTGATTGTCAGTTCGTCTGCGCTCTCGGTTGTGCCGACGTATTGCTCCGACTCCAGCATATCCTCGTAAACTTCGTCACTGATTTCTCTGCCGGTAATAATCTCTTGCTCTAATTTGAGACTTTCGGCGATGCCCTCATGTGCAACGAGGATTCCCGCTCCCATCATGAGGACAGAAACAGTCGCAATCACCGCCGCAATGAGCAGTTTTGTGTGTCTGATTCTGTGCACCGCGGGCTGATATTCCGCCGCTTCCGCAAGGTACTTTTCATCCACCATGTCAATGGCAGTGGAAAGCTTTTCTACATTTTTGTTCATTCAAAAAATCTCCTTTCGCTTAAGTAGCTTTTCAGCTTTTTCCGGATTCTTACCAGCCTTACCGAGACCGTCTTTTCCGTCAGTCCGGTGAGTTTTGCTATGTCCTTCAGGCTGTCCGAGAACCAGTAGCGCCGTAGGAAGATGACCCGGTTTTCCTGCGAGAGCGTTTCGAGGAAGCTGTCGACCGCTTCCGAGAGCTCTTTGAAGTCAATTTCCGCCTCGATACTCGAATTCCCGGGGAGGCACTCTTCGAGCTCATCAAGTGCCACCTGATAGAAGCTGTTCCTTTTCTGAGCGCTTCTGTTTCTCAGGATGTTCAAAGACCGGTTCTTCGTGATTTTAAGAACATAGCCGAGCAGGTTCTCCGGTTTTTCGGGAGGAACCTGGTTCCAGACCGCCAGATATGTATCGTTGACTGCCTCGGCGGCGTCCTCCTCGCTCCCTAAAACGTTCTTCGATACGCTCCTGCAAAGACTACCGTATTTCCGGTCAAGTTCGTCTATAGCCGACTCCGATCGTTCGAAAAATAGCCCGATAATCTTCTCGTCATCCATGTCAATTCCTCCTTTCACTATTACAGTACCCGAATTTTCGCGGATACTACGCTCCGAGGAAAGATTTTTTGAAAAAAGTGCCTCCCGTTTCGTGTAGGGAGGCGTTTAAGTTTAAAGAGCAATCTGCTTGTTCACGGCAACCGTGCCGTCGTCGATGTGCGAAATCCTGAAAATAATGTGATTCGCTCTGTCTTTATAGATAGTGTCAAGGAGCTCGCTTGCAAATTCACGGGTTCCGGCATCGAGCGCGTTCTCGAGCTCATCAAGGATTATGACCGACGAGCCCTGCCACCGTAAAATCAGGTTTATTAGCATAAGCTTCTTTCTCTGCCCGCCCGAAAGGTTCTTGCCACCCATTTCGATGTCGGGGAGATCTTCGGGGAGGTCAACCTGCTTAAGAAGACCATTGAAGTCGCCGTCCGAAAGCTCAATCCCCGTAATCTCTTCGATATAGTTCTTTGCGCTGTCGTTGAGGAGAATCTCGTCCTGACTGATGTAGAGAATGTGCTTGTAAAGGCTCTCCCGCCTGATTTCCTCGGCAGGCATCCCGTTCACAAGGAGCTCGCCGTCGGTGGGCTTCAGAAGATTCACGAGAAGCTTGACATATGTCGACTTTCCGCTTCCGTTTGCGCCCGAAAGCCGCACGATGTCGCCCTTTTCGAACACCTGTGACTGGTTCCTGATGACGTAATCGTCGCCGCCGTTATACGAAAACGAGACGTTCTTAAGCTCAATTTTGTCGATGCCCGAAATCTCTTTGTCGCCGTCCTCCTGCTTCGTCTCAAAAATCTTATTCACGTTTCCGAATGCCGGCGCCATCCGCATCACCATATAAACAGCCGTCTCAAGATTCGAGCTGTAGGAAATAATCTTTTGCGTCGCAAAGAGGAAGAAGGCGAGGCTACCGGCGTCGCTCCCGTTCACGGTCATGCTTAAGAACGCCGCAACGCCTAAGTAAATCAGCTGATAGTAATTTGTGCTGAGTGTATTCAGCCCGACCATGACGGCATCGGCATCGAGCGAGGCATTTATGAATCCCCAGAGGCTCTTTTTCTGCCGCTCGACGAAATAGTCGCCCAAAGAATGCGTCTTGACAAGCTCGATAGAGTCGACGAAATCATTGAGCTCGTTGTGGTCTGCCTTCATCATCTGATTCACCCCGGCTGAACGTTTCATAATCAACCTTCTTGAGAACCACGAAATCGCAAACCCGATAATCGCCGCCACTAAGAGAAATACAGCTAAACTTGCGTTTACGAACGCCGAAACTATCAGGAAAGAAATAAGCAATACTAAATTTAAGAGTATATACCCGATATAGTTCCCGACGATTCGGAAGACGTCGAGGACATCCGAATAGAAAATGTGCTTCAGCTTGTCCTTGCCGATTGAGATGAGCGACTGATAGTCCGCCTTCTCAACGGCTCTGTACATGTCCGTTCTCATGGCTTCTAAGAACGCTCCGCCGAGCCTGTCCTGCGCCTGGTATTTTCCAATCGAGAGCAGGCAATCGAGCAAGAGAAGCAGGAGAAATCCACCAAGCGCCAGCAGAAGAAACGCTATCGTCCCTCTGATTTCCGCCTCCGAAATAATCCTGCTCATTAGTACTGTGAGAGTTGCCTCAAGCGCCGTTATCGCCAATACATAAACGATAACCGCCGCAAACTCCTTCTTCGCCTTCGGAAGATACTTTTTGATGGTTTCAAATACGGGTTTCATGTTCTTTCCTCCAATTCATTGCTCCCAAAAAACTCCGGCACGAAGCACTCGTCGGAAGAACTTCTCTCCTGCGAGTACCCATCAAACCCGAGCCCTCGGACGTAATCAAGCACGCTGTTATATTCAAACGTCGACACACGACGGTTGATTTTTTGTATTTTTCCTTGGTCGTCGCCCGATACATCGGCACATACTGACACATCAGGCTTAAAAGTATCTCGTCCGGCTCGAAATTCTCCCGAAGAGATTTAAGCACTGCCATAGAATCCTTACGCAGGGTAGGGAGCACCATGTGACGGACTATCACGCCTTTTAAGAGCTTGCCGTTTTCATCGAATCTGGGCTTGCCGACCTGCTTCTGCATCTCTCTGACAGCCGAAATCGCCGTCTCAAAATAACCATCTGCACAGCCGGAATACTCTTCCGCATACTCATCCGAAAAGTACTTGACATCCGGCAAATAGATATCGACATAGCCCTCAAGCGCCCTAATCGTTTCGACGCTTTCGAATCCTCCGCAGTTATAGACTACGGGAATATTGAGCTCATCCCGAACCATGTTGAGCGCCTCAATAATCGACGGCACAAACGGTGTCGGGCTGACGAGATTTATATTCTCGGCGCCTTCACTCTGAAGCCTCAGAAAAATCTCCGCGAGTTCGTCTGTAGAGACAGTATAGCCCTTGCCTTCGTGCGAAATCTCGTGATTCTGGCAAAAACAGCACCGAAGGGTACAGCCGGAGAAGAAGACGGCACCCGAACCGTTGCCAATGGAAATACACGGCTCTTCCCAAAGGTGGAGAGCCGCTCTTGCAATTCTTATCTTGTCGCTCTGCCCGCAGAAGCCGACGGCAACGTGTCGGTTTACCCGGCATCTTCTCGGGCAAAGCTCACATTTTTCGTAACCAATCATGATGTCACTTCTTCCGGTGAAACGGGTTCATACACCCATACAAACGGATAATCTTCGAGATTTTTTGCGGCGGTTTCAGCCGCTTTTTTATCCTTAAAAAGCCCATAAACGCATGAGCCGCTTCCGGTCATCAGGCTGTCAGAAGCACCAAGGGATATAAGCCTTCGCTTTATCTTCTCAATCTCAGGATTCGCGACAGCCTTCTCTAAATCATTTGAAAGAAGCCCCGAGAAGCTTTTGCTCTTCATAACGGCTTCGGAAGAGTTGCCATAGGGAAGCTTCTTCTCGTCAAAAAGACGATAAGCCTCGGGTGTCGAAATCCCGAAATCGGGTTTTACGAGCAGTACATAGCCGCTTAAGCTGTTCTTAAGAGGTGTGAGAACTTCGCCCACGCCTTCGCACAGCGCACAGCCGCCGGTAACGAGAAACGGCACATCTGCGCCAATCTTGACTGCAAGCTCCCGAAGCTCTTCATAGCTGAAATCCGTCTCAAAAAGCCGGTTCAGAAGCCTCAGAACCGTTGCGGCATCAGAAGAGCCGCCGCCCAAGCCCGCCTGAGAGGGGATATTTTTCTTAATATGTATATCGACGCCATCACGAGCCCTAATATGCTCCAAGAACACTCTCGCCGCCTTGTGGCAGGTGTTTTTTTCGCCAAGAGGCATGCCATCAGCGAATTTGCCGCCGCCAGAGAACAGCCGAATTTCGCCGTAGTTGTTTTTCTCTATCGAAATTTCGTCACAAAGCGAAATCGTCTGCATTACGGAAGCTATAGAGTGGTAGCCGTTCTCAAGAATCCCTGTGATATCGAGAGTCAGATTTATCTTGGCGAAGGCTTCAGCCTTGTAAGCATTGCCCTTAAGCATTTTCATTCCTCAAATCTTCAAGAAACTCTTTGATTCTCGAAATCGCTTCCATCAGGTGTCGGAGGGAATAGGCATAGGAAACCCTTATGTAGCCCTCGCCGCAGTCGCCGAAAGCCGTTCCCGGAATGACCGCAACGCGCTTGCTGTGAAGAAGCTTGTCGCAGAACTCATCGCTCGTCATTCCTGTCGACTTGATGGACGGGAAGACATAGAATGCACCCTCGGGGGTGAAGCAGTCGAGCCCGAGCTCTCTGAAAGCGTTCACAAGATAGCGCCTTCTTATATCGTATTCCGAAACCATGTGCTTGACGTCGTTCTCGGAGTTCGTCAGAGCTTCAATAGCGGCATACTGGCTTATGGTCGGCGAGGACATGATTCCAAACTGGTGAATCTTGAGCGCCTGCATGGTAATCTCGTGCGGCGCACACATATATCCGAGTCTCCAACCGGTCATCGCAAACGCCTTTGAAAAGCCGTTTACATAGATTGTTCTTTCCTTCATGCCGTCGAGAGAAATAATCGAAAAGTGCTTTTTGCCATAAGTGAGCTCGCTGTAGATTTCGTCCGAAAGAACCGCAATGTTCGTGTCTTTCAATACTTCCGCAATTTTCTCCAAATCCTCTTTTTCCATAATAGCGCCCGTCGGGTTGTTCGGATAGGGGAGGATAAGAAGCTTGGTTTTCAGGGTAATTGCCGCCCTGAGCTCGTCAGCCGTCAATTTGAAATTATCCTCGGCTTTAGTCTCTATAATCACGGGCTTGCCGCCTGTGAGCTGGACAATGGGCTTGTAGCAAACGAACGAAGGCTCGGGGATGATGACCTCGTCGCCCTGCTCGACAATCGCACGGATAGTCAGGTCGATAGCCTCTGAGCCGCCAACGGTGACAATAATCTCGCTCGTCGGGTCGTAGGTGACGCCGGTGTGCTTTTCGGTGTATTCGCTGATGGCTTTCCTTAAGTTCAGGAGTCCCGAATTGGCGGTATAGAAGGTCTTACCACGCTCAAGAGCAACGATAGCTTCACGCCTTATCTGCCACGGAGTGTGGAAGTCCGGTTCGCCGACGCCGAGGGAAATAACATCGTCCATAGTGGCAGCGACGTCAAAATACTTTCTTATGCCGGACGGCTTAATCTCAGCGGCGGTCTTGCCAATGAGCTTTTCGTAGTCCATCAGTCTTGCCCTCTTTCGTCGCGCTCAAAATCGGCAAGGAGTATGCCGTTCTCTTTATACTTCTGCAGGAAGAAATGTGTGGAAGTGGAGACAACCCCGTCGATGGTCGCAAGCCGTTGCGCCACGAAGTTCGAAACGTCTCTTATGTTCTTGCATCTGACGGTTACGGCAAGGTCATATCCTCCCGACATGAGGGAAACGCTCTCGACCTCTTCGTACTGCGAGATATAGCCCGCAATTTCGTCGTAGCCGACTTGAGCCTTCGGTGTGACGGAAAGCTCGATATATGCCGAAACGCTGTCCTTGTTGACGATGTCGTCGTCCATAATGGTGGAATAACCCTTTATAACGCCGGTTCTTTCGAGCTCCGCTATATCCTTTGCGACCTCTTCTTCGGTTCTGCCGAGGAGAGTAGCAAGCTCCTTGTTCGAAAGACGTGCATTTGTTTTAAGTAAACTTAATAGCTTAGTCATAATATCACTGCCTCTTTAAAAAGTGTATTTGGGTATAAGTTTATCATATTACACGGGATAAGTCAATCATGCACCACGCGAAAAAGCGGATAAAAACGGCGATTTTATCTTAAAAGTCCTTGACAATGATGAATACTCGGTGTATAATTTTGTTTCGTTAGTGAAGCATTGTGCCTGAAATATAGGAAGGTGATTTTATGAAGCATTTTGACGCATTGCCCGAGCTTGTCGCAGATGAGCTCTATAAGCGTGGCGTCAATACTGAAAAGCTTCTTTATTGCGTAAAGGCTGACCTTGACGGCGAAGGCAAGTATTTCGACGTCTATGTCACTTTCGACGACAAGGAGCTCTACATAATCAGCGGTTATGAGGAATATAAGCAAGCTACCTCAAAGGAAGAGCTTGCGGAGAAGATGCGCGGCGTCCCCGGCATCAAGAAGTTCTTCAAGGCTTCTCCGATAAGGGAGATGGTCTCATACCGTGTGGAGGATTTCAAGGAATACGAAATCGCAAAGATTAAGAATATGTATGTCGACCGCCACCAGAACACCGCAAGGCTTGTTATCGGCATGCTCCGTGAAGGTGAAGTCGAAGATTTCTCCGAAATGCCCCATGGCGGACATCACGGACACCCGCCGATGGGCTCTCGTCCCGATAACGGACCTCCGATGGGACCTCCTCCGGGCGGACCCGGTGGACCCGGTGGACCCGGTGGACCCGGAGGACCGGGCGGACCTCCTCCCGAAGGCGGCTTCGGCGGACCGAGCTTCGGTTGGTCTCCGAGCGAGTATGAGCACGATCGTGAGAATATCCTGATTGCAAGATTCTCAATCGGCTACTGCGAAAAGTTCGAGCGCTTCTGCGAGCGCCTCAACATGACCCACAGGCATGAGGAGATAGACGACACCCTTCTTGACCAGAAGAACACCGTCTGCCCGATATGCCATCAGCCCTATCCGAACCCCAACCGTCCCGTATGCCCTCGTTGCGTCGACAAACGCTCGATATTCATGAAGCTCATGGGGCTGTTCAAGGATTTCAAGGTTGAGATTACGTTTATAATGCTTTCGATTCTCTTGTCGAACGTCATGGCGATAATCACGCCGTGGTTCAGCTCAAAGATGCTCTATGACGACGTTCTGAGCGAATCAGGAAGGTTCTACGGTCAGGTTCTCCTGATAGTATTACTCATGCTCTTCACGAACATCTTAAGCAAGCTGACGGGTCTTTTCTCGGGAATCGTAACTGCGAAGGTTGTTCCTCATGTAACACATACTCTTCGCTCGAAGATTTACGCCTCGATGAATAGTCTGTCGCTCCAGTTCTTCACGAGCAAGCAGACCGGTTCTCTTATGTCAAGAGTTGACCGTGACAGCAACAATGTCTACAGCTTCTTTGTTGACATCGTTCCCTACGGAATCGCAAATATCGTAAAGATTGTCGGCATCGGCGCCATCATGATGATGCTCAGCCCTGTCTTAACAATCGGACTCGTCATTCTCTTGGTCATACTTCTCTTTGCTGACAACTACCTTTATAAGAAGTAGAGAAAGCTCTATCGTAAGCTTGATGTTGCGATGAGAAGCCTCAACTCGGTTCTTTCGGACGTTATGAACGGTCAGAGGGTTGTTAAATCCTTCGCAAAAGAGCAGAAGGAACGCGACCGCTACAGAAAGAAGAACCAGGACGCCTACGAGGTCAACGAGCGAATCAACAGCAAGATTACCAACACCAATCCGCTTGTCTGGGGCTGTTATAACCTGTTCAGCATCGGGCTCTTCTGCCTCGGTTGCTTCCTGATTGTCATGCAGGTCGAGGTCGGCGGAACGGTATTCACCTATGGTGTACTGACCGGACTTATCTCCTACACCGGCATGCTCTATGATCCTATCGACTTCTTCATGTGGATAGGCGACAGGTGGGCTCGGTGCGTCGATGCGGCTTCGAGAATGTTTGAAATCCTCGAGTCAAAGCCGACTGTCGTCGAAGACCCGAACCCCGTCAGACTTGAACACCTTGACGGCGATATCGAATTCAGAAACGTCTTCTTCGAGTACGAAGCGGGACACCGCATCCTCAAGAACGTTTCCTTCAAGGTTACAGCCGGTCACATGTTCGGCATCGTCGGCAAGACCGGAGCGGGCAAGTCCACCATTATAAATCTTATGGCTCGTCTTTATGACGTAACTTCCGGCGAGATTCTTATAAACGGCGTGCCTATAAAGAAGATAGCGACTGAAGATTTAAGACGTTGCATAGGAATCGTTTCTCAGGAAACCTATATCTTCGTCGGCTCCGTTGCCGATAATATCCGCTATGCCAGACCGAATGCCACCATGGAAGAGGTCATCGAGGCGGCGAAGTCGGCAAACGCCCACGAGTTTATCACGAAGCTTCCCGATGGCTATAACACCAAAATCGGCTCCGGCGGAGTAACTCTCTCCGGCGGCGAGAAGCAGAGAATTTCGATAGCCCGTGCCATCATCCAAGACCCGGATATCCTGATTCTTGATGAAGCAACCGCTTCGATGGACACCAGAACCGAGCGCAAGATTCAGGTTGCAATCGACAGCCTGAAAGAGGGAAGAACGATTATATCAATCGCCCACAGACTCTCGACTCTTCGCGACGCCGACATGCTCTGTGTCATAGAGAACGGTGAGGTCAAGGAAATGGGAACCCACGACAAGCTCATCCGTGAAAAGGGCAAATACTTCGAGCTCTATAAGCTCCAAGCGGACGCCCTCAAGTTCATCGAAGACTGAGAAAGGAGATATGAAAAATGGCTAATACTACCGAATACGTCCCCAAAAAGTTCGAAGTGGACAGATTGGAGCTCCTTGATTGCTCGAAGCTCGACTTCTACCGCGACGACGCGGGGTTCATCTCACTTAAATATGAGGGGCAGGAGTATTTCAACGTGAGACTTACACGTCTCATGCCGTTCTACTCCACCACGACATATATCAGCGTCGCCTACGATAACGAAGATAAGGAATTCAAGGAGATTGGCGTAATCAAGGACATGAAGGAGCTATCAAGCGAGCAGTACAAGCTCGTCGATGAGTACCTCGAGTACAAATACTTCATGCCCGAGATAACGAAGGTCTATTCCATCAAGGACAACTCCCGAGGCTTCATCTTCGTCGACATCGACACCACCGCCGGAAGAAAGACCATCTGCATCCGCGACTGGTATTCAAACTTCCGCATGTTCACCGACAAGTATCTTTATGCCAACGACGTCGACGGCAACAAGTATTGCTGTAACGACATAAATAAGCTTGACAAGAAGAGCTTGTCTATTCTCGAGATTTATATCTAAAAGGGGGATTTTATACGAACCTGTTAATCTCCGCACCGGAAGGGAAGAGTCTTGACGACTTCGTTTTCTCCCTTCCCTTTAACCTGTACGACAAGGCAGAGAAGGTCGACGGGCATATCTGTGTCACCCACGAGGATATATTCGTCTATATCGGCTCTGAAATCAAGGAGAGCTTCCCGATAAAGAAATATGAAGAGTATGCCTGCGAACAGCTCGTCGGATGCTCGATGATGGTCGCTCGTCACGACGACATCGACGACAAGTGCATTTGCTCCTTCACACAGGACAACTTTATCGCCTTTGCCGAGCTCTGCAAGCTTCTGAATCACTACATCACGACCGGTGATTTCATCGAGAAGAGTACCATAGACGAGCCTAAGTGCCCGAAATGTGGGCTTCCGCTCGACGGCTACACTGAGTGCCCCTACTGCGCTTCAAAGGTCAAGGTTTTCATGAAGATTTTTAAGCGCATCGGTCCCTATAAAAAGGCGTTCGGTATAGCGATTCTTTGCACAATCATAACCGAGGTAATCGAGGTTATAAAGCCCTACATAAACCGCTACCTGATTGACGACTATGTCATCCCTGTTCAGGAGGGAACCCAGTCGATATCCGATTTAAGCATGAGCGGCTTCGCACTTCTGTGTGTGTCTCTCTTTGTGACAGTTATAATCACGACAATACTTGACCGCATCAATCTTAAGAACAGCTATTATGTTTCTTTGAACTTGGGACAGGATCTCCGTCAGGACGTCTTCGATAAGACACTCGACCTCTCGATGTCCTCGGTTTCCAAGAAGACAGCAGGCGAGCTTATCTCCCGTGTCTCGAACGATGCAAACAAAATCCAGAGCTTCATCACCGATAACGGCAAGAACGCCGTCGTCAGGGTTCTGTCACTTGTCATCGTCGCAATAATCCTGTTCGTCATGAACTGGCGGCTTGCCTTGATGGTTGTGCTCCCACTTCCGTTCGTCGTTCTTCTTGTCAAGAAAATCGGCGACATCATGCACACCTATTTCAGCCGTTCGTGGCGGTTCTCGAATGCCCACTCAAGGCTTCTTCACGACACTCTGAACGGCATCCGAGTTGTCAAGTCCTGTGGAACCGAGAAAAACGAAGCCGAGAAATACGAAAAGGCTTCCGGAGCATGGGCAAAAGCCGCATCCAAGGCGGAGGTCGTCTGGAATCTTTTGAATCCAATCTCCGACTTCGTTCTCGTAATCGGTAACTACTTCGTCGTTTTCTTCGGCGCAAGAATGGTCTTGGGGCTCATGCCCCAGTGGGGATCGATGACCCTTGGCGAACTTACCCAGTTCACCTCATACGTCAGCATGCTCTACACTCCGCTTCGTTGGCTCATGCAGTTGCCGAAGTCGATAGCCGACGTTTCCGTCAGCGCCTCGAAGGTCTTCGAAATCTTAGAGGAGGAGACCGACGTCCGCGACAGCTCCGACTGTGTCGACCTCGATATCAAGGGTGACATCGAATTCGACCATGTCTATTTCGGCTATAAGGTTTATAACCCCGTTCTCAAGGATATCAACTGCAAGCTCGAAAAGGGCAAGATGTACGGCATCGTGGGACATTCCGGCGTCGGAAAGTCCACTATGATAAACTTGATTCTGAGACTTTACGACGTAACTCAGGGCGAAATCAGAATTGACGGCGTCAACATCAAGGACATCTCCCAGCAGAGCCTTCGCTCGCAGGCCGGTGTCGTCCTGCAGGAGACCTACCTTTTTGAGGGAAGCGTCCTCAACAATATCACCTATGCCAAGCCGAACGCCACTTTTGAGGAAGTGGTTCAGGCGGCAAAGGTTGCTCATGCCCATGAGTTCATAACAAAGCTCCCCGACGGCTATAACACTCGTGTCGGTAGCAAGGGCTACACCCTCTCGGGCGGCGAACGCCAGAGAATAGCCATTGCCCGAGCGATTCTCCACGACCCGAAGATTATAATCCTTGACGAAGCAACCGCCTCTCTAGACACCGAGACCGAGCGCCAGATTCAGGAGGGCTTGAACGAGCTCTGCAAGGGCAGAACGACGATAGCAATAGCCCACCGCCTCTCGACCCTTTCCCATGCCGACCAGCTTATCGTCCTTAACAAGGGCAGACTCGCCGAAATGGGCACCCACGATGAGCTCATGCGCAAGCAAGGCGTCTACTACTCCCTCGTCATGGCACAGAGACAGACAACGAAGATGAAGAAGGTCAATCAGCCCGCCGGCATCACCGGTCAGCTTGCGGAGGCAACAAAGTAATGCCCATCCTGAAAGTCACCACCCTTGACGACCCGAATCTAAAAATCTACACAAGTCTCACCCAAGCTCAGCTTCGCAATCGTTTGGAACCCGAAAGGGGCATATTCATCGCTGAGAGCCCGAAGGTTATCGGCACAGCTCTTGACTGCGGATATGAGCCCCTGTCGATGCTCACCGAGGAGCGGCATATAAACGGCGACGCAAGGGAAGTAATCGCCAGAAGTGGCGATATTCCCGTCTATACAGCCGACCGTGAACTTCTGAGCAGTCTCACCGGCTACAAGCTCACCCGAGGCGTTTTATGCGCCTTCCGGAGACCATTGCCGAAAACTCCCGAAGAAGTGACAAAGAACGCTTCAAGAATCGCCGTCCTCGAGGATATCGCCGACTCGACAAACATCGGCGCAATCTTTCGCTCGGCGGCGGCTCTGGGAATAGATGCGGTTCTGATAACCCCGTCCTGCTGTGACCCTCTTTGCAGAAGAGCAATAAGAGTCAGTATGGGGACGGTGTTCCAGGTTCCTTGGGCGCAGATTGGCGAGGACTTCGACGACTGGCATAGTCACGGCGCAGAGCTCATAAGAAATTTAGGCTTCAAATCCGCCGCAATGGCACTCTCGGACGATTCAATCAGCGTCGACTACCCGGTTCTCAAGTCCGAGCCGAAGCTTACACTTGTCTTAGGAACCGAGGGCGACGGTCTCGCCAAGCATACAATCGCCACCTGCGATTACACAGTCAAAATCCCCATGCAACACGGCGTCGATTCGCTGAATGTAGCATCAGCCGCAGCACTCGCATTCTGGGAAACGAGACCAAAGAATTAATTAAAAAGTCCCACAAGCCGAGAATTTCAGCCTGTGGGATTTTTATTGTCAGTTCATGAGATACGCCGCCACGAACACTGCGGGCGAGTTCCAATATATCGTGACTTCGTTCACAGAGTAGAGATCCTGGACATCCGCAAAGCTCTTCATAGGCGGAGTGCCCTTCGGAATGTACTTTTCGGCAATCCCTTCAACCGGTCGGCGGTTCGCTCCACCGCTCACAAATCCGGGGATGCACTCGTCGATTCCGTCCGTCGCCGCAGGGCGAAGATGCGGATGCCCGATAGCCCTTTCGACGTTGCCGGAAACATAGCTCATCCCGACGGCATTCACACCCATCAGAACATCAAACTGCCTCTTGGCATAAACACCGAACTCATGGGCACCGCACAGCGTATCGCATACTGCAAAAATCATTCCGTGCTTCATAAGCCCCATGTTGCTTCCCCAGCCGTAGTCCCGCTCGTCCATCGCCGCCATATAGCCGCTTCGGTCGGCGAGCCACCTGAGCCGTTGCGCCTGACTTATAAACATAGACTTGAACGCCTCGGCGAGCCTGTCGCTTTCAGGGATTCTACCGCTTGTGAGATAAGCTAACGTCCCGAACCCTCCGATAGACCCGACGCCAAATTCGGTTCTCGGAAAGTCGTAGACAAGAAGCTCCTTCGCCTTGTCGAGATACTTCTCGTCTCCCGTCGCCGCAAACATCTCTGAATAAGCCCAGAAGCGATTGTCCTTGTCGCCGCCTTCGCCGTAGCCGCCGGTGACGCAACCCTCGGGGTTCCGGAATCCGATAAACTGCGGATCCTCATCGAGCCATCCAAGCGAAAGCTTTGCCGCATCAAGAAGCTTTCCGGCATAATCCGAATCAAACTCTTTATATACCCGATACCCGAGCGCACAGACTGCCGCCAGATCGGCAGTCGCCATCGACGATATCGGCAGGAGATAGAGCGCTCCCATGTCATTCTCGGGCATGACAAAGCGTGCATGCTGAGCCGTCGAGACCTTGTGGTAAACCGCACCGTCCGCCTTCTGCATCTTCATCAGCCAGTCGAGCTCATACTTCACTTCCGACAGGAAATCCGGCATCCCGTTTCCGCTCTCGGGGATATTCAGGTCGAGCTTCCCAAGTGCATTCGGATAAAGAATATAGGCATACAGAAGCTGTGCCGCCGCACACGCTCCCGGAGTGACGTATCTCCCGTAGTCTCCCGCATCGTGCCATCCTCCCGAAACGTCTTTTTTAACAGAATGGTCAAACCATTCTGATGCCGGAGAAGTGTGGCAAGCCCCATGCGTGAACTTACCCGCATTTTCCGGCTTCAGCTCGCATCCGCACCTGAAATAGTAGTAAGCCCGAACCAAATCTCGAAACGTCTTGTCAAGTGCATGCTCGCCGATTCTGAATAGCGGGGAAGCCGCATCTGCCGCAACAACTCTGTATTCGCCATCGGTTTTTAGCTCCGAAAAATCGGCTTTGCAAACCGTATCTCCCGAGTTCTCATCGAACCCGAACCTTGTGCATTTGCCTTCGAAAGCGACGTTGCCATCGGTATCAATCACTTTGAAAGTCTCCGCCTGAAAGGGGAGAACGGCGATTTTCTCACTTTCCGGGAGATATCCTGCCTGATTTATGTGAATAGTATTCATAGCGTTACCTACTTATAAGCGTAATTTTAAGCTTATAATAGCCGATAGTAAGCCAAATGTCAATGAGCATTTTTGCAGGACTTGTTTGAGTTTTCTCGGAAACGCATTAAAAAAATAATGCCTGTTTCGAGCTTCACTGAGGTATCTAAAAATCTTACATAAAAATTTTTCTAAAATACCTTGACAGACAAGGTAACATGTGATATAATGCAAGCAGAAAGAGTAAAGGAGGCGGATAAATTGTCGGTAGCATCTGAACTTATAAGAGGGCGAGTTGATGCCGTAATCCTTGCGAACCTCATGCAGGGCGACAGCTACGGTTACGAAATCAACAAGAGCATATTAAGAAAATCGTCCGGGATGTACGAGCTGAACGAAGCCACGCTCTACACCGCTTTCAAAAAGCTCCTCGACAGCGGCTATATCACTTCATACTGGGGCGACAGCGAAACGGGAGCCAGAAGAAAATACTACCACATAACCCCGCTCGGCAGGGAAGCGTACTATCGGATGACCGGCGAGTGGGTCGAAGCCAAGAACATCATGGATAAAATCTTGTCCGTCAGCGGAGAGGGTCTCGAAAAAGACGAGGAGGCACAGCTATGAGAGATAAAATTGAAGCGTATATAGAAGAGCTCTTTTGGAAAGCTCCCAACACTCCGCAGACACGGGACCTGAAGGAAGAAATCCTCGGCAATACGCTCGAAAAATACGAAGATTTGCTTGCCGACGGTATGGATGAAGATTCGGCTTATCGCTCCGCAATATCCGGCATCGGCGACGTCGACGAACTCATAAAAGAATATTCGGAAGACAGTGGAGAGTTGATAAAAGTTGAATCAGCGGTTTCGAAGCCCGACCCGATGGTATCGAGCTATTCCGAGAAAAAGTCAATCCCGGATGAGGTGTCGGAAAAGTACTCAAAGCTTCGTTGGACATACGTTATAGTGGGCATCGTCCTCTACTTCATAGGCATAATCTTCCCGGCGGAATTCGAAGAGCTCGAAATCGGCAGGATAGAGATTGAATCCTTCGGCGTGTCCGTCTTCCTGATATTAGCCGCAATCGCAACCGGTCTTATAATCTACAGCACCTGCTTTAAGAAACTTATCGGATTCTACGGCAATCCCGAGAAAGAGGATATAACCAAGCAAAGGGCAAAGTTTCTGGCAGTCGGTGTTGGTCTTGTGATAACCTGCCTCGTTCCCGTGTCAATCTGCAGTGATTTGCAAGACGAGCTCAGAATCGACTGGCTTTTAAGCCTCGGGGTCATCATGATGCTTGTGATGCTGGTAGCAGCAGTCGGGCCATTCATCTGCCGGGCTTACATCGGAAAGCCGATTGAAATCGAAACCTATCAGAAAGAAAAAGCCGAATCGGAAAAAGCAAACAATCCCGCAACTTCGGCTGAAAAGCTTGTGAAAATAATAATGTGGTGCCTCATCCTTACGATATACATCGTAATAAGTGTAATCACCGGCGCATGGACGGTCACATGGGTAATATTCCTGATAGGTGCGGCACTAACCTACGTCCTGGACGCAATATTCGAAATCTATAACTCAAAGAAATGAAAGGAGCACTAACATGACTAACAAAACCAACTCTATCATTAAAATAATCGCCGGAGCTGTAGCCGCAGTACTTCTTTTGGGAATACTCGTGGTACTCATCCAGATAAACGCGAGCCTCAAGGCTCAGGACGACACCTCCGTGGCTACAAGAGCTACCGATGATGACGTCGACATCGTAGTAGCTTACGATGACGAATCAGCTAACGGCGACACCGACGAGCCCGCAGTAACCACAGCGGCAGATGCGGTAACTCCCGAGGTCACCACCACTACAGTGGCAACCACCGCCGAGCCTGAAACCACCACCGAAGCCACAACATCAGCGGCGGCAACCACTACAACAGCCCAGACCACCACAGCCGCAACCACAACCACAGCACCCACTACATCAAATGCAACTTCATCTTCAAACAGTAACTATTCATCCGCAACCGGCGACTTCACGATGGACACCTCCGGTATCACCGACATCGAAATCGACTGGTATTCGGGAAGCGTAACCGTCATTCCTTACAGCGGTACCACCATTCAGGTAAGTGAGACAAGCTCGTCCACGATAAGCTCTTCGAATGTTCTTTACTACACCGTCAATAAGTACGGCGAGCTCAAGATTAACTTCAATTCAAGCAACAGATTTTCAAACGCAGGTATCTCTAAAGACTTGACCGTCTACATTCCTAGTTCGATGTGCCTTGATGAGCTCTCGATAGAGGCAACATCAGCGGACATAGTAATCTCCGATGCACAGGGAACTCTTACTGTAAGAGATTTAAGTGTTGAGACCACCTCCGGCAACTCCACCATAAAGGGCATCACCGCCACCGAAATGAGCGCAGATGCCACCTCCGGATCAATCTCCATCAGCTCATGCACTATCTCAAGTGAACTTGACATCGAAATCACTTCCGGAAGTGCAACCGTAGCTCTTCCGTCCGGCACCGGTTACACTCTTGAGTATGAGACCACCTCCGGCACTGTCACCGCAAGCGGTAGCTCTCTCAAGGGCGAAGGCAGAATCACCGTCGGCACAGGCAATTTAAAGATAGATGTCGAAACCACCTCCGGCAACATCACCATCACAAACTGATTGGAAAAGGTTTGCGCAGTCCCTTCGGAATCCGAGGGGACTGTATTTTTGAAAATTTCTGATACCCGAAACTTTGCTATTGTAATTTCCCGAAAAATCTGCTATCATAGTATGAGTGAAATTGTGCCGTCAGCCTTTTGCGTTTTTTCGGAAGGAATCTTAGCTATGAAAAAAAGAATTTTTGCCGTTCTGACATCCGCCGTACTCGTGTGCTCTCTTCTCTGCGCCTGCGGAGACGAAGCAACCGTCGATGATGAAATATATATCCCCATCAACACCGGCTCTGTCAACTATAACACCGCCGATGCCTATGTCGGAACAATCCTGGAGACCGTTACCCTCGACGGCACCGTCGATACTCCATACTATACCAATCTTTCCTTCTCGCTTGTCGGCGGAACTATCACAGAATTTAATATCCATGAAGACCAGACGGTCAGCGAGGGCGACGTTCTTGTCCGCCTGAGCTCAGACGAGCTTGACGACGAGATTGAAGTGCAGAAGGTTGTTCTTGATTCTGCGCAATCCACCTATGACGCTCTCGTAGCCGCCGGCGATGAGGACGAAGCCGCACTTGCGGCGATTGATCTCGCTATCGAGCAGGCTAATTACGACAATCTCGTCAAGCGCCTTGACTATCTCACGATAACCGCCCCCTGCGACGGCAAGATAACCTCCGTCGGTAACTACTGGGTCGGCGCAACCGTCTCAGCAAACTCTACAGTCTGCACTATTGTGGACTCTTCAAAAGTATATCTCACCGTAACCGATTCAAGAAGCGAGCTTTCAAACATCAGCTTTGGAACAAAAGTAGATATAGCCCAGGGTACTCTTGTAGTAACCACCGGCAAGGTCATCGACACCATAACGGCAACTTCATACGACCGTTTCAGCGGCGAATCAAATACCATCACGAGCTATGTTATACAGCCCGACGAGGATGTCGATTTCGAGGACTTCGGAACAATTCAGGTCACCTTCACGACTCTCCGAAGAGACGACGCTGTAATCGTCCCGACCGATGCGGTCTTTGAAACCTCCGACGGCTATGCCGTGAACGTCCTGATATCGGGAACCAAGGTTCAGATGGAGGTTACCGTCGGCATAATTTCCGGAGACAAAACCGAGATTCTTTCCGGACTCGACGGCACCGAGACTATAATTCTGTAAAACAGGGGAGAAGTATGGCAAAGCTTTATTTCCGCTACGGCGCGATGGGCAGTTCAAAAACCGCCAACGCCCTTATGGTAGCGTATAACCATTATGAAAGAGGCAAGCGTGCTCTCCTCGTCAAGCCGAAGCTCGACAATCGCGACGGCGAGGGCGTGATGGCTTCCCGAATCGGTCTCAATCAGAAGTGCGATTTTGTCGAAAATCTCGAGGCTATGCCAGAGGATGAAATCAAGTCTTACGATTGCGTCATCGTCGACGAAGCCCAGTTTTGCACAAAAGGGCAGGTCGAGCTTTTCGTTCATATCGTCGATGATCTGGAAGTGCCCGTAATTTGCTATGGACTCCGGACCGACTTCCAGAGGAATCTCTTCCCGGGGAGCATGTGGCTCCTTGCGTGGGCTGATGTCATCGAGGAGATAAAGACCGTCTGCTGGTGCGGAAAAGCCGCCACCTGTAACGCTAGGTTCAACGAGCACGGCATGGTCACAGAAGGCGACCAGGTAGTTCTCGGCGCAAATGATAATTATATCGCTCTCTGTCGCAAGCATCACAGGGAGAAAAAACTTAAACCTTAATAATGTAGGGGCGCATATTATCCGCCCCTACATTAGCTCGATTTTACTCAAAATTTTCTCCATCCACCCTTGAAATCCTGCCCAGAATATGCTATACTGTTAGCGACAACAAACCATAAGTTTGTCAAAAGAAAATATATCTCAAAGGAGACATGGGAAATGAAAAATTATTTTGACCTCACCGGCAACGTTGCTGTAGTTACCGGTTGCTCAACAGGACTCGGTGTCCAGATGGCTAAGGCTCTTGCCAATCAGGGATGCAAAATCGTCGTTCTGGCTCGCCGTCAGAATCTTATCGACGAGGTTGCCGCTGAAATCGCCAAGGAATATGGTGTAGAGACTTTGGCAGTTGCTTGCGACATCACTTCTACCGAGCAGGTTCAGGCTGCTGTAAAGACAGCAATGGACAAGTTCGGACGCATCGACATCCTTATCAACAATGCAGGCACCGGCGGAGTTGCTCCTGCTGAGGACATCACTGACGAAGTTCTCCTGAACGAAATCAATATCGACCTCGTCGGAACCTTCAAGATGGCTCGTGAAGTTGCCAAGAACGCAATGATTCCCGCAGGCTACGGCAGAATCATCAACATCGCTTCCATGTACGGTCTCGTAGGAAACAAGATCGCTCCTGCTTCTCCTTATCATGCAGCTAAGGGTGGCGTAGTAAACCTCACAAGAGCTCTCGCTTGCGAGTGGGGCGAAAAGGGCATCACCGTCAACACCATCTGCCCCGGCTACTTCGAGACTCCTCTTACCAAGGAGACCCTCCAGAGCGAATTCTTCCAGAACTATGCTCACACCATGATTCCCGAAGCGCGTTACGGCGTAGAAGGCGAGCTTGACACAGCCGCAATCTTCTTCGCATCTCCCGCTTCCACCTATGTCAACGGTGCAGTACTTCCCGTCGACGGCGGCTACACTTCTCTTTGATTAAGAAACCCCTCCGGCACTTCGTGCCACCTCCCCTTTCAGGGGAGGCTTTTTTATTCTCTCAAAAGTTTGTACGGGTACAAAAAGGCTCCCCTGAAAGGGGAGCTGGCGCCGAAGGCGACTGAGGGGTTATATAGATATATTTCTGTCTGCAAGCTCTAATGCTTCTCTGTTATGTGCCGAATAGATAACGGGAATAGAAAGGCTTCGTATGAACTCCATAATCCTGCGCACTCTTTCGGGGTCAATGCCTGTGAACGGCTCATCAAGGAGAATCAGCTTCTTATTGCAGACTTCCGCAAACGCAAGGCACCTCGCAAGCGAAACTCTTCGCTTCATGCCTCCCGATAGGCTATCTATGGAAGCATGTGCCTCGGCTTCGAGCTCGACGGCTTCGAGATATTTCGCCGCATCGGTATTCTTTGGAAGAACCGCCTCAAGCTGTCCCACGACATCGAGGCAGGGGAGAAGCCTGTTCTCCTGAAACATGACGGCTATGTCTTCGGGCTTAGGAGCTTCAAGAGTGCCGCTCTGCAGCTTTTCAAGCCCTGCAATCAGCCGAAGAAGCGTCGTCTTTCCGCGACCGGATTCCCCGGAAATCGCGGTGATGCCATCATCGGGCAGGTCGAGCGAGAAGCTCTCGAAAACCGCTTTCTCGCCGTAGCAAAATGTAAGATTCTCAATTTTCAGGACTGTCACCGGCTTTCTTGTCTCTCAGAATGAGAAAAATGAGCTTTTCGAGTATCAATGAAAGAAGCACAACCGTTATCGTCCACGCAAAAAGCGACGGCGTCTCGAGATAGATCTTCGAGTAGTAAACCTGCGAGCCGACGGCGTTTTTCGGGAGGCAAAGCACCTCCGCCGCAACTCCCGATTTCCACGCCAGCCCGACACAGTTGCGGATTCCTCCGATGAGATTCGGCTTGACCGATGGCAGGTAAATTCTCCTGATTTTCGCAGTCCAATTCATCTCGTAGCAATCCGCCATCTCAAGAAGCTGTGAATCGACCGACTTAATCCCGACCGTGACGCTTTCCCACATGACCGGCATAACCATCAGCCCCGAAATCACCGCCGGGACAGCGCCTTTTCTCACCCAGAGGAGAACCAAGATTATAAAGCTCGCCACGGGAATTGCCCTGATGACCCGAAGGGCAGGGGAGACTATCATGTTGACTATCGAAAACCGGCAGGTCAGCGCCGCCAAGAGTATTCCAAGTAGTCCGCCTAAGAAGGCACCCACAAAAATTCTTAGTAAGCTCATCCCTGCGGCAATCCAGAAGTCGGATGTGACAACGAGCTCGCAGAACCGCTTCAGTACTGCGACCGGCGTCGGAATCAGAAGCTCCTGCCCAACGACTGAGGCGGCAATCTGCCAGACCAAAAGCCAGAAGACCGTCGGGAGGAGTATTCTTAGAACCCGGTTATTTCGCAAAGTAGAAGTCTTCATCGGGGATAGCTCCGCCTATAGACGAGGCGTTTGCATTATACAAAACTGTGTAATAAGGCTCGATAGTGCTCTTGATTTCGTCGCCTGTGATACAGCAGAGATTGCAGTCGGGAATAGCCTTCTGGGCAACAGCCGCCTTCGCGACTATTCCGTAGGTTTCGCAGAGCTCTGCGGCGTGCTCGACATTTGCCTGTACGTTCTCAATCGACTCGGCATACTCTTCAAGAAACGCCTCAACCGCTTCGGGATTCTCCTCCGCAAATTCGGTTCTCACGACGATACATCCCATAGTGAGCTCGCCTTCGTCGGTGACGTTATTCCACTCCTCAGTCATGTCAAGAGCGATTCTTATGTCGGAATTCTGGATCATAACGCTTGTGACGGCGGGAACGGGGAGCATGCAGATTTCGGCTTCACCGGTCGCCATCAACGTGACAAGTGCGTCCGAATCCATAAACTCGATGGTAACGTCGTTCTCGGGGTCGATGCCGTTTTGGGTGAGGATATAGTCGAGGACATATTCCGGGTTTGCACCCTGACCGGTGGCATAGATGGTCTTGCCTCGAAGGTCTTCGACGCTCTGAATGCTGTCGCCGTTCTCAAGGATATAGAGAACGCCATAGGTATTGAGAGCGCAGATCTGAACTCCGCCTTCTGTCTTGTTATAGAGGGTTGCGGCGAGATTGGTTGCAACAGCTGCAATGTCGTAATCTCCGTTGATAAGTCCGGTAGTTACATCATCATTTGCAGAGCTGACTGTGAAGTTATATGTGTTTGTGGTCTCGCCGGCATCGTTTGCTTCCATAAGGTAAACAGCGCCGATTCCGGTGGGACCTGAAAGCACGGCGATATTTATCTCTGTTCCGACCTCTTCGCTCGAGCATCCCGAGAGAGCAAGAGCAAGCATAAGTGCGGTTATAAGTGCGATAATTTTCTTGAATTTAGTCATGACGATTTCCTTTCTTTATGGCTGAGACAATTTTTCGGGGTCTAAGATTTCAACGCCGTTCCGGTCCTTTCGGATGATTCCCGCTTCCTCAAGCTTTGCAAGCTCACGATAGAGCGAAGCCCTCCCGATTCCGAGCCGACCGGCGATTTCGGAGAAGTTACAGCCGCTGACATATCCCTTGTCGTCGGCATTCTTAAGAAGAAACCGGGCAAGCCGTTTTTCACTGCTGATTTCTCCCAACGTGTCGACCTTCTCGGATAAGAACCTGATTCGTGCCGAAAGATATCGGATATAGTTCATCCTGATTCTCTCGTCACGGTTGATAAGCGTCAAGACTGATTCCTGACTGAAGTAGAGCACCGTTGCGGCGGTTTTCGCCGTAAGGGTAGAGGCGTATTCCGGCTCGTTATTGAAAAGCGCCGCCGCTCCGAAGAGATTTCCGGAAGTAAGTTCACTCACCGAAAGCCTGCCCTTTGTAACGGCAATCCTCCCGGAAAGAACCACTCCCAAGACCCTCTCGAACTTCTCCGGCGAGAAAATAACCTCGCCTTTCAGGTAACTCTTCTCCTCGCAGAAAAACTCCCGGGTAGTCCCAAGAATCTCCTCCTCAGAAACTCCCTTAAAAAGAAAAGTCGAGCTTAAGATATCCGCAATCTTCTTTCCAGTCAAAAAATCACCCCGTTTTTGTCTCATATGATACAATTACGGGATGATTATAGCATAACTATGAGGTAATGTCAAGCTGAAAATAGAACAAAAAAAGCCTCCCCTGAAAGGGGAGGAGGACCATGCGAAGCATGGTGGAGGGGTTTATTGTCTATAGAACTCAGCCTGCTTATCAAACATCTCAGTATAGATGCCCTTTCTGGCATAGAGCTCATCGTGTGTGCCGTACTCTTCGATACGTCCGTTCTCAAACACAGCCACCTTATCGGCTAACTGAACCGCCGAAAGACGGTGGGTGATAAGAACAGCGCACTTGTCGGTGATGATGTTGTGGAACTGGGTGTAAATCTCATATTCCGCATTCGGGTCGAGCGCGGCAGTAGGCTCATCAAGGATATAGATGTCCCTGTCGCTGTATACAGCCCTTGCAATCGAGATTCTCTGGAGCTCGCCGCCGGAGGGGTTGACTCCGTCCTCGTCAATCCACTTATCAATAGCGGAATCGTAGCCGTGCGGAAGCTTCCTGACAAAATCGGTAAGCCCGATTCTTTCGCAGACATTATCAAGCTTTGCCTCGTCAACATCTTTATCGAGAGCGATATTCTTCGAGAGCGGCAGATAGAATTTCTCGAAATCCTGGAACGCCGCCGAGAACATGTTCTGATACTCCCTGTAATCATACTCGTTGATGTTCACGCCATCAAGGAGGATTTCGCCCTCAGTAGGGAAGTATAGCCTCGAAAGAAGCTTGATGAAGGCTGACTTGCCCGAGCCGTTTTCTCCGACGATGCAGAGTCTCTCGTCGCCACGGATTGTGAGATTCATGTTCTTAAGAGCATAGTTCTCGCTTCCCGGGTATTTGAACGAGACGTTTCTGAACTCGATAGTTGAGTTCTTCCCGAAGCTCGGCTTGCGGGTGCCGGAGGACTGCTGTTTCTGCGGAAGCTCGAAGAATTTCTTATACTCCTCGACCTCCATGCAGAGCCTCGACAGGCTCAGATAAGAGTTCACGATGCTACCAATGTTGCTTGAGAACTGATTTGCCGCACTGATATAGATGGACATAGTACCGATAGCCATCCTGCCCAGGAGCACCGAGATAATCGAGTACCCATAGATAACTCCGTCCTTGACGATGTTGACAATCGCTTGTAAAACGGTGGTCTTGCTCCAGTTGACAGTCTTCTCGTGCTCAAGAGCATTGCCTGTTTTCATGACGTTCCGGAGATTGCCAAGTAGCATGTCGCTGATGTCAAAGAGTCTTATCTCCTTAGCATAGTTCGGATTTTCAAGCTTATAGCTCGCGCCCCAGTAAACTCTCCAATAGTGGTCCTGCTTCAAAGCTGTTTCGTGATTCTTGACGTTCAGTCTCTTTGTGAGAATCGAGTTTAAGAGCACGATGACGAGGATGAACACAACCATCAGCGGATTTATGTAGGCGACTACCGACAGAATGACTACAAAGCTTATGACAGAAGAAAGAATCGAGTTCAGGCAGTCGACGACTCCAAAAACGTCATCCTGAGCTCTTGAGGCACGACTCCTTATGTCGAGAACCTTCGGCGATTCGAAGTATTCATAATCAATGTGACAGCTGTAGTCGTCAAACGCTACTTCCGCATCGGTAAACAGCTCATGTCTGTGATTATCCGCGATAGTCGTAATCAGTGCATTCGCAGAATTCTGCACAAACGGCGTTGCCACTAAGGTTGCCGCCAGAATGATCACGGTTCGGATGTCTCCTGCCATCAGGTAGTTGATGATGAAGCCGGGGAGAAGGGTGTAGGACACGAGTGCCGCCGCATTTACGACCGACTTAAGAAGCGTCAGCATGATATAGGGCAGGGCTCTGATGCCGCCGATGATATTAACAAGGGCGTAGCGGGTGAGGTTTGCAGTTTTTCTGAGTTCGTTAAAAAATTTCATTTTGAATTAGTCCTTTCAAACATAGTTTCCCGAAATGGCAACTTACATCGATTGTAAATTGCCCAAAACCCTGTTTGTAAGGGGGCTAATCACACATCATTCGGGATAGCTAATGGTGAGAAGCACCCGGATGTGTTTTCGAAGAAGACGAACTTGTTCTGATTAATACTGCTTTTTTCATTAAAAAGACTCCTTTCGGTTTTCGCTCGGCTGAAAAAGTACCAGCCGTCATCTAAATAGTGTCAATTTTCGGGCAAAAAGTTTCATCGAAAGAAAAAATTTTACAGTAAGAGTGAATTTGTGTATTATTGGCGACAATAAAAACCGCATAACTGCGTATACAGCTATGCGGCTCGTTTGTTATGCCCTGTCAACGGGTACAAACTTGATTTCCATTCTCATTCCAAGCCCTTCTGCGAGCCTTTGAAGCGTTTTCAGGGAAGGGTTGCCCTTGCCTTGCTCAAGCTTGCTGATGTCGCTTTGATTTATGCCGGTTCTTTTTGAAAGCTCCTGCTGTGTGATGCCTGAAACGCTACGGGCTTTTATCAAAGCTCTCTTGATTTCAAACTCCGATTCAAGTGCGTCATACTCTGCTTTGATTTCGGGGTCTTCAAGCTGTTCGGCTAAAAAGTCTTTGTAGTTTGTATATTCACTCATTTCAGATTCTCCTCTCTGTCTAAAAAATCTGCACGGTATTTCTTGGCTCGTTCAATTACATTTGCCGGTGTTTTCTGCGTTTTCTTCACAAAGCCGCTTGTCAGTACTGCTTTGTCTCCGATGTAGAAGAAATACAAAACTCTTGAGATGTCGCTGCCTTGTTTTATTCTGAGTTCAAAAATTCCATCTCCGAGGGATTTTGAATCAGGCTCTCTCAGCATGTGCCCGAATTCCGAGAGAAGGTCGATGCTTCGGTAAACTCTCGCTCGCATTTTCGGCTCTAAGTCTGATATAAACTCCTTCACCGGTTCTTCGCCGTCTGTTGTCTTGTAGAATATTATGTCCATCCGTCCTGCCATCCTCGCTTATTTGTTTTATCCCATATCATTATATCATCTGTCGTCCAATCTGTCAACCTATCTTTTACAAATTATTTCGTCAATTTGCAGTCTTGCCCTTGCAAATGTTTAAAAATAGTGCTATAATATTTGTCGAAATGTTTGTATGAAAGGAAGCGTGATAGCTTGTCAAGACTTGCACTAATGACTGAAAGTCGTGCGGAGACGGTTGTCGAGGGCATTTATAAGGACATGGAGCGGCGTATTGCCGCAAGTTCTTCGGATGTCTGTCCCGTCGACCTGACACTGGCTTTTCTAAGAATGTGCCACGCCCAGACCTGCGGCAAGTGCGTACCATGCAGAGTGGGACTTGCACAGTTGGGTAATTTATTGGAGGATGTCCTCAACGGAAGAGGAGACGACTCCACTCTTTCAAAAATCGAGAAATTAGCACATGTAATCGCCGAGTCGGCTGACTGTGCCATAGGATTCGAGGCGGCAAAGATGGTTCTTAAGGGACTCGACGGTTTCCGCGAGGACTACATATCCCATATCGAGAAGCATCACTGCTTCGCCGGAACACCGATGAGCATTCCTTGCGTCGGCAACTGTCCTGCAGGCGTCGACATTCCGGGCTATATCGCTCTCGTAGGCGAGGGAAGATATGCCGATGCCGTCAAGCTCATCAGAAAGGACAACCCGTTCCCGACCGCTTGCGCTCTTATCTGTGAGCATCCTTGCGAGACAAGATGCAGAAGAACTCTTCTTGATGCGCCTGTCAATATCAGAGGTCTCAAGCGTGCGGCTGTCGAGGGAGCAGGAGCTGTTCCCGCACCCGAATGCGCTCCGTCCACAGGAAAGCGCGTTGCAATCGTCGGCGGCGGACCCTCCGGTCTTTCATGTGCCTATTATCTTCAGCTTATGGGTCACCAGTGCACCGTTTTCGAGGCGCACTCGAAGCTCGGCGGAATGCTTATCTATGGCATTCCCGCATACAGGCTTCCCCGTGAGCGTCTCCAGAGCGATATCGACTGCATCCTCTCGACCGGCGTTGAGGTCAAGCTCAATACCAAGGTCGGCGAGGGCGAATACACAATGGAAAAGCTCCGTGAGGAGTATGACGCCGTATATATCGCAATCGGCGCACACACCGACAAGAAGGTCGGAATCGAGGGCGAGGACGCCGAGGGCGTCTGGTCCGCAGTTTCCTTCCTCGGCGGAATCGGCGACGGAAATATCCCCGATCTCACCGGCAAGAAGGTCTGCGTAATCGGCGGCGGCAATGTCGCCATGGACTGCACTCGTTCTGCTATCAGATGCGATGCCGAAAGCGTTTCAATCGTCTATCGTCGCCGTAAGGAGGACATGACCGCTCTTCCCGAAGAGGTCGACGGTGCAATCGCCGAAGGTGCAATCATGGTTGACCTTCACGCTCCTCTCAAGATAGAAACCGATGAAGAAGGCAAGGTTGCGGCTCTCTGGGTTACTCCCTATATGCCCGGTCTCATAAAGGGCGGAAGAATGAATCCTTCTCCTTCGGGACTTGAGGACAAGAGAATCCCCTGCGACGTAGTTCTCGTTGCAATCGGACAGGGAATCGACTTCTACAAGCTCGAATCCTCCGGAATCCCGGTTGTCAGAGGAGTCATCAAGGGTGACGACTGGACAGAGGTTGAGAATGCTCCCGGCATATTCGCTGGAGGCGACTGCGTAACCGGACCTAAGACTGCGATAAGAGCTATAGCCGCCGGAAAGGTTGCCGCCGCTAATATCGACTACTACCTCGGTTATAGCCATACAATCACCACCGACGTCGAAATTCCCGACCCGAATCTCACAGACCGTCCGTACTGCGGCAGAATCAACACGTCCGAGCGTGAGCCCGGCAAGCGCAAGAACGACTTCGAGCTGATGGAAATCAAGATGACCGAAAAGGAATCAATGCAGGAAGCATCAAGATGCCTCCGTTGCGATCACTTCGGTTGCGGAATCTTCAAGGGAGGGAGAAAGAAACAGTGGTAAACGTAACAATCAACAACACCCCCGTTCAGGTTGAGGAAGGAACGTCGATACTTGATGCCGCCAAGGTTGCCGGCATTAATATCCCCACGCTTTGCTTCCTCAAGGGTATAAACGAAATCAGCGCCTGCCGTGCCTGCATTGTCGAGGTCGAGGGTATCGACCGCCTCGTAACCGCCTGCGATAACGTCGTCAGTGAGGGCATGGTAATCCATACAGATACAACAAGAGTAAGAGAAGCAAGAAAGACCAATATCGAGCTCCTTCTAAGTCAGCATAGAGTCAACTGTCCTTCCTGCTTCCGTAACAATAATTGCCAGCTCCAGAACGTCGCTTCGACTCTCCGTATAAGCGACAGCTTGAGCTTCAAGACCGAATATCCCGAAGATAAGTGGAATGACAAGCTCCCCATAATCCGTGATGAAAGCAAGTGCATCAAGTGCTATCGTTGCGTTTCCGTCTGCCAGAAGGTTCAGTCTCTCGGAATCTGGGACATGGTCGGTACCGGCGCCCACACAACCGTCGGCGTTTCCAACCACCGCAGTCTCGAAGAAGCCGATTGCGCTTTCTGCGGTCAGTGCATCACCCATTGCCCGACGAACGCACTCCACACCCGTGACGACACGGAAGTCATTATCGGCGTAAACGGCGTCATGGACGACAAGGACAAGATTACGGTCGTTCAGGTTGCGCCTGCTGTTCGTGCCGCATGGGGCGAGGAGTTCGGACTTTCTCCCGAAGTCGCCACCGAAAAGCGCCTTGCCGCGGCATTAAGACGCGTCGGATTTGACTATGTCTTCGACACTAATTTCTCTGCCGACCTCACCATCATGGAGGAGGGCACCGAGTTCCTTGAGAGAATGAAGCACCCGGAGGGCAAAAAGTTCCCGATGTTCACATCCTGCTGTCCCGGTTGGGTCAGGTTCTTAAAGAGCCAGTACCCCGATATGGTCGATCAGCTTTCAACCGCAAAATCTCCTCAGCAGATGTTCGGTGCAGTCACCAAGTCCTACTTCGCAGAGAAGCTTGGTGTTGCCCCAGAGAATATCGTTTGCGTCTCCATCATGCCCTGCACCGCAAAGAAGGCGGAGCTAGACATCCCGAGCATCAACGATGCCGCAGAGGGTTGCAAGGACGTTGACTTCTCGCTCACTACCCGTGAGATGTGCCGCATGATTAAGGCGGACCAGATTGACGTTGCGGCTCTCCCCGAGGAAGATTTCAATTCACCTCTCGGAACCGGCACCGGTGCCGCAGTCATCTTCGGAACCACCGGCGGCGTTATGGAAGCGGCTCTGAGAACCTGCTACTATATCCTCACAGGCGAGAACCCGAATGCCGACGAGACATTCAAAGCTGTAAGAGCTCTCGGAAGCGACAAGCCCTGGACAGAGGCTGAGTATAACGTAGCCGGAATCACCGTCAAGGCGGCGGTCGTAAACGGTCTCGGAAACGCCCGCAGACTCATCCGCGCTATCCGTCGCGGCGAGGTTGAATACCAGTTCGTCGAAGTCATGGCGTGCCCGGGTGGATGCGTCGGAGGCGGCGGACAGCCGATTCACTATAACGAAGAGCGTGCCGCTGAACGTGGACAGGTCCTCTATAACTACGACAGCGCCAACACTCTCCGCTTCTCCCACGAGAACCCCGAAATCAAGGCTATTTATGCCGATTACCTCGGTGAGCCCTGCGGAGAGAAGTCGCATCACCTTCTTCACACCGACCACCACGCTTGGGATATGCCCGAAGCCTCGGTCTATGATGAAGACGTTGTTCACTGATTAAGACAAGCATAAAAAATTCCCGTGTTACCGAAGTAGCACGGGTTTTTGTGCTATAATAGGGAGTTTATCACTTAAGCGATAGCTTAGTAGATTTGTATTGTCTTGTTCGGACAGTCGATGGCTACAGTTGAGTCAAGCATACAGTTTGAACCGATAATGCCATATACAGACTCGTCCTTCTTTATGTCGTCAATATTTTGGTTCAGAAAAACTATATTGCTGAATTCCTTGCCAAAAACTGAGAAGCGACCTGATGAAAACAATCCTGAGTTTTCGTCTATCCGCGAATCAAAAAGGCAATCCTTCAGTTCATTTCCAACCACGCATACCGATGCGCCGGTATCCACGATGAAAGGATAGCTGGTACCGTTTATTGAAACAGGTGTGATAATCAGACCACTGGACATGAAAGAAATAGGAAACTTTTGTGCACTGTTGTTTACTTCGCCGTCAAAAGCTATTTGCATATCTTTGTAATTTATATTTATTGTATGCTTACTGACGATATCCATCCCTATGGTGCCAAGCAGTTTTACATTCTTCTTGAAGGCTTTCAGCTGGTTCTCAACATAGTCAAGATTGATTGATATACCATCAATTCCACAGAATGTATTACTGCCAACCGTTATCTCATCAATAACGACCTCGCACATTGATGATTCTGTAACGTTACCGTTTTCATCAACTGTTGTTGCTGTCTTTGGAGCGGAGAAATCATGACCTCCGTTCATGAAATAACGTGAGTTTAAGACAGAGCACTGTGAGCCTGTGTCCAATACCACGTTTCCGTTGACTCCGTTGATATTGCCTTGTAGAAGCAGAATCCCTTCAATAGTCTCAAAGTGGATTGAGTTTTTCATCGTATTTGCCTCCATCGAGAAAGTCAGAAGAGAGACTGTTTTATCAGAGCGTATCCGGCGGAATCCTCTTGTTGTCGGGATCCTGGTCTGTTGTGCTCTTGCCGGAATTCTTATCTGCGTATAAGTAACGATACTCAGCAGGAGAAATCTTCTCTTGTCTCTTGAAGACGGCGCAGAAGTAACTGCAATCGTTGTAGCCGACAGCCTTCGAGATGCTGTTGATGGAAAGCTTCGTGTCAATGAGAAGGTTCTTTGCCTCGAAGATCCTCTTCTTCGTCAGGTGCTCGAACGGTCTCATGTTGAGGGTTTCGCGGAAGATACGGCAGATATACTGCGGAGAAAGGTTGACAACCTTCGCCATGTCGTTAAGCGTAATGTCCTTCATGTAGTTCTGGTCGATATAGTCCATGATGAGCTTGATCTGATCCATGCGGTGATTTTCTCTCGGAGAAACGGGGCAGGAGATGACCTTGTTGAGCTCGATGAGGAAGGAATAGATGAGCGAAGAATTGTGATGTCCCGAGTGAATCTTTGTTGAGTGGATGGTCTTGAGCATCTTCTCCCAGATTCTTTCTACGGAAGAAAGGTCGCCGGTTCTAAAAACAACAGGCTTTGAGAGCCCGAGACTCTCAAGAATCGGCTCACAAGCGGCACCCGAGAAGGAAACCCAGTGAGTTTCCCAGTCAACGCCTTCTTTTGCGAGATAATCGTGAGGATAGTGAGCGGGAAGGAAGAATCCGGAGTTTTCGGGAATTCTATATTCCTCGCCGTCGATTGTGAGGACGCCCTCACCTTTGGCTGTATATATAACCTGATTGTAAACATGTCCGGTAGGTCTGACGCAATGCCTTTCGGGGTCTGTCGAGCCGACACCCGTCACATAAAGCGGCAAATTGACCTCGTCACCTAATAGTGCAAAATAAAATTCCTGCAATGCTGATACCTCCAAATGCAAATTCATATTTTTAATCGTAACATATAGGATATCACTATTTTCGACAAAAGTCAATACGTTTTCATGGACTTTTTTCAGAAAAAACTTTGTCTAACCCCGCAAAACAAGCCATTTTATAAATTGGTTCAGCCTTAGGTTGAAATGTGAAAATATTGTATTACGTCATTTCTGAATTTCAATCCATCTGTCCATAAGCTCGCTGAGCTCGTTTTTCCTGTCATCAAGAGACCGGCACAGCTCGGTCATTTTCTGATAGTCTGCGGCGATTTCGGGAGTGCAGATAAGCTCCTCCGTGTCGGCAATTTCCTTCTCGAGATTTGCAATGTTTTTCTCTAAATCCGCAAGCTCCTGCTTTTTTCTCACATCCTCGGCACGCTGGGATTTGGTTCTGTATTGCTTCTTTTCAGCCGGAACGGGCGAGGGGACAGCTGTCTTTTCCGCTTCCTCCTTCTCAAGCTCACGAACTTTGAGATAATCGTCATAGTTGCCCTTGTATTCGTAAGCCTTGCCGTCACGGATTTCGACAATCCTGTCGGCAATCTTGTTGAGTAAATACCGGTCGTGCGATACAAAGAGGATTGTTCCCGTGTACTCCTTCAGCGCATCCTCCAGAACCTCTTTTGTAGAAATATCAAGGTGGTTTGTCGGCTCGTCAAGGATAAGGAAGTTTCCTCGCTTCAAAGACATCAGAGCGAAGCTCAGCTTCGTTTTTTCGCCTCCGCTGATAACTCCGACCTCTTTGAAGACGTTTTCGCCCGTAAGAAGAACACTTCCCAAGACGCTCCTGACTTCGTAGTCGGTCATTCTCGGATATCTGCGGTGAATCTCCTCGATAACCGTATTATTCGGGTTCAGATATTCGTTTTTCTGGTCGTAGTAGGCGAGCTTAATGTTCTGCGCCCAGTTGATTCTGCCCTTCGAGTGGGGATTGATGCCCTGAACAGTTTTGAGAATGGTGGTCTTTCCCGTGCCGTTCTTTCCAATGATTCCGACCTTGTCGCCACGTCTCATATTGAGGGAAAAGCTCTCGAGGAGCGTCTTTCCGCCAACTGAGATGTCTATATTCTCCGCTGAAAATACCTCCTTCGGCGGCTCGATGTCGTATTCAAGCTTTATCTTAGCCGACTTCTCCCTCGTTTTCGGCTTCTCGACTGCGTTATCTACAATCCTGTCGAGCATGTGCTGTTTCGACTTCGCCGCCTTTGCGCTCGTCGCGCTGACACGGTTCTTGTCGATGAAGAATTGAAGCTCTTTTATCTTTTCCTGCTCGGCTTCATAGAGCTTTTCCTGACGTAGATTATCTTCGCGCTTCTGCTTGACATAAAAGCTGTAATTTCCGCTGTATGATTTGAGTTTCCCACTCTCAATCTCGCAGATTCTTGTGCAGACTTTGTCTAAGAAATATCTGTTATGCGAAACCACGAGAATCGCGCCTTTGTAATCTAAAAGATAATCCTCGAGCCACGTCATTGTGTCCAAGTCAAGATGGTTCGTCGGCTCGTCGAGTATAAGAAGCGACGGCGATTCCAAAAGTAGCTTAGCAAGCGACAGCCTTGTCCTCTCTCCCTCCGAAAGGGAATTGACCGAGCGTGTGAGGTCGAGCCCCGAAAATCCCATGCCGTTCAGGACCGTCTTAATCTTCACGTCGATAAGATAGCCCTCGTTGTTCTCGAAGTGCGTGCTTATGCTCGAGTATTCGGCTTCGGCTTTATCTCGCTCACTGTCCGAAAGCTTGCCGGAAAGTGCATCCTCGAGCTCCGCCATTCTCTCGTGCTCCCGGTCGAGCTCCGCAAACGGCTTCCGCATCTCTTCCTGAACCGAACATTCCGCCGAAAGCCCGACGCCCTGCTCGAGGTATCCTATTCGGCAGTTGCCGGAAAAGCTCATCCTGCCGTCGTTTTCGGGCGACGGGTCGTAGCCGAGGTTCCCCGTGATGATTGAAAGAAGGGTAGTCTTTCCGCAACCGTTCCGACCGACAAGACCGATTCGCTCGCCTTCGTTAATCGTGAAATTGATATCGCGAAGGAGCGGCTCGCCGTTAAAGTATTTCCATATTTTTTCAAGAGAGCAAAGCATATTTTTACCTCTGTATTTTTGATGAATTTTTGACTTTCAGTACTAAAGAATCGACTTGCATAGAGCGCTCAAAAGTGATAAATTGGTACTTGTAAAACATTTACTCGGAATTCAACAATATATTTTGGTGTTTCCCCGTTCAAAAGAGAAAGCAAGGCAGTCCCAAAAGGGCTGCTTTGCTTTTTGTCTTGGTTTCGTTCACTCGGCTGACTTTTCGCTGTCGTCTTCCTTAGCCTTCTTCGCCGGATTCATGAACGATTCGCGGTACTGCGTCGGCGGCATGCCCTCGAGCTCCTTGAACCGTCTGTTGAAGCTCCTGACGCTCGAAAATCCGCATTCATAAGCAATCTCCGACATCGGCTTGAGCGTGGAAATGAGCATCGTCTTCGCCATTGCGATTCTCTTGGTGCCTATGTAGTGGTTCAGGGTCATGTTGAAGTTCTTCGAGAAGACGCTCGAAACATAGCAGGGGACAATGTTGAGAGCTTTCGCAATGCTCTTGAGAGACAGGTCGGAGGTGATGTTCTCGTCGACATATGCGAGCAACCTTCTGCAGACCTGATAGCTCGAGAGCCTGTCCTCTCTTTCCTCAAACTCGCCGCCCGAGTAAGCCGGCATCATTCCCGAAAGAAGCACCGACAGAAGCCCCTTCACGACTGTTTTACCGACGTTGTAGCTGTGGGAAAACTCGAGTAGATACGGAATCTGTGCCAGGGCAAAAGCCGGGCATCTTTCCTTGTCGAGAATTACGAACGGCGTCTTGGTGCTCTCAAAGAACGACATGAAATCGAGAAGAAAGTCGGTCCCGAAAATAAACGTGCTCGTCGAGCCGGGAACTGTATATTCCATCGTGTGAATGGTGTGCGGGCAGATAAGAACTCCGTTTCCTGCGCCGATGGTGAGCTCCCTTCCGTCGACCATGAACCTGACCTCGCCGTTTTCGACTATGTCAAGCTCCACCTGACTGTGAAGGTGTCCGTTCGTGCGCACATTTTCGCTACAGTAAGCGAAGATACCGTATTTTGCGACCTGTTCGTTCCATTCCTCATACTTAAAATCCGTTGTGTCCTTCATAATATAATCGCTCCTTATTACGGAATCAAATCAAGCTCCATTATAGCATACTCGCTTCCGACTTTCAAGTGAGCTCGCCAAAATAATTTTAATATTCGTCCAATTCTTTCAGGGAGAGTCTTCGCTTACTCCATCCCAAAATACTTAGCGGCGTTCTTATAGCTGATGCCCTCGACGATGTCCTTCAAAGCCTTCTCATCGTTCGGGTATTCTCCGCTTTCGACCCAGTCGCCGACTATGTCGCAGAGGATTCTTCTGAAATACTCGTGGCGGGTGTAGGACAGGAAGCTTCTTGAGTCGGTGAGCATTCCGACGAAGTTGCCGAGGAGCGACAGGCTTGCCAGAGATCGCATGTGAGCGTCCATACCGACCTTCGAGTCCTGGAACCACCAAGCCGCACCGTGCTGAATCTTGCCGGCGGCTTCGGTGCCCTGGAAGCTTCCGATGATGGTGTCAATCATCGCGTTGTCATCCGGATTGAGGGAATAAACGATAGTCTTCGGGAGCTTATTGTTCAGGTCAAGTGCATTCAGGAATCCCGCAAGCTCTTTTGAGTTGTCTTTTGTGAGGATGCAGTCGAAGCCAGTGTCAGCGCCGATGGCGTTGAAGAGTCGGGTGTTAGCGCTTCTCTGAACCCCGAAGTGAAGTTGCATGACTATATTCTTCTCGGCATACTGCTCGCCGAGGTAGAGGAGAATTGCGGTCTTGTACTTGTCCGCTTCCTCCGCTGTAGCCTTTCCGCCGTTCATGACTTTTTCGAAAATCGCCTCGACTTCATCATCAGTTGCAGGGGAGTAGACCATATAGTCGATTCCGTGGTCAGTGGCAAGGCAACCGTGAGCGATAAAGTGGTCTAATCTCAGCTTAAGAGCCTTCTTGACGTCTTCGGCAGTCTTTATGTCAACCCCCGAAGCCTCAGCGAGAGCATGGATATACTCGCAGAAGCCCGCTTTTTCGATATTGACTGCTTTGTCGGGGCGGAACGACGGGCAGACCTTTGTTTCAAAGCTACTGTCAGCCGCAATCTTCTCGTGCCACTCAAGGCTGTCAATCGGGTCGTCGGTGGTGCCAATCATCTTAACGTTCGAGCGGGAGATAATCCCTCTTGCGCTCATCTCAGGGTCTTTAAGCTTCTCGTTGCAGAGTTTATAGACTTCGGGAGTGGTCTCGGCATTGAGAATACCGTCGTAGCCGAAGTAACGCTTCAGCTCAAGGTGTGTCCAGTGATACATCGGGTTGCCGATAGCCTTCGGAAGAGCCTCGGCGAATCTTAAGAACTTCGTGTAATCGTCCGCATCGCCGGTGATTTCACTTTCGGGAGTGCCGTTCGAGCGAATCATACGCCACTTGTAGTGGTCGCCGCCGAGCCAGATTTCGGTTATGCTGTCGAAACGCTTGTCCTCGTAAATCTCCTTCGGGCTGATGTGGCAGTGATAGTCGATAATCGGCATATTCTCGGCGTAGGTGTGATAAAGATGCTTCGCCGTCTCGGAATGAAGCATGAAATCTTCGTTTATGAATGTATACATATAGGAAACCCTCCGTATCTTTTTTAGATTATTATACAACAATGTTTGCGCTCTTTCAATAGTCGTGAACAAAAAATAGTAGACAAAACCCGGGAAATGCTTTATAATTGAGAATAGAAACGGGGGATTAAACATGGCAGAAAATATTCATGCAGGGCACCGCCAGAGGCTCAAGGATATCTTTGCTTCCGACGGCATAACGGCATTGACAGACGCAAGAGCTCTTGAGATGCTTCTTTTCTACGTCATTCCGCATTCCGACACTTATCCGCTTGCGTGCCGGCTTGTCGACACATTCGGAAGCCTCAGAGCAGTTCTTTCGGCAACTCCCGAGGAGCTTCGCGAGGTCAACGGCTTCGGCGACAGTGCGGTTTTGTTCCTTGACTTTGTCCGGCAGCTTTGCGAGCGTCTTGCCGAGGACGAAATGCGCCAGTACCAGACTCCCGAGGAGATGAAATACAATTCGCCCGGCGACCTGTGTAGATATTTCCGGGACAAGCTTTCCCGCTGTCCCGCCGAGCAGGCGTGGCTTGTCTGCTTCGATGATGAGATGTACCTCAAACACGCCTATCTTCTGGGAGAGGGGAGCGCCACCAAGGTCGTCTTCAATCCCCAGAACATCATAAAGTTCGTCAAAGATTCCGGCTGCAAAGTTTGCGCCATCGGGCATAATCACCCGGTGGATATCAGCAAGCCCTCCGACCTTGACAGAGCTTCAACCATACAGCTAAAAGCGATGCTTAAGCAGGAGGAGATAACCCTCATGGAGCATGTTGTTGTCGGCAACGACGGCACATCCTGCATCATTGCCGAGGAAATCGAGCAGATGCTCCGCTGAAATACCTTTTAAACCCCAAGCCCGAGCCTTTCGGGCTTCTTTTTTTCGGAAAAATACGAAAAACTAAAAATTTAGTATTGACAATCTCATACTAATAGTGTAGAATATAAGCGTAGGGTATACTACAACTTTAGAATAAATCGAAGGAGAAATTACTATGATCAAACTTACCGATGCAGAGCTCAAGGTTATGAACGTCATCTGGCACGACGGCGACTGCTCTGCCAAGCATATTGCAGATGTTCTTGCTGAAACTGTCGGCTGGCATGTCAACACCACCTATACCATCATCCACAAGTGCCTGGAAAAGGGCGCCATCGAGCGGGAAGACCCGAAGTTCATTTGCCACGCCAAGGTTTCAAAGGAAGAAGCTCAGGCTGACATGACCGAGGACCTCGTGAATAAGCTCTATGACGGCTCGAAAAACAGCCTCTTCGCGGCACTTCTCGGGAAAGACACCCTCAGCGACGAACAAATCGCAAAGCTCCGCCGGATTGTCGCGGAAATGGAGTAAGCAGTGACCCTCACTCTTCTTGAAATGACTGTGACAGGAGGCATCCTGATACTTCTCGTCCTGCTCATCCGTATGGTATTTCTTAATCGTCTTCCGAAAACCGCATTTATTGTAATGTGGACGGTGGTGCTTCTTCGCCTTCTGATTCCCGTCAGCTTCGTGGGGCTTTTCAGCTCAACCGAGGTCGATGCTTCCGCTGTTGAGAGCATCTTCGTCGAAGAAGCTGTAGCCTCGCCGAACATCACAGATGTTAAAGAAACCTACACTTTCGAGGACGTCGTCGCCATCGCCGAAGCCTCGAAGCAGGCAAGCGCCTTCCGCATAGTCTGACTCAGCGGCGCAATAATCTGCGCCATAGTCCTCGCCACGTTGTACATACTCAATGTCCGAAGCTTCAACCGCTCCGAGAACTTGGAAAGCGATTTTATTTCGTCATTCCAAAGCTCCAACAAGCTTAGGCGCACCGTCACGGTGAAGCTCAGTGACAAGACCACAACGCCCCTGACCTACGGCATAATTCATCCGGTGATTTTATTGCCCGCAGGCATGGACTTGAGCGACGAAAAGCAACTCCGCTACGTCCTCATGCACGAATACATCCACATCCGCAAGCTTGATAACCTGTTGAAAGGCATTTCGAGCGCGGCGATGTGCATCCATTGGTTCAATCCGCTTGTGTGGGTGATGAACAGATTTCTCTCGAGAGATATCGAGCTACGGTGCGATGAAGCCCTTCTAAAGCAGTGCGACTCTGATTGCAGAGTCGACTATGCCTTAACGCTTATTGACCTCGAAGACAAGCGTCGCGGTTATGCTTTCGGCACAGCTTTTGCAAAAGAGCCCTCCGAGGAGCGCGTTACTGCGATTATGAAGTTCAAGCCTGCGTCTGTCTGTAGCATAGCGATTGCCGCAGTCCTGATTATGGTAATAGTCGCCCTTGCCTTTACAGGACAGATAGGCACTAAAACTCCCTCTGACGAAATCACAAATGCGGAAATCGTCTCGCTTCTTGACGACTATTTCGACTGGGTATACTTCGCAAAGTTCTCGGCTCCGGATGTCGACACTGGTGACATTTATGTGGTTGCCGGAACTACCTACTATCGGGTTGTAGACGAATATTTTGACACTTGGGCAGAAGTAGTGGACTATGCCTCGGGCATCTTCTGCGAAGAGATGTCGGCATACGAGGACAGCGGCGAATGGTCGGGCTACTTGGGCGTCGACGGCGTCGCCTATAACCGTAACTCCGTCAGCCCGAACGGCGATTACCCCTACACCGACGAATACACCTATGAAATTCTTAAGAACGCCGACGGCAGAGCCCTCATCAGCATCGACAACCCGAGTCTGACAGGGGAGAACTCCTTCCACAGCGTCCTGACCTTCTCACTGACCGAGAACGGTTGGCGCATCGGCGACGACTACTAAAAGAAAGAAGGAATCATTATGAAGAAACTAATTTGCACACTTTTGGCACTTACCATGCTTTTAACCCTCTGCTCCTGTGGAGCAACTGAAGAAGTTATCGACGACGAAGAAGTAATCGTCGAAGACGGTACTATCACTGATGAGGAGATAGTCACTTTGATAGATGGTGATATTCAGATTCGCAAATATCTTTCAGTTGAACCTCCGACTTACGACTGGGAAAATTCGATAGACGGTAAATATGATTGGTTTCCTGTCGTTAAGGAAGGCTTTGAAACCTGGGATGAATGGGAAGCATATATCTACTCTGTTTATAGCGGCGAAAAAGCTGAATATGCCCTCAGTGATGAATCATACGCTAATATAGATGGCAAGCTATATTGCACCGGTTTTGCGGGAGCCTACGTTCTGACTGATGACTATGTGTATGAAGTCTTGGAAAATGCAGACGGCACAGCAAAAGTCAAGATCACAAACCCTGACGTCTGGGGAGAATCCGCAAGGGAATACACTCTTATAATAACCCTCACCGACGACGGCTGGCGTGTTAGTAGTCAAGAATAAGGGAGAAACAAATCTATGACAACCCTACTTGAAATGACCCTGACGGGAGGTGTGCTGATACTTCTGGTGCTACTGCTCAGGGCAATCTTTCTGAACCGCCTGCCGAAAACGGCGTTTATCGTGATGTGGGCGGTGGTGCTCCTGCGGCTCCTGGTCCCCGTGAGCTTTTTCGGGACAACTGCGGCTGGGACTGCCTCCGAAGCTCCCGAAGTCTACACTCTCGAAGCCGTCACACCTGCGGCAGAGACCGAAGCCAGGGAAGTTATAACCCTCAACAGCTATAACCCCTCGACCGAGCCCACAGTCGAAACCGCCGAGCGGGCAGACCTATTCGGAATCATCTGGCTTATCGGAGCGGTTATCTGCGCCGTTGCGCTTGTGCTCTCGTATATCCTGAGCATCCGCCGCTTCAACAAATCCGAGAACTTGGAATCAGGTTTCATCTCCGCTTTTCAGAGCTCCAACAAGCTGAGGCGCACCGTCACCGTCAAGCTTTCAGACAAGACCACAACGCCCCTGACCTACGGCATAATCCATCCCGTAATTCTCCTGCCGATGAGCATGGACTTGAGCGACGAGAAACAACTCCGGTACGTCCTCATGCACGAGTACATCCACATCCGCAAGCTCGATAATCTCCTCAAGGGCATCTCGAGTGCGGCGGTGTGCATTCACTGGTTCAATCCCCTTGTGTGGGCGATGAATAAATTTTTATCGAGAGATATTGAGCTACGTTGCGATGAAGCCTTGCTTCGTCAATGTTCCGGAGACTGCCGGGCAGACTACGCATTGACGCTCATAGACCTCGAAGACCAAAGAAGAGGCTACGCTCCCGCTACCACGGCATTTGCGATGCGAGCCTCAGAAGAAAGGATAGTGGCGATAATGAAATATCGAAAACTCACCCCGTCGTCCGTCCTGGCGATGATACTCTGCATAGCTCTTCTCTGCACGGCGTTTGTAGGTTGTGGAGCAGTGGGGAAGACGGAAACCAAAGCAGAAGCTGAACTTGTAGCCGATTCCGATGCTGACCCTATTACCGCACTTTCTGAGACAACAGTAACTGAAAGTCCCGACTATATTCATACTCTCGAAGAAGCTCTTTCCACCACAATCAGTGTTGAAGGCTTCGTTGCTGAAGGCTATGAGGGCGGCGTGACTGACTATACTTTCAAGAGCGTCGAGTATACAGACACTCTCCCCGACGACATGTACATCTCCGACGGCGTAATCTACAACGCCGATGGCGGAGAAGTCGGCAGTATCACAGGACAAATCGGCTATGAAGATATGGTAATCGACGGCACCGGCGAAGCGGCTGACGGGTTCACGTTTATCATCATCAGCTTTGAGATGACAAATATCACATCCCGGTATCATAATGAGAATTATCCCGAAGATGTCTGTCTCGATTATCCGCTGTACGTCGGAATGTCAGAAACTGCGGAGTATTACTTTTATGCCTACTATCCTTCGTACAACGGTGTTGCGATGTCAAGTGTTGAGCTTTCATCTGCCGAGACAATTTCGAATTACAGCGAATGGTGTGATGAATCGGAAGAACTTGGTATTGTGATTGATGGGTACTACACTTATACGTATATAGCTTTTGATGAGGGAACAACCCTTGACGTGCAACTGATTTATCTCGTGGGTGACAGTGCGAAAAATCAGTCGTTATACCTCTGCTTGTCTCCTGTAACCGGTTCTCTCCATACAGCCGGCAAGGAATATATCAAGATAAACTGACGTCAATCCGCACAATTTGAGCCTTTTGATAAGCTGAAATCTTGTCAATTTTCACAAAGTTGCGATTTTTCTTGAAAAATCGTGTAACCTTTCGGCTTAAAAAAGCGTCTTTAATAGTGAAAGCCCCCAAAAGGAGAAATATATCTTATACCGCAGGTTCCGGCATGGGGCGACCCGTGCCGGAACGTACCTCTTAAACTGATACTTCCTTCACGTTTTGCCACCCACCACCGCCCACCCGGACGGACGGTTCGGGCGGCTTTTTTTGCGCTTGTAAAAGCGCGTCTCAGTAACATCATTTCACCTTGTCTCATACTATAAACAGAGGCTCGCCTTTGCGGACCTCAATAAGAATAAGGAGATACAAGATGAAACTTACGAATATACTGAATGCTTCTGATTGCTGTGACGCTTCCGACAGCCCGTCTCTTGACTGCAAACAGCCGACGACGTCTTTGCCCGCAAGCACGCCCATTGGGATGCTCTATGTGCCTTATCAGTCGTGGCAGAAGGTCTATGAGCCGCAGGTCGGACTGCCTCGGGGCACCATTTTTGAAGAGCTTGACAAGCCGTTTATAGGGGAGAGAACGATATGAGTAATACTAATCCTTTGAAGTATGTACAGCAGTATTCGTTCGCAGTCTTAGAGGCACAGCTTTTCCTCGACTCTCATCCGAACTGCGCCGATGCTCTTGCATACTACAACAAGTACAAGAAGCTTTATGAAGAAGCAAAAGCCGATTACGAGGCGACCTATGGACCTCTGACCGCCGATTCGAGTGCAAACGACGAATGCTGGCAGTGGGTCAAGGCTCCGTGGCCTTGGGAACTTTCCGCAAACGAGGAGGTGTGAGATATGTGGCAATATGAAAAGAAACTGCAATATCCCGTCAAGATAGCGAACCCCGACCCCGCGGCGGCGAAGATAATCATCTCGCAGTTCGGCGGACCGGATGGCGAACTCAACGCTTCGATGAGATATCTCTCCCAGAGATACACCGCACCCTGCCCCGAGGTCAAAGCTATTCTTAACGATATAGGCACTGAGGAACTGGGTCATATGGAGATGATTTGCGCCATCATCTATCAGCTCACGAAGAACTTCACCCCAAAGGAAATCAAGGAGTCCGGCTTCGACACCTACTTCGTCGACCACACGACGGGGCTCTATCCGATAGCCGCTTCCGGCACGCCCTTCTCGGCGGAGCTCTTCCAGTCGACCGGCGACCCGATTGCAGATTTGTCTGAGGATCTGGCGGCAGAGCAGAAGGCTCGCCTGACCTATGACAATATCTTAAGACTCGTCGATGACCCGGACGTCCGTGATGTAATCAAGTTCCTCCGTCAGCGTGAGATAGTCCACTTTCAACGCTTCGGCGAAGCGATGCGCCTCGTAACCGACCAGCTCGACTCGAAGAATTTCTATGCCTTCAACCCGGGCTTCGACAAGTAAACTCGAAAAGTAAAACTCGAAAAGTGAACTTTTCGTCTAAGTCCCATCGTTTACGATGGGGCTTAGGTTTCGACAGACTTCTTATTTAGCTCAGACTAAAATTACTTTGACTAAGCGAAAGGAAGTATCAGTATGAAGCTCATGGAATCAGTAAAAGCCGTCCCGAAAACGTATATAATCAAAATCGCAAAGCCAATTTTCAGCTTTCTTGCGGGAGCAATCCTTGCAGGCTCGGAGGTTTTGGGAGAAGACTCGGTGCTATGCGCCGCTCTGGTCGCCGCACTGCCGTCCGTCTGCGGCTTCTCGGCGCTTTTGGGAGCATTAATCACCTCGATATTCACGGAAATCACGGCAGGCAAGGTGGCATCCCTCGCTTCGGCGATGGTGGTTCTCCTGACCCGATTACTCTTTGAAGGGACAAGCCGTAGGCGGTATCCGATCATAGTCTCGATAGTCGCGGCAGTGTCATATCTCGGTTGTGCTGTATTCGCAGGTGCCACTGCTGAAGCAAGCTTTGCCTACTACATAAGAATCGTCTCAGTCGGCGCAATACTTTGCGCCTGTACATATCTCACGACAACCGTTTTCAAATCCGGCATCCGAATCGCTACAAAGCCTCAGCTTCTTGCACTCTTCGCCTTCGCTGTGGTGATAGCCTCATCCTACCACCTCGGCGAGATATTAAGCTTTATTGTCTGCGTTGTATCTGTGTATAAACTCACCCGCAAGAATGAAGCCCTTTCGTCAGCGGCACGCTCCGCATCCTTAAGACTCAGCTTTCTAAGGAGCGCCCTCACACGCTTCCCAAAGTTCGTGACCCCGGGTTCGGGCGAACACGGCTTCGAAAACATGGTTGAACTTCTCGCACTCACTGAAAGCGACCTCGGAAAATCGCTCGCCCCTGAGAAGACAAACCCGAAAGTCTCCCGTTTGTCCGAAATCCTCTCGAAAAGAATCCCCGCTGAAGTTACAGCTGTACCGATTCACGACGGTGCCGTCGAGCTCTACTTTCCGAAAAGCGCACGGATATCCGAAAACGCCATTATTTCAGCCGCCGAAAAAGCCGGAATGGGTAACGATGTCGAGCTTTTCAGAAGCGAGAATAACAGCCATATCCGCTATACTATCACTCCCAAGCCTAAGTGGCACTTCGACGCCGGAATCTGCCAGATGTCGGCTAACTCAAAAGAATTGGGCGACGGCATCTGCGGCGACTGCGCCGAAGTCTGGAATTATGGAGTCTACAGCTATCTCATCCTCTCCGACGGCATGGGCACCGGAAGCGACGCGAGAACCGTTGCGAAAAATCTCATCAGAACTTTCAAGAACCTCACCGAGGCAGGCTACTCCCTCGAGTCGTTGCTTCGCCTTTCGTCCGAATATGTCCGCTCCTGCCAGCCGGACGAGTCCTTTGCAACTCTTGATATCCTCTCGGTGAACCTAATGACCGGAGAGGTGAACGTAATCAAATGCGGGGCGGGGAAGAGCTATATTCTCCGGAATGGCGGTATTATTCCGATACCGCAGGGCGGCTATCCGATAGGAATCCTTGAGGAAATCAGCCTCACGAGCACCCGCATAGCTCCGTCGGATGAACTTTCGGTTCTTATGATGACCGACGGCGCAGACGGCTTGGAAATAGAGAAACTGGCGGAGCTTTCACTTGATTCCGCCAATCTGTCAACAGATGATCTTGCGGCTCTGGTGGTAAGCGAAGCACACAAAAGTCAGAAAGAAAATTATTGCGACGATATTACAGTAGCCTCAATCAGAATATCAAAAATACGATAAAATCTTTTGTAAAGTTTGCACAAAAAAAGCCGTTGAAAAATGTTAAAAACGTCAAATTGGTCTAAACTCCTTGCAATATCCGTCAAAGCTTGGTATAATGAATCCATAAGCGAGTAAACGGAATTGGTATCGTTTCGCTGAATGTAAAAATATTAGTTTTCCACAACTTTTTCACTTTAAGAAAGAAGGGGTATAGATATGAACAGCGTTAAACAGGCGGAGATGGTCTATGACGTGGATGCGGCAGTCGCAAGCTTCCTTGACGGCAAAAACTACGATTGCGCCGACTTCCTGGGTGCTCACAAAAGGGACGAAGGCGGCTACATTTTCCGTGTCTGGGCTCCTCGCGCCAAGCGTGTCTCGATCGTTGGTGACTTCAACGGATGGGACGAAAATGCCAACCCGTGCCACAAAATCACCGGCGGCATCTGGGAATGCACGGCGCAGGCACTCGATACATATTCGACCTACAAGTATTTCGTCGAAGGCGCAGACGGTTCAAGAAGAATGAAAGCCGACCCGTATAGCGTCCACATGGAAACACCTCCGGGAACCGCAACGAAGATTTTCGATATCGGTGACTACAAGTGGAGCGATACCGCTTGGATGAACAAGCGCAAGCGCTCAACTCCCTACGACAAGCCGATGAACATTTATGAAGTCAACCTCGGCTCGTGGAAGAAATATCCCGACGGCAACGTCTACAGCTACGAAAAGGCGGCGGATGAGCTCATCCCTTACTTAAAGGAGATGAACTACACTCACATCGAATTTATGCCGCTTACCGAGTATCCTTATAAGGGCTCATGGGGCTATCAGGTCATGGGCTACTTCGCCCCGACCTCCCGCTTCGGCACTCCCGAGGGCTTCATGAAGATGGTTGACAAATTCCATCAGGCGGGAATCGCCGTTATCCTTGACTGGGTTCCGGCTCACTTCCCGAAGGACGGCGCAGGACTCTTTGAGTTCGACGGCTCGCCTTGCTATGAATATGCCGACCCTCTCAAGATGGAGCACAAGGCTTGGGGGACAAGAGTCTTCGACTTCGGTCGTCCTGAGGTCAGGTCCTTCCTTATTTCGAGCGCACTTTTCTGGCTTGAGAAGTATCATGTCGACGGTCTGAGAGTCGATGCGGTTGCGTCGATGCTCTATCTCGACTATGACAGACAGGGCGGCGAGTGGCGACCGAACAAATTCGGCGGACACGAGAATCTCGAAGCAGTGGAATTTTTGCAGATGCTCAACACCGCAGTCTTCTCAAGATGCCCGAACGCCATAATGATTGCCGAAGAGTCGACAGCCTGGGCTAACGTCACAAAGCCGGTCGACATGAACGGCTTGGGCTTCAACTTCAAGTGGAACATGGGCTGGATGAACGACATGATGCACTATATGTCGCTCGACCCATATTTCCGCAAGTTCAACCACGACAAGCTCACGTTCTCGTTCTTCTATGCGTTTTCCGAGAACTTCATTCTCCCGATTTCGCATGACGAGGTCGTTCACGGCAAGCACTCGCTTGTCGACAAGATGCCGGGCGATTCTGACTCAAAGCTTGCAAACGACAGAGCGTTCTTGGGATATATGATGGCTCACCCCGGCAAGAAGCTTCTCTTCATGGGAAGCGAGTTCGCCCAGTTCCGTGAGTGGGATTACAGTAACGAGCTCGAGTGGTTCATGCCAGAAAAGTTCGAGGCTCATCGTGACTTCCAGCAATATGTCAAGAATCTGAATCAATTCTATCTTGATAACCCGCCGATGTGGCAGGAGGATTACTCGTGGAAGGGCTTCAGCTGGATTTCGGCTGACGACAACGAGCAGAGCGTAATCGTGTTCAGGAGAATCGACAAAGCGGGGAAGGAAATTGTGGTCGTCTGCAACTTCGTTCCCGTCGAGAGAAAGGGCTATCGCTTCGGCGTACCCTACAGAGGAACCTACACAGAGGTTATGAACTCGGCTTCAAAGAACGGTTCTCCCTATCTTAACGGCACCGTCAAGTCGGAAAATATTCCGTCCCACGGAATGGAGCAGTCGATAGCCGTCGATATCCCTCCGATGTCGGTAATGTATTTCAAAGTCAGAAAATACGGTGGCAGAAAAGCCGCCAAGGCGATAGAGGAACAGTCGCCGGAGAATGCTGACAAAAAAATAGAGCGTTTTCAATCAAAATCTGAAAGGAAGAGTGTAATGTACAACAAAAAAGAATGCGTTGCGATGCTTTTGGCAGGCGGACAGGGATCAAGACTGTACGCACTGACAAAGAACGTAGCCAAGCCCGCCGTACCCTATGGAGGCAAGTACAGAATCATCGATTTCCCGCTGTCAAACTGTGTCAATTCCGGTATCGACACAGTGGGTGTTCTGACCCAGTATCAGCCGCTCGTTCTGAACGACTATATCGGCAACGGACAGGCATGGAACCTTGACCGAATCCACGGAGGCGTGCATATCCTGCCGCCCTATCAGTCAAGCTCCGGCGCACAATGGTATGAAGGCACAGCTAATGCCATCTACCAGAACCTGTCGTTCATCGACAGATACGATCCCGAGTATGTCGTAATCCTTTCGGGCGACCACATCTATAAGATGGATTACTCGAAAATGCTCAATTTCCACAAGGAAAAGGACGCCGTCTGCACAATCGCAGTACTCGACGTTGAATATGAGGAAGCATCCCGCTTCGGAATCATGTCCGTCGACGAGGACAACGCAATCACCAAGTTCGTGGAAAAGCCCAAGGTTCCCGAGAGCACGCTCGCATCCATGGGTATCTACATATTCTCATATCCGACCCTCAAGAAGTACCTGACCGAAAACGAGATGGATGAAACCGCCACCAAGGACTTCGGCAAGAACATCATTCCCGCACTCCTTGAGAACAAGGAAAGGCTTTATGCCTACAGATTCGAGGGCTACTGGAAGGATGTCGGAACGATAGACAGCCTTTGGGAAGCAAATATGGACCTTCTCAGCCCGACAGTATCTCTCGACCTCTATGACCCGAGCTGGAAGATTTACTCGAACAACGACTCCCGTGCACCTCATATCATCGGCAAGAACGCAAAGATTCAGAATTCAATGGTAACCACCGGCTGTGTTATCGACGGTGCGGTTGAGTTCTCGATGATTTCCGGCGGAGTCACCATCGAGGAGGGCGCAGTCGTCACCGATTCGATTCTCATGCCCGGCGCAACCGTTAAGAAGGGCACAATAGTCGAGTATTCGATTGTCGGCGAGTCAAGCGTTATCGAGTCGGGTGCGCATATCGGTGCAAGACCCGAAACGGTAGAGAACAAGGACGAGTGGGGCGTAGCGGTAGTCGGTCATGACGTAACCGTAAGCTCAGGCTCCGTTGTCAAGCCCAAAGAGATAATCTCTGCCGATATGTAAGGAGGAAGCCGAAATGAGCTATAATATGACAAATGTATTGGGCATTATCTTCGCAAATTCCCATGATGAGGCTTTGCCCGAGCTTGCATCAAACCGCACGATGGCATCCGTGCCCTTCGGCGGAAGATTCCGTCTTATCGACTTCCAGCTTTCGAGCATGGTCAATTCCGGAATGTCGACCGTCGGAATCATCACAAAGTCAAACTATGAGTCGCTTCTTGACCATATCGGTTCGGCAAGATATTGGGACCTCGCCCGTTCCTACGGCGGTCTTACAATCCTTCCGCCTTACGGAAATATCGACTCCGGCTTGTATGTCGGAAAGCTCGAAGCTTTAAGAGGTGCTCTCGGCTACATCAAGAAGACCGGCTGTGAGTATGTAATACTCGCCGACGGCAACGTCGTTCTCAATGCCGATTACTCGAAGATTATCGAAGAGCATATCTCCACCGGTGCCGACATCACCTGTGTCGCCTCCACCGGCAACTATTCCGCTTCCGAAACCGCCGACGCTGTCACTTTCGAGACAGACGCCACCGGCAGAGTCAAGGAGACAATCCTTAACGCCGCCAAGGCAGGAAAGTACACCTTGGGTCTTAACATCAACATACTTTCGACGGCACTCTTAGAGAGCCTCGTTATGGATCTCACGCCGAGAGGAAAGAACGTATTCGACTGTGATGTCCTGCAGGCTAAGGCAGGCAAGCTCAATATCCGTGTTCATGAATATACCGGCTACTACAGCAGAATTCACGATTTCGAAAGCTACTTCGCTGAGAACATGAAGCTCCTCGACCCCGATAACCTCGGCAAGCTCATCCTGAAGAAGAGACCCATCTACACCAAGGTTCGCGACGACGCACCTTCGAAGTACGGTCTTGACAGTGCGGTCAACAATTCTCTCGTTGCCGACGGCTGTGTTATCGACGGCGTTGTCGAGGATTCAATCCTATTCAGAGGCGTAAAGGTTGCCAAGGGCGCGGTTGTCAAGAACTGCATCCTCATGCAGGACACCTCCATCGGAAAGTCAACCATCATCTCCAACATCATTACCGATAAGGACGTTGTAATCGGCGACGAGCTCAGAATCTCATCCGCCGTCGGAAGTCCTCTCTATATCGGCAAGAAGCGTGTTCTTTGATTAACCTCGAAGGGAAGTGTGATTCAGTGAAAATTCTATACTGTGCCAGTGAAGCGCTCCCATATATGGCATCCGGCGGTCTCGCCGATGTTGCGGGCTCTCTTCCAAAGGCACTTTGCGAAGCGGGACAGGACTGCAGAGTGGTTCTTCCTCTCTACGGCACCATCAAGCAGGAGCTTCGTGACAGCCTCGAGTATGTGACAAACTTCTTCGTCCCCGTATCGTGGAGAAGCCAGTATTGCGGCGTCTTCAAGGGCGTTTCTGCGGGAGTTACATATTATCTTCTTGATAACGAGTACTACTTCAAGCGTGGCACCATCTACGGTCATTATGACGACGCCGAGAGATTTGCTTTCTTTACAAGGGCGATTCTTGAGCTCATCAAGCATATCGACTTCAAGCCGGATATCCTCAACTGCAATGACTGGCAGACCGCTTTGACCCCCGTTTACTACAATCTCTTCTACAAGGGTGAAGAGGGAATGGGCAACATCAAGACGGTGTTCACCATCCACAATATCCAGTATCAGGGCAAGTACGGCATGGAGCTCTGCTCTGACCTCCTCGGTATTCCCGATTATGCGAGAGGAATCCTCGAGTACGACAACTGCTGTAACTTCATGAAGGGCGCTTTCGAGGTTTCGGACAAGATTACAACCGTTTCCCCGACCTATGCGTGGGAAATCCTCAACCCCTACTTCTCGCACGGTCTCGACCCCGTTCTCTGGAGCAAGCAGTACAAGCTTACCGGCTTCCTGAACGGAATCGACCAGGATATCTATAACCCCGAAACCGACCCGGCGCTTGCGGCTAACTACAGCGTAAACGATAAGTCCGGCAAGGCTGTTTGCAAGAAGGCAATCCTTGAGGAATTCGGTCTTCCTGACGGCAAGGAGCCTGTAATGGGCATCGTCACAAGACTTGCCTCCCACAAGGGCGTCGACCTCATAAAGAGAGTTTTCGAGGACATGGTTCACCTCGGCTATAAGTTCGTAATCCTCGGCTCAGGCGAGAAGCAGTATGAAGACTTCTTCCGCGAGATGGCATACAGATATCCTGACAGAGTGGGAGTCAAGATAGGTTTCATCCCGGATGTTGCACACAGAATCTATGCCGGTGCCGATATGTTCCTGATGCCGTCCCAGAGCGAGCCCTGCGGCTTGGCTCAGATGGTGGCATTACGCTATGGCACTATTCCAATAGTCCGTGAGACCGGAGGACTGAAGGACTCTATCGTCGACTGCGGCGGTCCCGGCGGCAACGGATTTACATTCAAGACCTACAATGCTCATGACATGCTCGATGCAACGGTTCGCGCAAGAGCCTATTACGATCAGAGAATGCAGTGGGGCAAGCTCACCTCTCACGCAATGCGTGAAGATTTCAGCTGGGCTCGCTCGGCTGAGCTCTACATGGGTCTCTACAGAGAGCTTGCGGGCGACATTTAAGCCAAAACCTATAATAAAATCCTCACCAATCGGTGGGGATTTTGTTGCATATGACCACAGCTTTGAAATAACAGTTGCAAACTGTGTGAAAAGGTGATAAAATAGTGTTGAAATCCGCCGAGCCTCGGCGGGGAAGGGAATATCGAGCAAAATGAAAATTACTGTTGCGGGATGCGGAAAAATCGGAATGGAGATTGTTGCGGCGTTGGCGGCTGAGGGCCACGACGTCGTTGCGGTCGATATTGACGCAGACGTAATAAACCTTATAACCAACGTCCACGATGTCATGGGCGTTATCGGTAACGCTTCAGATTATGAAACCCTTGTCGAGGCGAATGTCGAGAAAGCCGACATATTCGTCGCCTGTATGGATTCCGATGAGCAGAACATGCTTGCGTGCTTCCTCGCAAAGAAGATGGGCGCCGAGAACACCATCGCTCGTATCAGAAACCCCGAGTATAACGACAACAGCCTTGGTTTCTTGAGAAAGAATCTTGAGCTTTCGCTTGCTCTTAATCCCGAACTCCTGACGGCTCAGGAAATGTACAATATCCTGAAGTTCCCTTCGGCGGTCAGAATCGAAAGCTTTTCAAAGAGAAATCTCGAAATGATTGAAATAATCATCCCGCAGGGCAGTGAGCTCGACGGAATGAATCTTATAAAGATGCGCGAAAAATATAACGCCAACTTCCTCGTCTGTTGTGTCCAGAGAAGCGGAAGCGTCTATATCCCCGGCGGTGCATTCGAGCTTAAGGCGGGGGATAAAATCGGCATCACGGCATCTCTTCCCGAAATGTCGAAGCTACTTAAGATGCTCGGCGTCCTCAAGAAAAAGGCAAAGCACACGATGATTCTCGGCGGAAGCAAAATTGCTTTCTATCTCGCCGCACTGATAAACCGAAGCGGCGGTTATGCCAAGATTATAGATAAAAACAAGGCTCGTTGCGAAGAGCTCGCCGGAATTCTTCCGAACACGTCGATTATCTACGGCGATGGCATGCAACAAGAGCTTCTCCTTGAGGAGGGAATCGAAAGCTCCGACGCGTTCGTCTCGCTCACCGGCTTTGACGAAGAGAATATCCTGACAGCGATATTCGCCTCGATGCAGAATGTCCCGAAGGTAATCGCCAAGGTCAACCGTGATGAGCTTGTCGAGATGGCAACAAAAATCGGCGTTGAGTGTGTAGTTTCACCGAAGGACATAACCTCATCCGTAGTCGTAAAATACGCCAGAGCCCTTGAGAACAGCGTCGGCTCATCCGTTGAAACGCTCTATAAGCTGATGGACGGCAAGGTAGAAGCACTCGAGTTCTTGGTGAATTCCGAATCAAAGCTCACCGGAATCCCGCTAAAGAGTCTCGAGCTCAAGAAGGGAATCCTCATCGCCGGCATCATGCGTGGCAGAAAGACGATAATCCCGTCCGGTAACGACGTGATATCCGTCGGAGACAGGGTAGTAGTAATTTCAGGCAATTTGGGCTTGGGCGACTTGGTAGATATATTAGCGTAAACACTGGAAGGAAATTATATGAATCGCAAAATGGTTTTCTATGTAGCGGGACAGATGGTTTTGGTGGAAGCAATTTTAATGCTTCTGCCTCTTATTGTTTCCGCAATCTATATGGAAACATGCGCTTTCGCATTTATAGCGTCAATACTCATAGCTCTCGTTCTCGGCGGGGCTATGGTTCTTATATTCAAGCCGTCGAATAAGGTCATCTATTCAAAAGAGGGCTTCATAATAACGGCTCTTTCGTGGGTATTGCTTTCTTTGGTCGGCTGTCTTCCGTTCGTAATCAGCAGGGAAATCCCGAATTTCGTCGACGCTTTCTTCGAAACGGTCAGCGGCTTCACGACAACGGGAGCATCAATCCTGACAAGCTACGACGGCATGAGCCACGGCATTATGTTTTGGCGAAGCTTCACTCACTGGGTCGGCGGCATGGGAGTTCTGATCCTGGTAATGGCGGTGTCTCCCACATCGACAGACCGCTCCATGCACATTCTTCGCGCCGAAATGCCCGGACCGATCGTCGGAAAGCTCGTCCCGAGAGTCCGTCAGACGGCAAAGATTTTGTATCTTATATATGTCGGGCTCACGGTTCTTGAAATAGGCTTCCTCAGCCTCGGGGGCTTAAGCCTCTATGAAAGCTGTATCTACGCCTTCGGCAGTGCCGGCACCGGCGGCTTCGGCATCATGTCCGACAGCCTCGCAAGCTACAGTCCGTATATCCAGTGGGTGATCACTATTTTCCTTGTTCTCTTCGCAACGAACTTCAATGTCTATTTCCTCCTGCTTATGCGCAAGTTCAAGGCGGCATTCAAGTCTGAAGAGCTCTGGACATACTTCGGCATAATCATAGTTGCGATTACAGTGGTTTCCATCTCCATATATCCCTTGTATGATGGTCTGGGCGAGACCATAAGAACGGCGGCGTTTCAGGTAATGTCGATTCTTTCGACCACCGGTTTTGCTACGGCTGACTTCAATCTCTGGTCGCCCGTGGCGAAGGCTGTGCTCTTGGTTCTCATGCTTATAGGCGGCTGTGCAGGCTCCACCGCAGGCGGACTCAAGATTTCCCGTGTCGTAACCCTCTTCAAATCCGTCAAGCGTGAGCTCTATAGGATGATTCACCCGCATTCCGTAGGAGCAGTAAAATTGGACGGCAAAACCCTCGACGACGGCACCATCAAAGGCATCGGCACCTACTTCTCACTGTATGTCTTCATCATGATAGCGGCGTTTCTTGCCATTTCGTTTGAGCCCTTGAGCTTTGAGGCTAAAGCGTCCTCTGTCATCGCCTGCTTCAACAATATCGGTCCCGGTTTTGCTGAGGTGGGACCTATGGGTAGCTACGCCGACTACTCAGTCTTCTCGAAAATCGTTTTATCTATAACTATGCTTTTAGGCAGACTTGAAATATATCCTCTTCTCTTCATCCTGATGCCTTCGCTTTGGAAGAGAAAGAGCAACGCATAATAAACCAACCGGAGACAATATGACCAGAGATCTTTCAAACCCAACCGTAATAAAAGAAATCCTCAGCCGCCACGGCTTTACCTTCTCGAAAAAATTAGGGCAGAATTTTCTTATCGACCCGACCGTCTGCCCCAGAATCGCCGAGGCGGGTAATGCCCGTGAAGGATATGGCATAATCGAAATCGGCGCCGGAATGGGCGTCCTGACGGTTGAGCTATCGAAGCGTGCCGACAAAGTCGTCGCCATCGAGGTCGACCACCGCCTTATCGAAGTTCTGCATGAAACCCTCGCGGATTGCCATAATGTAAAAGTAATCGAAGCCGACGTACTGAAGCTTGACTTAAATAAACTCATAGAAGATGAATTTGCGGGATTGAATGTAGCGGTCTGCTCCAATCTCCCGTACTATATCACCTCGCCAATATTGATGAAGCTCTTTGAGTCGAGGCTCCCGATAGAATCCATAACCGCTCTCGTCCAGAAAGAAGCGGGCGTCCGTCTCTGTGCACCTGTCGGCACCCGTGAAGCCGGAGCCGTAACGGTCGCGGCGAGCTACTATTCCGAGGGCAAGGTTCTCTTTTCGGTCTCAAGAGGCTGTTTCATGCCGAGCCCGAACGTCGACAGCTGTGTCGTCAGATTCGACATGCGAAAGACTCTACCGGTAGTAAAGAGCGAGGACTTCTTCTTCAGAATGGTCAGAGGCATGTTCACTCAAAGGAGAAAGACCACTGTAAATGCTATCTGTGGTTCACTGGGAATTGACAAGGCGACGGTGACAGAAGACATGACCGAAGCGGGGATAGCTCTCAATTCAAGACCCGAACAGCTCAAAATGGATGAGCTTATAGCTCTCTCCGACGCACTTTACAGATAAAAAACAGCCGACCGAAAGGTCGACTGATTTTGATTTTGCATGTTTTGCGTGTATTAAGCTCTGGTTACTTTTCCGGATCTTAAGCACCTCGAGCAGACATACATATGGCAGGGAGTACCGTTCTTGATAGCCTTTACTCTCATGATGTTCGGCTTCCAAGTTCTGTTGGTGCTTCTCATAGAGTGAGATACCTTATTTCCGAAAGTAACACCCTTACCGCAAATTTCACACTTTGCCATTGGGCTGCACCTCCTTCTTCAAGCTTCTGAGAGAGCCACAAGACGTGCCGACTCAATCAGCGTAGTTATAATCATAATTCAACGTCATCTATCATATCAAATTTCCGCGACAAATGCAAGTGTTTTTTGAAATATTTTTTTCGTAGCCGTAAAAACCGCCTGATTTGTTGCCCGAATGTGTCAAAACTCTTAAATTTTCACGCCGAAAGCATTAATGTGGGCAAAGATTACTTGAAATTTTCACATAAATGGTGTATGATTAGACTGCGTGAATTTTGACGACCGCAAAATAACGAAAAGGAGCCAGATCAGGTGTCGATACTCTCTTACCTTAACGACCCTCAGACGCTTCTGATTCTTGTCGGAATCAGACTGCTTATCATATTTACAATTCTCCCTGTCCACGAATATGCTCATGCTTATGCCGCCCACAAGATGGGCGACGAAACCGCATATATGAACGGCAGAATGACGCTGAACCCGTTGTCGCATCTTGATATCTTCGGCGCGATATTCCTGATTCTCTTCGGCTTCGGTTGGGCAAAGCCTGTTCCAATCAATCCGAGAAACTTCCGTGACTACAAAAAGGGGACTGCCATAACCGCCGCCGCGGGACCTCTTTCGAACCTTCTCTGCGCCGCAATAGGAATGTTCTTCTTAAGAATCATAAATTACATTCCCGTTTGCATTGCAATGACAGAGGCAACCTATAATGTTCTTTATTACGTCTTCCTTGCGGTTTACTATTTCGTAACCGTAAATCTGTCCCTCGCGATATTCAATTTCATTCCGATTCCGCCGCTCGACGGTTCGAGAATCCTGAGCGTCTTCGCACCTTATAAAGTCAACGCATGGCTTGCAAGATATCAGAGATATATCTATATCGGATTCCTGCTTCTTCTGTTCACGGGAATCCTCACAGGACCGCTCAACTGGCTTATAAACATCTTCTATAAGGGACTTTACTACCTCTTCTTCTGGGTAGAACTGATTATGAAAGCGATATTTTAACATATGGGAATGGCTGTAGCAGGCAAAAGCGATGTTGTATACAGGCTCGAAGGCTTTGAGGGACCGCTTGATTTACTTCTCTTCCTCATCTCAAAGCACAAGCTGAGCATCGCCGATATCGAGATTTCGGCACTCCTTGACCAATATCTTGACTATATCGACGGCATCGAAGACTATGATTTTGAATATGCCGGAGATTTTCTCGAGATGGCGGCAAGGCTCATCTTAATAAAAACTCTATATCTGCTCCCGAAGCACGAAGAGGCGATTGAGCTCAAACAGGAATTGGAGGGCAAGCTGACCCAGTATTCCGTCTGCAAGCAGGCGGCGGAGAAGCTGTCACTCCTATATGTCGGCGACAAGGTCTTCGCAAGTGAGCCGACGCTCCCCAAGCTCCCGAAAACCTATGTCGGGCACTGCGACCCGCAGGCGCTTCTGGATGCTTACATTGGCATTTTCGACAAGAAGATGCGTGAGCGGCCGGTTGAAGCTTCCGTCTTCAAGCCGCTTGTCTCACATCGTGTCGTGTCCGTCTCGACGGGCATAGTTTCCGTCCTGAAGAGGCTCTACAAGTCAGGGACCTGCCCGGTGTCGGTTCTGCTCGACGGAATCGACGGGAAATCGGAAAAGATAGCGGCATTCTTAGCGGTTCTGGAACTCGCCAAGTCGGGCAGAGTGAGCTTGAATAACGACAACACCGAGATAACTCTCAACAGGAGGAAGCATGAAAGTGGAATATAACGAAAAGCTCTCGGCACTCGAAGCGATACTTTTCGCCTTGGGTGAGCCGGTGGAGGACGAAAAGCTTGCTTTGTCCGCAGGAATCGAACAGGGTGAGCTCGACAGCTTCATAAAACTTCTGAATGACAGATATTCCGAGTCGGGCTCAGCTCTTGAAGTGATAAAGCTTGATTCTTCCCGGCAACTCGTCACCAGGAAAGAATTTGCGCCCTATATCTCTGCGGCGGTCCGCTCGAAGAGAAGCTCTGCACTGTCTCAGGCGGCTCTCGAGGTTCTTGCGATAGTCGCCTATAACCAGCCTGTCACCCGTAGCTTTATTGACGATGTAAGAGGTGTAGACAGCTCGGGAGTTGTCAATAATCTTTTAGAGAAAGAGCTTATCGCCGAAGCGGGTAGGCTTGACATTCCCGGAAAGCCGGTTCTTTTCAAGACGACAGAGAACTTCCTTCGATGCTTCGGAATCTCAAATTTGGGCGAGCTTCCGCCTTTGCCGTCGGACGAAGGGCAGATAAGCATAGATGAAATAGAGAACGAGCAGGCAGAATAACTGACTGGAGGCGAAGCACTATAGTAATATTTCTTACGATATTGAAAATCATAGGCATAGTGCTTCTCGCTCTGCTTTTACTGATTTTCATATTAACACTGTTTTCGGTCAAGGTTTACGTCAGCTTCGACAAAAAAAGCGTCAGGCTCTCGGTCAAGTATCTTTGGTTGAAGGTCTACAGCCTCGACACTTCCGAGAAGAAAGAGGACAAGCCAAAAGAAGAGCCCAAGCAGCCCGTGCCTTCCGGCGAAAAGCCTGAGCCCGAACCCGAGCCCAAAAAGCCCGAAATTGTAATAAGCGAGATTTCGGAAGTTCCGGAGGAGTCGAAGCCTGAATCTGAGCCCAAGCCCGAACAGCAGGCAGAGAAACAGGAAGAGCCCGAAGAACCCGAAGGGGAGAAGAAGGGCAGTTCTCTTCTTGACAAGTGGAACGTAATCAAGCAATATCTTCCAAAGGTCAAAACAGCTCTCAAAAAGCTTCTGAAGCTAATCAAAATCAACGATTTGGAGCTTCACCTGACCGTCGGCGGCGATGATGCCGCTACAGCCGGAACGAATTTCGGCAAAATAAACGCTATTTTCTATAACGCGCTTGCTTTGATATGCTGTCTTTTCAGTGTGAAAATCAAGAAAACCGAAATCAAATGCGATTATGAAAATAAAGCCTTCGATGCAGAGGGAAGCCTTCTCATAAAGGCAAGAGTCCTGTCTATATTGGCGTTAGCCGTGTATATACTTATAAACTATCTTAAAGTAAAATCAGCTCTCGATAAGCTCCCAAAAGCCGAGCCCGAGAGTAATTCCGAGAAAGAAGGATTAACATGAACGAAAAGAAAAGCAATCTTGAAGGTCTCGTCCAGACCGCAATCGAGAAGATCAAGGAGGTCGTTGACGTCGACACCGTTGTCGGTAATCCGATAACCGTTCCGAACGGTACCACGATTATCCCCGTTTCCAAGGTCTCAGTTGGCTTCGGCTCCGGCGGCTCCGATATTCCCGCCAAGAGCGAAAAGGACCTCTTCGGCGGCGGAATGGGCGGCGGTGTAACCGTTACGCCTCTTGCATTCATCACAATCGCTCCCGACGGCTCTACAAAGCTCTTACAACTCACCGTCAACGCTCCCAAGGAGAATGCGGCGCTCGCCACAATCCCCGACGTCATCGACAAGGTCGTCAGCTTCTTAGACAAGCATAATAAGATGGAAGTTGTTTACGAAGACACCAACGAAGATGAGGAAACGGGCGAATAAAACGAGCCCCTTGTCCACAAACTAATCGTACTCAAACAGTTGCTTTCGCAACCGGAAAGGAATACGAAAAAGTTTATGGATAAATATACAATCAAGCGGGTTGCCGTCTGCATGATATGTCTTGTCGTGATGGCATCCTGCATCTGCATAAGGTCGCGTAGCGCCTCGTCACAGGCGAGCTCAGACGTCCTGTCGGCGTCCGTGCGCTCCGAGCCCCAGATAGCGGCAAGGGCGGCGGTGGTTCTGGAGTATGAAACCGGCAGGGTTCTCTATGAGAAAAACGCCGAGCTTGAGTTACCGATGGCAAGCACAACGAAGATAATGACAACCCTTCTGACCCTCGAATCGGGCGACATCGACGATTGGTTCACAGTCGACAGCGAGGCTATCAAGGTCGAAGGCTCGTCGATGGGGCTAAGTGAGGGCAAGATAGTCACAAAGCGGATACTCTCGTATGGTATGATGCTCCCGAGCGGCAACGATGCCGCAAATGCCGCCGCAGTAGCGGTCGCGGGGAGCATTGAAGACTTTGTCGACTTTATGAACGAAAAAGCCGAAAACTTCGGGCTGACGAATACCCACTTTGTCACGCCATCGGGACTTGATGACTATACCGACGAGCACTATTCGACTGCTCTCGATATGGCGAATTTGACGCGTCTGGCACTCTCGAACGAAACATTCAGAGAAATCTGCGGGACGAAATCCATCTGCCTCGAGTTCGGCGATGGTGAGAGCTTCTGGCTTTCAAATTCGAATAAGCTCCTTAGCTCCTGCGACGGCGTTATAGGTGTGAAGACAGGCTTTACCGATAAGGCGGGAAGATGCCTTGTTTCCGCGTGCGAGCGTGATGGAGTAACGCTTATCTGCGTGACACTGAGTGACCCAAACGACTGGTATGACCACACAAACCTTTATGATTACTGCTTCTCAATGGTAGGAGCAGTAACGCATATCGGCTGAAATATACAAAAATATGACGGTGATATAATGACGGAAAGAATACAGAAAATCATCTCCGACTGCGGAGTCACCTCCCGAAGGAAAGCAGAGGCAATGATTTCCGAGGGCAGAGTCAAGGTGAACGGCAGACCCTGCAAGCTTGGCGACAAAGCAGACCCTAAAAAGGATATAATCAGCATAGACGGCATCAATCTTCCCACAGACGAGAAGAAAAATAACGTCTATATCATGCTCAATAAGCCCCGAGGATATGTCACGACTATGAGCGACGACAGGGGCAGAAGATGCGTAACGGAGCTTCTTGAGGGTGTTGAAGAAAGAGTATATCCCATCGGCAGGCTCGACATGAATTCCGAAGGGCTTCTCCTCTTCACAAACGACGGCGCAATGGCAAACGCCATCATGCACCCGAGCTGTCACATCTCAAAAACATATCGGGTAACGGTCAGACCGGACATCACCGAGGAACAGCTTGTCGAGCTCTCCGAGGGCGTAGTCCTCGATGACGGCAAAAAAACTCTTCCGGCAACCGTTCTCGTGCTCACGAAGGAAGAGGGCAGGGTGGTCCTCCAGATAACCATCCGTGAGGGTAGAAACCGCCAGATAAGGCGTATGTGCAACGCAGTAGGTCTCGAGGTTGCAAGACTCAAGAGAACCGCTGTAGGACCTATAAAGCTTGGAATGCTGAAGCCGGGTGACTATCGGGAGTTGACATCGGCGGAGCTTACTGCATTAAGAAATGCTATTCAAAAGGGAAGCGCATCTTCCCAAAATAAAAACAATCGAGGCAAGAGAAAATGAACAACGTAAATTACACAATGCTTTTTGACTACTATGAGCTGACAATGGGCAACGGCTACTTTCAGAAAGGGCTGATGGACAGAGTCTGCTATTTCGACCTCTTCTACAGAAGAGTTCCCGGTGACGGCGGCTATGTCATCGCGGCTGGACTCGAGCAGGCAATCGACTACATAAAGAACCTGCACTTTGACGATAAGGATATCGAATATCTCAGATCCAAGAACCAGTTTTCCGAAGACTTTTTGGAGTACTTGAAGAGCTTCAAGTTCACCGGCGATGTCTGGGCGGTTCCCGAGGGCACAGTGGTCTTCCCGAACGAACCGATGATGACAATCAGGGCTCCCGCAATTCAGGCTCAGCTTCTTGAGACGTTTTTGCTCCTCACAATCAACCATCAGTCGCTTATTGCTACCAAGGCGAACAGAATCGTCCGTGCCGCCGAGGGCAGAGTAATAGCCGAGTTCGGCTCACGCAGGGCTCACGGTCCCGATGCGGCAGTCCTCGGAGCAAGGGCCGCCTACATCGGAGGAGCGGCGGCAACCGCTTGCGCTCTTACAGACGAAGAATTCGGCGTCCCGGCAACGGGAACCATGGCTCACTCGTGGGTTCAGATGTTTGACACCGAGTACGAAGCCTTTAAGGCTTATTGCGAGGTTTATCCCGATAACGCAACCCTCCTTGTTGACACCTACAACGTCCTCAAGAGCGGTGTCCCGAACGCAATCAAGGCATTCGATGAGGTTCTCAAGCCCCTCGGCAAGCGTCCCAAGGGCATAAGAATCGACTCGGGAGATATAACCTATCTTTCTCAGAAAGCGAGAAAGATGCTCGACGATGCCGGCTATTCCGACTGCAAGATTACAGCTTCGAACTCCCTCGATGAGTATCTCATCCGTGATATGCTTTTGCAGGGAGCAAAGGTCGATTCCTTCGGAGTCGGCGAAAGACTCATCACCTCGAAGCCTTCGTCCGTCCTTGATGGCGTATATAAGCTCGTCGCATTTGAAGACGAGAACGGCAACGTCATCCCGAAGATTAAGATTTCCGAAAACGTCCAGAAGATTACGACTCCTCACTTCAAGAAGCTTTATCGTCTCTATGACAACGAAAACGGCAAGGCGATTGCGGATTATCTCTGCCTGCATGACGAGACGGTCAACGACATGGAGCCACTCGAAATCTTCGACCCAGATTACACATGGAAGCGCAGAACTCTCGAGAACTACACCGCCCGTGAGCTTCTTGTGCCAATCTTCAAGAATGGCGAGTGCGTTTACAACATGCCGACTTTGAGTGAGAGCAGAAACCATTGCATCCGCGAAATCGCCACAATGTGGGATTCCGTTCTCAGATTTGAAAACCCGCATGTCCACTATGTCGACCTTTCGCAGAAGCTCTGGGATATCAAGCAGGAGCTTCTTAACGAGCACTCGCACCACTTCTCGAAATGAGAAAGACAGCCTTCAACGTCGCATTCGGCGGGATAGTTTCGGCACTCTGCCTTGTACTTGAATTCTCGGTCGGATTTCTTCCGGTATTCCTGTATGTTTTCCCGATGATATGCTCAATACTCATGTATATCCTCTATACCGAATGCGGCTTGAAAACAAGCATTTGCGCCTATGTCGGGGTGTCTGTCCTTTCACTGTTCATGTGCCCTGACAAGGAAGCGGCAATGATGTTCGTCATGTTCTTCGGCTACTATCCGATACTTCGGGTATACATACAGAAGCTAAAGCCGAAGGTCCTGAAAACTCTTCTCAAGTTCGCGACCTTCAATATTGCAATGATTCTTGCGTATCTGATAATTATATTCGTCTTCGGCATCACCGAAACGGACATGATGGGTGAGCTTTCGTGGTTCTGGATTCTGTTGCTGGCAGTGGGTAATGTTGTATTTGCGATGTTCGATATACTCCTTGACCGGCTTCTCTATATCTATGAGAAGAAGCTTCGGCACAAGCTTTTCGGACACGGAAAACGGCGGTAGGATTTTCTATGAAAAACATCTTCCAAAACAAAAAGGCAATTAAAATCGCGGCTGTTGTCATACTCGTCATAGTTATGGTGAGTCTGACGATAGCCGGAATCCCGTTTGTGAAATTGCTTTCAACTGACGAGGGCAGGGAAGCCCTTCAGGCTATAGTTGACCGCAATGTCGTCCTGGGCGTTATTGTTTACCTTCTTTTGCAGATGCTCCAGGTCGTCGTCGCCCTCATCCCGGGCGGAGTTATCCAGATCCTCGGCGGAGTTCTCTTCGGAAACTTCTGGGGAACGGTTCTATGCTTCTTGGGAGTATTCTTGGGTTCAGTTGTTGTATTCATGACCGTGAGAAAATTCGGCATGCCGGTGGTTGAAGCCTTCGTCGATGGTAAGGGCATCAAGCGGTTCGAATTCTTAAACGACGATAAGAAGCTTGAGGCGACCGTCTTCATCCTTTTCCTGATTCCGGGCATGCCAAAGGATGCCCTGACCTATATCGTGCCTTTGACGAAAATCAAGCCTTCGAGGTTTTTATTCCTTTCGATGCTCGCAAGGATTCCGGCGATAATCCTCTCGACTGTTTTCGGCGCCAGCCTTAGCGACGGCAACCTTATCGCGGCGATTATATTGTTCGCAGTTGTGGCGGTTCTGGGACTGGTGGGGATAATCTTCAAGGACAAAATAATCGACAAGCTAAGGCGCAAAAAAAGAGGACGTCTGAATTTGAAAAAATCCCGAAGAAAACGCTTGACATTTGCCTTTTCTTATGCTATAATATCGTTCGTTGCTGAGAAGTGATCTCGGCAATGGATAACCTGCGGGTGTAGTTCAATGGTAGAATTCCAGCCTTCCAAGCTGGTTGCGTGGGTTCGATTCCCATCACCCGCTCCATTTTTTATGCGTCCTTAGCTCAGCTGGATAGAGCAACTGCCTTCTAAGCCGTAGGCCACAGGTTCGAATCCTGTAGGACGCGCCATGAAAAAAGCACCTGAATAGGTGCTTTTTTCAGTTAAATACGTTTTAACTCAGTAAGGGGACGTACCAATGACCAAATACCTCGAAGAAAGCACCGACACCGTAAGAAGCAAGCGAAATATCGGCAAGCTGATAATCATCGCAACGTATCTCATAATATATGCAATCGCAATGATACTCTTCTGGTGCGTAGCAGATGGCTCGGATGCTATGGGCAATTCTTTGCTTATTTTTTACTTCGTCCTGCCAATCACCACTTTTGTACTCTCGATTCTCATCAGCATTAACGACTACTGGGGCAAATGGAAATGGCTGTCGACAGTCATCTTCGGCGTAATGTACACCCTCGCCGAATACGCCACCTTCAAGTTCGCCAACACTTTTGCTTTCGGCAATTTCCACTCCCTGAGCTTGACATTGTGGCTCATCGGTGCTATAATCTCCCTCACCGGTCTCGGAATCGGGACTTTGGTCAGAAAACACACAAGAAAGAAGAGAATGAAATGCACGAACCCCTGAATATCGAGCTCCGGGACACCGAGTGGGAATATACCTACACCGACCACGACCGCAATATTGCCCGGGCAATAGTCTTTGACGATGAGGGCAAATTCTATTTCGTAAACACGCATCGTGACGATGCCTTTGGTAAGTGCTCATACATAGAAACCTCCGGCGGAGGAGTGGAGTCGGGAGAAGACTTGGAAGAAGCCATCAAGCGCGAACTGAATGAAGAGCTCGGCGTGACAGTCGAGATAATCTGCAAGCTCGACACAGTCAGCGACTACTATAATCTGATTCACCGCCACAATATCAATAACTACTTTCTCTGTAAGATAACATCCTTCGGCGAAAAGCACCTCATGCCCGACGAGATAAACGACTTCCATCTCACCACCGTAAAGCTTACTTTTGATGAAGCGGTCAGCGAGTACGAGAAAGCTGAATCGCACAAGCTCGGGCGGCTTGTCTCCGCAAGAGAGCTCCCGATTCTCAGGTATGCCAAAGAAATAATGGACGAATTAGCATAAAAAATCAGCCGGCACAAACCGGCTGATTTATTTTATGTGGGATTAAAGGGTTTCGACGCTGTCGAGCTCTTCGCATTCGTTAAGCTGTTTCTTCGAGCCGACGATGCAAATGCCGCCGTCGCAGATGACTTTATCTATGTTGTATGAAAGCTCCGTGAGCTTCTCGGGTGTTGCACCGATGAGCTCGTGGTACTTCTCATTGACGCGCTCGGGAGTGATGCCCGTGAAGTATCTGTTGTCGGAGATAACGCCCTTCATGCTCGGAGTGGTGAGCTGGAACATGTCCGAAACGCTTCCGATGATGAAGCCGGTGAGGTCGTCATTATTCTTAAGGAAGTCTCTTAAGAACTCACCGCTCTTCTTGAAGTAGCCAAGCGAACGGTTTGCGCTCGGGTCACGATAGGAGTGGCAGGTGATATATCCCGAATCCCTTACAACGAAGCCGGTGCCGTATGCGCCGCCCTGAACTCTGATTACGTTCCAGAGATAGCCATAGGTGAGGATTCTTGCCGCAACGCTGTATTCTCCGGTGACCTTCTCGCCAAGAGCCGTAACACTGCTTCCCATAGCCGCGAAAGCGATTTCAGTGGGGACCGCAATGCCCTCCTTCTTGATGCCGAAAGGCTTCAAGTCTGCCTTGCCGTCGGACTTTCCGACAGCCGGAAGCGTAGCATTAACGCACTCAACAACCGTCTCAGCGGCATTTGCCATCTCTCCGGTGATGCTCACGATAGCTCTGTCGGAGCCGAGAACCTTATTCTTGACGCTTTCAAGAGCAGAGAGAAGTACTGAGCCTTCGCCCTCAAACTCGCCGAGGGTCTTGTAGTAGCTGATACCGGAGGTGTACTCGCCGACAACGCCTGCAGGCGAAATCTGAGCGTTGACTCTGCCCAGAGCCGCCGAGTTTCCTCTCATAAGAATGCTCTGGAAGACTTCTGTCTTCTCCTGCCTGAGAATCTCCATAACGGAGGTCTCGTTATCGAGCTTGGTTTCCGAAAGAATCTCGCAGACGAGCTTTGTGGCATCTTCGAGCTTTGTCTCAAGAGCCGAGAAGGAAACGACAAGCTTGACGTCATAATTGTCAGCGCTCGGGTAAGCCGAAACCTTTGCACCGAAGCTTCCGCAATAGAAGTTAAGAAGCGTCTGGAGCTTTTCGGCTGAGTGCGACTTTGTATCGAGCTTGCCGAGGAGTGAACAGAGAAGCGAAGCCGCAGAGAGCTCTTTTTCGCTGAGGTCGGTAGCGTCGAAATAGAGATTTGTATAGACGATTCCGGAAGTATTCAGCTTGTGAAGGAGCACCTTCATGCCGCCGATTTCGGTTTCTTCCATCGGGAACTTCTCCGGCTCGTCAGGGAGATCCGAGAGCTTGAGCATCGGGAGCGTTGCCAGATTCTCGGGCGTGTCCTCGCTGTGTTGCCATGCTTCGAGTTTCTTCTGCTTTTCGATAAGAGCTTCACGCTCTTCGGGAGTCCATGATGCCTCTTCTTTAGAAAGCCTTGCCTTCTCTTTCTCCGCAGTGGTCTCGGCATAGGTGTGCGAGGGCTTAAGGACAACCTTGCAGGTGTGCTTGTTGTCAAGAAGAACGGTTCTGATAAGTTCCTCAAAGTAGCCTTCGTCAGCCTTCTTCTTTAAGTCTTCGAACATGTCGCCGACAACAAGCTTTGTCGCCGGGTCGCCGCCATAGAGCCATGTGTCAAGAGCGGTGAGCCCGAATACAAGACCCTTCGGTCCGTAGTTCTTCTCACGGAGCTTGAATTCAAGGTTCGCCATCGAGGACTCAAGCTGTTCGCGGTCAACGCCGTTATCGGCAATGCCGGTAAGAGTGTCACGGACAAGCTTCTCGACCTTGTCTTTGTTCTCATCCTTGAGATTTCTTATTTCAATGACGGCATAAGGCTGTAAAATTCCGTCGGAGATTCTGAATATAACGTCCTCGGCAAGACCTTCCGAGAGAATCGCTCTGCTAAGAGGCGAGTGGTTTGTTCCCGCAAGAACTTCGGCAAGAACGTCCATAGCGATTTGTTTCTCGTACTCGTAGTAGGTTCCGATTACGTTGCCATAGGCAAGTCTTGTATGTCCATCTAACCCTTCGGAAGGTGAGAGACCATACTCATACTCGATAACGCCGCCGTCAATCGGCTTCTGCATCTCAATCGGGGGAATCTCGGGAGCGGCATCGTAGTGACTGAGATACTCGTCGTCGATGATGCCGAGTGTAGTGTCGATGTCAACACTGCCGTCGATGAAGATATAGGAGTTCGACGGGTCGTAATACTTCTTGTGGTTCGCAATGAACATCTCATAAGTGAGGTCGGGGATGCTCGCCGGTGCGCCGCCCGAATTGTGCTTATAGCAATTGTCGGGGAAGAGCCCCTGCATGACAGCCTCTTCAAGAATGTCGTCCGGGTCGGAAGTTGCGCCCTTCATCTCGTTGAAGACAACGCCCTTGTAGCTGACAGTGCCGTCCTCGGCAAACTCGTGGTGCCAGCCTTCCTGATAGAAAATCTCCGGCTTGGAGTAGATAAGCGGATGGAAAACGGCATCAAGGTAAACCCTCATAAGGTTTATGAAGTCCTGATTGTTCTTACTCGAAACGGGATAAACCGTCTTGTCGGGATAGGTCATGGCGTTGAGGAAGGTGTTCATCGAGTTTTTAAGAAGCTCGACAAACGGCTCCTTGACGGGGTAACGGTCGGAACCGTTGAGAACCGAGTGCTCAAGAATGTGGAACACACCGGTGTCGTTCTCCGGCAGGGTCTTGAAAGCGATGCCAAAGGTCTTGTTGTCGTCCTCGCGCTCAATCCAGATAAGTCGTGTGCTCGACTTAACGTGCTTCATTTCATGGAGCTTCGCGTCGATTTCGGAAAGCTCACGGACTCTCGTTTCGGCAAAGCCGTGGAATAATTCTGACATTTATTAACCTCCTATATGTAATCGTTATTGTAGGCTTTAAAAATTTATCAATAACGATTATACACCTTTTCGTGTCTAAAAGCAAGCCGCGGCGATCAAATAATTCGATTTTACAGTGGAAACTTGCGCTGATTTGTGCTATACTGTATTTAATTTCAGTGCGAAAGGGGACGGACAAGTGACAGAATCGGAAAAAGAAAGATTTGCGAAGCTTCTTGAGCGACCAAAAGAAGAGCTTTTAATATCCGCAGGTGTCGGAACCCTTTCCGAAAAGTATCTCCACGCGGTCCTGAAATACTACCACGAGCCCGACCCCGATTATCACGAGGTGGGCATCGGCAAATTCACTGCTGACATCTGCCGCGACAAGGACATAATCGAAATCCAGACCCGGGCTCTGAAACGCCTCCGGGAAAAGCTTGAGTATTATATCTCCGAGGGTTACTATACCACCGTCGTCTATCCGATTCCGCATAAAAAGTGGATTTCGTGGCTTGACCCGAAAACCGGCGAGCTCACCCCGAAACGCCGCTCTCCGAAAATCGGCACGGCTTTTGATTGCATCTATGAGCTATATAACATAAAAGACTATCTCTCGAGCGGCAAGGTGCAGGTGATTCTCGAGCTGATAGATGTGTGGGATATAAAGAACCAGGACGGCTATGGCAGAGGAAAAAAGCACCGCGCCACCAGAAACGACCGTATGCCGCTCGAGCTCTATGACGAGGTTTTTTTGAGCGAGCCCTCCGACTACCGCATTTTCCTTCCCGAAGCTCTGCCGGACACTTTCACCAGAAAAGATTATTCAAAGCTTACGAGGCTTGACGGCTTGGCGCTTTACGGAGCACTCAAGATACTTGAAGAGATGGGGCTCATCAATTTTGAGGGCAAAGAAGGCAATAAGTTTATCTATACGAAGGGATGATAACATGACAATCCAACAGCTTAAGTATGCAATCACAATCTCCGAAACCGGCTCGTTCAACAAAGCCGCCGAGGTTTTATACATCGCCCAACCGTCCCTGACAAGCTCGATGCAGGAGCTTGAGAAGGAGCTCGGCATCACTATTTTCTATCGCTCGGGCAGGGGAGTAAGCCTCACAAACGACGGCGCGGAGTTTCTTCCCTATGCCAGACAGCTCTATAACCAGTATGAATCCCTCGTCGAAAAATACGGCAACCAGAGCTATAAAAAGAAGTTCGGAGTTTCCACTCAGCATTATTCTTTCGCCGTAAAAGCCTTTGTCGAGCTTGTCAAGCACTACGACTCCTCAAAATACGAATTCGCCATCCGCGAGACCAAGACGAGGGACGTAATCTCCGATGTCACCACCATGAAGAGCGAGATAGGAATCCTCTACTTATGTGACTTCAATCGCGCCGCAATCGGCAAGATTCTTAAGAGCAACAATCTTGAGTTCCACCATCTCATTGAGTGCGCCCCTTATGTCTATCTCTGGAAGGGGCATCCCCTCGCGAAAAACGAGTCAATCGGCTTCGAGGAGCTTAAGAGCTATCCCTGCCTTTCCTTTGAGCAGGGCGACACCGGCTCCTTCTACTTTGCCGAGGAAATCCTCAGTACCTCGGAATATGCCTACACGATAAAAGCCAACGACCGTGCAACCATGCTTAATTTAATGGTCGGCTTAAACGGTTATACCCTCTGTAGCGGCATAATCTGCGAAGAGATCAACGGAAGCGACTATATGGCGATTCCGTTCAGAACCGAAGACGAATCGGGAAGTCGCATGGAGATAGGCTATATCACCAAGAAGAATATGCAGCTGAGCTCTGTCGGACAGAGATATATTGATGAGATACAAAATTATCTCGGACAAAATCACGGTGGAAAATAAAATCCTATAGGCAAAATCTATAACGTGCTATTCAAACGACGTATTGGACAAATCCGTCGGGAGGATGTAGAATAGGGAACATCAAAACCGAATTAGCACAAGGTTAATTCGTATAGAAAGGAAATCACACACTATGAAAAATTTCAAGAGATTTATATCGCTTCTTTTGTGCGCAGTTCTCTCGCTCACACTTCTGACCGCTTGCGGCGACACCGATGATGTTATAACCATCGCAGTCCCGAACGACACCACCAACGAGGCAAGAGCACTCCTTCTTCTTGAAGAGCTCGGATACATAACCCTTAAGGATGGCGCAGGAATCACCGCAACCGTTGCTGACATCGAGGACAACCCCTACGGCATCGAGTTCAACGAAGTTGAAGCCGCACAGCTCCCGAATGTTTTGCAGGATGTTGACTATGCAATCATCAACTCGAACTACGCTATCGAAGCCGGTCTCAACCCTGTTGAGGATTCTCTCACAATCGAGGGATCATCCTCCGCTTATGGCAACATCCTTGCAGTAAAGGAAGGCAACGAGGACACCGACAAGATCAAGGCTCTTAAAGCCGCTCTCGAAAGCCAGCAGGTTGCCGATTTCATCGCTTCAAGCTATGACGGAGCTGTTGTAAGCACCGTTGACAACCCCGGCGACGGCTATGACGAAACCGTTGACTACGACGCACTCGCAGGCACCACCATCACGGTTGCCGCTTCTCCCACTCCTCACGCAGAGATTCTTGCGGTTGCAAAGGAAATCCTCGCCGCAAAGGACATCACCCTTGACATCATCGAATTCACCGATTATGTTCAGCCGAACAACGTTGTTGAGAGCGGCGAAGTTGACGCCAACTACTTCCAGCACACTCCTTACCTTGACGACTTCAACGAGCAGAACGGCACACACATCGTTTCCGTATCTGTTGTACACGTTGAGCCGATGGGTCTTTACGGTGGCAAGCAGGATTCTCTCGACGCCATCACTGAGTAATATCTATACCTAACTTAAACCCCAGAGAATACGCCGAATAACACTCGGCGTATTTTCGGGTTGAACCCAAAAGGAGATAAAATGATAGAAATCAAGAATCTGTCGAAGACATTCACCACGAAATCGGGCGATGTCGAGGCACTTAAAAACATCTCCCTCACCATTCCAGACGGCGAAATCTACGGAATCATCGGCATGAGCGGTGCGGGAAAGAGCACCCTCGTCCGATGTATAAACATGCTCGAACGCCCGACCGAGGGAAGCGTTCTTATCGACGGCGTAAATCTCAGTGAGCTTTCCGAGGCTCAGCTCAGGCAGGAGCGCCAGAAGATAACGATGATTTTTCAGGATTTCAACCTTCTTATGCAACGTAATTGCCTGAAAAACGTCTGCTTTCCGCTTGAACTGGCGGGAGTGAAGAAGTCGAAAGCCGTCGCAAGAGCCACCGAGCTTCTTGAAATCGTCGGGCTTGCCGACAAGGCTAAAAACTATCCCGCACAGCTTTCCGGCGGTCAGCAGCAGCGTGTCGCAATCGCGAGAGCCTTGGCAACCCATCCGAAGATTCTTCTTTGCGACGAGGCAACCAGCGCCCTCGACCCCCAGACAACCCACTCGATTCTCTCGCTTATCCGTGACGTTAGGGACAGGCTCGGCTTAACGGTCATAGTCATAACCCACCAGATGAGCGTAGTTGAAGAAATCTGCGGCAGAGTTGCAATTCTCAACGGCGGAGAAGTCGCCGAGGAGGGACCTGTGAACGAGGTCTTCTCGGCTCCGAAGTCGGAAGCCGCCAAGCGTCTTGTTTACCCGGACAGCTATTCCGAGACTTTGGCTCCTACTCCCAGCGAGCACTTTATCCGTGTTGTCTATAACGGTGCAGAGGTCAGCAAGACGCCTCTTATTGCTCAGATGGCGATGGACAAAAACATCCCGGCAAGCATCCGTTCCGCTTCCACCCGAAGCATCGGCGGCAAAGCCTATGGCAATATGCTCTTAAGCGTCACCGGCGATGAAGCCCTCGCAAGCGAAGCCATCAGCTACTTAAGTGAAATCCCCGACATTATTGCAGAGGAGGTAAGACCAAATGCTTGAATTTTTCAGCTCAGAGGAAGTCCAGAAGACTATTGAAATATTCGTCAACGAGTTCCCGATGGCAATCTGGGAGACGGTCTATGTCACCGTCATTTCAACCTTCTTTGCGGTCGTAATCGGTCTGCCTCTCGGAGTAATTCTCGTGGCGGGGGACAAGGGCAAAATCTTGAAAATCCCCTCCGGCGTTCTCCATGTTCTGAACGTCATCATAAATCTTCTGCGTTCGGTTCCGTTCCTGATACTCATGATAATGGTATTCCCGTTGACAAGGCTTATTGTCGGCACGGTTGTCGGAACGGTTGCATCTATTGTTCCTCTTGTGATCGCCGCATTTCCGTTTATCGCAAGACTTGTTGAAACGAGTCTTAGGGAACTCGACCCGAACATCGTCGAAATGGCGCAGAGCATGGGTGCAAAACCGATTCAGATTATCGTCAAAGTAATGATTCCCGAAAGCATTCCGTCACTTCTTTCAAATCTCACTACAGCGATGACCACAATTCTCGGCTACTCCGCAATGAGCGGCATCATCGGTGGCGGCGGTCTCGGTAAGATAGCCATCAACTACGGCTACTATCGCTATCGCTATCTTGTAATGCTTTTGGCGGTAATCTTCCTGATTCTTTTGGTACAGATAATCCAGACGGTCGGCACACACCTTTCGACGAGACTTGACCGAAGACCAAGGGACAGGGCATAATCAATGCGTAATTCGTAATTAACGGGCGGAGAGATTCGCCCGCTTTTTTATGCCTGCAATTATTAAGAAATCGCCCAAAAAACTTAATAATTACACATATTGACATTGTGTCACAGCAGTGCTATCATAGTCTGAGAAAGGCGAAATAATCTGAAAGAAGGCTTTATCATGACCACAGCTCTGCTCAAATACATTGCACTTATCTTAATGACAATCGACCATATCGGTGAGTTCATTCCCGGAACCCCAATATGGTTCCGATACTTAGGAAGACTTGCGGCACCGATATTCTTCTTCTGCGCTGTTGAGGGCATCATGCATACTCACGATAGAAAGAAGTATCTTCTGAGGCTTTATGTTGCAAGTGTTCTTATGGCAACGGTAGAGTTTATTTTGCTGTTGATAGATAGCAAGCTCTACATAAACAATAATATATTCTCTTCAATTTTATTGGGAACTACGATTGTCTATATTTTGGAAGAATATAAGGACAAAAAGCGCAAAAGAAACTTGTTGTTATTAGCTTTTGTTGGTTGGCAGGTGCTTTCATTTGTAATTGCTTTTGCTCTTACACGCTTTGATAATGTTATCCCGTGGATAGACTATAGCGTGGAATATCTCCTGATATTTGCTGGCAACTGGAGTGTGACAGAGGGAACATTATATCTCACTCTTGCAATCCCACTTTTCTATTTCTTGAGAGGGGACAAGAAAAAGCTTGCGATTGGTTATACTGTGTATTGTGCCTTGTTCTTCATAGCCACGCCACTGAAAGGCGTTGTTTATGCCTACGAAATCGTCGCAAGACTGTTCAACAGAACTGTAGCTGAAATAATTGTCGGATTTCCATTCAGAGATATTCTCGGTTTGCCGATTTCAGGGAATATTTTTGGCGCATCATTCAAAGAACTTATATTCGAAGACTACTACCAATGGATGATGATTTTCGTCTTGCCGATCATTCTTTGCTACAACGGCAAGAGAGGGAATTACCCGAAGTGGCTGTTCTATGTCTATTATCCTGTACACTTGTTTGCACTGGCGCTGATTTCAACGCTTATCTGATATTTTTTTAGAAAAATCGCATTTGCCTATTGACAACGTAACAATGTTATGTTACAATAAGAGCGTAACATAACATTGTTACGAAAAAGCATCGTTTCATCCGAAGCCTTGGAAGCTTAAAGCCGCTTTTGCCACTTGGCGGCTTAGGCTTCTCAGGTAATAAAGAGAGGAGTGATAATTTGAGTGGTCTGATTTCCAAAAAAGAGCTTCTGAACAAGTACAACATTTCCTATGGCACCCTCTACCGCTGGAAGCGGATGGGCTTGATACCTGATGACTGGCTTGTCAAGAAGTCCACCTACACGGGGCAGGAGACATTTTTCGATGAGGAGCAAATCTGCGAGCGGATTGAGGCGATAATCGCACGCAAGGATCAGGTTCCGCTTGAACAGATAGCCCGTGAGCTTCAGGGCAAAACCGAGCAGGAAGCTAAACTCATCATCAATTCAAAGCATTGGTCAAAGGAGATAAATATATCCGATTTAGTTTCGGTCATCGTTAAGATAGGCAACGATGAGAGGGACATAACGGAGATTATCTCAGGCAACAACACAGTAATAAATAAATCTCAGGAGGAATAGTATAATGGCAGATTCAGTACATATCAGTGGCGCCGGCAATGTCGGCGGCGGAGAGTATAAAAACATAAGCATAAGTGGCTCAGGCGAGGTGACATCAGATGTCAAGTGCCAGAGTCTCAAGAGTGCCGGCTCGGTGCATATTGCGGGTTCTGTAGAATGTTCAGGCGAATTCAAAATCGCTGGTTCTGTTCTGGTTGACGGCGACATAAAATGCGGAAGCTGTCATCTTGCCGGTTCCGCAAAAGTTAAAAGCATAGAAGCCAATGGAGAATTGTGGTTCGCCGGTTCAGTCATTGCAGATGGCAATATTTCAGGCGAGAAAGTCATTATCGACGGTGTGGCAAATGTCAATGGACTTATTAACGGCGACGAAATAAGAATCGCGTTTGATGGTGATGGTGTCAAAACCAATGAAATCGGTGGTGGAACTATCAAAATAGCTCCCAAAAAAAGAAAAGAAAGCACATTGGTTCAGCAAAAAGAAAATAAAGCGTTCAGAAATCGGCACTATCGAGGGCGACGAGATAAGACTTGAGCTTGTCAAGGCTGATGTGGTCCGTGGCGCTAATGTAACGATAGGCGACGGTTGCGAGATTGGAAAAGTTGAATACTCAGAAAGTCTTGAAATCTCCGAAAACGCCCATGTCGATTACCAAGTGAAAATCTGACACTCTTTTTTTATGCAAATTGCCCCAATGATGACTAACAAAACTCGCTTTCTTTCGTCTAAAGGGCGAAAATTCAAAAAAGCGTTGACAAAAAGATTTTTATGAGTATAATGTAACGCATAAGGCAAAGACGTCTTTGAGAACCCCGTATTGGGATGTTCCCAAGGACGCCTTTTTTTGTTAATCGGGGTTCGATGCAACCATCAGTATTGTATCCCGAAAATATCTAAAAGGAGCGTTTCATATGAAAAAGATACCCGAGTATTTTGGATGTATGGTATTTGATGACCGCGAGATGAAGGCAAGACTCTCGTCAAAGGTCTACAATTCCTTGAACAAGACCATCGTCGAGAATGCAAGACTTGACATTGAGGTCGCCGATGCCGTAGCGCAGGCAATGAAGGACTGGGCAGTCGAGAACGGTGCAACCCACTACACCCACTGGTTCCAGCCGCTGACCGGCATCACCGCCGAAAAGCACGACTCATTCATTTCTCCTGCACCCGACGGAGGAGTTTTAATGGAGTTCTCCGGCAAGGAGCTCATCAAGGGCGAACCTGATGCTTCTTCCTTCCCGTCCGGCGGTTTGAGAGCCACATTCGAGGCAAGAGGCTATACCGCTTGGGATCCTACTTCATACGCTTTCATCAAGGGCAAGACGCTCTGCATTCCGACTGCATTCTGCTCCTACGGCGGCGAAGCACTCGACAAGAAAACCCCTCTTCTCCGCTCTATGCAGGCTCTCAACAAGCAGGCTCTGAGAATCCTCAAGCTCTTCGGCAATGAAGATGTAAAGTGCGTAAAGACTTCCGTCGGTCCCGAGCAGGAATACTTCCTTGTCGACAAGGAAATGTATGACAAGCGAAAGGACCTCATCTTCACCGGCAGAACCCTCTTCGGTGCACCGGCACCCAAGGGTCAGGAGCTCGACGACCACTACTTCGGAGTTATCAAGCCAAGAGTTGCCGCTTATATGGAAGACCTGAACGAGGAGCTCTGGAAGCTCGGAATCCTTGCAAAGACTGAACATAATGAGGTTGCACCCGCTCAGCATGAACTCGCACCTGTTTACTCTACAACAAATATCGCAACCGACCACAACCAGTTGACAATGGAAGTCATGCAGAAGGTTGCCGCAAAGCACGGACTCGTCTGCTTGCTTCATGAGAAGCCCTTCGCAGGCGTCAACGGCTCCGGCAAGCACAATAACTGGTCGCTTGCAACCGACACCGGCGTAAACCTTCTCACTCCCGGCGAAACTCCTTACGAGAATGCTCAGTTCCTCCTCTTCCTCTGCGCTGTAATCAAGGCAGTCGATGATTATCAGGATCTCCTGAGACTCTCCATAGCAACCGCTGGCAATGACCACAGACTCGGTGCCAACGAGGCTCCTCCGGCAGTCATCTCGATGTTCTTGGGCGACGAGCTCACCGCAGTCCTTGACGCTATCGAGAACGATACTCCTTATAACGGAACAGAGAAGACCGTCATGAAGCTTGGTGTACATGTACTTCCTAAGTTCTTCCGTGACACCACCGACCGTAATAGAACCTCGCCGTTCGCATTCACCGGCAATAAGTTCGAGTTCAGAATGCTCGGCTCTTCCAACAGTATCGCTTGCGCTAATATCATGCTTAACTCCGCAGTTGCTGAATCTCTTAAGATTTACGCTGACAGACTTGAGGGCGTTGATGACTTCGAAACCACTCTTCACGACATGATTAAGAAGACCATCAAGGACCACAAGAGAATCATCTTCAATGGCAATGGCTATGATGACGCTTGGATCCAGGAAGCTACCGAGGTAAGAGGACTCTCGAACCTCAAGACAACTCCCGATGCAATGCCTAAGCTCCTCGACGAGAAGAATGTGGATATGCTCACACGTCATAAGGTATATTCGAGACCTGAGCTCGAGTCCCGTTATGAGATTCTTCTTGAAAACTACCACAAGACCGTACATATCGAAGCCGAGACCATGCTCAACATGGCTCGTAAAGAGATTATGCCCGCAGTAAGCGCATACGAGGCAGACCTTGCCAAGGCACTCAACGCTAAGAAGACAGCCGCTCCCGATGCAGCTTGCGGATACGAGACAAAGCTTATCTCGAAGCTCGCAGATCTCGAAGATAAGATTGATGCGGCGGCGGATGCACTCGAAGAGGCAGTTGCTGAGTACAAGAAGTTAGACGACGTCACCGAGGCGGCAATGTGCATCAAGGATTCTGTAATCCCGAAGATGGATGCTTTGAGAGTACCTTGTGACGAGGCGGAAACCGTAACCGCCAAGAGCTATTGGCCATTCCCGACCTACGGAGATCTTCTGTTCGGGGTGAGATAAATTATACTTTTCTTTGAAGGTAACGCAAAAGGCTTTGGAATACCCTCCAAAGCCTGACGCGAAACCTAATTCAACAAGGGGGAAAAGATTATGACAGTAGAATTTTGGTTTTTGATCGGAGCTGCTTTGGTATTCTGGATGCAGGCGGGCTTCGCGATGGTAGAAACCGGCTTTACGAGGGCAAAGAACGCCGGCAACATCATCATGAAGAACCTGATGGACTTCTGCATCGGCACCGTGGTATTCTCGCTTCTGGGCTACACGCTCATGATGGGCGAGGACACACTCTTCGGACTTATCGGACTTCCGAACATGGACTTGTGGACGAACTTTAAAGAATTTATCGCTTCGCCTGCTGACGGAAGCTTCACCGGAGCATCCACATTCGTATTCAACCTCGTTTTCTGTGCCACAACCGCAACCATCGTTTCCGGTGCCATGGCGGAGAGAACCAAGTTCTCGGCATACTGCATCTATTCGGGCGTAATTTCCTTACTCGTTTACCCGATTGAGGCACACTGGATTTGGGGCGGCGGCTGGCTTTCACAGCTTGGCTTCCACGATTATGCAGGTTCTTGCGCTATTCATATGGTCGGCGGTCTTGCCGCACTAGTTGGCGCAATCTTCCTCGGTCCCCGTATCGGCAAGTATGTCAAGGACGAGAACGGCAAGGTTACCAAGGTAAACGCCATTCCCGGACACTCAATAACCCTCGGCGCGCTGGGCGTGTTCATTCTCTGGCTCGGTTGGTATGGATTCAACGGAGCGGCTGCAACTTCTGCATCCGAACTTGCCTCCATCTTCCTCACCACCACCATTGCACCCTCAGTGGCGACTGTTACGACCATGATATTCACATGGGTCAAGAACGGAAAGCCTGATGTCTCGATGTGTCTCAATGCCTCTTTGGCAGGACTCGTAGGTATCACGGCAGGATGTGACGCTTTGGATGCATTCGGAGCAGTAGTAGTTGGCTTAGTTTCCGGCTTCCTCGTTGTATTCGTAGTCGAGCTCCTCGACCTCAAGCTTCACATCGACGATCCCGTCGGCGCCGTAGGCGTACATATGGCAAACGGCGTATGGGGAACATTGGCTGTAGGACTTCTGGCGAACCCTGACGCTCCTGCGGGACTTTCGGGTCTCTTCTACACCGGTTCGCTCAAGCAGTTCGGGCTCCAGCTTCTCGGCGTTGTTACAGTAGCAATTTACGCTGTGGTTATGATGGTAATAACTTTTGCACTTATTAAAAAGTTCCACGGCTTAAGAGCTTCTGCGGAGGACGAAGCCGCCGGTCTCGATATCAGCGAGCACGGTCTTCCCAGCGCATATCCCGACTTTGCTCCTGCTGTCAGCAAGTACTCCTCATACGCTCCTGCCGACGGAATTGTAGCTGTAACATCTGATGTACCGGTTGCCGAGGCTATTCCCGTCAAGAAGGTTCCAACATTTGCGGAAGACGGCGAGCAGCCTAAGTTCACTAAGGTCGAGATTGTCTGCAAGGAGTCGAAGTTTGATGAGCTCAAGCACGCTATGATGAGCCTCGGAATCACCGGCATGACTGTCACCCACGTCTTAGGCTGTGGTCAGCAGGGTGGCAAGCCTGAGTATTACAGAGGCGTTGCCGTTGAGACAAACCTCCTCCCGAAGGTTCAGGTTGATATCGTAGTATCCAAGATTCCTGTTCGTCACGTCATCGAGACCGCAAAGAAGGTTCTTTACACCGGTCATATCGGCGACGGCAAGATCTTCGTCTATGACGTCGAGAATGTCGTCAAGGTCAGAACCGGCGAGGAAGGCTTCGATGCCCTTCAGGACGTTGAGTAAAAACAATCGCAATTTACTCTGATATAATAAAATCCTAAAAGCGTTTGAACTCGGATATGCCCTGCGGCACACAGTTTCAAAGAGAGTCGCACGAGGTTTCGAAAAATCTCTATGCTGAGAGTGCGTAGATATGCGCCGCAGTGGTAACCCCGAGTAAGTTGCAATCTGAACGGATTTATAATCCCAGTAGGTGCGCCGTAGTCCCTGCGTTACAGGGAAGGGCTTTGGCTGAAGCCCGGAGGAAGATACAAGCCTTGACCAAGGTTTGTAGACTGAAAAGATAGGTGGCACCGCGAGTAACAGCACTTGCCCTATCGAATGCTGAAACAGTATAGGAGAGATGTACTTATGTGTTCGATTATGGGTTACTGCAAAAGCGGTGTCTCTTTTTCGGAGTTTAAAAAGGGGTTCGACAGGACAATTTCCCGTGGACCCGATGATTCAAGAATTATTGATACAGGCTCGGGGCTCCTCGGCTTCCATCGCCTCGCCATTATGGGCTTGACTCCCGAGGGCATGCAACCGTTTGAGCTTGATGGTTCGAGCGTTGTCTGCAACGGCGAGCTCTACGGCTTTGAGAAGCTCAAAGATAAGCTCATCAAAAAAGGCTACAAATTCAAGAGCGGCTCAGACTGCGAGATAATTCTTCCGTTATATTTTGAATACGGAACTGACATGTTTTCGATGCTCGATGCCGAATTCGCAATGATTATATTTGACGGCAGGACAAAAGAGTTCATTGCCGCCAGAGATCCAATCGGTATCCGTCCGCTTTATTACGGCTATGACCGTGATGATAAAATAGTTTTCGCCAGCGAGCCCAAAAACCTCGTGCCCATATACGAAAGAGTCATGCCCTTCCCGCCGGGGTGCTACTATAAGGCGGGGGAGTTCATAAGCTACTGCGACATATCCAAGCCTGAGGGTGTTATAAAGGCTGACCTCGACGAGGTCTGCCAAAACATCCATGACAAATTAACAAAGGGGATCAAGAAGAGGCTTGTAGCAGATGCGAAGGTGGGCTTCCTCCTGTCGGGAGGGCTTGACTCGTCCTTGGTCTGTGCAGTGGCACAGCAGTGCTCAGACAAGCCGATCAGAACCTTCGCCATCGGCATGAGCGAGGACGCAATCGACCTCAAGTATGCGAAGCAGGTCGCCGATTATATCCACAGCGATCACACGGAAGTAATAATCAATAAAGAGATAGTCTTGAGCTCTCTTGAGACCGTTATTGAGATGCTCGGCACCTACGACATAACAACAATCCGCGCGAGCATGGGCATGTATCTCCTCTGCAAGTGGATTCACGAGAACACCGACATCCGCGTTCTTCTCACCGGCGAGATTTCGGACGAGCTCTTCGGCTACAAGTACACCGATTTCGCCCCCGACGCCGAAGCTTTCCAGAAGGAAGCCGAGAAGCGTGTCCACGAGCTCCATATGTATGATGTTCTTCGTGCCGACCGTTGCATTTCCGTAAACTCTCTTGAGGCACGGGTCCCGTTTGGAGACCTCGACTTCGTCAAGTATGTCATGGCGGTTGACCCGGAAATGAAGCTCAACACCTACGGCAAGGGCAAGTATCTTCTTCGCCACGCTTTCGAGGGCGATTATCTCCCGCACGACATTCTCTACCGTGAAAAAGCCGCCTTCTCCGACGCTGTCGGTCACTCGATGGTCGATTATCTGAAAGAGTATGCCGAGGTGACATATTCGGATGAAGAGTTTGAGGCTCTCAGCGCCAAATACACGTTTGCAAAGCCGTTCACGAAAGAGTCGCTTCTCTACCGTGAAATCTTCGAGAAGTACTACCCCGGCAACGCTGAAATGGTCGTAGACTTCTGGATGCCCAACAAGGAGTGGGAAGGCTGTAACGTCAACGACCCCTCCGCCCGAGTCCTTTCGAACTATGGCGCCAGCGGCGAATAATAAGCATAAAAATACCGGCTCAGTGTGCAATACACCGAGCCGATTTTTATTCGTCATAATAAACAATCATCCCACCCAGCTCTTCAAACGCTTCCTTGAAGGTGTCCCAACCAACAGCGGCTGAACTGCCGGTACTTGGGTCCCTGTACATAATGTTATTGGATTCGTCAAAGCCGTATATGACCACTGCGTGCTCATATGCAGGCCATGTGACCGTCTCACCGGTATCATAGTCGAGCCATTCCTGACGGTATTCGATTCCTGCTTCGATATTGGTTGTGTACCAAGCAATAACAGGATTGCCGGAGGAGATAATTTCCTTGATGTCTTCGAGTGTTGCGCCTGTCTTGGCAATTGCACCTGTCTTGAATTGCTCGGCAGTTTCCCTGATAGGCTCGTTAAATACGCCGTAAGAATCTTCAAGCCTTGGGTCGCCGACAAATACCTTTGCCGGATTAGCACCATATCTCACACCGTTTTCATCATAGTAGGGAAGTGGACCTTTTGGTAGAGCCTTAACTAATTCTTCCATTGTAGCATCGACGTTGTAATAGTTGAGCAGTATGTAAAGTGCCGTAACTTCACAGCCTGTCGGATAGTCAGGATATTGGCTGTATTCAATAACACCGTCGAGACATACATATTTTGTTGTTCCTCTTTGAGAATCCAAGACGCTGTCAACATACTTCTGCATATCTTCTTCGAGAGCCTCAAGCTCGCTCGTGTCTTCGCTTTCGATTTCGTCATCTGAAATATCCAACTTATCTTTGTGTGCGAAAGCACAAACTCCTGCGATTATCAAAGCAAGAACCATAAATATTGCAAACAGTCGGTCGTATCTTATTCTTCTTTTTCTTTTCTTTTTCTTTGGCATTTTTTCATCCCTCATAATAAACAATCATCCCACCCAGCTCCTCAAACGCTTCCTTGAAGGTGTCCCAACCCATAGCATGGGAACTTCCGGTGTTCGGGTCTTTATAGAGGACGTTGTTGTAGTTGTCGAAGCCGTAGATGACGACGGCGTGCTCGTAGGCGGGCCAGCGGACGGTCTCGCCGGTTTCGTAGTCAATCCATTCTCTGCGGTACTGAATGCCGCCTTCGATGTTGGTCGTGTACCATGCTTCAACCGGGTTGCCGCTTGCAATAATCTCTTTGATTTCCTCAAGAGTTGTGCCGCTCTTGGCAATGGCACCCGACTTGAACTGCTCGGCGGTTTCTCTTATCGGCTCGTTGAATACACCGTATGAGCTCGAGTCTCGCGGGTCGCCGACAAACTCTCTTTCGGGGTTAGTGCCGTAAAGAACGCCGTCAACTTCGTAGGGTGTCGGACCCTTCGGCAGGGCTTCGACTATCTCCTCCATAGTCACGTCAACGCCGTAGTATTGCAGAAGTATGTAAAGTGATGCGCTTTCACAACCGGTAGGGTAGTCGGGATGCTGATTGTAATCTATAACGTCAAGATATATCATATTCTGCGGCTTCGTATTCTCGTAGATATACACTCCCGCCAAGATAACTACGACAAGTATAAATAAATTCCTGAGTAGATGTTTTTTCTTAACTGTTGCCATAGGTCTCATCTCCATTAATATAATTTTAATGCCGATTAAGCCTCAAGTCAACAGTTCAATTCTTAAGATTTTATTAAGATTTCGCCGGAATACAAAAATGCCCCACACTCGGCAGGGCATTAATCTTATTCTTCGTCGATAATTATATCATACTCGGTAGTCTCTTCCGTAGTTTCGTTTTCACCTTCGCTTTCGGAAGTGATAAGCTCAAAATCAACAAACGTAATCCGCATGTAGTTCTCGTCGTCGCTATCGCCGAGCTCCAGGATTTGCGGGATTCCGGTTTTAGAGAACGTCAGCGTATAAACGGTGCCGTTCGTCTCTCCGGAGCAGTAGTCGGACTCAGTGCCCTCGGTGACGTCAAGCTCAAGCGGCACAAGCTTGTCGAACGACTTTGTCACGAGCGCCACAACCGAGCCGACAGGGAACTTAGAGCTGTCGAAGGTGAAGTTCAGCCCCTTGAAGGAAATGGTCGTCTCCTCGCCCTTGACGTCAAAAATAAGTCCGCTGACTATGGCAGGGGAGGTGAGCTCAATATTCCACCAGCCGTCGCTCCAACGCGTCAGGAGCATTTCATAAATGGTGTCGTCAAAGTCGACCTCAGCGGTCGCAGTGAATGCGGTCGGAAGCGACTTCTCGTTTGTCACGACCGATTTAAGCGAGCATCCGCTCAGCCCCATCACCAGAATTACCGATAAAAATACTACAGTTATTTTTCTTAGATTTTGCCTCAAACTCAATCAAGCCCTCTCGAAGTTCTTGAAAAGCTCAGGCAGATAGGAAATAATGTCGCTTGCAAGCATCCCTGTTCTTGACAGCCGCTTTGAAACCTCTTCGCAGGAAGCTCCCATGGCGTATGTTCCGAGTATTCCGGCAATCACGGGCGACTTTCTTTGAGCCGTAAACGAAGCGATCAGCCCCGCCAGCAGGTCGCCGCTCCCGCCTTTTGAAAGCCCGTTGTTCCCGAACATCGTGACATACGATTCTTCCGAATTGACAACCAAAGTCGAGCAGGATTTCGAGACGACGGTCACGCCATAGTCGGAAGCCAATTTCTTCGCTATCTCGTAACGATTGCTGACGGCAGTTCTTGTGTCGACCCCGGCGAGCCTTGAAAGCTCCGCAGGATGGGGTGTTAGGATGACATCTGTCTTTGCTTTTCTAAGGCATTCTATGCTTCTTGAGACAAGGTTTATGCCATCGGCGTCTATAATTATGGGACAATTTGCATTTTCGATAATAGCTTCGAGGACAGTCATAGTGCTCTCTGATTGCCCGAGCCCACAGCCGATTAAAACAGCATCCGGAGCCTTGAGTAATTCGAGAATTCCCTCAAACTCATGCTCGGTGGGATTTATAAACCCGTCCTCGCCCGAATGACAGGGGAACAGGGTGCATTCCATGACGTTCGAAGCAAGCGAAATCGCCGACCGCTCTGTTGTGCAGACACTCATAAGCCCGACGCCGGAACGGAGAGCCGACATGGTCGAAATAGCAACCGCTCCGGGGTATCTGTCCGAACCGACTACAGACAAAAGTCTTCCGAAAGTGCCCTTATGGGAGTTCACGGGACGGCTCCCGATATTTTCACGCATCAGAGCTTCGGCGACGTATTTGTCGACAACTTTAATATCTCCGCCGTCCGGTTCCAAAACGGCAGAGATGTGGACGTTATTTTCTTTTGCTGAAAGCTCTGCCTGATACAGGGCTTCCCATGAAATTGTTGAGGTAGTGTTCATAATTCAGTATGCGATAACAATCGCGGTCGCAACGGTGTCGGTGTGGGTGATGCTTACGGTGAACTGCGTATCTCCCGCCAGTTCAGCCGCCTTGCCGGTAAGTTCTATGTATGGAGCTCCCAAATCGTCCCGAAGCACAGACACTTCTTTTAATTTGAAGCCCCTTATGCCGGTTCCCAAAGATTTCGAAAACGCCTCTTTTGCGGCGAAGTTCCCGGCAATCGTCTGGGGATTCATCTTCTTTTTAGCGAACATAGCAAGCTCGCTTTCGGAAAAAATCCTCTCAAGAAATGTCGGAATCCCGATGCTTTTCTCAATCCGCGAGATGTCTATGCAATCAATTCCTACTTTCATGACAGCCTCGGAAGATAGACGGAAACCATCTGAAGGGTTTTCTCGTCGGGGGTGAAGTAGAGATAAATCTTTCCGTTCTGTTGGTCATTGAATTCGATTGTGTAAACATCGCCCTCATCGCCCTCAACGCTATAGGCAACAGCGTCGCCCTGATCTTTTCTTGAATGATAGAAGCCGGTGGCGTCCCTAAGATCAAAACTGCAAAGGGATTTTCTCTTCTTTCTGTCGATAATCTTGTCGACGGAGATATCTGTTCCCGCAACGCAGTATTCATACTCAACGTTGAGCCTGCCGATGAGATAATATCCGAGATAGATTATTCCCACAGCCAGAAGGATTCCCAACACAAGCCCGACAAGAAAATATACGCTGGTGAATATGTTTATCATAAGTAACAGCACCGCCAGTCCCAATACAAACGAAAGAATGGTAATAAGATACTGTTTTGTTCTGTCCGATTTTGTGAATGGTCTTGAAACCAACTGCTCTCTTATAGTCTCCATAGTTTATAGTCCTTTCAAATTATGCCGCCGTTCACCGAGATAACCTGTCCCGTGATGAATTCGGCTTTATCACTCGCCAAAAATGCTATCGTCTTTCCCACGTCCGATGGCTTGCCAATCCGGAGGAGGGGAGTCTCCTCGCAGAGCTCGCTGATTGTTTCGTCTGTAAGCTCCGAGTTCATGTCCGTATCGATAACTCCCGGGGAAACGCAGTTTACTCTGATTCCGGATGGACCGAGTTCCTTCGCAAGAGCCTTCGTAAACCCGATAATTCCTGCCTTGCAGGCGGAGTATACAACTTCACAGCTTGCTCCCACTTCGCCCCACATCGAGGCTATATTTATAATCACGCCGTCGTGCCGTCTTATCATGTCGGGCACGGCTCGCTTGGTGCTAAGCATCGCTCCCAGGAGGTTCACGTCGCTTAAATTCCTGATTTCTTCGTCGCTCATATCCTGCAACAGCCCGATATAAGCCACACCTGCGTTATTCACGAGCACCGAAATCTCACCGAGGTCGTTATGAATGTCCTCAAATATCTTATCAAGTGCATCCGAGTCCGAAATATCCGCCTTGAATGCCTCTGCAACTCCGCTGAAGCCTTGTATCTCTTCGCAAACTTTCTCAGCCGCTTCGCTGTTTGATTTATAGTTCACAGCCACGGCATACCCAAGCTTTGCAAGCTCCACGGATGCCGCCGCACCGATGCCTCTTGAACCACCTGTAACAAGAGCTACCTTCATCCAATCACCTCTTCATATTATTATAACGTATTTACTCACGGTTTGCAAGTATGAAAAACGGCGCAATATTGCGCCGCTTGAGATTGCTATTCAAGATAGTAGATAACCACCGAATATGTGTCGAAATCGTTCTGCCAGTAGGCATAGATAGACGCGTTTTCCAAAGAGGGAATACCAAGGTCCTCGCCGAGAGGAACCGCAGCCTCTGCTCTCAAATCTCCCGAGGCAGTCTCGCTTTCAATAATCGTTTTCAGTTCTTCGATTGTCTCGGCATACAGACCTTGTGTGAAGAAATAGACGCAGTCTTCCGAATCAGCTGTGGGAGTAGAATCCATATCCCATACATGGTCGATAGCCATAACGCCGTCGGTCACCATGAAATAGGTGTGAAACGCTCTTCTTCCTTCATAGTCGGGGACAAAGTCGTCCCATGTGCAGTCGACGTGGTACCACTTGTCATCCAGGCAGACCATATTCCATGCGTGGTCCTCGCCGTCTGAGGAGCCGCTGACGATTATCGACTCAACTCCGAGCATGTCCATCATGAGCTGAAATGTGGTCGTGTAACCCATGCAGATTGCTTCGCCATAGATAAGCGCGCCGAACGGTGTGCTTGAATCCGATTTCGCCGAGCCGATGAGGTTGAGCTCGTCGAGGTCGTAGGTAACGTGTGTAGTGATGTAGTCATGAGCCGCCAGGACAATCTCATAGTCACTCATCCCGTCAGTATAGAATACGGCTATAGCGTCCGAGGCCGCCTGTAAAATAAGCAGGTCATCGCTTGAAAGCGCACTCGTATCGCCGGTCTTATAGGACTCGACAACAGCAGTGTTGTCATAAATTCCGGATTCGCTTTCCGGTTCTTCCGTGCTCTCTTCGGGCTCTTCTTCGGTCTCTTCCGAAGAGTAGGTATAATCCGCCACGTCGGTGGTGACGTCCGCAAAAGCGTCTTCTTCTCCGCAGGATGTGAACATCGAGAGCGAGACAGCCGAGACCAGCAGTATTGCAATAATTCTTTTCATAGTCTTACGCAATCGTTATGCCGGTATAGTAGTGGTGCAGAATCTGGTCGAAGCTGTACCCTGCATAGATGGCATAAAGATTTGCTCCTTCCTGAGACATTCCGACTCCGTGACCGTAGCCGTAGGTAACGAAGGTGAATACGCCGTTCGAATAGCTGACGGTGAAGCAAGCCGAGCGGATATTCAGAATGTAGGTCCTGAATACATACGCTGTCAGAGTTCTTTCCGTTCCCGAAACGACAGCCGTTGTGTGACCGTCAATCGCGATATTTCCGACATATCCGCCGTCGGTATAGGAGAGAATCTGAATCCAGTTTTCGTAATTGTCCGAAAGAGTGATGTTTGTCTTCGATTCAATCTTCTTCTTGAGCTCTTCTGCGGTGTAGGTGGTGACTCTTCCATAGTTGTCGGTGTCGAGGAAATCATATTCGCTCACGACCGACTGGAGATATTCTCTGTCTCCGCCCCAGACGTTTTCGCTCGAGCAGGTGACACCTGCGGTAGCAGCACAATAAACCGACAGGATATATTCGCCGTCATAGTACATAGCCAGTCCGTCGACAGCCTCTACGCACTGGATAATCTTGTCGGGTACACCTGATTTGAGGGGAACGGAAGCATATTCGCCCTTCGCCTCGTAATACTTGATGTAGGTGTAGACAGCGACTGCCTGAGCCTTTATCGTCTCTTCCTCCATCGAGGTTCCGACCTCACTGTAGGTGACCTGACATACGATGTCAAAGGCGTTGTCGGTGACGTATCTTCCCGAGCTGCTGTCATATACGGTGACGGTGTCGTCCTTGTAGCTCTTGCCGTTGTTCAGATTGTCGTTTGCATAACTGCTCGTCGAGCTTGAAGAAACATACCAGATGTTACTCGATGAGTCGCTGTCGGTGGATTCTTCGCCTTCGTCAACATCGACATCCTCGTCAAGGTCAACATCTTCGTCGATATCAATGTCCTCTTCCGTGGTGGTTTCCTCGGTTGTGGTAGTGACCGTAGTGGTCGCCGCAGTGGTTGTGGTAACGGTAGTGCCGGCTGTCGTTGCTGATGTTTCCTCGGGAGCCGTTGTCGTAGCGACCTCGGTTGTTTCGGAAACCGTCGTGACTGCGGTTACCTCTGTTGTTATCGGCGCAAATATCTCGTATGAGTCTATGTCCGCTTTCTGTATCTGGGAGTCGTAGTATTTGACGACTTCTGCGACTTCTTCCGTCAAGTTTTCGGCTTCAGCCACATCTTCCGCTTCATCTGACAGCGCCGAAGCGGAATCGCTGTCGAAGGTTATGTCGTTTAAGACTGTGCTCTCAGCCAGGACTCTTATATAGTTCAAAGCGGCGGAATAAACGAGCACCAGACTCAGAATGATTATGACCCGTTTCAGAGTAAATCTTTTCTTCAAAGCGTCAGCTCCTTTCTGTCAAAGATTCTTGCCAATAATTTCCGTGTTTATTCAGGATCAATAGTTGTAGCTTACGCTGTCCGGCTTGTGTCTTGAAGAGTTCTTCTCATATGTATAGCCGGATATATCCTCGCCGTCTCTGACCTTTCTTGCAACGACGACCCAACGTGAATCGCTGAAATCGTAGGCACAAGTGGAGAGGGTCAGGAACTCATCGCCGTACTCACATTCGATATTGCTCGTGTAGTAGGTTCTGAGCATGATGTTTTCATAGAAGTAGTTGTAATCTTCTTCCGAATCGAAATTGCGGCACTTATAGTATTCGAATAGTGGCTCGCTGTCCTGCCATTCGTAAATGCCGATAAGGAAGCAGGCGACGATGACATACTCGTTTTCTTCCCAGAGTGTGTCGAAGTTTATAACGTAGTTGTTCTGAACAACGCTTACGCCGTCTTTATAGTCGAGAAGATGGCGGAAGAACGTGCCGTTCGCCATGCTGTGTCCATAGAGGGTGATGTTGTCCGCATGACTTGTTGCTGTTATCGGAACTTTATAGTCGGCGTAAATACAGCCTGCGGAGGACTTTGTCCGCTCAAACGAAAGCTCAAGATATTCCGAATTGTCGTCCGCCTGAACGACGGGGTAATCTATGTACGGGTCTCCGCTCGAATCGGTCAGTGTCGGGATGCAAATCCAACCAACGAAGTCGTTGTTCTGCTCATAGTACTCAACGTATTTTTCGAGCATTTCGGGTTCGGGCTCCGGCTCGGTGGTAGCCTCCGTGGTGGTTGTCGGAACGGTGGTAGCCTCGGTGACAGCGGTGGTTGTCCCTTCGGTGACCTCCGGCTCTTCAATCTGCTTTGAGCACCCTGTAAAGATGCTGATTGCCATCACTGCGGCAAGAAAAAGTGCTGTCTTGTTGATTGGTTTTGCCTGATTCATTCAATTATACTCCTTATGGGTTGTGATTTATTCGTCGTCTTCCGTGTAATATTGATAGTCCGGTCCGTCGTCATCCGGCACGCTCATGCCATATGCAATGTAGTAAGCCGCCGGCTTTCTGGCGTTCGGATTCGATTTGTAGGTGTAAACGCTCGGGTCTTCGCCGTCATGAAGCTTTCTCGCAACAATTACGCAACGCAAATCCGAAATCTCGTAGGAGCAGGTGGAGAGGGTGATATATTCATCATCCATCGTGCACTCGATGTCGGTGGTGTAGTAATTGCGATAGAGGATATTCTGGTACCAATAGTCAAAATCCTCGATGGTATCGAAATCATAGATTGTATGATAAGCGAAGAGGGGATTGTCGTCCTGATAATCGTAGATTCCGATTATGAAGCACGCAACCACGATATACTGGCTCTCTTCATACAAAGTGGAGAAGGTGATAACCCTGTTGTTGGAAACGGTCGAAATGCTTTCTTTATAGTCCAGCAGGTGCCTGAAATATGTTCCGCTCGCCATGCTGTGCCCGTAGATAATGATGTTCTGCGAATTGCCTTCTGCGGTGATTTCCTCGTTATAGTCGACAAAGAGTGCACCGTAGGTCGCCTCACTTCCGAAAACATCGTGAGTGAGATAATAGTCGTTGTCGGTTGTCTGCATGACAGGGTAGTCGATATATGCGTTTCCGTCGCTGTCGGTGAGCGTGTCAATCGAAAGCCAGCCTACAACGTCCGGGTTTATATCGTATATGGCCTCAAAGCTCGAAAGCATCCCTGCAGGGTACTTCGAGACAGTAGCTGTGGTGTCGCTGTCGGTGCTCGTATCGTCTGTAACGTCAACAGTCACGTCCGAGGTCAGGACATCATCGGTGCTTTCGGTCTCTTCAGTAGTGTCGGAAGAGTGGTAGAGGTTCGAGAGATACTCCTGATTCTCATACATGTCGCTTGTTCCGAACTCATAGACATAGACGGTATAGCCGCAATAAATAAGCGCACAGACAGAGCCCAAATACACGACTTTTCTTACTATTTCCTTAATGCTGTCGCCCTTCCACGGAAGAAGCTCTTTGATTCTTCCCTTGAAGGAACGGTCCCGTTCCTGCGCTTCGGCAGGGCGAACCTCGTTGAGCATTGACATTATAATTCGATTCTCCTTCTAAGAGACACGCCCGGATAAGCTATTTCAGAATTTCAACAGCCGTTTCGAGCGAATACAGAACAGCCATAAGGCGGTTTCTGAGCCTTACATCCACGTCTGCCGCAGGCTCGCTTAAGGCGAGGTTTTCGGTGATTTCTTTGTCTTTGGTAACAACGGAAACATATACAGTCCCGACGGGTTGATCTTTGGTGCCACCGGTCGGTCCCGCAATTCCGGTTATCCCGATTCCGACGTCCGCCCCGGACTTCTCAAGAACGCCTTTCGCCATCGCGAGGGCAACTTCTTTCGAAACAACGCCGTGCTCTGTGATGAAATCCTGTGGAATCCCAAGAAGTTCGGATTTTATTCGTTCCGAATAGGTCACAAGCCCGCATTCGAACATTTCGGAAGCTCCCGAGACGGAGGTGATACTTTCGGCAAGCATTCCGCCTGTACAGCTTTCCGCCGTGGCGACATGAAGCTTGTTCGCAATATAATATTGTACTACATTTTGTGCCGCTTTGTCAATATATGTCGGAATTTCGGCAAGGTTAAGCCCGGAAATTCGTCTTAATTCACATGAAAGCATACTCTTTTCGCCTCAAAAATCGTACTCAATATAGGGCTTGTAGGTCTCGACAGTAATTCCATCAACAGCCTCACAGATCAGCGGCTCGAAGTCGAAAGCGTTCTGCGCCTCTTCAACATCTTTAAGAACCGGCTTGGTCTTCGGGTGCTTCGGGGTGAACACTGTGCAACAGTCCTCGTAGGGCTCAATAGAAATGTCGAAGGTGTCGGCTTTGTAAGCCCTGTCGATAATCTCCTGCTTGTCAAGCCCGATGCAGGGGCGGAAGACCGGCATCCTGCAAACGGCGTCGGTCGTGACCATAGCGGCGGTCGTCTGCGAGGCAACCTGACCGATGCTCTCGCCGGTGACAAGCGCCTGATACTCGTACTTTTCGGCGACTCTTTGTGCTATCTCCATCATGAGTCTTCGCATAATGATAGTGAAAAGTTCCTCGGGGCAGTTGTCCCTGATAGCCTCCTGAATCTTCGTAAACGGCACAACGAACACCGACATGGTTCCGCAGTATTCCGTCATCTTACAGGCGAGTCTCTTTACTTTTATGAGTGCTCTTTCGGATGTATAAGGCGGCGACTGGAAGTGGATTCCTCCGATAACGACGCCACGCTTCGCCATCATGATTCCCGCAATAGGGGAGTCGATTCCTCCCGAAAGAAGCAGTAATGCTCTTCCCGAGGTTCCGACCGGAAGTCCTCCCGCGGCGTCAATATCCGGCAGGTGAACATAAGCCGATCTGTCTCTGACTTCACAAATTACCGTGAGCTCAGGTTTCTTTACGTCGACCTTGAGGTGCGGGAACTTCTCGAGTATCATCCCGCCGAGCTCTGCCATAATCTGCACCGAGTTCATCGGGAAGCTCTTGTCCGAACGCTTCGCTATAACCTTGAAGGTCTTTGCCTTTATTAGCTCGTCCGACAGGTTTTCTTCCACAGCCTTGAATATGGCATCTAAGTTTTTCTCTGCCGGAATCGCCACGCAAATCTTTGAGAAGCCGTAGACTTTTCTTATCCTGTCAAAAGCCTCGTCAAAGTCGATGTCGTCGTTCTTCGGCTCGATAAATAGTGTTGACTGAATCTGCCGGCATTCGAATTCACCGAGCGGCGCAAGCCTTCTTTTAACGTTTCTCATCAGTGTCTGCTCGAATGTCTGGCGGTTCAAGCCCTTCAGGACTATTTCGCCGTATTTGCACAGTATAATCTTCTGCATATTTTTACTTCCTTATTTTCGCAAGATTTTTCATTCCAATCGAAACGGTTTCACAAAGTGTATCAATATCAGCTTCACACGTTTCGTAGGAAAAGCTCAGCCTTATGATGCTGTCAAGATACTTTTCCGAAACTCTGAACTCCGTCGGCACATCGCTCGTTTTTCCCTTGGAACAGGCAGACCCGCTCGAAACGAAGATATTCTTTTCTTCGAGGAAATGAAGCATCGTCTCGCTCTTGATGTTTGGCACAGCAATGCTTAATACATACGGGCTTGCCGAAACACCGGAGAGAATCACCGCACCTATTCCTGAAAGCTTTTCTCTTGCGTAATTGTTGATTTCGGTGGCGTGACCGAACCTTTCGGTAAGATTTGCATTCAGAATTTCAACCGCCTTACCGAAGGCGTAAATCATTGGCACCGGCTCTGTTCCCGAACGGATTCCCTTCTGCTGTCCACCGCCGACCATCAGGGGACTGAGGCGGACGCCTTTTCTTATAAACATCGCCCCGATGCCCTTGGGAGCATGAATCTTGTGCCCACTCACGGTGATTATGTCTGCGTTCAGCTTCTTCTGAGAAAACGGTATCTTTTCGAACCCCTGCACACAGTCGCAGTGGGTGAAGCAATCGGGATAACGCTTCTTGATTTTCGAAAACGCCTCGTCAATCGGAAGTATATATCCGTTTTCATTATTGACAAGCATTGCACTTATCAGACAGGTGTTTTCGTTTACAGCTTCGAAAAGCGATTCAGCCGTAATTTCGCCGTTCTCGTCGGGGCTAATCCGAACCACTTCGAATCCTTTTTCTTCGAGCCTGTCAAAAGCCTTCTCGACCGAAGGATGCTCAACTGTGGTTGTCACAACCCTTTTTCTGCGCTTACCGTAGGTCTCGGTAATTCCGAAGATAGCCGTGTTGTTGCCCTCGGTTGCACCCGATGTGAATATAATCTCGCCCTGCTCGGAAGTAACCCCGAGAGCCGACATGATTTGCTTTTTCGAGTATGCGATAAGCCTTTCCGCATCAATTCCCAAGCGGTGCAGGCTTGACGGATTTCCGTAAACCTCCGTCATCGCATATACAGCCGCCTCGCTCACTTCATTCATAACTTTTGTAGTGGCGGCGTTGTCAAGATAAATACATCTGTTGTCACTCATATGTAATACAATTCTGTCTCCCGAATTATTGCATGGAGTCGCAAAAAATCCATAGCTTTTTGTATTATAACGCATCTTGCGAAAAAAATCAATTCTTGATGCTGAAGTTTCACAAAACCATCGTCTTGTTGCTTGATTATTCCCGGGTATTGTGCTAAAATCGTCATAAAGAACCTATGGAGGAGGGAAGACATGCTCGGAATTTATATCCACGTTCCGTTTTGCCTCAGAAAGTGCCCCTATTGCGCTTTCTATTCGGTAACCTACAGCGAAAGCCTCAAGGACGATTACGTCAACGCTATCTCGAGAAATATTCGCAGATATTCCGACATGCGTTTGCCGTGCGACACCGTCTATTTCGGTGGCGGAACACCCTCTCTCCTGACTCCCGGAGACGTAAATACCGTTATGGAAGCAATCCGTTCGAGCTTCAACCTCTCTCCATCAAGTGAGATTACCATGGAAGCAAATCCATGCTCGGTAACAGCGGACAGCCTTTCCGGCTACTATAGAGTGGGAGTAAATCGCCTTTCCTTCGGCGTGCAATCCCTTAACGACAACGAGCTTAAGGCTCTCGGCAGACTTCATGATTCAAAAACAGCTCTTAATGCAATAGACATGGCGAGGGGAGCCGGCTTTGAAAACATCTCCTGCGACCTGATGATAGGCACGCCTTATCAGACTATAGACAGCCTTCTTAATTCCTGCTGGCAGCTGACAAACCTCGGCATCCCGCATATTTCCTCCTACATGCTTAAAATCGAGGATGGCACGCCCTATGATTGCAACGAGATTCGCAATTCCGTAGCCGATGAAGACGCCGTCTGCGATATGTACCTCGCCCTCTGCGACGAGCTCAGAACCATGGGCTACGAACGCTACGAAATCTCGAATTTCGCGAAGAGCGGACTCCGCTCCCGTCACAACATGAAATACTGGACAGGCGAGGATTACCTCGGCTTCGGTTCTTCGGCGCACTCCTTCTTCCAAGGCAAACGCTTCTATGTTCCAAACGACCTGAAAGCCTATATCTCTTCTGAAGCTCAACCGGAGCTAATTGAGGACGAATCTCCCGACCGTCTCGAAGAATACATCATGCTTTCGCTTCGGCTGAGTGACGGCATGTCCCTCGAAAGAGTAAACGATCTCGGCGGCAATGCCCACGCCGTAACCGAAAAAGCCAAGCCCTATGCCGATGCCGGATTCCTCAGCCTCACCGACAACCGCATCACCCTGACCGACAAGGGCGCACTGGTGTCGAACAGCATAATATTTGAGCTCTACTCCGCCGCAACAGGCGAGTGAATTTAATCCCTGCCGAAGTGGCGGGGATTTTTATTTGCATGAGTACAACCAACAGTTGAATTAATGCAAAATCAACTCCGTTGCGCTCAACCAACGATTGTGATATAATACAACCATCTCGAGATAACATGTGCATAAATGCACACGCATAAATGCGTAACATGAAAGGCGGCTACAATCATGACAATAGGCGAAAGGATTTCGAAGCTCCGTAGGAGCGTGGGACTCACTCAGGAACAGCTTGGCGACGCCGTTGGTGTTTCGGCACAGGCTGTGAGCAAGTGGGAGAATGGCGGCACGCCTGACGTTATGCTCCTGCCGATTCTGGCGGACAAGCTCGGTGTCACCATAGATGAGCTCTTCGGCAGAAGTGCCCACGATTCAAAACCCATGTCGGACACCATAAAGGACTATCTTTCAAGCATCCCGGGCGATAAGCGGCTTTACGAGCTGTTTTCGCTCTCTCTGGCAATGTTTTCGGGACTTGAACCGATGGCGAACTTTATAGACGATGCCGACAAAACCGTCTTCCAGATTCGTCCGTCAGCATATGCCAATGTGGGCTTCGGCGACGATATTTCATGGCTCCGCACAGTCGTTGCGGACGATAGCGGCATCATGCTTTCAGTCTTCGCAGAGGATTGCCCGATGACCTTGATTCTGCCGGAGCCTGAGTGCGGTTACAAGCATAATCTTGCCACTGAGGAGGAATACACCAAGCTTTTTGCGGCACTCGGCAGAAAGAACGCCATGAAGGTGGTTCTCTGGCTCGCTTCGGGTGATTCCGATGGTGGCAACTATATCCACGCTTCAACCGTTTCGCAAGGAGTAGGGATTTCTCAGGACGAAGCCGAAGAAATTCTTTCTGACCTCGAATCCGCCGGACTGTTAGGCGCAATGAACATTGGGTACGAATCAAAAACTATCCGGGCTTATTCTTTGAATGATTATTGCGGTCTCGTGCCGTTTCTTTACTTAGCCAGATGGATTTTGCTTCGCAACAGTGCCATGTACTGTGCCATCTGCAACCGCAAAAAGCCGTACCTTAAAAATATTTAATAACCTATTGACACCAGAAAAAAGTAGTGTATAATACAGGTTAGCATAAGCTAACTGAAATCTCGGGAGGAATTATCATGGAAAACAAAACAGTCCCAAAGAGCAAAGATTACTTTCGCTCTTTCTACAAGGGAAACAAGCTATTATTCGCATTGGTGCTACTAATAACGCCGTTTTTAACCGCCGCATATCTCTCTATTACAGTACTCATAGGACAGCTCTTGGACATAATCACTGACGGAACCGAAGCCCAGCTTCTGAGGGTAGCGCTTCTGATTCTTGTCGCAATAGCAGCTTACTTCATCCTTGGTATTTTAGAGGGAAGATTGAAAGCCCGTTTCATCCAGAAAGCCGTCAGGAATTATCGCAATTTCTGCTATGGCAAGCTCACTGCAAAAGCAATCTCGGCATTCTCAAAAGAAAACACCGGCAGATATCTCTCAGTTCTCACGAATGACGTGACTGCAATCGAAGATAAGTATCTTGCCAATATCTTCGATGTCGTCTTTGACCTGTTCCTTTTCGTCGCAACGCTCTGTTTGCTGATGTACTATAGCCCTGTTCTGACGGTGGTTTCTATTGTTCTTTGCATACTGCCTTTGGTAGTCGCAATCTCAATGGGAGGGAAGATGGCGGAAAACGAAAAAGCTGTCAGTGAACAGAACGAGAAGTTTGTCGGTTCGCTTCAGGACTTGCTTCGAGGCTTCTCAGTCATCAAGAGCTTCAAGGCGGAATCGAGAGTCAAAACTGTATTTTCAAGCGAGAACGAACAGCTTGAGGACAAGAAATTCTCCCGCCGCTGGTACCAAAGACTTATGTATGTCTCTGCGATAGCCGCATCGCTCTTCATGCAAATGGGACTGTTTTCAGTAGCGACTTTCTTGGCGCTCAGAGGCAACATTACCGTCGGTACGGTTCTCATATTCGCAAACGGTGCGAACTACCTCGTCAGCCCGATTCGTGAGCTCCCTCAGCTTTTCGCCGGAATCAAATCCGCTAAGGCTCTGGTTGTTAAGATGTCCGAGGTCGCCGAAGAAAATGTCCGCAATGATGGCTTGAAGATAGATGCAGACCTCAAAAACGAAATCGCCCTCAAAGATGTATCCTTCGGCTACGGCGATGATACTATTCTCAACGGCATCAATCTGAATCTCAGAAAAGGCGGCAGATACGCCATTGTCGGAATGTCGGGAAGCGGCAAGTCAACGCTTCTCAATCTCCTGATGGGTGCAAATTCCACCTATACCGGCTCCATCACCATTGACGGTCATGAGCTCAGAGATGTCAATGCCGACAGCCTCTATGATGTCATGAGCCTTATCGGTCAGGACGTTTTCTGCTTCAACGACACCATCAAGAACAATATCACTATGTTTGGTGATTTCCCCGAGAAAGATGTTAAGACAGCCGCCGAGCGTGCGGGTCTCGACAAGCTTATTTCAGAAAAGAGCTATGACTACATCTGTGGCGAAAACGGCAACGGTCTCTCCGGTGGTGAACGCCAGAGAATCTCGATTGCAAGATGCCTCCTCAAAGGCACTCCGGTTCTTCTCGTCGACGAAGCCACCGCCGCTCTCGACGCCGAAACCGCCAAGAGCGTCAACGAATCTATACTTAATCTTGATGACGTCACCAGCGTAACAGTTACTCATCGTCTCGAAGAAAGCATATTGAAGTTATACGACGAAATCTTTGTCTTAAGGGAAGGCAGAATCGAAGAGCAGGGCGACTTTGCGTCTCTCATGCAGGAAAACGGACTGTTTTACTCTTTGTATACTCTTTCAAATACATAAAATGATAATTCGGTAGCAAAAAGCCCTTGCATGAAAATGCAGGGGCTTTTAAAGTTACAGGGCTGTTTTCTTCCAGAGCGTGCTCGAAGCTCTCAGCTTCTCCACTATCTCAGTAATCATCTCGACAATATAGTCGACATCTTCTACGGTATTGTCTTCCGAAAATGTAATCCTGAGCGCACCCTTCGCCCATTCGTCCGTCATCCCGATAGCCTTGAGAACATGCGACGGCTCGGTGTCGCCTGTTGTGCAAGCTGAACCTGACGAAACGCAGATACCCTTCATGTCAAGAAGCAGTGCAAGGCTCTCGCCTTCAATCCCATAGAACGAAATGTTTGCATTGCCCGGAAGCCGGTTGTTTCTGTCGCCGTTGAGCCTCGTCTTCTCAATCTTAAGAAGCCCGTCGATGAGCCTTTCTCTGAGAGACAGAACATACTCCGAACGCTTCTGTATATCCATAGTCGCATCCAAGATAGCCTGCCTGAGCCCCATTATGTAGGGGACGTTCTCCGTTCCGGCATGCTTGCCGACCTCCTGCTTGCCGCCGTGGATAAACGACGGCAGATTGATGCCTTTCCTGACAACAAGAGCCCCGATGCCCTTTGGAGCGTGAATCTTGTGTCCCGAAAGGGAGAGCATGTCCACGCCCAGAGCCTTGAAATCAACAGGAATATTCCCGATAGCTTGCACGGCGTCGGTGTGGATAAGTACGCCGTATTCGTGGCAAATCTCCGCCATATCCGAAATCTTCTGAATCGTCCCGATTTCGTTGTTCGCAAGCATGATGCTCACAATCGCAACGTCATTTCCGATAGCTTTTCTTAAATCCTCAGGCTCGATAATGCCGTTTTCGGGGCAGGGGAGATATGTAATCTCACAGCCCTTGGTTTTCAGATATTCGCATGTCTTCAATACCGCATGGTGTTCAAGCTTTGAGGTGATTATTCTTTTCTTGCCCGTGAGCTCAACCGCCGACTTAATTGCCCAGTTGTCCGCCTCGGTTCCGCAGGAGGTGAAGAACACTTCGCCCGGCTCTGCACCCAAGCACTTCGCAATATCCGCTCTTGCCTGCCTTATGGCTTTTGCGGAAGCGGTGGCGGGGGAGTAGAGCCCCGAAGGATTCGCAAAGTTATTTTGGAACCAAGGCATCATCGCATTTAAGACGCTGTCCGAAACCCTTGTTGTTGCGGCGTTGTCGGCATAGATATAACGCTTATCCATTCTTGAGCCCTTCTTTCAGCCTGGTGTATGCTCCGACCGCCAGTCGGTCGCACCGCTCGTTTTCTGGGTGCCCTGCATGCCCCTTGACCCAGACGAATTTTATATCATGAATCCCGTCGAGCTCAAGAAGCCTCTCCCATAGGTCGGAATTGAGAGCGGGCTTTTTGTCCGACTTAATCCAGCCGTTCTTCTTCCATGACTTCGCCCAACCCTTTGTCATGCCGTTCACGAGATATTGCGAATCGGTCGTGAGAATAACCTTGCACGGCTCGTTCAACGCTTCCAGGGCATAGACCGCCGCAGAAAGCTCCATGCGGTTGTTTGTAGTGGATTCCTCAGCACCGCTCATCTCTTTCTTGAATCCCTTGTATTCAAGTATTGCGCCCCAACCTCCGGCTCCCGGATTCCCTGAGCAAGCCCCGTCGGTGTATATATTAACAGTTTTCAAATTGTCACCGCCATTTCATAAGAGCTATTGTACTCTAAAATCTTCCCAAGTTCAAGTATTTTAAGAGAATTTCGTTGACATCAACCTCCCGCAGGTATATAATTGAAACAGCTTAAATATTTCCGGGAGGTCAAAGAATGAATAATTATAAAGAAATAATGCGGCAGGAGTGCGAGGATAATCGCTTCACCGCCGGCATGAATATGCTCGTCCTGCAGAACGGCAAAGAGCTTATCTACGAGGATTTCGGCTACAGGGATATGGAAAACAAGGTGCCGTTCTCGAGAGACACAATAATGCGCCTTTACTCAATGAGCAAGCCGATAACCGCCGCCGCAGTCATGATTTTAGCGGACAGGGGACTCCTCGACATCTCGAACTGCCTCTGCTGGTTCTTCCCGGGCTTCAAGCCCGCCTATACCTATAAGGATGGCAAGCGCGTGAAAACACAGAACGAGATTATGGTAAAAGATTTGCTCAACATGACCTCGGGAATCCCTTATCCCGGAGAGGGCATCGCCGAGCAACAGGTCTCGGAGGTCTTCTGGGAGCTCGGTCAGCGCATCGCCGGCGACAACCCGATGACGACTATGGAATTTGCAAAGCGTATCGCCGAGTGCGATTTGAGCTTCGACCCGGGCGAAAAGTTTATGTACGGTTCGTCTGCAGATATCTTGGGAGCGGTTGTCGAGCTTATTTCCGGCATGAAATTCGGCGAATTCCTTGAAAAAGAGATTTTTGAGTCCCTCGGCATGGTCGACACCGGCTTCTGGGTTCCGCCGGAGAAACAGCCGAGACTCTCGAAGATATATCGCACCAACTACGAAAAATGGCGCATCGAGGAAGAGGACAAGGACAGAAACCACCTCGGAATCAGATACTCGATGGTAAAGCCGCCTGAGTTCGAATCGGGCGGTGCGGGACTCGTCTCGACCCTCGACGACTACGCCAAGTTCGCCACCATGCTCCAGAACGGCGGCGAATATAACGGACACAGAATCCTCTCAAAAGCCGCCGTTAAATACATGACGTCCGCAAGCCTCATGCCTTGGCAACAGAAGGACTTAAGCGAGCACTGGGGCGGGCTCCGCGGCTACAGCTACGGCAACCTGATGCGCAACTGCGTTGACCCCGGTCAGGCTCTCATCTTCGCCGAAAAAGGTGAGTACGGCTGGGATGGATGGCTCGGACCCTACTTCTCGAACAGCCCCGAAAGCGGTCTCACAATCCTCATCGGCATGCAAAGAGTAGACTGCGGCACCTGCGGCTTGACAAGAAAGCTCATCAATGCCGTCAGAAGCGATTTGAACCTGTAATAAAAGCAATAAAAAGCACGGTGAGCCGAAACTCTGCCGTGCTTTTATTATGTCCGAATTACTTCTCCAGCGTCCCGCTCGAAAGAGCTTTAAGATAAGCGTTTATGAACCCGTCAAGCTCTCCGTCCATGACTGCCTGAACGTTGCCGTTTTCGTAGCCGGTGCGGTGGTCTTTGACGAGGGTGTAGGGCATGAAGACGTAGGAGCGAATCTGCGAGCCCCAGGCGATTTCCTTCTGGACGCCCTTGATGTCCTCGATTTTGGCGAGGTGTTCGCGTTCCTTGATTTCAACCAACTTCGCAACGAGCATCTTCATGGCGTAGTCGCGGTTCTGGACCTGACTTCTCTGGGTCTGGCATGACGTTACGATTCCTGTCGGGATGTGCGTCAGTCTGACTGCTGAGCTCGTCTTGTTGATATGCTGTCCGCCTGCGCCGCTCGAGCGGAAGACGTCCATCTTGATGTCCTCGGGTCTGATTTCAACGCTCATGTCGTCGTTGATTTCCGGCATGACCTCGACCGCTGAGAAGGATGTGTGCCGGGCTCCCGCCGCATCAAACGGCGAAATTCTGACAAGCCTATGAACTCCCGCCTCACTCTTCAAGTATCCATAGGCATTCTCGCCCTCGATAATAACCGAAGCACTCTTGATTCCCGCGTCGGTGCCATCAAGTACGTCGAGAACCGACACTTTGTATCCGTGCGCCTCGCCCCAACGGGTGTACATTCTGAGTAACATCTCTGTCCAGTCCTGAGCCTCGGTTCCGCCTGCTCCCGCATGGAAATTAAGAATTGCGTTTGAGTGGTCGTATTCGCCGGTAAGAAGGGTAGAGAGCGTCAACTGATCTATCTTGCTTGAGAACTCGTCAAGCTCCGATTCGATTTCCGTAAGAAGCTCCTCGTCGCCGTCCTCAGTGTACATCTCAATCATGGTCTCGATGTCGTCCGCCTGAGAGAAGAGCTTGCGGTCGTTCTCAACTGCATTCTCAAGCGACTTCGTCCTCTGCAGAATCTTCTGTGACTTCTCCATGTCGTCCCAGAAGCCGGGCTCCGCCGCTTTGTTGTGTAACTGTTCAATTTCTTCCTTTGCCGCCTCGATGTTGAGGGCCTTGTGGAGCTCCGAAAGCTTCGGGCGGTATTCGTTCAGCCTGCGGCTGAGTTCATCTATCAAAAGCATATTTTCCTCCGTGGTATTTTAATATAATTTGTCCGTGCGTTATTGTATCATATCTTCGCACTTATTTCAAGGGATATTTCAACATTTCCCGCCGGCGCGGTTACCACAGAGTCTGGAAGTCGCCGTTTAAGAAGTTCACGGCAATAACCGAACCGTCACTTGAACCGGGATTTACCCAAACAAACACTCTCTGACTGTCATTTCCGCAAATAACGGCTTCAATCTCGTCCGAAAGCGCGATGTCGGTTACAATCTTGTCGTTTCCGTAGATGTCCTTGACATAGAGGTGATATCCGCTGTCGTCGCTGTACCCTGCGAAGACGTAATATTCGGCAATTCCGCCGATTTCATAAGCCGTCGTATCGTCCGCATTGAAATCAAAAGATATCGCAATCTCGCCGGTCGTTACGTCATAAGCATATATCGCTCCGTCTTCGCTCATGTATGCCGCCTCAACGGTCACCCTGAAGAACGGGTCTGTAAACACGTAATCTCCGGAGCTGTAGAGCACGCTCGTCTCCGAAGATTCCAAATCATACCCGCAGAGCTCGGTCAGCTCGGAATTGCCGGATAGTATATACAAAACATCCGAGTAAGGGCAGACTTTGACATAGTCGGCTTCTGCAAGTTCGTAGACCATCTCATACTCTCCTGATTCAAGAGAATATGTCAGCACCTCTCCGGTCGCATCGTCCGAAATTCCGCAGACTATAAGCCAGCCCGAGTGCATGACATATTGCCTGCCGCTGAGATTCCCGGCTTCGGAAATCTCAAACTGCTTTACCTTGATGTTCTCGGAGACGGAATAAAGCGTGTTGTCGCTGACGGCATAAACCCCGCCGTCATAGTAGCCGAGATAGTCTATGCTTCCGAAGCCTTCGCAATAGACTGCTGTTTCTTCCGTGTCGGTGTAGTAGGTGAAGATATTTTCGCCGTCAGCATAGTAGTAAGCGTCGTCGCCATCCGCAATCTGAGGATAGCCCTCGCCGTATTGATCAAAGTCCATATTTGCGTCTGTGCTTATGTTGCTTGTCATCGAGCACCCGCAGAGCGACAGCCCGAGAACCATCGCCGTAATCATGATAAGTATATTTTTAATTTTCATAGTGTTTTCAAATCCTTGCTATAAAAAGTTGCGCTACATATCATTATAATCCGCTTTTGCGATAAAGTCAACTTGCAAATCGGGCGATAATGTATTATAATGGTTGCATCAATGAGATTGGGGGCTTCTGTGTGCCTTATTTATCCGATACTGAACTCATAAAGTCAATAAGAAAGGGAGATATTCGGGGAGTATATTTCTTCTGGGGCAAGGATGTCGCCTCGTCTGAAAGCATCGCAAAGAAGCTCCGGGACAAGCTTCTGCCGAAAGAGCAGAGAGACCTTAACTATCACTTTATAACCGGTGCCGATTTCTCTGCGTCTGAACTTTCCGATATTGCAGAATCGCTCCCAATATTTGCCGACAGAACGGTGACCCTAATCAACGACCTCAATGCCGATAATCTCAGAAAAGACGAGCAGGACATACTTTTCAAAGCCATCTCCGACCTCGACCCGGAAACCACAACATTCATCTTCTACACAACCGGCGTAGACCTCGCCGCAGGGAAGAAGGCACTCACTCAGAAGAACAAGAAACTCTGTGACCATATCTCCAAGCTCGGCGGAATCGTAACTGAATTCCAGCAGAAGAAGCCGAACGAGCTCGTAAATCATATCAATTCCAGACTCACCCCCGTTGGCTGTTTTATGTCCCCAAAGAATGCCGAGTATCTCGCGAGCCTCCAGAACTGTAGTATTTTGATGATAGACAACGAGCTTGACAAGCTTTCGGCATATGCAGGCTCGGGCGAGATATCGATAGAAATGATTGATCTTCTCGTCTCTGACCAGCTCGAAACGGACGCCTATAAGCTCTCCCGTGCCGTCCTGTCAGGGAAGGGAAGCGAAGCCTTCAAAATCCTTGACAAGTTATATTCACGGCAAACGGAGCCTATTGTGCTTCTTTCAGTGATTTCCGGCTCGTTCATGGATTTATACCGTGCCAAAACCGCTGTGATAGGCAACCGTTCACAGAGTGATGTTGTAAGTGACTTTGCATACCGAGGCAGGGAATTCGCAGTGAAAAACGCTTTCCGTGACTGCATGAATATCCCTCTTGAGAAGATTCGTTACGGATTGGGAATTCTCTCCCAGTGCGATATCGACATGAAGTCGAAGCACGCCGACCCGAAGATTCTTCTTGAAGAAGCCATCAGCAAAATTCTCTCCTACAGGCGGTGAAATAATGCTCCACATAAATGGTGCAATAGTGGTCGAAGGCAAATATGATAAAGCCAAGGTCGCCCGCCTTGTTGATTGCCCGATAGTCGTTGTGAACGGCTTCGGCGTTTTCAAGGATACCGAGACAGTCAAGCTCTTAAGATACTACTCTGAAAACGGCGGGCTCATAATTCTCACCGACAGCGACTCTGCGGGATTCCGAATCCGTGGGCATATAAAAGGCATCATCAAAAACGGCGACGTCCGTTGTGCCTATATCCCCGATATCTATGGCAAGGAAAAGCGCAAGCTTGCGCCGTCCGCCGAGGGTAAATTGGGCGTCGAAGGCATGCCCGACAGCGTGCTACTTGAAGTCTTGAAGCTATTTTCAGAAGAGCAGGAATCGTCAGGCGACCGTCTTGTCACAAAAATGGATTTCTATGAAGACGGCTTCACGGGTCGACCGGATTCTTCTTCACGTCGGGACGAGCTCAAGCGCAGGCTTAATCTCCCCGAAAGGCTCAACGTAAATTCGCTACTCGAAGCAATCAACCGCACCGTCGGCTATGAAAAATACCGTCAAACAGCGAACGAAATTAACAAAGGACAGTAACCGAAAATGGTATTCTCAAGCGTAGAATTTCTTTTTTACTTTTTGCCGGTGGCAATTCTTCTCTGTTGCGCCGTGCCGATGAAGTTCAAGAACCCCATGCTCGCACTCACGGGGCTTGTTTTCTATGCGTGGGGAGAGCCGGTTTATGTCGTCGTCCTGATAATAACCTCTATAATCAACTATGTCGCCGGTCTTCTGATGTCGAAATTTCCGGAAAAGCGCAAGCTCGTTCTCGTTCTTTCGATAATTCTCGACCTGGCGATTCTTTTCGTATTCAAATACACATCTTTCGCCATCACAACTATTAATTCTATCTTCAATATCTCTATACCTGACCCGGGTTTGCCTTTACCGATAGGCATCTCGTTCTTCACATTCCAGAGCATGTCCTATACTATCGACGTTTATCGCGGCACGAGCAAGCCTCAGCACAATTTCGTCAGCTTCTTCGCCTATATCGCCATGTTCCCGCAGATAGTGGCGGGTCCCATCGTCAAGTATCAGGACGTTGAGGGACAGCTTAATCAGCGCACCGTAACCCTTTCGAAGTTCTCCGAGGGCGTGACAATCTTCGTCATCGGTCTTGCGAAGAAGGTCCTCCTTGCCAACAACATCGGCACCATCTGGTCGCAGGTCAAGGCTATGGACTACTCCGAAATGCCGGTGCTCACGGCGTGGGTCGGCATCATCTCCTTCACGTTCCAGATTTACTTCGACTTCTCCGGCTATTCGGACATGGCAATCGGACTCGGCAAGATGCTTGGCTTCGACTTTATGGAGAACTTCAACCTGCCGTACCTCTCGAAATCCGTTTCCGAGTTCTGGCGCAGATGGCACATCAGCCTCGGCTCCTGGTTCCGCAAATATGTCTATTTCCCCCTCGGCGGGAGCAGGGAAGGAACCTTCAAGACCGTCCGCAACCTTCTCATCGTCTGGCTTCTGACCGGTCTCTGGCACGGCGCAAGCTGGAACTTCGTCCTTTGGGGCTTATGGTTCGGCGTGCTTATCGTAATCGAGCACCTCGGCTTCTCGAAAATACTTAAGAAGCTCCCGAAGCCGGTTTCGTGGCTATACACCATGCTTGCCGTGGTAATCGGCTGGGTGTTCTTTGATACGGATTCCCTCGCCCTCAGTGTGCAGTACCTCGGCACCATGTTCGGCGCGGGCGGAAGCTTCATCACCTCGCAGGCGACGGCGCTCCTCTCCGAGGCGGCAATCCCGCTCGCATTCTGCCTCTTCTTCTCGTCGGGGGCGACGGGCAACTATATCTCCCGCCTCGGCGGCAAGGATTCAAAGGTCGTCATGGCTATCACCCCCGTTCTGACCGCCGCTCTTCTCATAGCCTGCACGGCATATCTCGTCAACTCGAGCTACAATCCGTTCCTATACTTCAACTTTTAGAGAAAGGCACGACATCCGATGAAAAAAGTCATCCAGATTCTTAATATCGTCGTTTTCCTCGGCTTCTTGGTTATTCTTGCCGTGGTTTCATTGGCTGTGCCCAAGGACGACTTCTCCGAAACGGAAAACCGCTACCTTGCCGACATGCCCGACTTTTCCGCCTCCGACTGGTTCTCGGGGGACTATACGGAAGACCTTACCGATTGGCTCGACGACCACTTCGCCATGCGCACAAACTGGATTTCGCTCCACACAAGCCTCGAGCTCTTCCAGGGGAGAAGCGAGGTCAACGGCGTCTACATCGCCGACGACCGCCTCCTCGAGCTCACCGAGGAAATCGACTATGACGTTGTCGACAATTCCCTCGAAGCTATATCATATCTCAGCGACCTCTCCGACACCCCCGTTTATGTCATGATTGTTCCGACCGCCGCAGAAATCTATTCGGACGAGGTCGACTACACCGAGAAGAAAGTCAGTCAGCGGGAGCTCATCAGCTATGCCTACTCCTATCTTTACGAGAACTCCTCCGCCGAGCCGATAGACGTCTACAGCGTCCTCTATTCCTCCCGCGAAGAGTACATCTACTACCGCACCGACCACCACTGGACCTCGACGGGGGCATACCTTGCCTATATCTCTGCCACAGATGTCATGGGCTACACCGCCTCGACCCTCGACAAGTTCGACGTCCGTTATGCCTCGCACAGCTTCTACGGCTCGCTCCACTCGAGCGTCCTCTACAGCGGCATCGAAGCCGACACCATCGAGTTCTATCTCAGCAACGCCCGCACGGTTTCGAAGCTTTCGACCGACGAAGAGGGGAACGTCGTTTATTCAAGCGTCTTCGACGAGAGCTATCTCTCAAGAAAAGACAAATACCTCTGCTACCTCGGCGAGAACGTCGGGAAGACAGAGGTCGTCTCCGACGCGACCGGCGGCAAGCTCCTCGTCATCAAGGACTCCTATGCCAACTGCTTCGTCCCGTTCCTTGCAGAAAACTATTCCGACATCACCGTCCTTGACCTCCGCTATCTCACGAACCCCACCGCCTCCATCGGCGACCTCTCCGAATACGACGCCGTCCTCATCCTCTACAACGCCCAGAACTTCGCCGAGGACACCAATCTCCCGAAGCTGAAGCTAATTAGCGCAGGCTAATAAACAGATTTTTGCAAAAAATTTGCAAATCCGTCCAAAAACCGCTTGACAAACATGCTTTTGTATGTTACAATAATCCCAGAAACACCGAGCCCAACCCCCATCCACCCAACAAAGCTTCGTGCTTGGAGGCGACCCAGAACAATTCCTCCTTCACGAAAAGTAAGGAGGTATTTTTTATGAGGAAGAGATTATTAGCAGTGATTCTGAGTTTATGTTTGCTCATAACTACAACTGTAGGGATGACGACGGTAGCCGATGCTGATGAGCTTGAGATTACGGCTGGAATTCGTGTAGCATATAACTTTAGCTATAGTGACTATATAAATAATTATACATATGCATTGTGTAAAAAAAGCGGTACAGCCGATTTAAGATTGGCTGCGTCTTACAGAATCAATAGTGTAAGCGTTGACGTCACAGTAAATTGGTATATGAATCAAACAGATAGTACGGAGGGTGGCACATGGATTATATCGGATACTGATTATGTAATAGTAAACAACGGTAAATATGACGCCGAAGCAGGGACTACGACATATTATTACTATATTATGACTGTTACCGACAAATCCAGTGGAGAGGTGCTTGCCACGAGAACAGTGGGTCCGATTGCTTTTACCGTAGTGGATCATGATTACACATCGGAAGTTACAAAAGAAGCAACTTGCACAGAAGCGGGAGAAATAACTTACACTTGCACAGAATGTGGCGAAACCAAAACCGAGACGATTGATGCGACGGGGCACAACATGACGCATTACGAAGCTGTTGATGCTACTTGCACGACGGACGGAAATATCGAATATTGGTACTGCTCTAATTGCTACAAGTATTTCAGCAACTCATCGGCTACAGCGGAAATCAGCTTGAGTGATACGGTGCTTTCTGCGAAGGGTCACGCTCTGACGCATGTAGAGGCGCAATTAGCGACCTGCACGGCAGAAGGAAACAGTGAATACTGGTACTGCTCGAATTGCGACAAGTACTTCAGCGATTCAGCGGCTACAGCGGAAATCAGTCAGAGTGATACGGTGCTTTCCGCGAAGGGGCATAGCTATGGCGACCCTGTTTTCACTTGGGCGAGCGATTACACCTGTACCGCCACATTTACCTGTGACGAGGGCGATGATACGCAGACTTTGGACGCTACAGTCACAAGCGGCACTACAGCGGCTACCTGCACAACGGATGGCGAGATTGCTTATACTGCGACGGTCACGTTCAATGGAACCGAATATACGGATACCCAGACCGAGGCTATAGCGGCGACCGGGCATAACTACGGCGAGCCTGTTTTCACTTGGGCGAGCGATTACACCTGTACCGCCACATTTACCTGTGATAATGACAGCAGTCATGTAGAGACGGTGGATTGTGATATTGCCACAAGGGTTGTAGATTCATGTATCACTGTTCAGGTCACATATTACACCGCATCGGTAACATTCAACGGAAAGACTTATCCTTGCGACGAGACAAAGTCGGCGGTGACGGGGGATAAGGTTGAGCATAACTTTACCGAGCATCACGAAGCAGTAGACCCGACTTGTACGGAATATGGTTATTATGAATACTGGTTTTGCGATACCTGCAACCGGTACTATATAGAAGTCAACGGTGTCAAGCAGGAAACAAGCATCATAGTTATTGGCGCAACCGGTCATAGCATGACTCATGTCGAAGCCAAGGATGCCACTTGCACCGAGGACGGAAATATCGAGTATTGGCACTGTGCGAATTGCGATAAGTATTTCAGCGATGAGGACGGCAATAACGAGATTACCGATACGAGCACTATTATTATAGGGGCTACGGGGCATAGTCTGACTTACTACAAGGCTAATGACGCCACTTGCACCGCTGATGGCAATACCGAATATTGGTACTGCGAGACCTGCAAGAAGTATTTCAGCGATGAGAACGCAACGACGGAAATCGACTTAGCCGATACGGTTGTAACGGCAACAGGGCATACCTATGGCGAGCCTGTGTTCACTTGGAACGGCAACACCTGCACGGCGACGTTCACTTGCACCTGTGGCGATGTTCAGACGGTTGACGCGACGGTTACTTCGAGGAACTTCCTTGGGGTGGTCACCTATACGGCGAAGGTCGAGTTTGAAAACGAGACCTATACGACTACCAAGACCACCGGCACAAGCCTTCTGGTGATTCAGGCGAACTACACGGCGGTCAATGAGGCTATTGCGAAGGCTAACGCCCTGAATGCGAGCGACTATTCGAACTTTGCGGATGTCACGGCGGCGATAAATGCGGTGCAGTGGAATCTGAATGTGCTGAATCAGGCGACTGTCAACGGCTATGCCGAGGCAATAGAGACGGCTATCTCGAACCTCAAGGCGGTAGAGCTCACCGAGGAGACGGTCACCATCAACGAACCGATAGAGGACACCAACACCGAAACCGAACCGGACGATGAACCGGAAGAGACTGAACCCGAAACCAACCCGACCACGGGGATTGCACTGGCGCTTCTGCCGATGGCGATTGCATTGGCGGCAACTGTGGCAGGGAAGAGAAGATAATTGTCGGCTTCGCCGACGCCGTTCGCCCTTGGCTCACGGCACCTCTCAGTCGCGCTACGCGCGCCAGCTCCCCTTGACAGGGGAGCCTTTTGCGTTACTTATGGCTCCCCTTGATAAGGGGAGCTGTCAGCGAAGCTGACTGAGAGGTTCGCGAGCCCGAAGGGCGAGCGTGAGGGGCTTCAAACTTTTTTTACAAAACCCCTTGCAATCTCATAATTCCCGTGATATAATATTACCGCAATTCGCACGCATGGGTTTTGCTGTGGTTCCCGGGTTCCGGGTGAAGGCAAGGTAACCTGTGCGGAGGATTAAATTAAAAACCAAATTAGGAGGAACTACAATGTCAGTAGTATCAATAAAACAGCTTCTTGAAGCCGGTGTGCATTTCGGTCACCAGACAAGAAGATGGAACCCGAAGATGGCTCCCTACATCTTCACAGAAAGAAACGGAATCTATATCATCGACCTTCAGAAGACAGTAAAGAAGCTCGATGAGGCTTACATGTTCTTGAGAGACGTTTCCGCTAACGGCGGCGAGGTTCTCTTCGTAGGAACCAAGAAGCAGGCTGGCAATTCCATCAAGGAAGAGGCAACAAGAGCCGGTGCACATTATGTTAATGCCCGTTGGCTCGGCGGTATGATGACCAACTTCGAGACCATCAAGACCAGAATCGCCCGTCTCGAACAGCTCCACAAGATAGAGACCGACGGCACCTTCGAGCTTCTCCCGAAGAAGGAAGTTGCAAAGCTCACTCTCGAAATCGAAAAGCTTGAGAAGTATCTCGGCGGTATCAAGACCATGGAGAAGCTTCCCGCAGCGCTCTTCATCGTTGACCCCAAGCGCGAGAAGATTGCCGTTTCCGAAGCAAGAAAGCTCGGTATTCCGATAGTTGCTATCGTAGATACCAACTGCGACCCCGACGAGGTTGATTATGTAATCCCCGGCAACGATGACGCTATAAGAGCTGTCAAGCTCATTTCCGGCGCAATGGCAGACGCAATCATCGAGGGCAGACAGGGCGAGGCTGATGCTCCTGTTGAAGAAGCATCCGAAGAAGCTCCTGCAGAAGAGACTCCCGTTGAGGAATAATCAAGATATAACGATAGCAAGAAAGGAATCTTTACTATGGCTAATATAACCGCAAAGGACGTTGCATCTCTCAGAGAGAGAACCGGCGTCGGCATGATGGATTGCAAGAAGGCTCTCGTAGAGGCTGACGGCGATTTCGAGCAGGCAATAGTTATCTTAAGAGAAAAGGGTCTCGCATCCCAGGCTAAGAAGGCTGGCAGAGTTTCCGCCGAAGGCTTGGTTGAGGCTTTCGTTGAGAATGGCGTCGGCGTAGTCGTCGAAGTCAACTCCGAGACCGACTTCGTTGCAAATACCGACCAGTTCAAGGCTTTCGTCAAGACCGTTGCCGAAACCATTATTGCCGAGAATCCCGCAGATGTCGAAGCACTCAAGGCTTGCAAGGCTGTCGGCAGTGAAATGACCGTTCAGGAAGAGCTCCAGGAACTCTTCTTAAAGATAAGAGAGAACATCCAGATCAGACGCTTCACCCGTCTCGAGGGCGACCTCGTTTCCTATGTTCACGGTGAAGGTAGAATCGGCGTTCTCGTACAGCTCGACACCGACCTCGGCGACAAGGCTTATGCCTGTGGCAAGGACTGCGCTTTGCAGATTGCCGCTATGAGCCCCGCATACCTCGACAGAGCTTCCGTTCCCGCTGACGTTCTTGAAGGCGAGAAGAAGATTGTCATGGCTCAGATGGCTGAGGATCCGAAGATGGCTAACAAGCCCGAGGCTGTCCTTGCAAAGATTGCAGAGGGTAAGCTCGGCAAGTACTACACTGAGAACTGCCTCGTAGAGCAGGAGTTCGTCAAGGATAATGAGTACACCGTCGGCAAGTATGTCGAGAAGTGCGCCAAGGATCTCGGCGGCAAGATTGCAGTCAAGCAGTTTGCCCGTTATGAGAGAGGCGAGGGCATCGCCAAGAAGGAAGAGAACTTCGCTGAAGAAATCGCTTCCATGATTAAGTAATCAAAAGCCTATAGAAAGAGCTTGCCCAATTGGCAGGCTCTTTTTGTTATGTTGACTTTTAAGCCTGAGTGTTATAAAATGGATATGGATTATAAGAGGGGAGGCACCGGCATATATAAAATAGCAATCTGTGATGATTCGCAGGACATGTCTAGTCTTGTTCACGAACTCACGCAAAAATGGGCGACCGCCAGAGACCTGACAACTGAAATTAATATCTTCGATTCTGCCGAGGCGTTCCTGTTCTCATATTCCGAGAACAGAGATTATGACATACTTCTTCTGGACATAGAAATGGGCGGCATGGACGGGGTCAGCCTTGCAAAGAGACTGAGAATTGACAACCGCTATGTACAGATTGTCTTTATCACCGGCTACTCTGACTATATAGCCGAGGGTTACGATGTCGACGCCCTGAATTATCTTATGAAGCCTCTGAAAGAGGAAAAGCTTTTTGAAGTCTTAGACAAAGCGGTAGTTAAGATTGCTAGAAGTGAGCGTATGCTTACACTTGAACTGACAGATGAGACCGTCAAAGTCCCTCTCATAGAAATAAAGTACCTTGAAGTCATCAAAAACTATGTCACCGTCCACGCCGACGAGGATTACACCGTCAAGAAAACTCTCGGCGAATTTGAGAGCTTACTTGATGAGAACTTCTACCGCACCGGGCGCTCATATATCGTAAATCTCCGATACGTCCGCAAGGTCACCAAAACCGAAATCCATCTGAAAGACAATATCGTAATCCCATTGCCTCGCGGGCAATATGAGCCGCTTAACAGAGCACTGATTCATAGAGTAGGGAAGGAGTGAATGTGATGCCCAAGCTTTCAAAGAAAATGAACAGGAAAATAGATGCCTATCAACAGGAACTCCTGAAGACCCATTATGCCGAGGTCGACAATATGTACAGGCAGATTCGGGGCTGGCGGCATGACTATCGCAATCATATCCAGATTCTCAAGACCCGTGTCATGTCGGGCGACATGGATTCCGTTATGGAATATTTAAACGCGCTCGAAACCGATCTCAACACCGTCGACACTGTTATCCATTCCGGCAACGCCATGTGCGACGCTATTTTAAACAGCAAGATTTCCCTCGCCAAGGCGGCAAAAATCCCCGTCAAGGCAGATGCCGAAATCCCCGTGAAGCTCTCGGTTTCCGATATAGACCTCTGCTCAATAGTCGGAAATCTGTTTGATAATGCTATCGAAGCATCAAAAAAACTTCCCGAAGACAAGCGCATGATTCGTGTTTATATGGCAGTCCGAGACAGTCAGTTTTACATATCCTTCACCAATTTCACCGCCGACAAGAAGCGTTTAATTTTCGACACCACCAAGGGCGAAGGTCACGGCTTGGGGCTTGCCCGTATTGATTCTCTTGTCAAGAAATACGGCGGCTATGTCTCCCGCAACAGCGAGGACGGAGCATTCTCGACCGAAATTCTCCTCCCGCAATAGCTGAAATTTGCAATTCGTCCCCCACAGAGAGCGTTTCGTCCCCAAAACGTGCGCTCTTTAAAATTTCCGCTATAATAAAATCATGAAAGGCGGTGCCAATATGATAAATACCAAAGATAAGACAAAAGAAAAACCAAAGTACGGCATCTTAAGCTGTGTCTGGTTCATGATTAAATGCGCCTGGACCAACGGCGAGAAAAAGGTTGTAATCCTTGGACTTCTCTTCTTGCTCGTCGTGACAGGTCAGAGTGTTGCGGGACTCTATATCTCGCCCTCGATAATTGCAGTGCTCGAGCGAAATGGGACGGCGTCCGAGCTCCTCATCACAATAATCGGATTCACGCTGATTTTAGTGTTTCTCGCCATGGCAAGGCAATACATCGACACTAACATCCTCTACGGCAGGATAACAACCCGTTCGGAAATCATAAACCTCATCAACACAAAGTGTGCCGAGACCTCCTACCCGAACCTGGGCAACGAAAAGTTCCAGACGATTCTCAATAAAGCCTTGCCAACCACATACTCTAACTCTTCGGCTTGCGAGGCTATCTGGAAAACAATTTGCTCATTCTTGAGCAATCTCCTGGGACTCATCATCTATGCCGCAATACTTTCGACTGCAAACGTCTGGATTCTCCTCCTTGTGACGGTAACCGCTCTTGTCGGCTATTTCGTCACGAACAAGCTCAACAGCTACGGCTATAATCATCGTGAGGAAGAAGCAAAGATTGATGAGACTCTGAGCTATGTCCGCAAAACAGCCTCCGAAACGAGCTTTGTAAAGGACGTCCGGATCTTCGGCATCAAGAGCTGGTTCACGGAGCTTTACGACAAGCAGTGCCTTCTCCTCGAAGCCTTCCACCGCAGGTGCGAGAACGTCTATATCTGGGGCAGGGTTGCCGATCTCGCTTTAAGCTTCTTGAGAAACGCTGTAGCCTATGCTTACTTTATAGCGCTCGTTCTTGACGGCTCAATCGACGTCTCAATGTTCATCCTCTGCTTTTCAACCGTCGGCGGATTCACCGATTGGGTAACTGGAGTTTTGGGAGACCTCACCACTATGCACAGACAGTGCCTGGAGCTTTCAAATGTCCTTGAAGTCATCAACTATCCCGAGCAGTTCAAGTTCGAGGATGGCTCCGATGTCCCTGTTCCCGCTGACGGCAAGTATGAGATAGTTCTTGATCACGTCTGGTTCAAGTATCCTTCATCCGACAGCTACACTCTTGAGGACATCAACCTGACCCTTCACGCCGGCGAAAAGTTAGCAGTAGTCGGACTCAACGGCGCAGGAAAGACAACCCTCGTCAAGCTCATCGCCGGCATGGAAGACCCGACAGAGGGGCGAGTGCTCCTCAATGGCGTTGACATCCGTGAATTCAACCGCCGTGAATACTATAAAGTCTTCTCGGCAGTATTCCAGAATTGCATCCTCTGGGCAGGCTCGGTCGCCGAGAACGTTGCCCAGACCGACCACGACATCGACTATGATAAGGTTAATTCCTGCATCGAAAAAGCCGGACTCACCGAAATGGTGGCAGGCTTCAAGGACGGTCTCGAAGAAAAGCTCAACCGTGAAGTCTATGAGAACGCTGTCAATCTCTCCGGCGGTCAGACCCAGAGGCTTATGCTCGCAAGAGCCTTGTATAAAGACGCTCCCGTAATCGTCCTTGACGAGCCTACAGCGGCTCTCGACCCCATTGCCGAAGCTGACCTTTACAACAAGTATAACGACATGACCGCAGGGCGTTCCTCCGTCTATATCTCCCATCGTCTCGCCTCGACCAGATTCTGCGACAGAATCATCCTGATAGGCGACCATAAGATACTGGAAGAAGGAACTCACGAGCAGTTACTTAAACAGGGCGGAAAATACGCCGAACTCTTCGAAGTTCAGAGCAAATACTACAGGGAGGGTGACATCAATGAGTAAGAACAATGACAAAATCACCTATCGCCGGATGGCATCCAAGACGATACAGGGTCTTAAGATTCTCTATAAAAACAGTCCTCACATGGTTATCTCGACAGTAGTCAATTCCGTCTGGACTGCTCTTAGTCCCTACATCGGAATCTATATGTCGGCTCTCATCATAACTGAACTTTCCGGGAACAGGGATAGGGACAAGCTCACAATGCTTGTTCTGGTAACGCTTGCTTTGGCGGCAGCAGTTGCGCTCATAAGTGCATTCTTAGGTAAGTACAAAAACACCTATGGCGGCGGCTTAGCAAACTTCTGCTGGGGAATGGGCAACTACACCAAGAAGCAGCTCGACATGGATTTCGCTGATGCCGACAACCAGAAGACAAAAGATATCTACTCAACAAGCTACCAATATAACAACAGCGGGGGCTGGGGACTCGTGTATCTTCTCAGTTGGGTTGATGACCTCATCAAAGGCGTTTTCACAATCATAGGCGGTGTTGCTCTGACTGTAACTCTCTTTACAACAAGAGTCCCCGACGGCTCATCTCTTGCATTCCTCAATAATCCAATCTGCATAATTCTTGTAGTTGCAATAATGCTCGGCGTTACACTTTTAGCACCGATGTGTTCCAACAAAGCTTCAAGCTACTGGTCGAAAAATGTCGGTGACCACAACTTAGCCAACAGACTCGGCACTTACCACGCATTCTTAGGAACTGAAGAAAAATATTCTCTCGACGTGAGAATGTACAATCAGCACAAGATGAGTGAGAAATACAACTGCGACAAATCGGGGATATTCATGTCTGATGGCATGTTTGCTCACTTTGCACGAAGAGGAATGGGAGCCTTCAGCGCTCTCGGAAGCGGAATTGCGACAATGTTCTCAGGACTTGCCTATGTCTATGTCTGCCTGAAAGCTCTCGGCGGTGCATTCGGAATCGGCTATGTCACCCAGTACGTCGCCGCAATCACCAGTGTTTCAGGAGGTCTCACGCAGACCCTCTCAACTCTCGGTCAGCTAAAAGCCAACACTCCGTTTCTCGAATTGTCCCTTGAATACCTCGACATCCCGCACAGTATGTATAAGGGCTCTCTGACGGTTGAAAAGAGACTTGACCGTGACTATGAGATAGAATTCCGTGACGTATCGTTCAAGTACCCCGGAAGCGACAACTATGCTCTCAGACATGTAAATGTCAAGTTCCGAGTCGGCGAACGCCTTGCAGTTGTTGGCGAGAACGGCTCCGGCAAGACAACATTCATACTTCTTCTCTGCCGTCTCTACGACCCGACAGAAGGCGAAATCCTCCTCAACGGCATCAACATCACGAAGTATAACTATCGCGAATATCTCGACGTCTTCTCGGTCGTATTCCAGGACTTCAAGCTCCCGGCATTCAAACTCGGCGAAGTCGTCGCCTCAAGCATGACCTACGATAACAATAAAGTCACCGACTGTCTCGTAAAAACCGGGTTCGGTGACAGATTAAGACAGCTTCCTTCCGGTCTCGAAACCACTCTTTATACCGAAGTCGACCAGAACGGCGTGAACGTCTCCGGAGGTGAGGCTCAGAAGATAGCGCTTGCCAGAGCTTTGTATAAGGATTCTCCGTTCATCGTCCTCGACGAACCGACAGCCGCCCTCGATCCGATGGCGGAAGCGGAGATATATTCGAAGTTCAACGATATAGTAGGGGATAAGACCGCTATTTATATCAGCCACAGGCTTTCAAGCTGTCGCTTCTGCGACGAAATCGCAGTTTTCGACCACGGTTCCATCGTACAGAAGGGAAGCCACGACGAGCTTATAGAGCAAGAGGGCAAGTACAGTGAGCTCTGGAACGCACAGGCTCAGTATTGCACAAAAGAACAGCAGGCATAAACAAAGCCCCGGGATTTTCTCGGGGCTTAAATATTGTCCTTCTGTGAAATACAATATTGCAAATTTGCCTCTTGATTTCGGCTTTGCATTGTGCTATAATCGCCTTTGAATTTTGTAATTTGGGGGGATTATATTGCTTTTCGGAAAGCACATAAATCGCTACTACATAAAATATGCCTATCTTTTATTAATCGGCATTGCCGCGCTGGTTCTCGTCGACTATCTACAGCTTGTCATTCCCGAGCTTTATCGCGATGTCATCAACGGTCTGAATCAGGGCTATGTCACTCTTGATGACGGCACAACGGCGGCGTTTGACATCGACTATCTTCTTGACAAAGTTTGCCTGCCGATGATAGGCATCATAGTCGGAATAGTCACCGGAAGATTCCTTTGGCGCGTCTGCTTCAACGGAAGCGGAAACAAGGTTGCGGCGGATTTGAGATTCCGCATGTTCGACCACTGCAAGAACCTCTCTCAGCAGTACTACCAGAAGAACAAGGTTGGCAATCTGATGTCGCTCTTCACAAACGACCTCGAAACCATCCGCGACTGCTATTCAAACGGAGTCCTCATGACCTGCGATGCCACATTCTTAGGAATACTCTCATTTATAAAGATGCTCCGTATGAATGCACTCATGTCGCTCCTCTGTATGATTCCGATAGCCCTTCTTTTCGGTGTCGGCTTGACGCTTATGCAGTACATGGAGAAGAAGTGGGAAGTCCGCCAGGAGGCATTCTCGAAGCTCTCCGACTTCTCTCAGGAAAGCTTTTCGGGAATCGCCGTAATCAAGGCGTTCGTCAAAGAGAGCAAAGAACTCATGGCGTTCCGCAAGCTCAATAAAGAGAACGAAGACGCCAATGTCGAATACACTCGTCTTTCAATCCTTATGACGATTTTCATAACCCTTCTTGTCGAGTCTGTAATCTGCGTCATCCTGGGCTACGGAAGCTATCTTGTTTATAAGGGTACCTTCAACGCAGGACAATTAGTCGAATTCATGGGCTACTTCAACTCAATCGTCTGGCCTGTAATGGCAGTCGCCGAGCTTATCAACATGCACTCTCAAGGCGCAGCATCCCTTAAGAGAGTCAGCGAGCTCCTTGATGCCGAAGTGGACGTAAAGGACAGGGAAGACGTTACGGATATCGAAGATGTCAAGGGCGATATCGAATTCAGAGACCTTACATTCAGATACCCCGACGGCGAGTATGACGTCCTCAAGAACGCATCGTTTAAGGTAAATGCCGGTGAAAGCGTCGGCGTAATCGGAAGAACCGGAGCAGGCAAGACCACCCTTGCCGACCTGATTTTAAGAATCTACAACGTCCCCGACGGTAAAATATTCGTCGACGGCAAGGATGTAAATTCAATCTCGATAGCATCTCTAAGAAAATACTGTGCCTATGTCCCGCAGGATAACTTCCTGTTCAGCGACACGATAGAGCACAATATCGAATTTGCGTCTGATGACGTATCACACGAAAAAGCCGTTGAAGCCGCCAAGCTTTCGGCGGTCGACGACAATATCGTTGAATTTGCCGAAGGCTATGATACAGTATTGGGCGAGCGCGGCGTGACAGTCTCCGGAGGACAGAAGCAGAGAATCTCGATTGCAAGAGCACTTATGAAGGATGCTTCTATTCTCATCCTTGACGACTCCGTTTCGGCAGTAGATATCGAGACCGAGAAGGAAATCCTTTCCGGTCTTAAGACTTCACGCAAGGGCAAGACAACGATTCTAATCGCCCACAGAGTCACCACCATCGAGCATATGGACAAGATTATCTTCATTGACGACGGCAATATTCTTGCAGTCGGAAACCATGAAGAGCTCTATAAGAGCTGTCCGCAGTACAAGCTGACAGTCGATCTTCAGCGTCTTGAAAACGAAAGGGGTGTCGTAAATGCGTGAATTTTATCCTCTTTTGGCGGTCGGCGCGGTAATCGGCGTCGTCTCAATCGTCTTTATAGTCGCTTATCTCTCCGTCAAGGACAGAAAAGAAGCAATGGGCTTCGACAGAAACATGTCAGACGGCGAAATACTCAAGAGACTTCTCAAGTACGCCAAGCCCTATCTGGGACAGTTCATCTTCGTTCTCTTTGTAATGCTTGTGTCCGTTGCCTACGACGTCATATCCCCGTTGATTATCGGCGAAATTGAGGACATGATTGTCGGCGACTTCGAGATGAATGAAATTTTCGCCTACATCGCAGTCTACGCAAGCATCCTCATCATCTCGATGATATGCACCTATGTTCAGGCGATAGTACTCCAGAAAATCGGTCAGAAGATTCTTTCCGCGCTTCGTGAAGACCTCATGAAGCATATCGAGAGCCTTTCACATGCACAGCTCAATAACATCCCGGTCGGAAAGCTCGTAACCCGTGTTACAAACGACACCAACGCAATTTCTGTCATGTTTACGAATATCCTCGTGAACCTTATAAAGAACTTCTTCGTAATCGTTGGAGTACTCGTTGCCATGCTGATGCTTAACTATCAGCTCACATTGATGGTTCTTTGCTTTGTGCCGTTTATTCTTCTCTTCACGGTTATATTCAGAAAGTTCTCCCGCCGTGCTTACAGACGTGTCAAGGACGGCACAACCGAAATAAACACATTTATATCCGAGCACCTTTCCGGCATGAAGATTATCCAGATTTTCAACCGTGAGGACAGAAAGCTCGGCGAATTCCAAGAGCGCAACAAAAAGCTCGAGAAGGCACAGACTCAGCAGATATTCACATTTGCGGTCTTCCGTCCTCTCGTCTATATGCTCTATGTCTCGTCTATACTTTGCCTCTTCTATCTTGGCGGCAGGGGATACATAAAGGAAACTGTTTTCCTCGGTCAGGCTATCACGAGTGGTACAGTAGTATCATTCTACATGTACATCTCAAAGTTCTATAACCCGATTCAGAACCTTGCCGAGCAGTTCAACTGGCTCCAGTCGGCATTCGCTTCCGCCGAGAAGATTTTCACCATTTTCGACATGGTTCCCGGAATTCGGGACGAGCCGGACGCTGTAAATCTCGAAACCTGCAAGGGTAATATCGAATTTAAGCACGTCTGGTTTGCCTATAACGAAGGCGAGTGGGTTCTTAAAGACGTTTCGTTCAAGGTCAATGCCGGCGAAACGGTCGCATTTGTCGGAGCAACCGGCTCCGGCAAGACGACGATACTTTCCCTCATCTGCCGCAACTACGATATCCAGAAGGGTCAAATTCTCATCGACGGTGTAGATATCAAGCACTACACTGTCTCAAGTCTCCGTCGACACTTCGGTCAGATGCTTCAGGACGTTTTCCTCTTCTCGGGTACTATCCGAAGCAATATAGTTCTCCGTGAAGACAGCTTTACCGATGAGGAGATAATGGACGTCTGCCGTTATGTCAATGCCGACAAGATAATCGAGAAGCTTGACAAGGGTCTTGACGAAGAGGTAAGGGAGCGTGGCAACAACTTCTCTGCCGGTCAAAGACAGCTTCTTTCGTTTGCCCGTACCATCATCCACAAGCCCGAGGTCATGATTCTTGACGAAGCAACCGCCAATATCGACACCGAAACGGAAATCCTTATTCAGGATTCACTCGAAAAGATGATGAACATCGGCACGCTTCTTATAGTGGCGCACAGACTTTCGACAATCCGGAAAGCCGACAGAATCATCTATCTTTCTCACGGTGAAATACTCGAAAGCGGCACCCATGACGAGCTCATTGCACTCAAGGGTCACTATTACGAGCTCTATATGTTGCAGTTTGTAAAAGAAAACCTATTACAAAATAATTGACGTGGACGAAGTAATGTGCTATAATTTTCGTTAGTTGTTGGCGGCTTGCCGCAGAACCCATGTCATGGAGGACATAAAATGAGTATTTTAGACGGAAATAACGAAACCTACGAAGTTAAAGAAGAATATGCCCCGACTGAGGACACCAAGCTGAAGCGGTTCCTCTCCGGGAAGACTATCTATATACTTCTGATTGCGGCTATCATATGCCTTGTTGCATTTCTGCCGACTGCGGCAACCATCGGAACTATCTACAGCAATGTCAAGACGGCAGAAAACGTCATAGCTCTTTCGGATGTAACGCTTACCTACGACCTTACCGACCAGTATGTAACCGGCAGTGCTTATAAGTTCCTGGCGCAAATCGGCTATATCGCCGCCACCGAGGACGCCGCAACCTATTACTACTATGTCATGTATCTCGATATCGACGGAGAACAGGTTGCAACTCTTGTCCAGGCTGACAAGCGCGGTGATGATGAGATTCAGGAGGTCATAGACGCCTATCTCGAATATGCCGCCGACCCGGATGCGGGCTATCAGGGCAGTATCGTCGAGATAACGGGACGCTTCAAGACAATGACCTCGTCCGAGGAGGAGCTCTTCACCGAAGGTCTTTCGGCAATGGGCTTGAGCGGCACAGCTCTCGGCTATACCCTCAAGATTCAGGCTCTGCCCGAAGCCTCCGACACCATTCCTTATTGGTGCGTAGCTGTCCCTGCGGGAATCGGATTTGTCGTCTTCGCTGTTCTCACGATTTACGGCTTCATCCTTGACGACAAGAGAGAAAAAGCTCAGATGAGCCCTTATCCTTATCAGAATCAGAAGAAAAAGAAAGCTAAGAAAGACAATAAAAAGAAATAAGCTCATAGCAAAAGGGACATCGCATAGTGCGGTGTCCCTGCTTTTTTGCACAAATTATTCGGCTTCGATATATGCAAACTGCCATTCGTCAAACACAAAGCTCCCTCCGAAAACGAAGTATAAATCGTGTGTTCCCGAAACGGTCTTGTCAAGATTGCACGCAATCGTCTGAAAGTCGCTCCCTGTCTCGAATTGCACATTTCCGACAATCTCGCCATCTACAGAATCAAGCCTTATCTCGATGATGCCTTTTCCTCTTACGGTAGCCGCAAAGGCGTTGGCACCGTTTCCGAAATCGACCGACGATACTGCAGACCAATCGCCGTCGGAGATATTTGTGATAAACGTCCTGTCTTCACTCGTGTAATAGGTGATTCCCGCGGTAGTGACGGCAGTCTCCGCTTGATTCACTTCAAAAGCATCTAAATCTTTGAGCTGGCATACGCCTTCTCTTGTCATGGTGGCAGGGGAGATGGTGACGGTTTCCTCGTCGACTTCAATAACATCAACTCCGATGCTCCTGTAACCGCTTGCAGTGGAACTCATATTGTCAAGAAGCATTACCGTCTGATATAAGATATAGTATGTGTTCCCGAACTTCTGGAGATGGGAGTGGTTGTTGCTGAACGAGAAGCCGTATTTTGACGGGTTCAAAAGATATTCGCCGCCGTAAACCCAGCTGTCCGGGTTGAGAGGATCGGTCGAAGTCATATAGACCATCGAGCAGGTGGTCGGAGCCTCCTCGTCCGAATCGTAGGAATCCCATTTGTACCTGTCCTCATAGTTCGAGCAGTAGGTCAATACATAGGTGCCGTTAATATAATTCAGCTCGTTTGCCTCGAAGTGGTATACAGCGTTTACTTTTGTTATCTCGCTGTCGAGAGAAACCATGTCCTCACCTAATCTAACAATCCGACAGTTGCCGGTGTACATTCCGCCCTCGTCGTCGTGCATGGCACTTCCGCCGCCGAATGCGAGCCATCCCACGCCGTCATCGTCGATAACGACTCCCGGGTCAAAGCACCAGTAAACAGGGTCATCGGCAAGTGCGCCTGTGGTCGGACTTATCAGAGCCTCGCCGATGGGGTCTTCCCAAGGACCGGTGGGGGAGTCGGACTTGAGAACTCCTATGCCGCTTCCACCGTTCGCAAAGTAGAGGAAGAATTCCGTCTTGCCATTCGAAGTTTCTCGCGAAACAATCGACGGCGCCCAACTGCATCCCGCCCACGTCGCGATTTCGGTGACCTCGATGGTGCACTCATACGTCCAGTTCACCATGTCGTCGGTGGAGTAGCAGACAAGTGAGCCGATTGAGCCGTAGGTGTTTTCGTCGTTTCCGGTTCCGGCTTCGTACTGTTCGCTGTCGTTCGTGCCGTAGACATAGAGCCTGCCGTTATACTCAACCGAGGTCGGGTCGGCAAAGAAGGTGACCGATGAAGTCGGGTTGTTCTCGCCGACATACTTGTTTGCTTCTGCCAAAGTGTCTCCGACGCTGTAGCCGAGCTCCTCGGTGTCGACAAGATTCTTCGAAATAGTAAAGTCAGATGCTGTTGCACTGCCGCAGCCGGTAAGGGTTGCGCCGAGAATAGTAGCTGTTGTCATAAGGCTGATTATCCTTTTCTTCATTTTGATGTTCCTTTCAAAAGGTGATAGTAAAATTATACTATATGCCAAGCCAAAATTCAATGACCGATAGAAAGACGGATATTGACTTATCCTGATATTACGAGATCAAAATCTCGGGGAATAACAAAAAATCCCGGATTGAAATCAATCCGGGATTTTTTCTGGTTGCGGGGGAAGGACTTGAACCAACGACCTCCGGGTTATGAGCCCGACGAGCTACCATCTGCTCTACCCCGCGATATATCACAAGGGGCTCTCGCCCCGAATGCGTTACTTATAATAACACACCCAAGATGATTTGTCAAGGCTTTTTTGAAAAAACTTTCTTCCGGTTCCCAAAAAAATTTTCAAAACTCGCCCCAAACCCCTTTACAAATCGGAAATTTTGTGATAACATATATCAGTCTGTGCAGGAGAAATAATCTGTGCGGACAATACCGCAGACTCGGATAGCGGATTCAGCCCCAAAGGGGAGAGATACCTGCCGTTATCTATGTTTACGGAAAAATAAATTGAAAGAGGTATTACAAATGCTCAGAAAAGAAGAAAAAGCCGCAATTATTGAGGCTAACAGACTGTCCGAGACCGACACCGGCTCACCCGAGGTCCAGATTGCAATTCTCACCAAGAGAATCGCCGACCTCACCGAGCATCTCAAGGCGAACAAGAACGACCACCACTCAAGAAGAGGACTTCTCAAGATGGTAGGTAAGAGACGTAACCTTCTCAACTATCTCAAGAAGAAGGATGTCAACCGCTACCGCGAAATCGTTGAAAAGCTCGGCTTGAGAAAGTAAATCACGACTCATAGGGCAGTAGCGGCTTTCTCGAGCGGCTTACTGCCCTTTGAATAAGTCTTGAGAAACATGAAATTGTATTGACAGGCGATGTTTTTTAGTAATAAGTTAAGTCCTTTGGAGAACAAAAGCCTTAACTTATTGCTAAAACATCCGCTTGAAAATATAAAAACCTATTTTTAAGGAGGATATTACACTATGGCAATGTCAGAACTCAAGAAGCTTGACAAGTACAGAAAGTGCGAAACCACATTCGCCGGACGCCCCCTCACCGTTGAGGTAGGCAAGACCAGCGAATTAGCAAACGGCTCCTGCTGGGTCACCTACGGCGAAACCGTAGTCATGGCTAACGTAACCGCCTCGGTCAAGCCGAGAGACGGCATCGACTTCTTCCCGCTTTCCGTTGATTACGAGGAGAAGCTCTATTCGGTAGGAAGAATCCCCGGCTCCTTCACAAAGAGAGAAGGCAAGCCTTCCGAGAAGGCTATTCTTACCTCAAGAATGGTTGACCGCCCGATTCGTCCTTTGTTCCCGAAGGACATGCGTAACGACGTAACCGTTGTAATGACCGTTATGTCGGTTGACCCCGATTGCTCACCTGAAATCACAGGTATGCTCGCAACCTCAATCGCTCTTTCCATCTCGGATATTCCGTGGGCAGGACCGATTGCAGGCATCAGCGTAGGTCTTGTTGACGGCGAAATCGTCCTCAATCCGACTCTTGAACAGCGCTCAAGAAATCATCTTAACCTCACTGTTGCCGGAACCATGGAGAAAATCGTTATGATTGAAGCCGGCGCCGACGAGGTCGACGACGAGACTATGCTCAACGCCATCAAGACCGGACACAAGGAAATCAAGAAGATGGTCGCATTCATCAACGAAATCAAGGCTGAAATCGGCAAGCCGAAGTTCGAGTTTGAGTCCATGGAGGTTGACCACGACCTCTTTGACGCTATCGAGGAGATGGCGGCTGAGGACGTAAAGGTCGCTCTCGACACCGACGACAAGAACGTAAGAGAAGCAAGACTCCAGCCCATCAAGGATGCCATCCATGAAAAGTATGACGAGCAGTATCCCGAGCAGATTGCAATGATCGACGAGTGCATCTATAAGCTCCAGAAGAAGATTGTCCGTAACTGGCTCTATGAGGGCAAGCGTGTCGACGGAAGAAGCCTCGACCAGATTCGTCCTCTGGCGGCGGAAGTCGGTCTTCTCCCGAGAGTTCACGGCTCAGGACTCTTCACCCGTGGACAGACTCAGGTTCTTTCAATCGCAACTCTGGCTCCCGTAAGCGAGTGCCAGAAGCTTGACGGTCTTGATGAAGAGACCGAGAAGAGATATATGCACCAGTACAACTTCCCGTCCTACTCGGTAGGCGAGACCAAGGCTTCCCGTGGACCCGGACGTCGTGAAATCGGTCACGGTGCTTTGGCTGAAAAGGCTCTCGTTCCGGTTCTTCCTTCCGTTGAAGAATTCCCGTATGCCATAAGAGTGGTTTCCGAGGTTCTTTCCTCCAACGGCTCCACTTCACAGGGCTCCATCTGCGGCTCAACATTGGCGCTTATGGACGCCGGTGTTCCGATAAAGGCTCCCGTAGCCGGTATCTCCTGCGGTCTTATCACCAAGGAAGACGGCTCGTTCGCTACTATGGTAGACATTCAGGGTCTCGAAGACTTCTTCGGCGATATGGACTTCAAGGTCGGCGGAACCCACAAGGGTATAACCGCAATCCAGGTAGATATCAAGGTTGACGGTCTTACTTACGACATTATCGAGGAAGCATTTGCCAAGACTCACAAGGCAAGAGATTATATCCTTGATGAGATTATGGCAAAGGCTATCGACGCTCCGAGACCTCAGGTTTCGAAGTATGCTCCCAAGATGCTTACCACCAAGGTTCCCGTTGACAAGATTCGTGAAGTCATCGGCTCCGGCGGAAAGGTCATCCAGAAGATTTCTGCCGATTACGACGTCAAGATTGATATCAACGACGACGGCAACGTGTTCGTCTCCGGTCTCGACCTCGACAAGGCAAAGGCGGCTATCTCCGTCATCAATACCATTGCCTTCGACCCCGAAATCGGCTCTATCTACAAGGGCAAGGTTGTAAGAATCATGAACTTCGGCGCATTCGTCGAGATTGCTCCCGGCAAGGACGGTCTTGTTCACATCTCCAAGCTTGATATGCAGAGAGTAAACAAGGTCGAGGACGTTGTTTCCATCGGCGATGAAATCCTCGTCAAGGTTATCGAAATCGACGATCAGGGCAGACTGAACCTCAGCCGCAAGGACGCACTTGTCGACCTCGCCGCAAAGAGAGCTCAGAAGAAAGACTGATATTAAAATAATGCACAGTGCTTGGCAACAAGTGCTGTGCATTTTTCTTGATTTCCACGAAAAATCGGATTTTAAAATTTAATGAGAATTCGGTGGTTGACAAGTGACGAAATAAGGGATATAATATACCTATCGAGTCACCAAATCGACATTTAAATTTCACCATGGTTTGAAGGATTCCTTCGGAACCTGTATTATATCATCAGAAGAAGATAACAGTTGGCAGGGAACAGTTGTTTATACTTGCCGGTCCGATTTAACATATTCTTAACCGGACTGCAGTTGAGATTTAACCCCCAAAAGAGTATTATTATTGTGTCAATGACCGGTTTCCGACATATGATAAAAATCAGCGGTGTATAAGAGGTGCTTGAATGAAAATTTCAATCCAAGGTCTAACCAAAAAGTATGGTGATTTTAAAGCTGTTGACAGCCTCACGCTTGACGTTGAGAGCGGCGAGCTGGTCGGTCTTCTGGGCCCGTCCGGTTGCGGCAAGTCAACAACGCTGTTTATGCTCTCCGGTCTTACCGACCCGACGGAGGGTACAATCCTGTTCGGCGATACCGATGTCACGAGAATCCCTCCGGAGGACAGAGAAATCGGTCTCGTATTCCAGAATTACGCTTTGTATCCCCATATGAGCGTACTCGACAACATAATGTTCCCCCTAATCAACCGAAAGGTTCCTAAGAAAGAGGCGAAGGAACGTGCAGAGGCAATGGCTAAAGTTGTCCACCTCGAAGGTCTTCTCGGACGTAAGCCGAAGGCTCTTTCCGGCGGTCAGCAGCAGAGAGTTGCGATAGCGCGTGCTTTGGTCAAGGAGCCTCAGGTTCTTTTATTGGACGAGCCTTTGTCGAATCTTGACGCCAAACTGAGAGTGGAGACCCGTGAGGAAATCCGCCGTATTCAGCAGGAAGTCAAGATAACAACCATTTTCGTAACCCATGATCAGGAAGAAGCAATGAGTATTTCCGACCGTATCGCAGTTATGGATGCAGGCGTCCTTCAGCAGTTTGAAAAGCCTCAGGATATGTATCTTAATCCTGTCAATACCTTCGTTGCGAACTTCCTTGGCACTCCTCAGATTAACATGTTCGACGGCGAAGTCACCGACAAGGGTGTCTTCCTCGGCGGCAACCTCCTGAGAGCAAGAGAAGACTTTGCGGACAAGACTACGTCTATACCTAACGGTACATACAGAATGGGTATCCGCCCTGAGCACTTTGAGCTCTGTGACGATGGCGTTCCTGCAACTGCTGACAGAGTTCTTATGACGGGTCGTGAGCTTCAGGTATTCTTCACCTTGGGCGAAACTCCGTTTAGGCTTCTCACTCATTCAGACCAAAGACTTTCTCAGGGAAGTGAGTTCAAATTCAGAGTAAGAGCTTCCCAGCTTATGATTTTCGGCGAGGATAATCTGACGCTCGCTAAAGTTTAAATAGGGGAGGGATAGTATGAAAGATTATTCGTCTCCCGTTTATGCGGTCAGAAGAAAGCTGAGACCCTTTAAAGGCTTCCTTTATCTTCTCCCGTCAATCATTATATTGTGCGTGTTCACAATTTATCCGCTCATAAAGACATTTATGATGAGCTTTATGGAGGATTATAACCTTGTTAAGGGCACATATACGGCAATAAACCTTGAGAACTACAAGGAGCTCTTCACCGACGCTACATTCCTGGCGGCTCTCAAGAATACCGGTATCTACGTTATCTTTGTAGTTCCGATTTCAGTTGTTCTCTCTCTTATAATCGCAGTTTTCATCAATGACGTAGTAAGAGGAAAAGCAATCTTCCAGACCCTCTACTTCCTGCCTTATGTAACGAGTGTAATCGCTATCGGCTTGGTATGGAGATGGATGTTCAACTCTAACTATGGTCTTATCAATAGTATTCTCAATGTTTTTGGAATAGAATCGATAGGGTGGCTGAATGAGATAAAATATGCCATGCCTGCTCTGATAATATTCAGTGTGTGGAAGAGCCTTGCGTTCAATATACTTATCTTCCTCTCAGGGCTTCAGACAATTCCGCAGGATATCTATCGTGCGGCGAGAGTGGATTCAACTCCGAAGATGCGTGTGTTCTTCAAACTCACTGTTCCTCAGATGAAACCGATCATTGTATACGCATTCATGATGGGATTCATCAGTGCATTCAAGGTATATAATGAGGTCTACTCTCTGTTCGGAGGAACCCGTGCGGGACCGGCAAACAGCGCAATCACGGTTGTTTACTACATTTACTCGAAGTTCTACAACAGTTATCGTTACGGTATTGCGGCGGCGGCAGCAGTCGTACTGTTCGTGATTATCTTCGTCTTCACTATGATTGAAAGATATGTCACGAGAGATAGGGATAAGGTGAAGAGCAAATGACAATGACTAAAGCCACTAAAAAAACTCATTCACAGCATATCAAGATGAAGCCTTCGGCTGTGATAACAAAGGTTATAGAGTATGTTGTGCTCATCTTGGGAGCCGCAATGACTTTGCTTCCGTTCCTCTACATGATTCTCTCGAGTCTCAAGACCTATCAGGAGCTGAATGCGATTCCGCCGGTGTTCTTCCCATCAATTCCGCAATGGTCAAACTATGTTGAGGCGTGGAACTCGGCACCGTTCGCAAGATATCTTCTGAACACAATCATCGTTGCGGTTTGCACAACAATCGGAGTGCTTATCACTTCAACACTTTCAGCGTTTGCATTCTCGAGACTTAACTTCCCCGGAAAGAATCTTGTGTTCTCCATATTCATGGCAACACTTATGATTCCCGGCGAAATGCTTGTCATCACCAACTACCAGACGGTAAGTAATTTGGGATGGATAGATTCTTACGCCTCAATGATTGTTCCTTATATCTCGAGCGTATTCTATATCTATCTTCTGAGCCAGTTCTTCGAGCAGGTTCCGAATGAACTTTACCTCGCGGCAAAGGTTGATAAGTGCAGTGATTTCAAGTTCATGGCAAAGATAATGGTTCCGATGAACAAGAGCTGTCTGGCTTCCATCGCGATACTGAACTTCATCAGCTCGTGGAACGCCTTCCTTTGGCCCTTGCTTGTCACCAACGACCCGAATATGCGTGTCCTTTCAATCGGACTCGTAAGATTCCAGACCGAATCCGGTGCGGATTATCAGCTGACAATGGCGGCATCCTGCATGCTCGTAATGCCTGTTGTAATCCTCTTCCTGGTTCTCCGTAAGTACGTTCTCGAGGGCGTTGCTTTCAGCGGCGTTAAAGGCTGATAGCAAAACCTCGTTGACGATATAAACCGACGCTCACGGAATCCTAAAACGTGAGCAGGACAAATTCTTTAAGTTAGGAGAAAAAATCACATGAAAATGAAAAGAATTCTTTGCGTGCTTCTCTCTGCTATGATGTTTCTTAGTGTATTCACCGCTTGTGGCAGCACATCTAGCGACGACGACAGTAGTGGCACCACCACTCCGACGGCTGATCAGATCATTGACAGCGCAGATATCGAAGCTTGCGAAATCGTCTTCTGGCACGCAATGTCGAACAAGCAGGAAGAAGCTCTTACTGCCATCACCGATGAGTTTAATGCAACCAACGAGTGGGGAATCACCGTTACCCTTGTAAATCAAGGCGCATACACCGACCTTTCAACCAAGCTCACCGCAAGCGCAGCATCCGATACTCTTCCTGATCTCTCACAGGCTTATAACAACTACGTCACTTCTTACATTGACAAGCTTGTTCATCTTGATGCTTATGTTGAGAGAGACTATGACGAGATGGATTATGAGGATATCCTTGAATCCTACCGTGATGAAAACAGCGAGTTTGGCTTTATCAGCGGTATGCCGTTCAACAAGTCCACCTACCTCTACTTCTACAACAAGACCCTCTTCGATCAGCTCGGACTTTCCGCTCCTGAGACCTGGGACGACCTCATCACCATCGGTCAGACCTTCCAGAGTGAGCTTGGCATGGTTTCCCTCGGTTATGATGACCTCGCCGGCCTTATCGAAGCAACCCTTCTCCAGAATGGTGCTGAGTACATCAGCGAAGACGGTGCAGAGTTCGACACTGAGGAAGGACTCGAGGCTATCACTTACCTCATGGACCTCTACAACAACGGCTATGCTCGTCTTGTAGGTGAGGATCTCTACTTCTCCGGACCTCTTGGCAACTGTCTCGTTGGCGCTTATGTCGGCTCTTCCACTGGTGTTACCTATATCACCATGAACGAAGGCTATGAGCTTGGCGTTTCCACTCTTCCTGGCAACACCACCAAGGCTGCTAACACTGCTGGTACCAACGTTATGATGTTCACCACTGACCTCAACAAGCAGGCTGCTGCTTGGGAATACCTCAAGTTCCTTACCAACACTGAGAACACTGTTTACTGGGCAATGCAGACCGGTTACATGCCTATCCGTACTTCAGGCTTCGAGTCTGATGAGTATCAGGAATACATGGCTTCAAGCGAGGCAGCTCAGGCTTGCTACGCTCAGCAGGATGCTTACTTCTCGTCGCTCAACTTCGATGGAAGCTACGATGTCCGTAACGATATCGGTTCCAAGTTCGAGGAATTGGTTCTTGCAGGTGCTGATGGGCAGACTGCTCTTGATGAACTTGTTGTTCTTGTAAACGGCATTTTGCAGTAACTCTGTAATCGTCTACAGTAATCATTAGCACGAAAAAGGGACTTGCCGCAAATGGCGAGTCCCTTTTGAACCCTAAGCTTAATCTGAAAGATATATACTATGACAAAGATAACATTTTATAAAGGACTTAATGTAATCGGCGGAACATTTATCAAAGTAGAGACCGAAAAAGCTGTAATGATGTTCGACTTCGGCTTCACCGTCATGCGTGATATTGACAGCAATGTCAGACTCCGAGACGGTCATATCCCCGAAGACTTTGTAAGAATCGGTCGTCTTCCTGCCGCCGATGGAATTTATGAAAACAGCGTCGCATCGAAAATCGGATGCGTGCCATACGGCAAGACGGAAAAGCCTCATTTCTTTATCATCTCACACATGCACATCGACCACATGGGCGGACTCGATATGCTCGACCCGGAAATTCCGGTCTATATGAGTGAGGATTCATTAAGACTCTATCGCAAGCTCTGCAATCAGGGCGAATTTACATACCGTGCCCATAAAAACTGCATCGGTATCTCTTATGGTGACAATTTCACGGTGGGGGATATCAAAGTGAATGTTCTTCCCATCGACCACGACTGCACGGGAGCAACCGGATTTATCATCGAAACTCCCGACGGAAATATCGCCTATACCGGAGACTATCGTTTCCACGGTCTCAATCCCGAATATACGGAGGGCTTCGGCAAGACATGCCACGAAGCCGGAATTGATATAATGATAACCGAAGGAACAAATGCAAGCTGGGAAGAGTTCGACATGCTTACCCTCGAAAAGCCTGCCGACAAGCCCAGAACCGAGTATACTCTGATTTCGGAGGTCGACGGGATTCTCGCAAATTCAGACAGCCTTATTATCATAAATCCCTACGAAAGAAACGTCGGCAGAATCCATAATCTATATAATCTCTGCGTAAAGCACCAAAGAAAGCTCGTTCTCGACAATGCTCAAGCCGATTATCTTGGCGAATTCTATCCTGACGACAAGCTTTGTGTCTATGCAGAAACGGTTGGCGAAAGACCTGTCCCGACCGGTGCAGAGCTCATCTCGAGAGATGAAATCCTCGCAAATCCTCAGGGCTATACGCTACAGCTCCCGTATCGCGATTCATACGAGCTGTTGGATTTCTCGGGCGTTGCCAGGGGTTATCTCCACATGGACGGCTATCCCTTGGGCGACTACGACCCGTCCTATCCGAAGATGCAGGCGCTTCTTGAAAAAACCGGAATCGAATATGTAAAACTCGGTTTGGGCGGTCATGCCAGCCCCTGGTGCCTTAAGCACATGATTGATACCGTCTCGCCGAAGTGCCTTATACCTATCCACAGCCAGCGCCCCGAGAATGTCAATTCCAACAATGCGGGATGCCGCATACTCCCCACAGAGGGACAAATCATCTTTCTTGATAAAAAGGAGATTCGTTGATGATGCGAATTTTAGTTACAAATGATGACGGAATCAGCTCCATAGGACTTATCGAGCTTGCAAGAGCCGCTAAAGAACTTGGCGAGGTCTGGGTGGTGGCGCCCGCAACCCAGTGCTCTGCCATGTCCCAGAGAATTAGCGTTTTCGGCGAAATGATCCTCAAACACGAAACCGATTTCCCTGTTGAAGGCGTAAAGGCATACTCCATTACGGGCACACCTGCCGACTGCGTCAAGGTTGCGCTTATGAATGTAATGCCCGAGGCTCCTGATGTCGTATTCTCCGGAATCAACAACGGCTATAATGTCGGTATCGACATCATGTATTCCGGCACTATCGGTGCCACAAAGGAAGCCCTTGTCAGAGGCATTCCCACAATCGCTTTTTCAAACAGTATGAACGGAGATTTTGAGGTTATCCGTGAAAAGCTTGTCCCCATTGCAAAGGATTTACTTGCTCGTCCTATTGAGAAGTACGAGCTCTGGAATGTCAACTTCCCGGGTTGCTCGCTTGATGAACTCAAGGGCATTCTTGAGGACAGACGCCCCGAGGGCAAGTCCTACTACACCACCGAGTTCGTTCCATCCGAGAATCCCGACGGCACTATTACCCTCACTGTCACCGGCGACCCCTGCCTCGAAGTGGGAGAGGGAAGCGATACTCTTGCAGTCGTCAACAACTATATCTCTATCGGCAAGGTTCGCTCCGGCGTTCTTAAGGACGGCGTTTTCGAATGAGTACGCTGCGTTTTCGAAGAAACACGCTTTTGCATATCTGCTGTGCGCCCTGTTCTCTTATGTGCATTGAGACCCTTCGGGCTGATGACATCGACGTCACCGGCTTCTGGTATAACCCGAATATTCACCCCTACACCGAATATAAGGCTCGCCGTGACACTCTGATTTTACATGCTCAGAACGTCAACATGCCTCTTGTGACCGTTGACGACTACGGGCTTCGCGAGTTCGTCCGCCTTGTCTATCCCGACCTTGAGGACAGGTGCGAGAAGTGCTATGACATCCGTCTCGACCGTGCGGCAAAATACGCCGCTGAGAATGGCTTCGACAGCTTTTCGACCTCACTTCTCATCAGTCCCTATCAGAAGCACGACCTCATCCGGGAGGTCGCCGAGAGAAAAGCCGAGAAGTACAATGTCGCCTTCCTCTATCGCGACTTCCGTCCCTATTTCCGTGAAGGACAGAGGCGTGCCCGTGAAGCCGGCTACTACATGCAAAAATACTGCGGCTGTGTTTTCAGCGAGGAAGAAAGGTATCTTAGCAAGAAGAAATAACAGAAAGCCTGATTCAAGGATGAGGGTAAGCTAATATAAAATAATCCCGCCCGGAGCAATTCGGACGGGAATTTCAATTCAACTCAGCTTGACAAGCTTGACTCCATGCGGATTCACGACTCCCGAAATAACGTCCTTGACGTCCTCGGTCGTCTTCTCCCAGATGTCATAAGCCTCTGTCGCACTTATGCCGATGGAATCTAGGGGGACGCTGATTCGGACAGGCTTCTCGCCGGCATTGAACATGGCAAGATAACAGTCGCTTCCGTCAACCCTCGGGGCGAACCACGTTATCGTTTCGCAACCGTCAACGTCCTTTCTCTCGAGCATGTGAGCACAGAATGTCGTCTTCTCGATTTCAAGGAGCTCGCGGTTGGTGACAAGAGACAGAGTGAAGTCGTCGAAGCCGTTCATCTCGCCGCCAATCATCAGGGGAGAGCGCACCATGCACCAGAGCGACATCATCATCTTCTGCTCGTCAAGGGTGAAGTTCGTGCGGTTGTCCTTTGAATAGACCTGATTGATGGGACCTATCGGGAGCATGTCGCAGTCGGGGAAGTGCCCCGGTCCCGCGTGATTGCACCAAACCTCGGCACGCTCGAACATCGCGTAAAGAAGCTCCCACTTGTCCCAGAAGTCGTCGGTGATGCGCCACATGTTGGCGTATTTTTTGAGGAACTCCGCCTGCGAAACCTTTGCCGGTCCCGGGGAAAGGCTCAGGACCATCTCTCTGCCGCTGTTTCTGATAGCGTCTGCAATGAGGATAATTTCGCCCTCGTTGTCGTTGTTGCGGCAGATGTCGTCGACCTTGACGAAGTCCACGCCCCACTCGGCGTAGAGCCTGAAAATGCTGTTGTAGTAGTCTGCGGCGCCCTTGCAGTCGTACTTGAGCCCGTACATATCCGGATTCCACTCGCAGACGTCGTTGAATTCGGCAACCTGTCGGGCAGCGAACTCGCTTCCGAGAACCGGACAGTTTTCGTGAACCGCTTGCCTCGGGATTCCTCTCATAATGTGGATTCCGAACTTGAGCCCGAGATTGTGGACATATTCCGCCAGCGGCGCAAAGCCCTTGCCGCCCTTTGCGGAAGGGAACCGGTTCTCCGCCGGCATAAGTCTCCCGTATTCGTCCATAACGAGCTCCGCAAACGGCAGATATTCGTGCGTCTTGACCGTCGGCTGATACCACTCGATGTCGACGACGATATACTCCCAACCGTACTCCTTGAGATTCTTCGCCATATAGTCCACATTAGTCCGAACGGTCGCCTCGTCAACCGCCGCGCCGTAGCAGTCCCAACTGTTCCACCCCATAGGCGGGTATTTTGCTGTAATCATAATATGCCTCCAAGTGAAAATGTCTTCGAAGCTATTATAAGTGATTTCGGAGAGCTTTTCAAGAGTAATCTCTAATAGATTTTTCAAATGTTAATTCCCCGACAACTCGACAATTTTCGTTGACAACGCTCAGAAAAAGTATTATAATTTATACGTTGTGTGCACACTTATGCCTATTGTGTTCACAAGAAATACATAAAGAAAGGGCTGTGAGCCATGGCAGAAGTTAAAAAAGAAAAGAAGCGCAGGGGAGACCGTAAGGACGCTTGGCTTGTAAGGGACGTAGATTCGATTCATTTCATCATGCCTTATAACATCCCGGGCAGAACCGCAAACGAAGCCGTCCTGAACGAGACTATCGATATTACCCCGATTGAGGAATATCTCGCAAAGAAAAATTACGAGGGGATTGAGTTCAAATACACCTTCTTCCACGTCATAACAGCCGCAATCGCGAAGACAATAGTTCTGCGCCCGAAGCTCAACTATTTCTTCTCGGGTCACAGACTCTGGGAGAAGAAGGACGTAAGTATTTCGTTCACCGCAAAGAAGAAGTTTGCTGATGACGGCGGCGAAGCGCTTGCAACCGTCAAGTTCGACAGAACGGGAACAATCCCCGTCGAGCATGTCCGCGACGAAATCCAGAAGTTCGTCACCCACATAAGAAAAGAGGGCAAGAACAACGAAATCGGCGACATCATGGACACTCTCCAGAAGCTACCGAGATTCATCTTCAAGATTGTCATTGCGGCTCTCAATTGGATGGAATATCATGGCTGCTATCCGTCTGTTCTCATGAACGGCGACCCTTATTATTCGAGCTGCTTTATCACGAACCTTGGAAGCATCAAGCTCCACGCATCCTATCATCACCTTGCCGAGTGGGGAACTAACTCTTTGTTCCTCGTTATTGGCGAGAAGAAGCCGACCGTCTTCGCCAAGGCTGACGGCACCATGGAGGTTCACAACGGCATCGACCTCGGCGTCACAATCGACGAGAGAATCGCAGACGGCTACTATTATTCGCAGTCTATCAAGATTATAAGACACTTACTGGCTCATCCCGAGCTTTTGGAGCTTCCCATCGAAACTCCGGTTGAATTTTAAGGAGGAAAATATGGCTACAGAAGTTAAAGCCCCTTGGCTTAATAATTACGGAAATGTAAATTTCCATCTCTCATATTATGAGGGTTCAATGTGGGAGATGGTTCGCGACGCATCCCACAGATGCCCCGACCTGATAGCATATCAGTTCATGGGCAACAAGGTCAAATATCGCGATTTCGAGAAGCAGGTCTACATATGCGCCAAGGGTCTGAAATCAATCGGCATCAAGCCCGGACAGAGAATCACAATCTGCATGCCCAACTGCCCTCAGGCTGTCATCATGTTCTACGCCATCAATGTTGTCGGCACAATCGCCAACATGATTCACCCCCTTTCGAGTGAAAACGAAATCGCTTTCTTTATCAGTCACTCAAAGAGCGTCTGCACATTGACTCTCGACATGTTCTACCCGAAGTTCGAGGAGATAATGAAGCACACCGAGGTCACAAATCTTATTATCGCAAGCACCCGTGACGCTCTTGCTTTTCCCATGACCCTCGGCTATGATTTGACCGAGGCTAAGAAGATCAAAAAAATTCCGAAGGATGCGCCGGTAATCATCTGGAACGACTTCATGAGGCAGGGCAAGTCCTATGTCGGAGATTATATCGCACATGTCCAGAAGGAAGACCCGGCGGTAATCCTCTATAGCGGCGGAACCACCGGCACGACAAAGGGCATTCTTCTCTCGAACCTCAACTTCAACGCACTTTCCAAGCAGCTTATGGAAACCAACCCGATGGCGCAAGTAGGAGACAAGATGCTTTCCGTAATGCCCATCTTCCACGGCTTTGGCTTGGGTGTCACCATCCACGCCATGCTCTCAAACGGCTGTAACTGCATTCTCGTTCCGAGATTCACGGCTGAAACTTACGCCAAGGACATCGTCAAGCACCGTTGCAACTTCATTGCCGGCGTTCCCACACTCTATGAGGCACTTTTGAGACAGCCCTCGATGGACGGCGCAGACCTCAGTTGCCTCAAGGGCGTATTCTCCGGCGGAGATTCGCTTTCTGTCGAGCTCAAGAAGCGCTTTGACAAATTCCTTGCCGACCACGGCGCAACTATCAGTGTCCGTGAAGGCTACGGCACCACCGAGTGCGTTACGGCAAGCTGTCTGACCCCGATTCACCTCTATAAAGAGGGTTCAATCGGTCAGCCGCTCCCCGATAACTACTACAAGATAGTCGATGTAGGCACAAACATTGAAGTTCCCTATGGCACCGACGGCGAAATCTGCATCTCGGGCCCGACCGTTATGCTTGGCTATCTCGACCAGCCCGAGGAAACCGCAAATACATTAAGACTCCACGGCGACGGCAGAATCTGGCTTCACACAGGAGACCTCGGCTATATGGACGAGGAGGGCTTTATCTACTTCAAGCAAAGAATCAAACGCATGATTATAACATCCGGCTACAACGTCTATCCCTCTCAGCTCGAGAATGTCCTCGATGGCTACGAAGCTGTTCAGATGAGCTGTGTTATCGGCGTTCCAGACCCGTACAAGATGCAGAAAATCAAGGCATTCATCATGCTCAAGCCCGGCTATGAACCGAACGAGACCACCAAGGGCTTGATAATGGCGTACTGCAAGAAGAACATCGCAAAGTACGCTATGCCTTATGATATCGAGTTCAGGGTGACCCTTCCGAAGACCCTTGTAGGAAAGGTAGCATATCGAATCCTTGAGCAGGAGGAGTACGAAAAGCTCGGCATCACAAAACCGGAAGAAAAAGAACCCGTAAAAGTATGATGAACAGTAGCAAGCTTTTTACGCCGTCCTATTTCGACAGCTTCCACTGTCTTATGGGAGCCTGTCCCGACAGTTGCTGTAAAGCCGGTTGGGAGATTCCCATAGACGACGAGACGATAGATAAGCTCCATGCAATACCTCCACTCGAAATAGACAAGAATATCCGCACCGGTTCGGACGGCGATACGGTGCTTCGCGTAAACAAGAACAACGTCTGCCCGTATCTCAATCCGGAAGGCTTATGCGAAATGTATATACGCTCCGGCATGATGGGCGACGTCTGCTCGAAGCACCCGAGATTTTATGAGGAGTATTACACAGGCGATGAGCTCGCTTTCACCGAAGCGGGCTTGTCCGTTTCATGCCCCGAAGCGGCGAGAATCGTGCTTTCGTCGGGCAAAGCTGATTATGAAGCACTTTGTAAAGAGAAAACAGGCGACGAGCTTCTTGATTTCCTGCTCAAAGCAAGAGCAAAAGCCTTCGGATTAAAGCCTTCACAGCTTATTGCATACGGCGAGCTCCTGCAGGAGGAAATCGACTTCGGCACGTTGGAGCTCCCAGAGGGAGAAATTCCCGACAGCGAGCCGATAGATATCAAAAGTCTATGCGGATTTATTCTCGGAAATACAGAAATCCTGACACCGGAGTGGCGGAAGCTTCTCAAAAACTGCGAACAGGGAAGTTACGAGCAGGAGAGTGAGCCGCTCTTTGACTATCTCATATTCAGATTTTTCCTGAAGGCAGTCAATACCGAAGATATTCTGACCGAGTGCAAGCTAATTGTAGCTATATATGAATTGTGTAAATTAGGGGACAATTTCACAGAAACTGTCCGCCTTGTTTCAAAAGAGCTCGAGCACGACGATATTAACCTGGATTTGCTTCGTGATTTCTTATCGGATTCTTGACTTTTGCCGGAAATGCTTTTATAATTATAGGTAAGAAATGTTTGTAAAAGGGAAGTGGCACAATGAATAATATCAAAAAATTAGGCTTTGGGCTTATGAGATTGCCGATAATAGGGGACGACCATTCGAATATCGACCTTGAGCAGTTCAAGGCGATGGCTGATAAGTTCCTTGAGCGCGGCTTTACATACTTCGACACCGCTTATGCCTATCACAGCGGCAAGAGCGAGGTCGCTTTCAGAGAGGCAGTTGTAAAGCGTCACCCTCGTGACAGCTTCACAATCACAACGAAGCTTCCGCTGTTCTCAAAGCCGAACGAGGACGAGCGCGAAAACATCTTCAACGAGTCTATGACCCGCCTTGGAGTCGACTATCTCGACTACTACTGGCTTCATGCCGTCAACAAGGACATCTATGAGTATATCGAGAAGACCGACGCTTTCGGCTATATTCAGAGAAAGCGCGACGAGGGCAAAATCAGGCACATCGGCTTCTCCTTCCACGACAGCCCCGAAACTCTCGAGAAGATTTTGACCGAGCATCCGGAGGTTGAGTATGTCCAGCTTCAGATTAACTATCTCGACTGGGAGGACGCTTGGGTAAGAAGCCGTCGTTGCTATGAAGTCGCGACAGCATTCAATAAGCCCGTAATCGTAATGGAACCCGTCAAGGGCGGAGCTTTGGCAAGACTTCCGAAGACCGCGGCAAAGATATTCGATGACTACGATGCTACGAAGTCTTATGCTTCATGGGCTGTCCGTTACTGTGCTTCTTTGCCGAATGTAATGATGGTATTGAGCGGTATGAGCGACATGCAGCAGCTTGAGGACAACACCTCTTACATGCAAAACTTCGAACCTTTGACTGATAAGGACTATGAAGCCATTTCGAATGTCAGCGAGAACCTCAAGTTTGCAATTCCTTGCACCGCCTGCCGCTACTGCACTGACGGTTGCCCGATGAACATCCCGATTCCGGATTTGTTTGCTCACTATAACGAGTATAAGCGCGATATCCGCAAGCTCGGCGAAATAAAGGATAAGTATGCCGAGACGGTCAAGAACACCGGCAAGGCGAGCGACTGCATCTCCTGTCGTCAGTGCACTGAACACTGCCCTCAGAATCTCGACATCCCGACACTTCTGAGTGATTGTGTATCAGAGCTCGAATGAAATAACATAAACTCTCTTTCTTTTCCAACGGGAAGAGAGTTTTCTCTATACGATTTTGTAGCGGATAATATTTTATCCTTTCGTAATTTACTATTGAAATGACCGCCTGAATACTGTAGAATGGATTCATAGAAGGGAGTGTTCTTTTTGACACACGAATATGAAAAAAAGCAAATCTGGCTCGACCATCCTGCACCGACCAAAGACGAGAAGGATTATAACGGCGAAGGTTGGAACCAAGCATACCCCATCGGCAACAGTCGCATCGGCGGAATGATTTACGGCGACCCGACGGACGACATTATTCAGCTCAACGAGGAGACAATATGGAATCGCAAGGGCGTCAAAGAACGCTATAACCCCAAATCCTTGGGCTCGTACAAGAAAATCCGTGAGCTTCTCCTTGAGGGCAAAATCGGTGAGGCGACTGAGCTTGAAATCTCGGATATGTACCCTCATCCTCAGGACGAGAGCCACTACGACACCGCTGGCTTCCTGATGATAGGCTTCAACCACGACGGTTATTCCGACTACAAAAGAGTTCTGGATATTGCTAATGCCGTTTGCATCGTAACTTTCAGTTCCGAGAGTCACTCTTTTTCGAGAGAATATCTCGTAAGTGCACCCGACAACGTCCTTTGTATGCACGAAGCCTCATCTGATGGCGGAAAAACCTCAATGAAGATTGATTTTTCCTGTCTCACAGCGGGAGATTTCATAGAATCATCTCTTGACGAAAACGGCGTTTATCTCCACTACAGGGAGCGGGACGAAGGTTGCGATTATATCATCGCAATCACATGCGAAAATGTCGGCGGAATGTCGAAGCTCACTGAAACGGAGCTTAATGTCTATGATGCTGATGAGCTTACACTTTATCTGACCATCAGAACCGACTTCCATGGCGAAGATCTCCATGCTTGGTGCTCGTCTGTTCTTGAAAACGCCGCAAGTCTCGGTTATCAGGCAATAAAAGCCCGCCATATCGAAGACTATAAGACCTATTTCGACAGGGTCAGGCTCACCATTGATGATGAGGTGAACCATGACGGCATGCCGACCGACCAGAGAATACACGAAACCTATATCAGACCCGATAATAATCTCTGTGAGCTTTATTTTGACTTCGGGCGGTATCTGATGATTTCCTGCTCCCGTCAGGGGACCAAGCCTGCAAACCTTCAGGGAATATGGAATAAAGACTTTTATCCCGCCTGGGGCTCGAGATACACGATTAATATCAACACCGAGATGAACTACTGGTGTGCCGAGCCCTGCAATCTCTCCGACTGCCACATGGCGCTCCTGGAGCACCTGAAGGTAATGCTTCCGAACGGCGAGAAGGTCGCCCGTGATATGTACGGCATCGAGGGGTTTGTTGCTCATCACAACACCGACCTGTTCGGCGATTGTGCCCCGCAGGATAACTGGATTTCCGCAACTATCTGGGCGAGTGGTGCCGCATGGCTATGCACCCACATCTGGACGCACTACGAGTTTACCCTTGATAAAGATTTTCTTCGCGAATATCTCCCGATTATGAAGCGCGCCTGCGTCTTCATGAAGAATTATCTCTTTGAGCACGACGGCAAGCTTATGACAGGTCCGTCGCTTTCTCCTGAGAACACATATATCCATTCGTCCGGCGAGCAGGGACAGATTTGCGTCGGTCCCACAATGGACACCATGATTGTAAGAGATCTCTTCACCGATTGCATCAAGGCTTCCGAAGTTCTTAACGACGAGGACAACCTCACGGATGCGCTTCGTGAACTTCTCCCGAAGCTTCCCGAAAACAGTATAGGCAAGCACGGACAGATAATGGAGTGGACAGAGGACTATGACGAAACGGAGATAGGACACCGCCACATCTCCCAACTCTACGGTCTTTATCCTTCATCTCAGTTTACTTACGAAAAGACTCCTGAGCTCATGAAGGCGGCGCAAGCGACCATCGAAAGGCGCCTCAGTCACGGTGGCGGAGGCACCGGTTGGAGCAGAGCGTGGATTGTCAACATGTGGGCGAGGCTCCGGAACGGCAATGAAGCGGGAAAGCACTTGAATTATCTTCTCGCATGCTCGACATATCCCAACTTCTTCGATATGCACGCACCGTTCCAGATTGACGGCAATTTCGGTGGAACTGCCGGAATCGCCGAGATGCTTCTGCAATCACAGGATGGTCTGATAAGACTTCTTCCCGCAATTCCCAATCACTGGAAGAGCGGCTCAGTCAGCGGCTTGAAGGCAAGGGGAGATGTAACCGTCAATATGACTTGGCACGATGGCAAGGTTTACGAAGCTGAGCTCATTGTCAATCAGGGCGGAAAAGTCGCTCTCTTGGTACCCGGAGGCTTCGGAGAAGGCACTGCAACATTCGAGCAGGAATCACCGTATAAAATTGTTCTTCGGAACGGCAAAATGGAACTTATATAAAACTTCAAAGAAAAAGGTGCTTTATTATGACGACAACTAAGGATTACTCAAAGCTTCGCAACGAAAGCGACATAAGAGGAATAGCAATCGCAGGCGTACCCGGTCAGGATGTAAATCTGACCGAGGGCGCTTGCCGTGATATAGCAAGAGGCTTCGCCCTCTGGCTTGTAAGAAGAACTCAGAAAACAAGTCTTCGTGTGGCGATCGGCAGAGACTCCCGCCTTTCGGGAGAGAAGCTCCTCGGCTGGATGGCGGACGAACTCGCAAAAGAGGGAATCGAAGTCACCGACATGGGGCTTGCCAGCACTCCTGCAATGTTCATGACCACCAAGACCGATGGCTATATGTTTGACGGTGCTGTAATGGTAACCGCAAGCCATCTCCCGTATAACCGCAACGGCTACAAGTTCTTCACCCCCGACGGCGGCGTTGAGGCAAGCGATATCAAGGAAATGATTGAACTCGCCGAGACAGATCTCCACACCGGCATCAAGCCTGCATCAGTCAAGAAGGACGAGTTTATGGATGTCTATTCAAAGCGTCTTGCCGATATGATTAGAATCAGTTGCGGTAATGAAACTCCGCTCACGGGACTTAAGATAGTGGTGGATGCCGGAAACGGCGCAGGCGGCTTCTATGCCGAAAAGGTCCTGAAGCCTCTCGGTGCTGACACCACCGGCTCGAGATATCTCGACCCCGACGGAAGCTTCCCGAATCATATCCCGAACCCCGAAAACAAAGAGGCTATGGCTTCAATTACGGAAGCAGTGAAAGAATCCAAGGCAGATCTCGGCATCATCTTCGATACAGATGTCGACAGAGCGGGTGCGGTCCTTTCCGACGGAAGCGAGCTCAACCGCAACCGCCTTATTGCAATGCTTTCCGCAATGCTCTTAAGAGAGCATCCGCACACCACAATCGTCACCGACAGCGTAACTTCTTCCGGTTTGGGTGATTTCATCCGCTCCAAGGGCGGCGTTCACCACAGATTCAGAAGGGGATACCGCAACGTCATCAACGAGTCGATCCGCCTCAACAAAGAGGGTATCGACAGTCAGCTCGCAATCGAAACTTCCGGTCACGGTGCCTTCAAGGATAACTATTTCCTCGATGACGGTGCATATATAGTCACAAGGCTCATAATCGAGCTTTCGAGGGGAGTAAAAGAGGGTTATACTCTTCATTCCCTCATCGACGGCTTAAGAGAGCCCGCCGAGAGCATGGAATTCAGAATGAATATCGACCTCGAGGACTTCAAGTCCTATGGCAACGATATTATTTCGAATCTGAAGGAGTATTCGAAGTCTCAGCCCGGTTGGACACCTGCCGACAGCAACTATGAGGGCATCAGAATCAATCTTGACAAAGACCACGGCGACGGTTGGTTCCTTCTCCGCATGTCCCTTCATGAGCCGCTGATGCCTCTCAATATCGAGTCTGACAGTGAGGGCGGAGTCAGGACTATCGCAAGCGAGCTTTGCGGATTCCTCACAAAGTATGAAAAGCTCGATACTTCAAAGCTTACAGATTACGCAAAATAACTATCAGGAGACAAACATGCAGTCCTATTCACATGTAAACAAGAACGCGACAGCTGAAACAAAAAAGCTGTTTCAGTATCTTTGCGATTGCTATGACAAGCGCTTGATGCTTTCCGGTCAGCAGGAATTTCCCCACAGAAGAACAACCGAGTGGGAGGTAAATTACGTCTTTGAGAAGACGGGAAAATACCCCGCAATCAGAGGACTTGATTTCATGCACGCCGATTTCAGAGGCGTCATCAACCGTGCAATCGACTGGCGTATGCGTGGCGGAATTGTCACTATCTGCTGGCACACTGGCGTCAACGGCGGTGCCTATCCCGACAGTCAGGCGGATAACCCCGATTTCGACAAGCTTCTCACATACGGCACTCCCGAAAACGAGCTCATGCTCAAAAATTGGGATTTGGGAGCCGAGGCTCTGAAGATTCTTCAGTCCGAGCATGTCCCAGTAATCTGGAGACCGTTCCGTGAATTTGATGGTCAATGGTTCTGGTGGGGCAAGGGCGGTGCTGAGCCGTTCATCAGACTATGGAGAATGATGTATGACAGATACACAAACTATCACGGACTTAATAATCTTATCTGGGTCTTAGGCTATTTGGGAGAAGTAAAGCCCGGTTGGTATCCGGGAGACGAATACTGTGACATCGTCGGCTCGGACACCTACGACGGAACCACCAACAAATTCGGTTGGGACAGACTTCTTAAAGTCTGCGACAAGCCGCTTTGCTATCATGAAATCGGCAATCTTCCGCATTTCGACGATTTCAGGAGAGATAACACAAACTGGCTCTGGTTCATGAACTGGCACACGAGGTATCTCATGGACAATAATTCCGATATTCTGAATGAAATTTATAATAATTCCGATGTTATAACACTTGACAAGATTCCAAAAGAGCTATATAATTAAAGTAATCTCTGAAATTGCAATCAAGCAGAATTACGGGATTATACTTTAATTAGGAGGTACTTATCAAATGAAGAAGTATATTGCCGAATTTATCGGCACATGCGTATTGGTGGTCTTCGGATGTGGAACCGCTATGCTCGTCGGCTGTAGTAGTGAAGCAGGCGGCGGATACATTCTGACCGCTCTTGCATTCGGACTTGCAATCGTTGCAATGGCTTACAGCATCGGTAATGTTTCCGGCTGTCATGTAAACCCTGCCGTTTCGCTTTCGATGTTGGTCACCGGAAAGATGACCGTCAAGGACTTTGTCGGCTATGTTATCGCTCAGGTTCTCGGAGCAACATGCGGCGCTGCAATTCTTGCTCTTATCTGGAACCTCGGTGGAGTTGTTGATGCAACCGGTGGTTATGGCTCCAACGGCACATCGGGTGTCGGCGGAAGTGCTATTGCGGCACTCCTGGTCGAAATCGTCCTTACATTCGTATTCGTTCTTGCCATCCACGGCGTAACAAGCAAGACCGAGAACACAGCCGTTACAGGTATCGTAATCGGCCTGACCCTCACATTCGTCCACATCCTTGGCATCGGCTTGACCGGTACCTCCGTAAACCCTGCAAGAAGCTTCGGTCCCGCCCTCATCGCCGCAATCTCCGGCAACACCACTCCTATCTCGGAGCTCTGGATCTTCATCGTAGGTCCTCTCGTAGGCGGAGCGTTGGCAGGCGTCTGCTACAAGGCTTTGGCTTCTTCAAAGGAATCCAAGTAAAATCTCTTTGAGATAAAAAAAGTCCCCCGAATTAGCTAAATACCGACAAGTAACTATTTAGCCTTTTGGCAGCTCAGAAAGCGGTGT
>JAJBSV010000004.1 GCA_020861185.1 Ruminococcus sp. | reverse complement strand
AAATATATGAAACCACATGGCAGTGGCTCTCGGAGCGCGGCTGTGCGGCGCTTGTCTCTCCGCAGCTCATTGAACGCTTCGCTATGGCAAGCGCCCGCTGGATACAGTGTGAAAGCATTACCAGCCAGCTCGGATTTTTAGCGAAGCACCCCACCACGGGAGCGGCGATCCAGTCTCCCTATGTGGCGATTGCGGATAAGTACATGACGCAGGCAAACCGCTTGTGGTCGGAGATATATCAAATTGTCCGGGAGAACTGTACCGGCGAATACACAGGAGCCAGCCCACAGGATGATGTGATGGAACGGCTGCTCCGGGCGAGAAAGGGGAATTAAAAATGGCAACGAACAATAGGAAAATTCATGGGATGTCTCCGTTTAACGGCAATTTCTACGACGCAGACGGGAACATTCGCAACATTGCGGAGCTGGCGGGAGCAGGAACCACCGGGCAGGCCCCTACAGTGACGGTGGGCACGACAACAACCGGAGCAGCCGGAACAGAGGCATCGGTTGTAAACAGCAGCACCGAGGCAGACCTTGTCTTGGATTTCGTAATTCCGCGCGGTGATAAAGGCGAGCAGGGAGATAAAGGCGAACAGGGCAAGAAAGGCGACACTGGTGCCACAGGAGCCACAGGGGCCACAGGCAAAGATGGCAGCTCCATTACAGCCATTTCGCTCTCATTGGATGCAGACGGGCGCGTAACCGGCGGCACGGCCACGCTGTCTGATGGGGAAACGGTCAGTATCACGGTGACAGAGGCTACTGGATGATAGAAAAAGTAAATCCGAGCCATCCGGATAAGGTGGCAGACAGAATTGCGGGAGCAATCGTTGACCTGGCATACGCCGCGGAGGAGAATCCGAAAATTGCTGTGGAGGTTCTGCTCGGACATGGTGTGTGCCATGTAATTATTGAAACGACTGCTGCTCTGGATAAGGAGGACATTGCCGAGACGGTTTGCCGGATTGCAGGGAAAGTCCTGCTCGACCTGCGCATTGTACCGCAGGACAGACATCTGGCAGAAAACCAGTCGGGCGGCATCCGCTGTGGCGACAACGGCATCTTCAAAGGAGTGCCGCTGACCGTAGAGCAAAAGCTCCTGTCCGATACAGCGAGGGCAATCTATAGGGAATACCCAACAGACGGGAAGTACATTCTTGATACCAAGCACCACCGTCTCATCATCTGTCAGAGCAACGCTGATGCAGATGAACTGAAAAGAAAGATTTCTGTGCCGAGCGCTGATGTCAATCCGCTCGGCTACTGGACTGGCGGCTCGGATGTGGACACTGGCGCTACGAACCGTAAGCTCGTCTCTGATATGGCGGACTCCGTCACCGGCGGCGGTCTGCACGGAAAAGACCTGTCCAAGCCCGATGCAAGTGTAAATATACACGCTTTCCTAAAAGCACAGTAGACTGGGCAGCCTGTCGAACTGTGCTGTGCTATTGGCGACGATACCGTGGACGGGTTGCCCTACTCTGAGATTGTGGAGGAGGCAAGACAGTACATCCGCTCGGTCGGTTGCTTTGAGGCTTTTGCCTGCTGGGGATTTTTTTAATGAAAACAATACCATTAACGAGAGGTAAATCAGCTGTTGTAGATGATGAAGATTATACTGAATTGATTAAATTTAGATGGTTTTGTGTACCATCTCGATCTCATAAAGATACCTGGTACGCAGTCAGACGTGGACAGCATGGCAAAGGAGAGCCGAGTACGGTTTGGATGCACAGAGAAATAATGCACTCTTTGCCTGGAGAAATTGTTGACCATATCAATTCAAATGGGTTGGACAATCGAAAAGAAAACCTACGGCACGTTACAACATTGCAAAATTCCTTTAATCAGAGGAAAATGGACAGACCTTGTTCTTCCAGATTCAAAGGTGTTTCTTCTCGAAGAGGAAGATGGCGAGCAAGAATCAAATACCATGAATGCTATATTGAGCTTGGAATGTTTGACGATGAAATGACAGCGGCTGCTGTTTATAATTTTGCCTCGCGCCTTTTCTTTGGTCAGTATAGACATGAAAATGATGGCGCGAGAGAACTTACGCATAAAGAGCAGAAGCGAATCTTTGATTTGGCGCAACGACATGTAGAAAGATATGGGTGGTATGTAGATACAGAAACATACCGCTCATTTTATTTTAAGAACGCTTCTTAGAAGGGAAAGTAATGAAAACGACCACCGAAATGCAGCTCGTACCAATTGCGAAGCTGGTGCCATATGTAAATAACGCAAGGACACACTCGCCGGAGCAGATAAACAAGCTCCGCTCCTCCCTGCGGGAATTCGGATTCATCAACCCCGTCATCATCGACAGGGACTACGGTGTGATTGCCGGACACGGCAGAATCCATGCGGCAAAGGAAGAAGGCATCAACGAGGTTCCGTGTGTCTTTGCTGACCACCTGACCGAAGCCCAGAAAAAAGCATATATCATCGCCGACAACCGCATGGCGATGGATGCAGGCTGGGATGAGGAACTACTGCGTATTGAGATTGAAGCCCTGCAGGGCGAGGACTTCGATGTCTCCCTGACCGGCTTTGATGAAAAGGAAATCGCCACTCTCTTCGATGACGGCAGCAAGGTTAAAGAGGATGATTTTGATGTCGATGCGGAACTGGAAAAGCCCGCTTTCTCCAAGGCGGGAGACATCTGGGTGCTGGGCAGACACAGGATTGTCTGCGGCGATTCGACAAATCCCGACACCTTTGTCGCGCTGATGGGCGGCGTCAAAGCAAACCTTGTGATTACGGATCCGCCGTACAACGTCAACTACGAGGGTACGGCAGGGAAACTTAAAAATGACAACATGGCGGATACAGCCTTCTATGAATTTCTGCTCTCGGCGTTCAAAAATACCGAAGCGGTCATGGCGGAGGATGCGTCCATCTATGTTTTCCATGCCGACACCGAGGGGCTGAATTTCAGGAGAGCCTTTGCGGATGCTGGCTTTTATTTATCCGGCTGCTGTATCTGGAAGAAGGAGTCCCTGGTGCTGGGGCGCTCCCCGTATCAGTGGCAGCATGAGCCGGTACTTTACGGCTGGAAGAAAAGAGGTAAGCACCAGTGGTACACGGGCAGGAAGGAAACGACTGTCTGGGAGTTTGACAAGCCGAAGAAAAGCGGCGACCACCCTACAATGAAGCCGATCCCCCTGCTCGCCTATCCCATCACCAATTCCTCCATGAGCAATTCCGTGGTGCTGGACCCCTTCAGGGGTTCCGGCTCTACGCTCATTGCCTGTGAACAGACAGACCGCGTCTGTTGCACCATCGAGCTGGACGAAAAGTTCTGCGATGTCATCGTAAACCGCTATGTGGAGCAGGTCGGCTCGGCGGACGGTGTGTCTGTGGAGCGTGATGGGCAGACGTTACAGTATGCGGAGGTGGCTGCGGATGAATAAACTGACGCTCGGCAGTCTCTTTGAAGCACCCCTTAAGGTCTCGGCTGGCCACACTCAGGCGCGTCCTGGCACGGCTCCAGCCGTCGACACGGGCATAAAAAGTCACCAAGGGAAGGGAGGTGCAAGGAAACTAAAAAGCGGACACGGCGCAACTGTGGGGCAACGGCGTGGCGCTCCCGTGCGTGGTATTCGTACTCTCCGGCATTGTGTATTACTCACAGTTTTCTGCGGGATAATTCGGTACATCTTTTGCGCCTGAACTGCTTGCTATTCCTGCGGTTTAGAGCGATATATGTACTACTGAAAAACAAGGGGGCAAGCACAATGGAAGTAAAGTACATCGCAACGGGCGCACGGCGCAAGGAGCTGGCGCAGGTCATTTCCAAAATCACAGGCGCAAAGGCGGAATACCAGTATATGCCGACCTGCGCTTATGAAATCGACTTCTTCACCCTGACCAAGGAAGGGACGCTGGTCTTTTCCGACCGCAGCGACACCGAGATTGTGGAGGAGGTTCTGGACG
>JAJBSV010000013.1 GCA_020861185.1 Ruminococcus sp. | reverse complement strand
ATGGCCGAAAATCTAAGGTTTTAGGAGGAAGGTTCGTCCGCTCCTAGTTAGCCGGAAGCTAAGACGAGGCGGAAACGCGTAGCCGATGCACATACGGTAGACATTCCGTAGCCGCTAAAAAACTTAAACTAAGGGACACATGTGAAGGGACTAGCCGGAGATTGGTTGATCCGGTCGTAAGGGACACGATTGAGTGGAAGCAGTTTTGGAACATGGCGAGAAAAGCTTGGCGTACGTTTGCAGCGTCCGTACCGCAAACCGACACAGGTAGATAGGAAGAGGATTCCAAGGCCAGCGAGAGAAGGGTTGTCAAGGAACTCGGCAAGTTGACCCCGTAACTTCGGAATAAGGGGTACTCATGAGAATGAGTCGCAGTGAATAGGCCCAGGCAACTGTTTATCAAAAACACAGGTCTATGCTAAATCGAAAGATGACGTATATGGGCTGACGCCTGCCCGGTGCCGGAAGGTTAAGAGGAGGAGTGAGAGCTCTGAATTGAAGCCCCGGTAAACGGCGGCCGTAACTATAACGGTCCTAAGGTAGCGAAATTCCTTGTCAGGTAAGTTCTGACCCGCACGAATGGCGTAATGATTTGGGCACTGTCTCAACAGCCCGCCCGGCGAAATTGTAGTACCGGTGAAGATGCCGGTTACCCGCGACTAGACGGAAAGACCCCATGGAGCTTTACTGTAGCTTAATGTTGAATTTTGGTATTTCACGTACAGGATAGGTGGGAGACGAGGAAGTCAAGGCGTCAGCTTTGATGGAGTCGACCTTGGGATACCACTCTTGGAGTGCTGAAGTTCTAACCTGCGGCTTTGAAACAAGTCGGGGGACATCGTTAGGTGGGCAGTTTGACTGGGGCGGTCGCCTCCAAAAGAGTAACGGAGGCGCTCAAAGGTTGGCTCAGCACGGACGGAAATCGTGCATAGAGTGCAAACGCAGAAGCCAACTTGACTGCGAGACCGACGGGTCGAGCAGGTACGAAAGTAGGAGTTAGTGATCCGGCGGTATGAGAGTGGAATTGCCGTCGCTCAACGGATAAAAGCTACCCTGGGGATAACAGGCTGATCTCCCCCAAGCGTCCACAGCGACGGGGAGGTTTGGCACCTCGATGTCGGCTCATCGCATCCTGGGGCTGAATTCGGTCCCAAGGGTTTGGCTGTTCGCCAATTAAAGCGGTACGCGAGCTGGGTTCAGAACGTCGTGAGACAGTTCGGTCCCTATCTGTCGTGGGCGTAGGATATTTGAAAGGCGCTGTCCCTAGTACGAGAGGACCGGGATGGACGCACCTCTGGTGCACCGGTTGTCACGCCAGTGGCACAGCCGGGCAGCTATGTGCGGATCGGATAAACGCTGAAAGCATCTAAGCGTGAAGCCGTCCTTAAGATAAGATATCCCATCAGGTTACTGAGTAAGACCCCCGGAAGACTACCGGGTTGATAGGCTCATGGTGTAAGCATGGTGACATGTTTAGCCGGCGAGTACTAATTGGTCGAGGGCTTAACCTCTTAATTATGTTCGTCTGAACAATACTTGTTCTTTTCTAATTATTCAATTTTGAGGATACTGTTGAACTTCGCATACGAAGCTCTGGTTCCTTTAGTCGGTGACGATTGAGATGAGGTCCCACCTGTTCCCATGCCGAACACAGAAGTTAAGCTCATTCTCGCCTACGATACTTGGATGGTGACGTCCTGGGAAAATTGGTGTTGCCGACACTTACGAAATGAGAGCACATACTATTTATATTATGTGCTCTCGTTTGCATAAGACCCGAAATTCAATATTGCCTCTTAGCTCAGTCGGTAGAGCATCTGACTGTTAATCAGGGGGTCGTCGGTTCGAGCCCGACAGAGGCAGCCACAAAGCACTTGCATTTTGCAGGTGCTTTTTTTCAAAAAATTTTCTGAGACTGCAATAATCCCGCCCCCAAATGTGTATTACTTATAGAAAAACTTTTCCAAGGAGGCACTATTATGAAAAGAATCTTTGTTTTAATTTTAACAGTAGCAGTTGCCCTGACCATGGTCGGCTGTGCGGAGAAGGTTGTCACTTTCAACATTGACGGGGCGAGCAAGATTTTGCTTATGTCCGGCTCTTCGGGAGAGACGGTCGAAATCACCGATCCTGAGACTATCGCATACATCACCGACAACATCAATTCGATGACCTTCAATCGGGACGAGTCGAGCCGGCAACACAACGACTGGAGCTACTCTTTGAGATGGTACGATTCCGAGGACAACCTGATTGAATATATCGTCATCATGAGTGCCACACGAATTGACTATGACAACTATTTCTATAACGAAATGGATGCTGATGTCGAGATTGATATAGCGTATCTTGAGGAACTTCTGAGTGGCGAGCTAGGGATTGAAGACGCTGAAAGTGTTGTCGATGATGGCGAACTTTTGAGCGGCGAACCGGAGGGTGAAGATGTTGCCGCCGATGAGGTTGATGATGCCGAAGATACCGCCGAAGAGGAATATCCCGATGTTCCGGAGCCGGAGGAGACCGTGAAAGTGTACTATCTGGAATATTACACTTTTGATGACGTGATTCTCAACAGTAACGTTGCAATAGTCGGCGAGTACGTCGAGACTATCTCGCATGACAACTATACCGAGCAGAAGTTTATCGTCAAAGATGTTCTTTACGGCAATGTACCCGATGAGGAGATATATCTGTATGCAAATTCCGGAATTGCTGAGGTTACCGAAATCGACTATACCTATGAGCTCGGTGCCGATATATACACCGTTGGGATGGAATATATTTTGGTGATGGAAAAGCTCGAATCCGTTTTTTATGACCATGATAGGTATATGGTCTCAGCTGATATTCTTCTCTGCGAAGAGAACGACACCTATATAATCTATTCCGAACCGATTCCAGTCACTGACTCCATAAGGGACTACATTATCAGCGTCTATAATTCTGCTGAGCACGGGGAAGTCATAGAGACAGTCTATGAAAATGACATCGAAGAGCTGATTAGCGAGTCGAAGTTCATAGGAGTTGTGAATATAGAAGGTCTCGAAGTTGAGGGCACTGTCCAGAACAGCAACACCTATCGGTGCACGGTTGAGACTCTTTATATGGGCGAGAATCTCAATACCTATTCCGATGGCACAATTCTCCTGTCATTGAAGAAAAATACGGTTGAAGTGGGCGAGAGCTACGTCATCGGCTTCACTTCGTCAAGCGACACATCGCTTATTTATTCCCAGTCCGCCTCGGATGCCGTTTTTGAGCTGGACGATGAAAGAGTGTCGGAGATTGAAGATTATCTTTCAGCCGAGTAATACCGCATCCCGTCAACATTTCCAAAACAAACTTTCAACAACATCACAAATTTTGACTACCTGAGCAGACCGTTTGTCATATCGCCTAAAATAGGTTCGTTTCAAGCAACTTTATTTTGGCATAAGTTATTGACAAGCGGTCTCTTCTTTGATATAATAGAAAACGTTATAAGGTGATTTTGTGAAAATCACCGCAAATGGATGGCAGTATCCTCCGGATTGTATTTTTCATGGAACGCTGTCACCTGCATAGTTCTTCTCTGAAAACGGATTTCGGGTTTTGTCCGCCAGGGAGAGACTTTACCAAGCAAATGCCTTTTTCATCAAAGATTTTTTGCCGACTGATTGTGCAAAATTTCGGAAAAGGAATTTGCTTATAAGTGTTTATAGAGGATGAAACAGTGAATTTGTGCAAGATGCACAAATCGACGGATTTCAATTTCGGAGGACGCCAATGGAAACAATCATAGCAACGCACGGTCTGAGCAGAGATTTTCAGATTGGCGACGGAAGCGTGGTTCACGCGCTTCATGACATCAACATAACGGTGAACGAGGGCGGACTTACCATTCTGAAGGGTCGCTCCGGCTCCGGAAAGACAACTCTCATAAACCTCTTGGGTGCTCTCGACAGACCCACTTCGGGCGAAGTCTTCTTCGACGGGACCGACATCACAAAGCTGTCGGATTCGAAAAGAGATGAGCTCCGGCGATACAAGATGGCGTTCGTCTTCCAGTCGGTGGCGCTGATGTCCTCGATGACGGCATACGAAAACGTCGATTTCGGTCTTCGGCTTTCGAAGTTCCCGTTTGCACAGCGCGACGAGCGAGTAAAGAAGTGCCTTGAGGAGGTCGGTCTTGCCAAGAGAATGAACCATCGCCCCGGTGAGCTTTCCGGAGGCGAACAGCAGAGAGTCGCGATAGCGAGAGCTCTGGCTCACGAGCCGAGAATAATCTTTGCCGACGAGCCGACAGCCGAGCTTGACACGGCGACCAGTCACCACATCGTCGAGCTTTTCAAGAGGCTTGTAATTTCGGAAAAGATGACCATAGTCATGACGACTCATGACCCGAGCCTGCTGGAGATTGCCGACAGGGTTTACACTTTGGAGGACGGTGAGATTATTGACTGATGAAATAAGAGACGCCGTTCCGGACGAAGAAAAGAAACCAAAAGAAAAAAAGCAACCCAAAGAAAAACAGCCCAAAGAAAAGAAATTATCAAAGAAGAAACAAAAAATTCTTGAGCATGAGCAGGAGATAACGGCTCCCACCACGGAGTACGCAATCGAATGCGAAAACCTCGTCAAGATTTACAAGACAGATCAGATTGAGGTTGTGGCACTGCAGGGTCTTGATCTGAAGGTGAAGCGCGGCGAGCTCGTTGCGATAGTCGGAAGCTCCGGCTCCGGAAAATCGACGCTCTTAAATATGCTCGGCGGACTTGACAAACCGTCGGCGGGGTCTCTCAACGTGAACGGCAGAAACCTTCTCAAGTTCACCGAAGAGGACTACATGCTCTATAAGCGCAACATGGTCGGGTTTGTCTGGCAGAACAACGCAAGAAACCTTGTTCCGTACTTAACGGCGGAGCAGAACGTCGAGCTTCCGATGCTCCTTCAGGGGCAGAAGCAGAGACGCGAGAGAGCCTTGGAGCTCCTTGATGCCGTGGGGCTTTCTCACAGAGTAAATTCGAGGCTTGACCAGATGTCGGGCGGCGAACAGCAGAGAGTCGCGATTGCGATATCACTTGCGAACAACCCGCAGATACTTCTTGCCGACGAGCCGACGGGGTCGGTCGACACGAAGACCTCCGACCAACTCTTGCAGGTCTTCAAGGACCTGAACCGCACGAGGGGAATTACGATTGTAATCGTAACCCACGACATGCGGCTTGCAAAACAGATAGACAGAGTAATAGCAATAAGGGACGGCAGAACGTCCAGTGAAATAATCAAAAAGTCGCATGCCGAAATCATGAGAGAATCGCAGAGTCTTGAAGACATGGACGAAGCGCTCACGAAATCGGTGACTGAGGGCGAACCGGACTTCATTTCCGAAGAGCTTGTGGTCCTCGACCGCACGGGGCGGCTCCAGCTTCCGAAGGAGTACCTCGAAGAGCTCGGAATGAAGGGCGGTGACCGAGTCAAGGCTGACCTTGACAAGGATGCCGAGCGAATCTATATTCGCAAGGCGGAATAAACTTTTTATAACCTGTAAGGAAGAATAGAAGCATCTGACCGAAAACTGTACGCGAACCGGTCGGAGCAATTTAGCAGAAAGGTGGATACCACAGTGAAAAACAAACTGTTCGGGGACAATAAGTTCGGGAATAGACTGTTTATGCGTTCGTTGTCGCTCGTGCTCGCGCTTGCGATGATGGTGCCGTTTGTCGGCACGGTTTATGCGGACAGCGACACTTCCGAAGAGGAAGCATCGTCTTCATCTACGACTACCGTCGCCGAAACATCCGCACAAGCCATTGATGATGCTTCGAGAGCCAACAGCTACTCGACATTCTATGACAACCACGCAGACGACCCGAGACCGGACGACGAGATTGAAATCACCGGCACCGACTACTCCTACGTCAGCGATGAGACCGAGGCATATGTAGATACCATTGAAGATGTCGAGGCTCTGGTTCTCCCGGAAGAGGAAGCGTATGTTGAATATACGTTTACCGTCGAGGAAGCGGGCATCTATAACATAGAGATTATGTATTACGCTCTTGCAAGCACCGCCAACGACATCGAGCTTTCCATCTATATCGACGGCGAGCTTCCCTACTCGACCGCAGAGAGAATCCTTTTAAGCAAGGTCTGGGCTATCTCCGAGAGCTCCTATGAGTATGACGAGGATGGCAACCGCAGCTTCAGAACGGATATCAGCGGCAACCAGATAAGACCTACCCTCGAGGAGTCCCTCGCATGGCAGACAACCTTCTTTGAAGACACCGACGGTCTTTATAACGACCCGCTCGAGTTCTACTTCACCGAAGGCGAGCACACAATCACAATCGAGTCAGACAAGGCGAGATTCGCAATCGCATATCTCAAGATTTGCAATGAAGAGGATGCGGTTTCCCTCACAGAGGTTGACACCGTTACCACCGACGAGTCCGTAGCTTCCGAGTCAACCGGCATCTACATCCTTCTTGAGGGCGAAGATTGCACAAGCACCTCGGACATCACCATTTATCCTACTCAGGACCGTTCCACCTACCTCACTTCTCCCGCCGCTTCTTCCAAGCAGGTTTACAACACCATCGGCTCGGAGACCTGGAAGGATTCCGGAATGAGCGTTACATGGACGTTCACAATGGAGGAAGCCGGCTGGGTCAAGATTGGCATCCGTGCCATTCAGGATGAAATGAGAGGACTCTTCTCCAACCGTACTATTTATATAGACGGCGAGATTCCCTGTGAAGAGGCTGAGGCTGTCAAGTTCTACTACTCCAACAGCTGGTCGGTTACAACTCCGACAGACGAAGACGGCAACACCCTTTACTTCTATCTTGAAGCGGGCGAGCACACCATCACCCTCGAAGCTGTCCCGGGCGAAATCGGCGAAATCATGCGTGAGCTCGACGACCTCGTCTATGAGCTCAACAGCTACTACAGACAGATACTCATGATTACGGGCTCCGACCCCGATGAGTACACCGACTATATGGTTCACAAGCAGATTCCCGATCTTCTTACCGATTTCCAGACCTACGCCGACGAGCTCAGAGCTCTGAAGGCTAAGATTGAGGAAATCGCCGGAACCTCCGGAACAGAAGCTGTTTCACTCGAAACAATGGCTCAGCTCCTTGACAAGATGATTTCACGTCCTGATGACATCCCCGCAAAGCTCAGTCAGTTCAAGGACGACGTCACCGCACTTTCTCAGTGGATGACCGACTACCGCAGTCAGTACCTCGAGGTTGACTTCATCGAAATCACCTCCGCCGACATAGAGTTCACCTCCACCAAGGAAAGCTTCTTCAAGTCGCTCCAGTTCAGCTGGGATCAGTTCATAGCTTCCTTCTTCGAAGACTATAACAACCTTTCCGACGGCGGCGAAGATGCCCTTGAGGTCTGGGTTTCCCTCGGACGTGACCAGGCTCAGATTGTTAAGGAACTTATCGACTCCTACTTCGTTGAAGAAACCGGTATTGCAGTAAATGTAAGCTTGGTACAGGGCGGTATCATCGAGGCAACACTTGCCGGAAAGGGACCTGACGTCGCACTCTTCGTAAGCGGCGACCTGCCGCTCCAGCTCGCCATCCGTGACTGCCTTGTGGACGTTTCACAGTTTGACGACTACGAGGAGGTAATCGAAAGATTCTCCGACAACATCATGACGCTGTATACATACGGCGACGAGGTCTTCGGACTCCCGATTTCACAGACTTTCTCGATGATGTTCTATAGAACCGACGTACTCGAATCGTTCGGATTCGATGAGCCGCCGGAGACATGGGACGAACTTATCGACATGCTCCCGACTATCCAGCGTAGCTACATGAACGTCGGCTTCAACTTTGACGCATATGCAACGTTCATGGTTCAGAACGGCATGGATTACTACAACACTTCCAAGACCGCAACAATATTCGACGATATCACAGCGGTTGAGTGCTTCGAAATGTGGACAGAGTTCTATACTCTCTACTCCTTCGAGCAGACCTTCGACCAGTTCTCAAGATTCCGTACTGGTGAGTATCCGATAATCATCACCGGCTACACCTTCTACAATCAGGTTTACACCGCGGCACCCGAAATCAGAGGTCTCTGGGACTTCGCTTTGGTACCCGGAACCGTTCAGGAAGACGGAACGATCAACCACGCAACTACTTCGACAACAACCGGTGCCGTAATCTTCTCGAAGCTCTCCGACGAACAGAGAGAAGACGCCTGGGAGCTCATCAAGTGGTTCACCGAAGCCGACATTCAGGCTCAGTACGGACGTTCACTCGAAGCCCTCTTAGGTCCTCTCGGACGTTTCGACACCGCAAACCAGGAAGCTCTGACACAGCTCTCATGGTCGAAGTCAGAGTATGAGCTGATTCTCGAGCAGATGAATTACACAACCGAGATTAGCCTCATCCCGGCAACATACATCGTTACCCGTAACATAACCAACGCATTCAGAGAAGTCGTAAACAACTACGCTAACCCGAGAGACACGTTGCTCTGGTACAACAGAGATATCAACGATGAAATCACGAGAAAGTACGAAGAGTTGGGAATTGACATCTCGACACTTGAATAAAGGAGGAGGTAAGTTTCATGGCAAAGGCTAAAAAAGAGCAAACAGCCGTCAGACCGATAAACACAGAGAGCAAAGCCGCCTATACATGGCATCTCATCAAGCAGAACAAAACCGTATATCTGATGATGCTTCCGTTCTTCCTGCTGTTCACCATCTTCACGCTGGTTCCGGTTATCATGACGCTTCCTCTGGGTCTTACGAACTTCAACCTCGTACAGGCACCAAGGTATGTCGGACTCCAGAACTTCTACTCGCTGTTTGTAAACGATGATGTATTCATGACAGCTATCAGGAATACACTCATATTCGCAGTATTTACAGGTCCGTTCTCCTACGTTCTGAGCTTCCTTCTTGCATGGCTCATCAACGAAATGAACCCGTTCTTCAAGGTATTCTTCACATTCGTATTCTACGCTCCGTCAATGACGCCGTCGGCATACGTTATCTGGCAGCTCATCTTCTCAGGTGACTCCTATGGATACCTTAACTCGGTTCTCATGGACTTGGGAATTATCAACAACGCCATACAATGGCTGACCGACACGAGCTATATGATGGGGGTTGTAATCATCGTCCAGCTCTGGTCGTCAATGGGTGCAGGCTTCCTTGCCCTCCGAGCCGGCTTCCAGAATATCGACAACTCGCTCTATGAAGCGGGCGCAATCGAAGGCATTCAGAACAGATTCCAGGAGCTCTTTACCATCACGATTCCCGCGATGGGACCCTCGCTTCTGTTCGCAGCGGTTCTGGCTATTTCCGGTGCGTTCACCTGCGGTACCGTAGGTTCAACGCTCTGCGGACTTCCTTCGACCGACTACGCAGTTCACACAATCATGAACCACGCTCAGGACTACGGCACGATTCGTTACGAAATGGGTTACTCAAGTGCAATATGTATGGTGCTCTTTGCAGTAATGATTCTGACGAACACTGTTATTCGCAAGATCCTAAGCAGATATACTGATGATTAAGGGGGTGGAAATGTATGGCATCTGATATTAGAGAAAATCAGGAAAAGCTCGCAAAAAAGCAAGAAAAAGAGTTGGCAAAGCTCAGGAAGAGACAGTCGAAGATAAAAATCGAGACCGTCCACGTCAAGAAGTCAAAGGGCAAGCACATCAACGGCTCCCTCGGCGGAGACATAGTAATCTTCATCTTACTTGCACTCCTCGGATTGTTCATGATATTCCCGCTTTACTACTCGATTATCCAGTCTTTGAAGCCTATCAGTGAGCTCTTCATATTCCCGCCGAGACTTTATGTACTCAACCCGACGATGGAGAACTTCTCAAACCTCTTCAAGGTTGCCGGTAACCTCTGGGTTCCGTTCTCGAGATACGTTTTCAACTCCGTCTTCATCACGGTTGTCATCTCAGTAATCCACGTCTTGGTTGTCTGCTGTGCGGCGTACGCACTTTCAAAGTGCAAATTCCCCGGATATGGTGCTCTCAACTCAATCGTTGTTAATGCACTTCTCTTCTCCTCGACAGCGACATGGATTATGCAGTACATAGTCATCGCAGCATTGGGACTCATCAATACCTACTGGGCGTTGATTCTCCCGAATATCGCAACATCAATGGGTCTTTACCTCATGCGTCAGAGTATGTCGACCATCAACGACTCGATTATCGACGCCGCCAAGGTTGACGGTGCGGGACACTTCCGCATCTGCTGGCAGGTAATCGTCCCGAACCAGAAGCCCGCAATCGCAACCCTTATTATCTATGTATTCCAGGGTGCATGGAACATTCAGGGCGGTTCACTCGTTTACGAGGAGCAGTTAAAGACTCTCCCGACAATCATGAACCAGTTGGCGGCTTCCGGTATCTCGCGTCAGGGCATCATCTACGCTTCGGCAGTAGTGCTCATGTTCCCTCCGCTTATCATCTTCCTTGTAGCACAGAGCAACGTTATGGAAACCATGGCGAGCTCAGGTATGAAGGACTAAGCCTTATGGGCACAGTCAAGACTGTACTATATAGAAAAGGAGACAGGTGATAAGCAGTGACACTAAATATCAAAAAAGTGCTGTGTATAATGCTCGCGGCAATGCTCACGGTCACGATGGCTGTGACGGCATTCGCTGACGACCCGTACACATCCTATAACTACAACGCGTGGAAAGAGGCGGTGCCCTCTCAGAACGGTTATCAGGTCACGGACACTATAACCGGTGCTGACATCGGACTCGACCAGCTTTCCGACCCCGACAGCGAGTTCTTCATCTCTGAAGATGAACCGGCTACTCTGTCGGATGCCAAGGACTTCTTCCTTTCAGAGAATCTGGAATGGTACATAGTTGACACCGGCAACAACCGTATAATCAAGACAGACCTCGAATTTAACCTCTTAGCTTGCTACAAGACCTTCACGGGAAGCTCCATGACAACGGAGACCACCCTCGAAGACGGCACGACAGAGGTCACCGAGGCTAACACCCTCAAGAGCCCTTACGGTATCTACGTCGACGAAGACGACATCATGTACATCGCCGACAGAGATAACCAGAGAGTCATAAAGTGCAATCAGGGTTGCGAAATCATCACTGAGTACACAAGACCTGATTCCGAGCTTTACGATTCGGTTTCATTCTACTGCACAAAGGTGCTCGTCGATGCGGCAAAGAACGTCTATGTTATCTGCCCCGCAGTAAACAAGGGTGCTATCATGTACTCCGCATCCGGAACCTTCCTTGGCTACTTCGGCGCGAACAAGGTTGAGGTTACGGCGACAGTCGTAATCAACAGGATGTGGAGAAGGATTGCAACCGAATCCCAGTCTGCAACTCTTACCAAGGCAACCCCTGTTGAGTATGCAAACTTCGATATCGACGATCAGGGCTTCATCTACACCGTAACTGAAGCGGCGAATACCACTACGGACGCTGTAAAGAAGCTGAACCCGGCAGGCGAGAATATCATCGCCCGTACCGAGAACGGTGCCGAAATCGTATTCGGTGACCAGACGTCGGTAACCTACTCGGGCACGACCTATTCGACCAGATTGACCGACATCTCAATCGGCGATAACGGAATCGTCAACATCCTCGACTACACATCGGGACGTATCTTCCAGTACGACCGTGAGTTCAACCTCCTCTTCATCTTCGGATGCGATCAGGAAGACCAGAACGGCGGATTTGACAACCCGAACGCAATCGAGTCCTATGGCGACAAGATTTACATCCTTGACGGAAGAAGCAACGACATAACCGTCTTCTCGGAAACACTCTTCGGCACCTACGTTCACGAAGCCGCTGAGATGTATAACGAAGGACTTTACGAAGAATCCCTCGAGCTCTGGCAGGAAATCCTCAAGCGCGACGGTAACTACAACATGGCTTACGTCGCAATAGGCAAGGCTCTCCTCAATCAGGATGAGTATGAGGAAGCAATGAAGTACCTCAAGGCAGGCTACGACGATGAAGACTACGACAAGGCGTTCGAGTATTATCGTAAGGACCTCATCAGAAACAACTTCACTGCGGCAGTTATAGTAATTGCTGTTCTGATTGTTCTCTACATCGTTGTGAGGATGCTCCAGAAGAGAGGCAAGATTCCCGATCACCTCTGGAAGAGACTCTTCGGACTTATCGGGAAGGGCATCAAGACACTTGCAAACAAAATTGTGGGAGTCTTTACAAAAAACAAGAAGGGAGGAGCAGTAAATGGTCTATGATATGACGCCGATTCAGTGGCTGAAGCACGTCATCTTCCATCCGATGGAAGGCTATGAGGACATGAGATGGAAGAAGCAAGGTTCCATGGTCATCACTATAGTTATCGTGTTCCTTCTCCTCGTGGCTCAGGTAGTCAAAGAGCGAATGGGCGGTTTCGCATTCAACATGGCGGCATATTCGGACGTATTCAACATCGTTCCGATTATCACCCAGAGTGTTATCATCTATCTGGCATGGGTAGTAGCAAACTGGTCGTTCTGTACGCTCCTTGACGGCGAAGGCAACATGCGCAGAATCGCAATCTACACGGCTTATGCACTTGTTCCCTACATCGTCTGCACGGTTATCTCCACGATTATGACCTACGCTCTCACTCTTGATGAATCAATCTGGTCGAATGCAATCTACTATGTTGGTCTCATCTGGACTGCGGTTCTCATAGTAACCGGCATGAAGGCGTGCCACCAGTATTCCTACACAAAAACATTCGTCTGCATAGTTCTGACAGTTGTCGGTATGGTACTTATCCTTTGCATGTTCGTACTGCTCCTGTCGCTCTTCCAGCAGGTATACGTCTTCTTCTACACCATCTATACTGAGATAATGTATAGAGTGAGAAGTTAAAGCGGAAAGGTGAGTGTAAACTGATATGAAGAAAAAATTTCTCAGATTAATCGCCGGACTGCTTGTAATCACAATGCTCCTGTCGATGACCGTCTTCACGGCGGTTGCGGAGGATGAGGAAGAAGAAGCAACGGCTGTAAGCGAAGAGGTAGAGGAAACCGAGGATGAAGAAGCTGAAGAGGCGGAAGCATCTGAGGAAGAAGTAGAAGACCCCGGCGATGACCCGGATTCCGAAGAAGAGTCAGACGAAGACGAAGCTTCCGAAGAAGAGGAAGAGGAAGAAGAGACCGTAGCCTACGTCACCGACGAGGAAGAAATCGCCCGTTGTGAAGTAGTCGCCGAGAACGACGAAGCTATCATGTATCTCGACAGAGATTACGAGAGAATCGGCGTTTACGTCAAGGCTTCCGGCAAGGTATGGTGGTCAAACTGCGTTAATGCTTTGCTCGATGACGCGACGACCAAATCCTCACTTCAGGAAAACCGTCTTTCAAACATCGCAGTCAGATACGGTAACGCAACAGACCTTATCATTTCCGCATACGTCTATTCCTACAGACAGTCAACCGACAAGGAAGACACCGAGTTTGAGCTTATCGACAACGGCGTCAAGGTTACCTACACCTTCTCGAGTGCCAAGGCAACTGTTCCGGTTTACTATGTTCTCGAAGACACATATCTCTATTGCTACATCAACACCTCCGAGATAAAGGAAAAAGCGGGCTACGTTGATGGCGAGGATGCTCAGGAATCCAATTCCGATGTTCTCATCCTGACAGAGCTTGCGATGAACCCCTATTTCGGCGCCGCAGACAGCGAAGCCGAGGGATATATGCTTGTTGCTGATGGTTCGGGAGCTATAATCAACCTCAACAATGGCAAGGGTAACTATTCAAACTACTCCTCCACCATTTACGGAAGAGACGCGGCGGACGTCAAGGACAATCAGCCTGACGAAGTCGAGCAGGTTACAATGCCTGTTATGGCTATGGTTCAGGGAAGCGACGGTCTTGTAATGGTCGCCACCGAAGGTGACACGTTCGCATCCGTCAACGCCGCAGTCGCCTATAACTCGGACGACAACTGCGGATATAACTACTGCTACTTCTCATTCACCCTTCGTTCCACCGATACCTACAGCATGTCGGGCGATTCAAGCTCAATCATCATGTTTGAAAAGGGCGACGGAACCATCGCTGTTGAGAAGCTCGGCGTAAGATACTACTGGGTAACCTCCGAAGAGGAAGAGGTAACCGTCACCGAGATAGCTGATGTTTATCGTGACTACCTCGTCGAAGAGGAAGGCTTGACCCAGAAGACCGAATCCGACTATGCTCCGCTCTTCGTAGAGTTCTACGGCGGAACCCTTAAGTCGAAGTCAATCCTCGGTATCCCCGTAAACCTCAAGACCGCCTTCACCACCTTTGATCAGGCGGCAGAGATTCTCGAAGAACTCGTTGAGCTCGGAGTTGACCAGCTCGTCGTAAACTACAACGACTGGACGACCGATTCGATGACAGGAAAGCTTGACACTGCAGGCAGTGTTGCATCTGTACTCGGAGGCAAGAGCGACCTTGAAGACTTAATCGAGTACTGCGAGAGCATCGGAGCTCAGTTCTATGGTTCGATTACAGATTACACCTTCTCAAAGAACGGCAACGGCTTCTGGACACTCTTCAACACGGCTTACCGTGTATCGAAGTCCTACGCAAGACCTTATGAGTACAACATAGCTTATGGCACACCGAACGACGGAGTTGCTTCGGCACTTCTCTCGCCGAGATCAATCTCGAAGCTTTCCACCAAGGTTACAAAGAACCTTGAAAAGTATGACCTGCCCGGCGCGGGACTCGGCTCTTATGCGAACACCCTCTGGGGCGACTACTCCAACAAGAACCGCACCAACCGCGAGGTTACGGCACAGTACATCGTCGAATACTACAAGTCGGTTGCGGGAGTTGTTGACAGCATCATCGCCGACGCTCCGAACGCTTACCTCTATAGCTACGTCGACGTTATCGAGAACTTAATGCTCCAGTCGAGCCAGTTCAAGATCTTCGATGAGGATGTTCCGTTCGTACAGATTGTGCTCCACGGCTACATTCCTTACTCCACCGAGGCTATCAACGGCTCAGCGGATTCAATGGAACTCTTCCTCAAGGCTATAGCTTCAGGTTCTTATGTCAAGTACACCTTCATTTATGAAGAGACTACCGAGATAGAAGACACCGACTATATCAATCTCTACTATGCAAACTATGCAGGTTGGCTCGAACAGGCAGCCGCAGAGTATGAGCTTGCTTCCGAGATTCTTTCAACCGTTTCCGGCGCTGTCATCACCGGATATGAAACCGACGGCTCGGTAATCACAACAACCTATGACAACGGAGTTGTGACGACCGTAGACCTCTCGACCGGCGAAATCACGGCAAACGGAAAGACCTATAACTATTCAGACTATGTTGACGAAGGAGGGATATTGAATGGCTGATACAGTAGTTAATGAAGCCGCTGAGGTTGTCGAAGAGACAGCAGTCGAGACCAGGGAGACAGTTGAAGAAACCGTCACCGAAGTAGCAGACAAGAAGGCTTCAAAGAAATCCGCCAAGCCTCCGAAAGAGAAAAAGGCGAAGGGTATGAAAATCCCCTATGAGAGGCGTAAAGCGTTGTATGGCTACGGGTTCCTTGCCATCTGGATTTTGGGATCCATCTGGCTCTTCCTGAAGCCACTCATCACATCGCTTTGGTACTCTTTCAACACGACCGAGGTAACGGTCGGCGCCATGAAGACCACGTTCGTCGGAATCCAGAACTATATCGACGCATTCACAATCGACACCGATTATACGACAGCGCTCATTAATGTTCTTGGTGAAACACTTTGGTCAACGCCGGTTATCCTGATATTCTCACTGTTCGTTGCAGTTATTCTTAACCAGAAGTTCCACGGAAGAACCTTCGCTCGTGCGGTATTCTTCCTCCCGGTTATCATTGCAACCGGACCGGTTATGAGCATCATCAACGGCGATATGGACACCTCCGGATATTCCGGCGGTTCCGAAGCCTTCTCGACAATGTTCGAGACGGACATGGCGGGTGAACTTCTGACGTTCTTGGGAGTTTACAACATAAGTGACACTGTTACTGAGATGGTAACGTTGATTACATCCGACGTATTCAATCTCGTCTGGAACTCTGGTATTCAGATTATCATCTTCCTCTCAGCCTTGCAGAACATTCCCGTTTCCGCAAGAGAGGCGGCATCCATCGAGGGTGCAACCGCTTGGGAGTTCTTCTGGAAGATTACTCTTCCTTACATCAGCCCGATGATCGTTACAAACCTTGTTTATACGATTGTTGACTCGTTCGTTGCTACTGATAACGAGGTCATGACGCTGGTTCTTTCCGAAGCGTCTGACTGGAACCACGGCTACTCTGCGGCACTCGCATGGATTTACTTCCTGATTGTAATTGTAGTCCTGGGAATTGTACTCGGTGTCATCAACAAGCACATTTACTACGAAGTATAAAGGGGGAGTCACAGTGGCTAAAGAAAAGAAAGAAAAGGTCGTAAAGGAAAAAGTCGTCAAGGAGAAGGCTGTCAAGGAAAAGAAGCCTCGCCGTAAAAAGGAAATGAGCACCGAAAAGGCTGAAAAGATTTTCCAGAAGGAGCGCAGACAGCACCTCAAGGAAAAAGAGAAAGCCTATAAGGAAGCCAAGAAGAACGGCACCCTCGACGAACGTCAGCTCGACCCGAAGTACCTGTGGTATATCCGCCGTAGAAGGATTTTCGGATGGGTTTGGCCGGTTGCCAGATTCCTCATCCTCTTCGGACTCTGCTTCGTAATCCTCTATCCGCTCATCTACATGCTCTCGACCGCTTTCAGACCGAGCGCTCAGATGAACGACCCGTCAGTCGTTTGGATTCCCAAGTCGTTCACGCTCTCGAACCTTCAGGATGTCTGGGACGTTATGGACTTCGGTAATACGCTCCTGAACACCATCAGACTTAACCTCATCTGCTCGCTCCTCTCGGTTGTAAGCTGTTGTCTTGTCGGCTATGGCTTCGCAAGATTCAACTTCAAGGGAAAGTCGCTCATGTTCGGAATCGTAATCATGCAGATTATCGTTCCCGCACAGATCACCGTTATCCCTCTGTACCTCCAGTGGGCATACTTCAAGGCTTTCGGACTTGTGGAGGTGGCGGCGGGCGCCGGCGCGACGACGTTCCTGGGAGTCGCCATTAACACGGCGTCGAACGGCGCACACTATATCTCCCTCATCGACCACCAGATTGTAATGTACGTCCCGGCAATATTCGCAAACGGCATCCGTTCCGGACTGTTCATCTACATATTCAGACAGTTCTTCAGAGGACTCCCGATGGAGCTCGAGGATGCCGCTTACCTCGACGGTTGCGGACCGTTCAAGACCTTCATCCGAGTAATGATTCCGAATGCTTCGTCTGCACTCCTTACAGTATTCCTCTTCTCGATAGTCTGGTACTGGAATGACTACTACGTTTCGTCCACATTCTTCATCAACAACCACACGGTCGCACTTCAGCTCCAGAAGCTGTCGGCAACGCTCGACGCTCAGCTGTTCAACAACGCACAGGTTGGTACAAGACGAAAGATTGTATGGCTCGAAGCCGGATGCTTGCTATCAATCACGCCTATTTTGGTCATGTACATCTTCTTGCAGAAGTACTTCACCGAAGGTCTGGCACGCTCCGGTCTGGTCGGATAATTTCAGAATCAAAATTCCCTCACGGATTTCGTGGGGGAATTTTTTGCGATTTGGCGCACATACTACTCCCAAAAGGAGTTTTGAGAATGAACCTATCCAATAAACAATATTCGGAGCTCGCGAAGGACGCCGAGGAGCCATCGAAGGCTTGGCTTAACGTGCCGAAGGCGTTCCTGATTGGCGGCTTCATCTGCCTCGTGGGGCAGGGGATAAGTGATTTGTATCGCTATTTCGGCATGTCCGAGGACGAGACTGCGGCGTTCACGTCGATAACGCTGGTGCTAATCTCTGTAATCTTGACCGGCTTCGGGCTTTATCCCAAGGTCGCGAAGCACGGCGGAGCCGGCACACTCGTCCCAATAACGGGATTTGCGAATGCAGTCGCCTCGCCCGCAATCGAGTTTAAAACCGAAGGTTGGGTCTTGGGCGTCGGCACGAAGATTTTCGCCATCGCCGGACCCGTCATCCTCTACGGCACCGCCGCCGGAGTGGTCTATGGAGTGATATACTTCGTCTGCACAAGGGTATTGTAGGCGCAAAAAAGCCGGGTTCATGTGATCCCGGCTTTACATATTTTGCTTATGAATTTTCTTCGAGAAGTTCGTCCCGGATTTTCATCCACAGCTTGCCCATGTTGTTCTCGCCGTCGCGATTCGGTCCCCAACCCCAGTAGGTGTCCTTCGGGGAATCCTCGACGATAGTATAATCCTTGGTCTTGAGAAGCATCTCTTTGACATATGGGTGCTGACGGACCTTCTCGCGGAGAAGCTCCTCCATCACGACGACCTTTTCAGTGTCCCAGTCGGGGCGCTTGCGGTCTTTGTTGGCAATGGAAATCTGCTTTGCCTCATAGGGCGACTTCGCATTGCGAATCTGCTCCACAACGTCCTCGGCAACGCCCCTGAATGCGCTCGCCTGATAAGCCTCCTCGACCGTCCCATAGACAAAGCCGTCGTACTCAATTTTGTTGGCGCTGTAGTTATCGAGGCAGTAAAACTCTCTCGGGAAGAACCCGATAGCCCGGTCAAGCAGTATCCCCTCCGCCAACCAAGGGTCGCGGTAGGCGGAAGGGTTCAAATCAATTTTCTGCATCAGTCGGAGCTTCCTCTGTGGGAGCAGACGTGGGTGCCGGCTGGGTCGGAGGAATCGGCTCGACGTTCGGCTGAACGTTTGCCTGTGCTGAGGGGTTCAGCGGCTGACCGGTGTAGGGGTCGAAGTTGGGCTGAGGCTGAACGGGAGCAGGAGCGGGCTGTGCAACCGGCGGGTTGACTGCATCCTCATAGAACTTAGCCTTTACAAGACCGAGGAAAATCGGGCAGAATGCGGCGACCGCAATGATAAGTACGAAGAGAACGAGTTTGAACAAGCCACCGATGAAGGGGATTTTGGAGAAGATGACGAGGATTAATATGCAAACCCAGATTGCAACCGCAATCAAAGCCTCTGCGCCGAACATCTTGCCCTTCAAGCCTTTGGTCATTCTCTTCGACTCCTTGAGGGCCTCCATAGCCTTGATTTCGGGGCGGGTGATGAGGATGTAGGGAGTGAAGGCATATTCATAGGTCTTGATGACCGCAAAGACGCAACCTACAATCGGGATAAGACCCCAGAGAAGAATCCAGAGCTCCATCCAGAGCATGCCGCCGGCGACGTGAACCGCCTGCTTTGCGCTTGTGAAGCCGGAGAAGATGTTCTTGGTCTCGACTCCTTCGCCTCTGACGCCCTTTAAATAGAGCACCGCAAGGCTTGCCTGAAGGACGAGCGCGACGGGAACGGAGATGATTGCAACTCCGCCAAAGAGCGAAACGATGATGATAATGAAGTTTGAAAGAAGCGAAAGTCCCCAGAGGAGAATCGGCTTCTTTTTCAGAATCTCGAAAGCCGCTTTGTAGTTTTGTGTTATAGAACTCATAAAAAGTCCCCCTTATAATTAATAGTGTATCAATTATAGCATTTATCGGGGTAACTTGTCAACATATCTCGGGATGTTGGCGCAAAAATTAATGAAAGATTAATATTTATCCTGTCATCATTGAAGTTTCCCTTAAAATCAGTGCGATTTTAAGGGAAACAATTTTTTCTAAGGGAATTCAGTTCAGCCGAGTATTTTTAAATAAGTATCCAGCCTCTCGTTGATATACCCTGCAAACAGACCTTCCATCGCAGAAAGGTTATGTTTGACATGATATTCGTCGAAAGCGTTGTAATATGCCATCCTGTCAGTGAACTTGATGTCGATAGGTGGGTAGCCTGCCTTCATAAGCTCTAAATTCACGAGCAGGCGACCTGTTCTGCCGTTGCCGTCAATGAAGGGATGAATGCTCTCGAATTCAATATGGAACCGAGCTAATTTGGTTATGATATGCTCCGTACTCTCGGCGTAGTCAAGCAATAGCTGTTCCATTTTCGGCTGAATAAGATAAGGCTGAACCGGTTCGTGGTGCGCACCCATAATACGCACTGGAATCCGGCGATAAGTTCCTCGGTCTTCTTTTCTGCCGGCAAGCACAAAGGAGTGAATCAGCTTGACATTTCTTTCACTGAGTGGCGTGTTATCTTTGACGAGCTCGCACACAAAATCAAATGCTTCCTTGTGACCGACTGCTTCCATATGGTCTTTCAGAGGCTTCTGGGCGACGGTCAGTCCTTGCAGAACAATAGCTGTTTCATCTAATGTCAGAGTGTTGCCCTCGATTGCGTTTGAGTTATAGGTGTATTCTATAGTAAACTCTTCGTGAAGCCTTTGGACTTCGCCTTCAGTTAAGGGATGCTTGCTGTCAAGCTCTGCCTTCTTTCGCTCGATTTGCTCAAAAATGCTTTCTTTGGACTTGTAACGTCCATCGGCGGGCTTCTTCGCATCATCAGGAATTTTCCATCCTCTGCCTTCCTGATATGCACCGGGGATTTTTCCCTCGGAGCACAGAACTCGTATTCTTCTGTCGGAAATACCCCACTTTTCAGCGGCTTCTTTTACCGTTATATACATGGATAATGCCTCCATTCTCTTAGGCTTGTTCTTTATTATATCACGCTATCGGAATAATATCAAGACTATCGGAATAATATTTCCCGAATTATCGGAATAATGCTGAGCCAAAGTGAAAATTTGCCCCTACCTATTGACTTTTGGTCGGGTTTTGGCTATACTAATAAAGTATTGCATCATAAGATGCCAATTATGCCGTCTGGCTGTCCGCCTTGGATTCTGGATATTCAGTACAGCATTGACTAACAAATTATTCTAAGGAGGCAACAGAAGTGCGGCACATAAAAAAGCCTGTATTCTTTATTGTTGTTGCGCTGTTGGTGGTTTTCACGCTGCTTAACATCTTTGGTATCAGCACCTACTATGGCGACATCACTACGACCATTGTAAAGTCCGTAAGTGATATCCGTTGGGGAATTGATATCAGCGGCGGCGTCGAGGTAACCTTCTCGCCCGCAGAGGACGTTGAGGCGACTCAGACAGAACTCGATGCGGCAAAGACCGCTTTGGAGCTTCGACTTGTAAACCTCGGTATCACAGACTATGAGGTTTATGTTGACTACTCAAACAGTGACATTATTGTAAGATTCCCGTGGCAATCGGATGAGGAAGATTTCGACCCTGAGGAAGCTGTTCAGGAACTCGGAGAAACCGCCGAGCTCACCTTCCGCGAGGGCTATGAAACGGACGACTATGGCAATCCTTCGGGAACCACCGCCGACACCATCATCCTTACCGGTGACATGGTAACTTCCGCAACGGCTGTTTTCTGGGAAGACAGCGACGGAACCTATGAGTATGGAGTTTCACTCGTCCTCAACGAAGAGGGCACCGAGGCATTTGCCGAGGCTACCACCCGTCTTGCCGAGGAAGAGGGCATAATCTCCATCTGGATGGACAATACCTGCATCTCCTATCCGACAGTTAGCTCCGCCATTACCGACGGACAATGCCAGATTACCGGCAGCTTCACCTATGAAGAGGCGAGCGAGCTTGCCGAAAAGATTAGTGCGGGTTCTCTCCCGTTCGCTCTTGAGGCATCCAACTTCCGCTCGATTTCAGCTTCGATGGGTGAGGGCGCAAAGAACACCATACTCATCGCAGGACTTGTTGCGTTCATCATCATCTGCATCTACATGATAGCTTCCTATAAGCTTCCCGGCGTTGTCGCTTGCATCGCTCTGTTCGGACAGGTTGTCGGAACGGTCGCCTGCATCACTGGCTTCTTCGGAAACATCTCGGGCGTTACACTCACGATTCCCGGTATTGCCGGTATCATCCTGGCGGTCGGTATCGGTGTTGACGCGAACGTCGTAACGTTCGAACGTGTCAAGGAAGAGCTTCGCTCAGGCAAGACTCTTGACACGGCGCTTGACCACGGCTATCAGAAGGCATGGAGAGCAATCTTCGACGGCAACATCACCATCGTGTTCGTTGCATTGATCCTTATGGGTGCGTTCGGTCCTTCCGACAGCATCATCGCCACAATCATGAAGCCCATCTACTTCATGTTCCCGACCACAATCGAGGGCACAATCTACTCCTTCGGCTATACTCTTCTGGTCGGCGTTATAATGAACTTCATATTCGGAGTTCTCTGCTCGAGACTGATGCTCGGCTCGCTCTCAAGATTCAAGAAATTAAGAAATCCTGTACTGTACGGAGGTGTTAAGAATGACGAAAACCTTTGATGTAGTCGGGAAGAAAAAGTATTTCTATATCTTCTCTGTAGCGGTTATCGTTATAACCCTGCTTCTTGCCGCTATCCTCGGCGTAAACGTCGCAATCGAGTTCAAGGGCGGCACCATCATTACTTACTCCTACACGGGAGAGGTTGACGGAAATGCAATCGCATCCACAGCTCAGGACATAACCGGTCTTTCCTGTGAGATTTCCTACGGTGAAAGCGTCTCCGACGGAAGCGAGACAATCTCCCTTTCGTTCGCCGATTCCACCGGCATGGATACCGAAATTCAGTCGGAGCTCACAGATGCTCTCGAAGAGGCATATGCTTCGAGCTCACTGACGCTCTACAGCTCTCAGGACGTAAATCCTTCAACCGGTAGCGGCTTCTTCGGAAAGTGCATGGTTGCGGTTCTCGTCTCGATGATTGTAATGATCATCTACATCGGCTTCCGGTTCAGAAAAATCGGCGGTTGGGTTGCGGGTATCTGCGCTGTTGTAGCGCTTGCACACGATATGTTCTTCGTATTCGCTTGCACAACTATCTTAAGATTCGATATCGACTCGAACTTCATAGCCGTTCTTTTGACAATCCTCGGCTATTCCGTAAATGCGACAATCATCATCTACGACAGAATCCGTGAGAACAGAAACCTCTACGGTTCGGAGAAGACTCTTGACGAGCTCGTAAACATGAGTGTCAGCCAGTCGTTCGGGCGTTCGGTTCACACCACCGTCACAACCGTTATCGCAGTCGCTTCAATCTGCGTAGTTGCGCTCGTTGCAAACGTTGATTCTATCGTAAGCTTTGCGTTCCCGCTCCTCGTCGGACTTCTTTCGGGCGTATATTCCTCGAACTGCATAGCCCCGACGCTCTGGACCACATGGCAGGGTCACATCGACCGTAAGAACGCCGAGAAGGCTCTGGCGGAGGGCTCCAATACAGCCGCTCCGAAGAAGAAGTCTTCAAAGAAAAAGAAATAAGCCGGTTTTCCGGCACAAAATGCGGTGCAGGAAACTCTTGCACCGCTTAATTTATATGGAGGGATAGTAATGCCGATTACTGATACAAAAAACAAGATAGAAGTAGGAGTTTCGGTGGCGTGCGGCTATCCCGAATACCCGGAGATAACTCTGAAAAGGCTTCTCGACCTGGGAGTCAGGCACGTTGAAATCTTCCTCAACACCCACTCCGAAACGAAGCCGGAATATGTCAGAGAGCTTAAGAAGATGATGGACGACTACGGTTGCACCTGCAAGTCGGTTCACCCGTTCACCGCCGCCATTGATACATACATGCTCTACACCCCCTATGAGCGACGGATTCAGGACTTCCTCGATTATCACAGAAGGTATTTCGAGGCGATGGATATCCTCGGCGCAGAATACCTCATCCTCCACGGCAATCAGGACAAAGGACCCGATGAAGTCGTCATCGAGGGCTATCGGAGACTGAACGGCGTCGCGAAGGAGTACGGCATGACCGTCCTTCAGGAGAATGTCTACCGTTGCACAACGGGCGCTCTTGAACAGCTTGTAGCGATGAAGAAAGCGCTCGGCGACGATGTGAGCTTCGTTCTCGACGCCAAGCAAGCCGTCCGCCGAGGCTATGACCCCTATGACTTCATAAAAGAACTCTCCCCGAATATCAAGCACATCCACTACTCCGACCACGATGCAAGCTCCACCTGCATCCTACCCGACAAAGGCGAAATCAACACCCCACGCTTCATCCAAGCCCTCAAAGACACCGGCTTCTCCGGCTCCATAATGCTCGAGCTTTATCGGAGCTCCTTCGGGACGTTTGAGGAACTGGTGGAGGCGATGAAGTACGTTGAGTCTGTTGTGAAATCAATAGCTTAAAAGGTATTGACAAATCAATAACTTTTAAGTATAATAGTATCAGGGAGAGGGAAAATAGAAGTGTACGAGATTTATTTTTACGAAGAAAGAAATGGCAAATCGCCGGTATTTGATTTTATGGAAGACCTTAAAAGCCGTAATGATAAGGATAGTCGTATCAATTTGAATAAAATCAACGATTACATTCAAGCGTTGAGCGATTACGGAACGGTAATCGGAGAACCGTATATCAAGCATCTTGACGGCGAAATATGGGAGCTTAGACCGCTTAGAAGCAGAGTGCTGTTTGCAGCGTGGATTGATGGAGGATATGTGCTTCTTCATTATTTTATCAAAAAGACTCAGAAGACGCCGGCACGAGAGATTGAAAAAGCAAAGCGAGAGCTTGCTGACCTTATTGAAAGAGGTGTTAAATTTGAACATGAATCAGAATAAACTTGAATTACGTCGTTGGAGTGATGTGCGAAAAGAGCTGTTTACCCCGGAAGAAATCGCCGAGAGTGACCTTCGTGTGGCTCTTATCGGCGAGATGGTAAAAGCCCGTCAGGAAAAGGGCATCAGTCAGAAGAAGCTGGAAGAGCTCAGCGGTGTCAGGCAACCGGTGATTGCGAGAATGGAAAAAGGCATAACAAGCCCTCAGATTGATACCATTCTCAAGATATTGGTGCCACTCGGTAAGACCCTTGCCATTGTCCCGCTTGAGAGCGTGACGACGGGAGATAAGGCGGAATAATTATGCTCGACAAATCCACCATAAAATACATCCTCTACGACCTTGACGGGACTCTGACAGATTCCGCTCGGGGCATCGTAAATTCATTCAAATACTGCCTTCACGAGCTCGGAATTGAGGGCTGGGACGACAAGGCGCTTTTAAAGTTTGTGGGTCCGCCGCTTCGGGAGTCGTTCGGAGTTTACCTCGGGATGGACGAGAGCGAGGTTGACAACGCCATAAAAATCTATCGCACCTATTACGCCGACAAGGGCATCTTCGAGAACAGCGTTTATGACGGCGTTCCGGAAGCTCTCGAAAGGCTTCGTAAAGACGGATATATCCAGGCGGTCGCGGCCTCGAAGCCGGAGGTTTACGCAAAAAAGATACTCGAAAAGTTTGAGCTTTCCGAGTATTTCGAGGATATCTGCGGGATTCCTTTGGGCGACGAGTCGATGACCAAGGCGCAGGTTATAGCCGAGTCACTTAACCGCCTCGGCATAGAAGACAAATCCCAAGTCGTCATGGTCGGCGACCGTGATTACGACATCAAGGGCGCCCACACAAACGGCATCCCCTGCATCGGCGTTACCTACGGCTACGGCTCAAGGGAAGAACTTGAGTCTGCGGGAGCTGACGAAATTGTAGACAATCCGAGTGAGATATTGCACAGCGGAAGTTCGGTGTGAACCGAACTTCCTAACTTCGCTTGCGAAGTTATTTATTCTTTAGTCTCAAACCAACTCTTACCCATATGCACATCCGCTGTCAGTGGCACACTGAGCTTGACGGCGGATTCCATTTCCTCGTGCAAAATCTCGGCGGCTCTTTCAGCACAGTCCTCACGGGCTTCAACTATGAGCTCATCGTGGACCTGCAGGATAAGTCGGGCATCGAGATTTTCAGCCTTAAGGCGACGGTAAACTCTTACCATCGCTATTTTTATTATGTCGGCGGCTGTGCCCTGAATCGGGGCGTTCATCGCGGCACGCTTGCCGAAAGCCTGAACGTTCTTGTTGGCGTTCTTCAGCTCCGGAATGTAGCGGCGGCGGTTGAACATCGTCACGGCATAGCCCTTCTCTTTTGCGAATTCGACCGTCTCGTTCATGAACCGGTCGACCTCCGAGAAGTTCGCCAAGTATGACTCAATATACTTCTTCGCCTCGGCAACAGAAACGCCGATGTCCTGCGAGAGGGAATATGCGCCGATGCCGTAGATGATTCCGAAGTTGACAGCCTTTGCGGCGCGTCTCATGTCCCCGTCGACCATCTCCTCGGGGATTCCGAAGACCTGCGAGGCGGTGCGGGTGTGGATATCAACGCCCGAGAGAAACGTTTCAATCATGTTCTTGTCCCCGCACATGGCGGCAAGCACCCTCAGCTCAATCTGCGAGTAGTCGGCGTCGAGGAGAGTATAGCCGTCGCTCGCGACGAAGAACTTTCGCATGTTCCTGCCGATTTCCTTGCGGACGGGGATGTTCTGTATATTCGGGTTTGCGGACGAAATTCGCCCGGTCTTGGTCTCGGTCTGCTTGAACTCGCTTCTGACCCGACCGTCGGGATAGATGACCCCGAGGAGCCCGTCGACATAGGTCGACTTGAGCTTCGTGAGCGTTCTGTATTCCAAGATAAGATTTATAATTGGATGGTAGTTGACCAAGCCTTCAAGCACATCTGCGCTCGTTGAGTAGCTCTTCGAGGCGGATTTTTTCTTGCCGGAGGGTAGCCCGAGCTCCTCAAAGAGGACGACTCCTAGTTGCTTCGGCGACGAGATGTTGAACTCGTGTCCCGCAAGCATATAGATTGTCGATTCGAGCTCACTGATCTGCCCGCTGAGCCCTTCGCCGAACTCTTTTATGCCGTTCTCGTCAACCCTTACTCCCAGAACCTCCATAGAGGCGAGCACCTCGCAGAGCGGCAGTTCTATATCGTAGTAAAGGCTTTTCATGTCGGTTTTCTCGAGCTCGGTCAGGAGCACGCCGGCGAGCCTTTCAAGCGAGAGAATATCCCCATACTTTTCGTCGCCGCTGTAGGGGACGGAGTAGGAAGCGCAGAGGTTCTGCACGCTGTAGTCGCTCGACTGGGAGTTGAGGAGATACCCTGCCAAGTCCGCCGAGAAGGTGAGATTTTTTAGTTCCTTCCCACGCTCAAAGCAGTACTTATAAGCCGATTTCGCCTCAAAAGTTATCTTTTCGCCGTCAGATTCGAAGTACCTGAGAATCAGATTCTCATCGTCGGTGACATAAATATCGCCGCCATGTTTTATAACGAGGCTGTTGCCCGAGAGAATAAACGCCGATTTTTCGAAGATTTCGTCCCCTGTGAAAGCTTTTTCTGAATAATCATCCGTGACAATTTCGGCTTCTTTCGTGACTTCGATATCCCCGAGCCCGAGCTTGTCAATCATCTTGAACATCTCAAGCTGATTGAGTAAATTTGCAGCGGCGGGGAGGTCGGTTTCTTTTCTCTTGTAGTCTTCGGGATTCTGCGACACGGGAGCGTCACGGACGATTGTCGCAAGCCACTTGCTTGTCTCGGCGGACTCTTTGCCCTCGCTGAGCTTCCGCTTGACGGAAGGCGTCGCCGTAATTGTGTCGATATTCCCGTAAATCTCTTCGATAGAGGGATATTGGGCGAGCAGGCTCATCGCGGTCTTTTCGCCGATGCCCGGAACGCCTGGGATGTTGTCCGAGCTGTCGCCCATAAGCGCTTTCAAATCTATAAGATGAATCGGCTCAAAGCCGTAGACTTCATGAAACTTCTCGGGGGTATAAGGCGTGGTCTCCCGGGTGGTAACGAGCCGGACGGTCACACGCTCGCCGACGAGCTGGAGCGTGTCTCTGTCTCCCGAGAGGATGACGCAATCGCCCGAGTTGTCCGCCATGAGCTTCGAAACGGAGCCGAGGATATCGTCGGCTTCGTAGCCCGAAATCTCCAAAATCGGGATGCCAAGGTCGGTCAAAAGCTCCTTGACTTTCGGCAACTGCATCGCAAGCTCCTCGGGCATTCCGTGGCGGTTGGCTTTATAAAAGGCGCACTTCTGGTGCCGGAAGGTCGGAGCCTTCAGGTCGAAAGCGACCGCGACGGCGTCCGGCTTCACTTCGCCGATTTCCCTCAAAAGCGTATTCATAAACCCCGTGACGGCGTTTGTATAGAAGCCGTCCTTGGTGGTCAGCACCTTTATCCCGTAAAAAGCCCTATTGAGAATCGAGTTCCCGTCAACAGCAAGAAGTAGCATAGTTCCCTCCGAAAGAATTGTTATTTATAGTATACCACCTGTCAGGAAAAAGAGCAAGAAAAAACTCTTTTCAAATCATCCAAAGTGTGCTATACTATCCCTGTACGACTATTTTTGTGTGGGGACTGTGTGACAGAGAATGGAGACTTTGAAAATCGGGAATGTGGAGATTGAGAGATGCTGTGCGCTGTCGCCGATGGCGTCGGTTGCGGACAGGGCTTATCGGACTATCTGCAAGGAGTATGGCGCAAGCTTACTCACAAGCGAGATGGTCTCGGCAAAAGGGCTTTGCTATTCGTCCACAAAGACCGAGGAGCTCTGTTCCATCACCGAAATCGAGCGACCCTACGCAATCCAGCTTTTCGGCGAGGAGCCGTACTACATGGCAAAGGCGGTCGGCATCATAAAAAAATACAAGCCCGACCTGATAGATATAAATATGGGTTGCCCCGTGCCGAAGGTCGTGAACCCGGGCGGGGGAAGCGCCTTGATGAAGACTCCCGAGCTCGCTTCCGATATAGTGAAGGCGATGTGTGACGTTTCCGACTGCCCGATTACGGTCAAAATCCGTGCCGGCTGGGACGACGAGCACATAAATGCGGTCGAGTTCGCCGTGAAGATGGAGGAAGCCGGAGCGGCGGCAATCGCCGTCCACCCGAGGACGAGGCGGCAGATGTACACCGGTCTTTCCGACTGGAGCATCATAAGAGATGTGAAGCAAGCCGTCGGCGTTCCCGTAATAGGCAACGGCGATGTATGCGATTGCTTCGACGCCGAGAGAATGTATAGGGAAACCGGTTGCGATTTGATTTCTTTGGCTCGGGCGAGCAACGGCAGACCGTGGATTTTCAAAGAGATTCGGGACTACCTCGAGGACGGAACCCTTAATTATGAGCCATCGGTCGAGGAGAGAATGAACATAATGCTCCGCCATGTCGGGCTCTTGGTGGAGTTCAAAGGCGAAGACACCGGCATCCGCGAAGCCCGCAAAAACGTCGGCTGGTACTTCAAGGGGCTTCGTGGAGCGTCGACTTTCCGTCAGAGGGCAGGGGCACTAAAATCTTATGATGAACTTAAGATAATGGCGGATGAATTTATTGAGCTTGATAAGAATGCGTGATTATTGAGAGTGTCGGTTTCTGGATGTAGGGGCGGATATCATCCGCCCGAGACCCCCGGCAATCCGAAGCGGGCGGATGATATCCGCCCCTACAAAATTCAAAGGCGGGTGCCCATGTATACCTACGAAAACCTAGGCTTCGGCTACAAAGTTTGTATTTCAGAATTTCACCGCTTCGGCACCGATGCTTTCCTGCTCGCCGACTTTGCGGGTGCCCGGCACAAGGACAAAGTCTGCGATTTGTGCTCCGGCAACGGAATCGTGGCGCTGCTTTTGTCGAGGGATTATCAGCCGTCGGAGATTTATGCGGTCGAACTGCAAGCCGAGGCTTATGCTCAGCTTGAGAAGTCGATAGAGGCTTCCCCAGAAGAGGCGAAGAGGATTCTGCCCATCAAGTCTGATTTGAAAGAATGGACGGCGCCCGAAAAACTGGATCTCATCACCTGCAACCCGCCATATAAGGCGGACGGTGCGGGGATTCGGAGCGACACGGAAGCCGCAATCATCGCCCGGCACGAGACGGCTTGCACCATTTACGACGTCTGCGAGTGCGCCGCACGCTTTCTCAAGTACGACGGCAGGCTCTGCATCTGCAATCGTCCCGAAAGGCTTGCGGACGTAATCGAAGCTATGAGAAAGAATAAGATAGAGCCGAAGAGGCTCAGAACCGTTCATAAAGACAAGAATAGTGAGCCTTGGCTGATACTCGTTGAGGGAAAATTCGGCGGGTCGGCGTTCATGAGAATTGAAAAGCCGCTCTTCATCAAGGGCGAGAACGGCGAAAGCTATTCGGAAGAGATGAAAAGAATTTATCGGCTGTACGAATTTCAGCGGCAGGACGAGGATTTGGAGGAAGAGTAATGTCAGAGCTTTTTGTGGTCGGGACGCCTATCGGCAACCTCGGTGACATAACATATCGGGCTGTCGAAGTGCTCAGGAGTGTCGATTTTGTGGCGGCTGAGGACACAAGAGTCTCGGCAAAATTACTCAGCTACCTCGACATAAAAAAGCCGATGGTCAGCTATCACGAGCATAACCACAAATACTCCGGCGAGAGTATCATAAAGAGAATCTTGGACGGCGAAAGCTGTGCCGTTGTCACCGACGCCGGAATGCCTTGCATTTCCGACCCGGGCGAAGATCTGGTGCGGCTGTGCGCCCAGAACAACATCCCCGTGACCGTAGTTCCCGGACCGACGGCGCTGATTTCGGCGCTTGCCGTGAGCGGGCTCGACACGTCAAGGTTTGCCTTCGAGGGTTTCCCGAGCGTCGCAAAGCGCTCCCACAACGAGCTTTTTGCAAAGTGTGCGCTTGAAGAAAGAACTCTCATCTTCTATGAAGCCCCGCACAAGCTCGTCGAAACCCTCGGAGACCTCTATAAATTCTTCGGCGACAGAAGGATTACCCTCTGCCGTGAGCTTACGAAGCTTCACGGGGAGATTATAAGAACCACGCTTTCCGAGGCTCAGAGCCTCTATAACGACGAGGACAGAAAGCCGAGGGGCGAATATGTCCTGATTGTGGAGGGACTGAAAGAGGTCCCCGAAACAATCACGAAAGAGGATGCTCTTGCGAAAGTAAAAGAACTGGTCGCGAAGGGCATGAGAGGCGCCGACGCCTGCCGCGAGATTGCGAAGACAACGCCGTTTTCGAAGGCGGAGCTCTATACACTTCTCCTGAACGAAAGGGATGGCGAAAAGTGACCGTCCGTGCGATGCTCGAGGGCGATATCCCCGCAGTCGTTGAGATAGAGCGTGAGTGCTTCACCGCCGAGGCTTGGAGCGAAGGAAGCTTCAAGTACAGGCTCGGTAAGTCCGGCTTCATCTCGCTTGTGGCTGTTGATTCTGGCGAAGTCGTCGGCTATATCGCCGCATCGGAAATCCTTGACGAGCAGTATCTCGACAGTCTGGCGGTCAGGGCTGATTATCGGGGGCAAGGCATTGCTACCGCTCTTATGAAATCGGCTTTTGATACTGAAAAGACCGTTTATCTCGAGGTCAGGGAGTCGAACCTGCCGGCGATAAATCTTTATAAAAAATTAGGCTTTGAGGAGTATGCGAAAAGGCGGGACTACTACGAAAATCCAACCGAAAACGCGATATTAATGAGGAATGAGAAATGAAAATACTTGGAATTGAAAGCTCTTGCGACGAGACTGCCGCGGCGGTCGTCGAGGACGGCGTGAACGTTCTCTCGAACGTCGTGGCTTCGCAGATTGACGAGCACAAGCTCTATGGCGGGGTTGTCCCCGAGATAGCCTCCCGCAGGCATGCCGAGAATATCTGCGGCGTCGTGAGCGAGGCATTGGAATCGGCAAACGTCACCATGGATGATATCGACGCCGTCGCCGTTACCTATGCTCCCGGACTTATCGGGGCACTTCTGGTCGGCGTGAGCTATGCAAAAGGCTTATCGTTTGCGACGGGCAAGCCGCTTGTTCCCGTCCACCATCTGGCGGGGCATATTGCGGCAAATTATATTTCGCATCCCGAGCTCGAGCCGCCTTACCTATGCTTGGTAATCAGCGGCGGGCATTCGCACATTATAGAAGTTAAGACCCATACCGAGTTTCACGTCATCGGCAGAACCCGTGACGACGCGGCGGGGGAGTGCTTCGACAAGGTCGCCCGTACCCTCGGGTTCCCATATCCCGGAGGCAAGGAGATTGACCGAGCCGCCAAGCTCGGCGACAAAAACGCCTTTAAGCTCCCGCACCCGAAGCTGACGGGATGCGAGTATGACTACTCCTTCTCGGGGCTCAAGACCGCCGTCATAAATCTCTGGCACAACGCCGAACAGCGCGGCGAAAAGCTTGACGTGAACGATATTGCGGCTTCGTTCCAGAAGACTGTATGCGATATTCTCTCCGAGAAGCTGATACTTGCGGCGGAAAACTTGGGCTATACGAAAATTGCCGTCGCCGGAGGTGTTTCGGCGAACACCGGCGTCAGGGACAAGCTTGCCCACGAGTGCAAGAAGCGTGGTTATGAGCTCTACATGCCGAAGTTCACCTATTGCGGCGACAACGGCACAATGATTGCTTCGCAGGGCTATTTTGATTTCAAGGCAGGAAAGACCGCCGGGGCGGATCTGAACGCATTGGCGACGCTACCGATTGATTATGCAAACATGTAGATGCACCGAGGGTTTTCGGGCGGATGATATCCGCCCCTACAAATGTCTAGTGAGGACTACTATGAGATTAAAACGCACACTTTCACTAATATTATCTATGGCGCTCTTGCTGAGCCTCGCCGCCTGCAGTGACATCACACCCGAGGCGGTCGTGACCGAGGATATCGTCATAGATGAGGCACCCGTGAAGTCGGCTTATCCCATCAGCTTCGGGACGGAGACTTTCGACTCGGCACCCAAAACTGTGGTATCTCTGTCTCCGGCACTTACGGAGGTTATGCTTGAGCTCGGGCTTTCGGATAAGCTCGTCGCCGTCAGCGACTATTGCGAGAACTATAACAGCCTTCCGACCGTTGGAAGCCCCGCAAACCCCGATATCGACGCCATTATCGAGCTTGCACCCGAGCTTCTCATCACTCAGTCGCCGATAGCATCGACGGATGAAGTCAGGCTCGACCAGGCGGGCGTAAGAGTTCTCTATCTCGAGCTCCCGACAAGCTTTTCGTATCTCTGCGAGGAGTATATCGAGCTTGCGATGATTTTCTACGGCTCGATTGATTCGGAGGAGGTCGCACTCGAAGCCCTCAGCGGGATTGACGACACCATGCTTTCGGCAGAGGATGCCGGCATCAGCGTGAGCTTCGCGATTATCTACTATGCTCTCGACGAGGGCTATGTCCTCTCAACCGGCAACGATATCGCCTCGGATATGCTTTGCGTTTTCGGCTCGAACGCACTCGAGAATGAAGAAAGTGAGCTTGCGACGATTACTTATGAAGAATTAGAAGAGTTCGAATTAGATGTGATTTTTGCGGATATTTCCCTCGAAGATGACGACATTTCGGAGCTTGAGGATGTGGAAATTATTTATTTAGACCTCGGCGAATTCTCTAAGCCGACGGCTCAGCTTTCGAGTCTCATTTCCGAGTGCATCGAGAGCCTCGCAAAAAGTGAATAAATTGTAAAGATTCCGATTTAGGTTGACATCAGACAAAATAAACGTTATTATAATAGGAGCGGCTTTTGCCGGAAGGGCACCGTTTCAAGAAAAAGGAGATAAGACATGAGTAAAAGAATTATTTGTTTGTTGCTCAGCTTCTGCATGATGATGACCGTTTTTGTCGGCTGTGGCACGACCATAGACGACGAGCCGGTAACCACCACCGCATCGACCGACGCAACAGAAACCACAAACGAAGCGGACGTAACAGCTTCAACCGACAGCACGGATTCATCCGCCGTCGATGCCGACTGGGCTTATGACTTCGATTCGTCGTTCATTTCGGAGAACGGAATCGAATACGTCTGGGAAAGGCTTGACGAGGACGATAGAATCAACCTCGGCGAAATTATGAACGCAATCCGTTCCGGACAGGTTTACTGCCCGCTGTCGGTAGGGTTCCCAAGCGATGAAAAGGACGCTTTCTTCGCGCTCGTTTCCAACTGCTGTACATTCTATACATGGGTCGGAACATCCTTCAGAGTGAGCATCGACGAGGATAATATGGTCGTCGGTGTCACGATAAGCTACAGAGGAATCGACTATGAGTCGGACATTCAGGTGATTATGGATGCCCTTGAGTCGAAGCTTCAGGAGATTGTCGCAGGCGTTCCTTCGGGAAGCTCCGAGTTCGAAACCCTCAAGTATCTTCACGATTACCTTATACTTAACTGCGACTACAGCGATACCGACGGCACAAGCCCGTTCTCGGCTTACGGTGCGCTCGTCGAGGGCTATGCCACTTGTCAGGGCTATGCCGACGCCATGCACCTTCTTCTGAACCGTACCGGCTTTGAGACGATGTTCGTAACCGGTATCGGCACCGACGAGAGCGTCACCCACAAGTGGAACTACGTCATGTGCGAGGACGGTCACTGGTACATCATCGACCCGACATGGGACGACCCGTCCGACATCACCGACCCGTACTTCGTCGGATATTGCTACTTCCTCATCAGCGACGAGGAAATCCTCAAGGACCACGTTGCAAAGCATGAGAGCGACTACTACGAGACACCTTATGCAGACTCGATGGATCTGAACTTCTTCAACGTCATGGGCTATTACGCCACGACCGCTGATGAAGCCTATGAGATACTCCTTGAGCAGGCTGAATCGACAATCGATGCGGAGAGAAGATGCTTCTATGTCAAGTTTGAAAGCTCCGAGGCGATGAGGGAAATCTACGAGACCCTGAGAGACGACGGAAGACTGTCGGAGGTTGTCGCAAAGGCAAATTCCACCGCCGGAACCTCATATCAGACCACTTCATGGTCGAGAACCTTCAACGATGAGTTGGGAATACTCACCCTGACTTTAAAAGAGTCTGAATAAGTGAAAATAGGGCAACTTGCGTCGAAACGACTTGCGTTGCCCTATCATAAATAAGAACAACGATTATACCGTAAAACGGAGGAAAGAACATGAATAAGTTTAAGAGATTACTGTCGCTCGTTACCGCCATGGTTCTCGCCGTCACAATGCTTTCCGGCTGTGCGAACGAAGTGGCAGAGGAAGTCCTGACAACAGGCGACGCCCTGGTTACCGAAGTTCCCGAGGAAACCACCGAGGCGACAACCACAACCGAGGCAACGACCACCGAGGCAACAACCGCAGTTGTAACCACCGCATCAACCTCTTCGAGCGATTATACTGTCGAGGAAATGAGTGCGACAATGTACGCTACATACTCTGTAAACGTAAGAAGCGGTCCGTCGGTCGACTATGACAGAATCGGCGGCTATGCACAGGGCGCAGAGGTAACCGTTACCGGACGAGCCTCGACCGGCTGGTATCAGGTCAACTATAAGGGCGAAACGGGATATGTTTCCGCTTCCTATCTTTCCTCCGAACCGGTCGCCACAACCGCGACGACAACAGCCGACGGCGAGGACTCCGTAGACCTTGACGACAGCTCAACCACAACCACTTCAAGCTCATCAACCACCACAACCACCGCAAGCAAGGTTTCCCATGGCGACTGGGCGGAGGATAACGATTGGGAGACCATCCTGAGCTACATGAAGGAAGACAGATTCGTCACCGTTATCGACCTCATCATGGAGGGAATCCAGAACTATGAGTCGGTTATATACGTCAGCGGCTATATCACCGATGATGAAGCCTCCGACTTTGCAAACCTCATCCTTCCGATGCTTGCGGTTGAATATTGCTATGTCGAATCGCTCGGCGCTACCACCAACGGCGGCTATATGAACAAGGTCACCGTCACCTATAACGTCGACACCGAATCTCAGGGCAACAACATGGTATCGAAGCTTCGCTCGACTGCAAACAGCGTTATATCCAACCTCTCGAGCTCGATGTCCGATTACGAGAAGGTCAAGTACCTCACCGAGTGGCTTGTCCATAACTGCTCTTATGACGGAGATGCCACCGCCAACAACACCGCTTACGGTTCTGTCGTCAACGGTAAGGCAAACTGCCAGGGCTATGCAAAGGGTCTCTTCTATCTCCTTGCAAAGGCTGGCTTTGATGTAGTCTTCTGCGAAGGCGTCGGCTCCGAAGCCAAGCACCTCTGGGTCAAGGTCAAGATTAACGGCACATGGACAAATATCGACCCGACGTGGTGCGACGAGTCCTCAATGCCGAGCGACTACATGGACTATACCTTCTTCTGCGCAACGGATGATTATATGGTTCAGACCCATGCGGCTGTATACAACATGACCTTCTACTCCGTTCCTTCCGCAACAAGCACCAAGTACGACTGGTTCATTCTGAATGACTGCTATATTTCAAGCGCAAGTGAGGCTGAAAGCATACTGAAGGCAGCTACAAAGGCGGCTGTAAGTAAGGGAGGCAGTTATGCGTATGTTTTAGTCAAGTGCTCCTCTTCAAGTGTTTATGATTCGGTCAAGTCTGCCTATGGCAAGTCGAGCTTCAACTCGAAGATTCTTGCGAGCATCACTTCTTCCTACACCTGCACGGAAGTCAAGATAAGAAGCAACAGTAATGTAAGAGTTTATGTACTTAAGAAAAATTAACGGTCAATAATCTGACCTGCCAGTTTTAAGAAACGTCCGAGAAAATCCGTTTCTTTGTGCAGGATGCACAGTTTCAACAGCGGAATTTCGGCGAATTGCACATATCATTTTTCGGCGATATGTGCTATAATGTAGAGGTATCAAATTACGGGTAACAACCTGTGGCAAACCCACACCACTATTGAAAGGAAACATTTACTATGGCAAAAAGACTGATTGCGGTCGCTATGGCTGCGCTGATGATTGTCGCTATGGTTGGATGCGGAAGCTCCAAGCGCGAAATCGTCCAGCTCACACTTTCGACCGAGGATTCCACCGCAATTCTCGCGGCGGCGGGCATCATGCTCCCTGATGCTGAGACAGCGGCAGGAGCCAACACAACTATCAAGTTCCACAAGTGGACTGACGACTTCCACAACTATTCCGAGGACGAAGTCATCAATACCGGTTATTGGACCTTCGTCAACAAGTACGGCGGAGAAGTAGATTGGATTGAGTGTACATACGAAAATCGTTTCGACGACCTCGCAAACCTCGTTCTTTCGAGTCAGTCGCCCGACTTCACCACCTGCTCGGTAACCACATTCCCTTATTACTGCTTAAAGGGCATCTTCGTACCGGTTGATGACTATATCGACTATACCGACGCTCTCTGGGCAGGCACTGCAGATTTTGCGGCTAACTACTTCTCAATTGGCGGACAGAATTATGCTATTGTCACCGATATCAAGGCTACCACCGTTATCGCTTATAACCGCAGAGTCATTGAAGAGTGGGGCTATGACGATCCCGCCGAGCTCTACTACAACGACGAGTGGACCTGGGACGTATTCTATGAGATGTGCGTTGACTTCAGCGACCCCGACGAGGACAGATATGCTCTTGACGGTTGGTACTGGGAGCAGGCACTTATCGACTCGACAGGCGTAACCGTTATCGCTCTTGAGAACGGCGAATTCGTTTCCGATATCGACAATCCTCTTCTCGAAGAGGTTGAGGCTCTTATCTATGACCTCGACAAGAACGACTGCGTATATCCGAGATGGAATAATTCCTATCAGTGCCGTAACTCCAACACCGTTGGTGCAGGCGTCAAGGAAGGCTTGACACTCTTCTATCCTGTAGAGAAGTGGGGCTTCACCGATACCGTTGAGAACATCAGCACTGTCTGGGGCGATATCACCGAGGGCGAAGTCATGTTCTGCCCGATGCCTCGTGACGACGACGGCGACGGCAACTATTACCTCGCGGCTCAGCCTGTAGGATATCACATCATTCAGGGTGCTGCAAATCCTGAAGCAGTTGTACTTCTCTCCGCTTGCGAGAGATTCAAGGTTCTTGACCCGACCGTTATCGACATCGACACCAAGCAGCTCAAGGAAACCTATCTCTGGACCGACGAAATGCTCGACATGCTCGATGAGACCTACGAGCTCGTCAACAACTACCAGATCGTAAACTTCACCTCCGGATGCCAGTCGGCTCTTACCGATGCTGTCAACAACCTAATCGGCGGAACCCTCGGCAACAATCCTTCAACATGGGCACAGCTCAAGGAGTCCTATTCCGAGAGAATCGCATATTATGTTGATGAGTTGAACGCAATGTTCAGCGGAGAAATCGAAGTCGAATAAACTAAGAAGTCTTTTCCTCATAAAAACAACCTTTGCGGAAGTCCGTCTCATTTCGAGGCGGGCTTTTGCATATCATGTTACCAACAAATAATTTTTGGAGGGTAATATGAACACAGTTGACACGACCGTAAAAAAGCACAATCTGATTCTTGAGGACCGTGGGAAGCTGTCGCTTTCCGGGGTTACGGATGTCGAGAGCTTCAATGACGTTGAGGTCTCGCTCTACACCTCGCAGGGCGAGCTCGTCATCAGGGGCAAGAACCTTCATGTGGATGAGATAAGCCTCGAAACGGGGGACTTGGAAATGTCGGGCGAGGTGAAGTCGCTTATCTATGGCGACAGGGACAGAACGAAGAAGCCGACGCTGTGGAAGAAGCTCACGAGGTAGTGGAAACCCCTCAGTCAGCCACTTCGTGGCTGCCAGCTCCCCTTTCAGGGGAGCCTTTAACTGCTTCTATCAAAGCTTTTGAGAGAACAGCAAAAAGCCTCACCTGAAAGGGGAGGGGGACCGCCGCCGAAGGCGGTGGTGGAGGGGTTGCCGACCGCAGGGAGGCGCAATGGCAAAGGAGGCATTTGTATGGTTTTTAATCCAGGCTCTTTCACGGGAGTAACGAATGAGTTGAAGCTTTTCGGGCTAGCAATTATTGTCGGTGCAGTTCTGGGAGCGGTTTACGACATTCTGCGAGTGCTTCGGATAACTATCCCTCATAAGTTCTGGGCAGTTTTTGCCGAAGATTTCCTGTTTGTGATATTCTCCGGCTTTGTCTGGTTCTGCTTCTCAGTGGAGCTTCTTGAAGGGGAGCTTCGGCTGTATGTGCTTGTCGGGATGATGGCAGGGTTCGCGGTTTATCTTCTCACCTTGGGAAGGATTATCTCGGGAGCGTTCAGATTACTTACAAATATTCTCAGAAAATGTGCAAATTATGTCTTGGGAAAGCTGAAAAACGCCCTTCCGGCAAAAAAATTTTTCGGAAAAATAAAAAAATCCTCTTAAATGACTTGAAAGTTACGCCACGAATGTTGTATAATATAACTTGCATAACTATCTCAGATTGGAGGGTGAGGAATGCCGGCAACAGCTCAGACTGTCAGAAGCAACAGACAACAGACAAAACCTAAGCAGAAACAGCCCCACAGAGCGGGTCACTTTATCAAGCTCGTATTTTTCTCAACCCTTCTCGTCTATGCGGCGTCGGTAATCATAAACACGCAGGCGGAGATTGCGGAGCAGAAGGCTACCATCGAAAAGCTTGAAGCCGAAATTGTCGAGGCACAACAGGAAAACGACGAATACACCCGACTTCTGAGCGACGATGATGAGTATGAGTATATGCTCTCAGCCGCTATCGAGCGTGGATATGCTTATCCGCGAGAAACGCGTTATTATGCCAAGTCGGCGGAGTGACGCTTAACAGGGCGAAAAATGTGGAGGGTTATATCGCTATGTTTGGGCAATCCAACCGTAGCAAATAAGTCACGAAAGAGGAAAAAGTAAATTTATGCAGCTTGAAGAAGGAAGCATTATCGAGGGCAGAGTCACCGGTATTCAGAAATTCGGCGCATTTATCGACATCGGCGGAGGCAGAAACGGAATGGTTCACATTTCCGAGGTTTCTCCTACATACGTCGGCGACATCAACGACTTTCTTAAGGCCGGGCAGATTGTCAAGGTCAAGGTCATTTCCATCGCAGAGGACGGCAAGGTCGCATTGTCCATCAAGAGGGCACTTCCACCGAGGGAGCCTGCGCCCCATCACCCGAGAAACGGACAGCCGAACGGTCGCCCCGCGGGGCATCCGAACGGGCATCCCGGCGGACAGCAGGGAGGACAGCCCGGAGGCAGAGACAATCGCGGCGGCTACAATCAGAATCCGAACCGCGACAAGGGCATGTATGACAAGGACAAGGATTCCCAGCCGGTAAGGCACTATTCGCAGAAGAAGCCTGTGAAGAAGGAGGAGCCGAACCCCGAGGCACTCGTAAACGCCGAGTATGCCTATAAGCCGAGCGGCACCACGACCGACGCCGGATTCGAGGATATGCTTTCGAAGTTCAAGTCTTCAAGTGAGGATCGCATGTCCGACCTCAAACGCTCGATGGACGTCAAAAAGCGCGGGTCGAGGAGAAGGTAATTCATATAGCAGGACGAAACCGTGCCGTTTCGCGCACGGTTCTCTTTTGTGGGAGGAACGTAATGAAGTTTAAATCGTTTGGCAAAAGGCTTATGGCTGTGATTACGGCGGCGGTTATACTTATGAGCCTGACCGCTTGCGGGGAGAGCGAACCGGTTGCGGGCGAGGACTATATCCTTGCGGCAAGGGCGGCTTATGTTGAGCTCGATTCCGCTCGGGTCGACGTCGTCAACGACAACACCGGTGAATCGGAGCAGATATTCATCTATAAGTACGACGAAGTGGGACTCATGACCTATTCCTACTATGCCGTTTCGGGCGACACGGTTATCGCCCAGTACAACAACGGCTATGAGCAGTATACCGAGGAGAACGGCAATGTCACCTATCTTGACACCGGCGACGCAAGCTTCACGTCCTATACAGAAGACGTTCCCTATCCCTTGGCGGACGAGGGTCTCATCGTCTTCTACAAGAAGGCGGTCAACACCGACACCTCCTATATCGCCACGAACGAGCTCGCAATCGAGATCTGCCACTATTACGACATCTCGAAGCTCTCGGGCGTCGACACCGCCGACGGCATGACCGGCTTCAAGGTGCTCTATTACTTCGATGGCGAAGGCAATTTCCTCTTCTTAAGGGAAGTGACAGAAGTCACAAACGACGACGGCAGTATCACCGAGTATTCCTACTCTATTTATATAACCGAGCAGAACGAAGTCGGAACCGTCCCGAACTTTATTGATATCACAAAGGTTGAGGAAGAGGTCGGGGAAGAAGTGTAATTTGTGCATCATGTACAAATTGTTGCCCTAAAACCATCCAAATTTTCTACATCAAAAAATCCACACAAATCCGCAAAAATGCTTGACCTCTGGCTTTAAAAGTGTTATTATAATCACTGCGTGACTGCAAAAGATATGCGTTGAAGCTGGAGGTTGCCGGCGGTATGCCGGGTAATTTCAGCCGAGTATGTCCGATTTTAAACCGGGCGACTGTAATAGCAACACGGTACTGTGGTACAAAGTGCTCGCCAAGCGAGCGGTTAAGGGCGATTCTGCGCCTTTGAGCCTTAGAAAACCAAAGCATCCGATGCGATTTATGTGTCCCGCCGAAAAGAAGATTTTTCGGCTTTTTTCATGGGGATGCAGGAAACACACGGATTCGTGTTAAAAAACAGATGGGAAAATCCCAGCCCCCAATAATCGTAAGCTTTAAGGAGGCGTTTTTAATGGCAGTCAATGAGAAAATCAGAATCAAGATCAAGGGCTACGAGCACACAAACGTCGATGCGGCAGCGGCAAAGATAGTCGAGGCAGCAAAGCGTTCGGGCGCACAGGTTTCGGGTCCGATTCCGCTCCCTACTGAGAGAGAAATCGTAACCGTCCTTCGCTCCGTATTCGTCAACAAGGACAGCCGTGAGCAGTTCGAGATGAGAACTCACAAGAGACTTATCGACGTGCTTCACCCCACCAACGACACAACTGCGGCTCTGCAGAATCTTGAGCTTCCCGCCGGTGTGGATATCGTAATGGAGATCAAGTAATCTCCCAAAGAAATCACATTGATTTCTCAGCGAAATCCCGCGACAGGTCAAGTCGGAAAATCCGACCAATAACCATTAGGAGGAAACAAAATGAAGAAAGGCATCATCGGAAAGAAGATCGGTATGACACAGGTCTTCGACGATAAGGGAAGAGTTATTCCCGTATCGGTAATTGAGGCAGGTCCTTGCGTGGTAGTCCAGAAGAAGACTGCCGAGAACGACGGCTACGAAGCCGTGCAGCTCGGGTTCGGCGACACCACCGCAAAGAGTTTGAAGAAGCCTCTCACAGGTCATTTCAAGAAGGCTGACGTTGCCCTCAAGAAGACCCTCAAGGAGTTCAGACTTGAGGATATCTCTTCCGTTAACGTAGGCGACATCGTAAAGGCTGACATCTTCGCTGAGGGCGAGATTGTTGACGTTTGCGGCACAAGCAAGGGTAAAGGATTTTCCGGCACCATCAAGCGCTGGAACACCCACAGACTCAAGGAAACCCACGGTACAGGTCCTGTTCACCGCGAGGCAGGTTCCATGAACGCTTGCTCAAGTCCTTCGAGAATCTACAAAGGAAAGAAAATGCCGGGTCACCTCGGTGCCGAGAGAGTTACTATCCAGAACCTCGAGGTTATCAAGGTTGACGCCGAGAACAACCTTATCGCTGTAAAGGGAGCAATCCCCGGACCGAAGAACGGCATCGTTACCGTCTGCAACAGCGTTAAGAAAGCTTAGTGGAAGGAGGAAGTACAATGTCAAAGGTTTCCGTATACGATATTAAAGGCAATGTAGTTGCCGACACTGAGCTTAACGACAGCATCTGGGGCATCGAGCCCAACACCGCTGTTATGCACACAATGGTTGTCAATTATCTCGCAAATCAGAGACTGGGCACTCAGTCCACACTCACAAGAACAGAGGTATCCGGCGGCGGTAAGAAGCCCTGGAGACAGAAGGGTACAGGTCATGCAAGACAGGGTTCAATCCGTTCTCCCCAGTGGACACACGGCGGAATCGCTCTCGGACCGAAGCCCCGCAGCTACAGATTCACGGTCAACAAGAAGATGAGAAGACTCGCTATGAAGTCTGCACTCTCTTCCAAGCTTGCCGAGAACGAGGTAGTAGTCGTTGACAAGATTGACTTCGACGAAATCAAGACCAAGAACGTCGTTTCGATGCTTTCGGCACTCGGAGCAGAGGGCAAGACCCTTATCGTAATGCCCGCATCCGACGAGAAGGTCATCAAGAGCGCAAGAAACATTCCCGGAGTAAAGACGACTCTCGTAAACGCTCTGAATGTTTACGACATCCTCAACTGCAACAAGTTTGTAGTAGCTCAGGATGCCGTCACTAAGATTGAGGAGGTTTACTGCTGATGGAAAAGGTTGCTCAGGACATAATTCTGAAGCCGGTTATCACCGAAGCTTCTATGGAAGATCTTCAGGCGGGCAAGTACACCTTCAAGGTCGCAAAGACCGCCAACAAGATTGAAATCAAGGACGCCGTTGAGGAAATCTTCGGTGTCAAGGTTGCCAAGGTTCACACAATGAACGTTCGCGGACGTTACCGCAGAATGGGCAGATCCGAGGGCAAGACCCCGGACTGGAAAAAGGCAATCGTTACGCTTGCCGAGGGCTCAAAGACCATCGCCTTCTTCGACGGCATGATCTGATAACGCCTGAGAACAATTAAGTTCTCACATTCCGGCAAAACGCGAAAACGCTGACGCGTTTCGCAGTATGTATGGGAACTGCATGGCAATCCCTGCCGATGCAGCCCGCAAAACACTAATAAGGAGTGAAAAATTACATGGCTATAAAGAGCTACAAGCCGACAACCAACGGTCGCAGAGGTATGGCCGTTACCGATTACAGCGGCTTGTCCAAGGTTAAGCCGGAGAGAAGTCTTCTCGAACCCAAGAAGAAGACCGCCGGCAGAAACAGCTATGGCAGAATCACCGTCCGTCATCACGGCAGCGGCGAAAGAAAAAAGTATCGTGTAATCGACTTCAAGAGAGATAAGACCGGCATGGACGCCAAGGTTCTTACTCTTGAGTACGATCCGAACCGTTCCGCTCACATCGCGCTCGTTCAGTATGAGGACGGCGAGAAGAGATACATCATCGCACCGAACGGACTTAACGTCGGTGACACCGTAAGAGCTGGCGCAGACGCCGACATCAAGCCGGGCAACGCTCTTCCTCTTATGAACATCCCCGTCGGTACCTTCATCCACAACATCGAGCTTTATCCCGGCAAGGGCGCACAGCTTGTCCGTTCCGCCGGCAACATGGCTCAGCTTATGGGTCGTGAAAACGAGAAGGTGCTCATCAGACTTCCCTCCGGCGAAATGAGATATGTTCCTGCAAACTGCATGGCAACTATCGGACAGGTCGGCAACATCGACCACGAAAACGTTCACCTCGGCAAGGCTGGTAGAAAGCGCCACATGGGCGTAAGACCCACAGTCCGTGGTTCCGTTATGAACCCGAACGACCACCCTCACGGCGGTGGCGAAGGCAAGTCTCCTGTTGGACGTCCTTCACCTGTTACACCTTGGGGCAAGCCTACTATGGGCTATAAGACTCGTAAGAAGAAGAACCGCACAGACAAGTTTATTGTCAAGCGCCGTAACGCGAAGTAATGCGAAGGGAGGCAGATGAATAATGGGCAGAAGCATTAAGAAGGGACCATTCGTACAGGAATCCCTTTATAAGAAAGTAGTTGCCATGAACGAGACCGGCGAAAAGAAAGCCATCAAGACATGGTCGAGAGCATCCGTTATCTTCCCCGAATTCGTGGGACACACATTTGCCGTCCACGACGGACGCAAGCATGTTCCGGTATATGTTACCGAGGACATGGTCGGACACAGACTTGGTGAGTTCGCACCGACAAGAACCTTCAAGGGTCACGCCGGTTCAAAGACTTCCAACAACGGCAAGTAAAGGAGGAGATTTAGATGGAAGCAAGAGCAGTATTAAAGACTGCACGCATTGCTCCTCGCAAGGTCGAAATTGTCCTCAACCTTATCAGAGGAAAAGACCTCGAGACAGCATTGGCAATCGTAAAGCATACTCCTAAGGCTGCCTGTGAGTATCTGGAGAAGCTCCTGAACTCGGCTGCGGCTAACGCAGAGAATAACTTCGGACTTGACAAGAAGAGCCTCTATGTAAAAGAGTGCTATGTCAATCCGGGACCGACCATGAAGAGAATGCAGCCCGTTTCAAAGGGCAGAGGACACAAGATTCTCAAGAGAACCTCAAACATCACTGTGGTTCTCGGTGAAGCGGAATAAGGCGGCAGGAGGTAGACTATGGGACAAAAAGTAAATCCGCACGGTATGCGTGTCGGAATAATCAAGGACTGGGATTCCCGCTGGTTTGCAGATAAGAGCACTTTCGGAGATACTCTTGTAGAGGACTACAACATCCGTAAGTACGTCAAGAAGACTCTGTATTCCGCCGGTGTTCCGAAGATTGAAATCGAGCGCTTCGCCGACAAGGTGAAGATCAACATCTGGTGCGCCAAGCCCGGTATCGTTATCGGCAGAGGCGGCGAGGCTGTTGAGAAGCTCAGAACCGATATTGAGAAGAAGATTGGCAAGACCGTCTCCCTCAACATCATCGAAGTTAAGTCTCCCGACCTCAATGCTCAGTTGGTAGCTGAAAAGATAGCTCTCGACCTCGAGAACAGAATCTCGTTCAGAAGAGCTATGAAGGGCGCCATCAGCAGAGCAATGAAGCTCGGAGCAAAGGGTATCAAGGTCAAGGCAGGCGGCAGACTCGGCGGTGCTGAAATCGCAAGAAGCGAAAGCTACCACGAGGGTACCATCCCGCTCCAGACCATCAGAGCAGACATTGACTACGGCTTTGCCGAGGCTGCAACAACCTATGGCAAGATTGGTATCAAGGTCTGGATCTACAAGGGAGAGGTCCTCAAGGGCGAGATTTCGAAGACCGAAGAGAAGGCTCCCGACAACAGAAGAAACCGTAAGCCGAGAAACGGCGACGACAGACGCCGCGGCGACAGAAACGGTAACTCGAGACCGAGACAGAATAGAGACGGCAACCGTAGCTATGAAAATCGCGGCGAGAGACACACTCAGAACAGAGAAGGAGGTAATAAGTAATGTTACTTCCAAAGAGAGTTAAATATCGTAAGCAGCAACGCGGACGCATGAAGGGCAAGGCTACAAGAGGCAACAAGGTTTCGTACGGCGAGTATGGACTTCAGGCACTCGAGCCCGCATGGATTACTTCAGCCCAGATTGAGGCGGCTCGTATCGCAATGACACGTTACATCAAGCGTGGCGGACAGGTCTGGATCAAGATTTTCCCTGACAAGCCTGTAACCACCAAGGCACTTGGTCTTCGAATGGGTTCCGGTAAAGGTACCCCCGAGTACTGGGTAGCGGTTGTCAAGCCGGGCAGAGTCATGTTCGAAATCGCAGGCGTGTCCGAGGAAGTTGCAAGGGAAGCTATGCGTCTTGCGATGCACAAGCTGCCTATCAAGTGCAAGTTCGTTAAAAGAGAAGATGAAGCTTCAGAAACGGGTGGTGAGCAATAATGAAGGTCAGTGAAATCAGAGAAATGACTCCCGTCGAGATGGACAAGAAGCTCGACGATTTGAGGAAAGAGCTTTTCAACCTTCGCTTCCAGCACGCTGTAAATCAGCTCGACAACCCCATGAGAATCAAGGCTGTTAAGAAGGATATTGCTCGTATCAAGACTGTCATTCGCGAGCAAGAGTCCAAGTAAGCCGTGAAGAAGGAGGATTTACTGTGAGCGAAAGAAAGCTTAGAAAGACAAGGGTCGGCAAGGTAGTTTCCGACAAGATGGACAAGACAATCGTCGTTGCCATCGAGGATAACGTAAAGCACCCCTTGTATGGAAAGATTATCAAGAGAACGGTCAAGTTCAAGGCTCATGACGAGGAAAATGTTGCCCACATCGGCGACAGAGTCGAAATCATGGAAACCAGACCCTTGTCCAAGGACAAGAGATGGAGACTCGTCAGGGTTGTTGAGCAGGCTAAGTAATGAGGGCGTGGGTGCATTGAACAAAAGACATTCGATGCAAAACCCGAACCCGAAGAGTAAACGAGGGTCGGTGAATAACTCGATCCGGCGCTCAGATTTCTTTAATACTGAAAGGAGGAACTTGCTGTGATACAAATGCAGACAAGACTCAAAGCCGCTGACAACACCGGAGCCAAGGAACTCCAGTGCATCAGAGTTTTGGGCGGCACCCGCAGAAGATACGCCAACATCGGCGATGTAGTCGTAGCGTCAGTCAAGAAGGCTGCACCCGACGGCATGGTCAAGAAGGGCGACGTTGTTAAAGCAGTAATTGTTCGTTCAGCATCCGGTCTTCGTCGTGAGGACGGAACCTATATCCGTTTCGACGAGAACGCAGCTGTAATAATCAAGGAAGACAAGACACCGAGAGGTACGAGAATTTTCGGGCCGGTTGCCCGTGAACTCAGGGACAATGACTATGTCAAGATCCTGTCGCTCGCACCCGAGGTACTTTAAGGAGGAGCCGAGAAAATATGAACAAGATTCACGTTAAAACCGGCGACTCGGTAGTTGTTCTCAGTGGTAAGGACAAGGGCAAGAAGGGCAAAGTTCTTGCTGTATCCCCCAAGGAGGGCAAGGTAATAGTCGAAGGCATCAACATGGCGACCAAGTCCGTCAAGCCCCGCAGACAGGGCGAAGCAGGCGACATCGTCAAGGCTGAAGCAGCTATGTACTCGAGCAAGGTTCAGCTCGTTTGCCCCAAGTGCGGCAAGGGCGTAAGAACCGGCGTCAAGTTCGGACCTGACGGCGAGAAGCTCAGAGTTTGCAAGCGTTGTGGCGCAGAAATCAAGTAGGAGGTTAATTATGGCAAGATTAAAAGATCAATATGTCAATGAGATAGCCCCTGCACTGATGAAGAAGTTCGGCTACAAGAACGTTATGCAGATTCCGAAGCTCGACAAGGTTGTCATCAACGTAGCTTGCGGCGAGGCTAAGGAGAATTCCAAGGTTGTCGACGCGGTTATGAACGACCTTTCTCTCATCACCGGTCAGAGACCTGTTGTTTGCAAGGCTAAGAAGTCGGTTGCAAACTTCAAGTTCCGTGAGGGCATGCCCATCGGAGTCAAGGTTACTCTGAGAAGTGACAAGATGTATGAGTTCATCGACAGACTTTTCAATGTCGCGTTCCCCAGAGTTCGTGACTTCAAGGGCATCAACCCGAATTCGTTCGACGGCAGAGGAAACTACTCCACCGGTATCAAGGAGCAGCTCATCTTCCCCGAAATCGAGTTCGACAAGGTTGACAAGGTCCGCGGTATGGATATCAACTTCATCACAACCGCAAAGACCGACGAAGAGGCAAAGGAGCTTCTGAGCATGCTCGGCGCTCCGTTTGCAAAGTAAGAGTGGAGGTAGATTATGGCTAAAAAAGCAATGGTTTTAAAGCAGCAGGCAAAGCCTAAGTATTCGACCCGCGCTTACAACAGATGCAAGATTTGCGGAAGACCTCACGGTTATCTGAGAAAGTACGGCATTTGCCGTATCTGCTTCAGAAAGCTTGCGCTCGAGGGTCAGATCCCCGGCGTTAAGAAGTCGAGCTGGTAATTAGCGAAGGAGGCAAAAGTATGCAGATTACTGATACAATAGCTGATTTGCTGACCAGAATTCGTAACGCAAGCTCAGCAAAGCACGCTACAGTCGATATTCCCGCTTCGAATATGAAGAAGTCTATCGTTCAGATTTTGCAGGATGAGGGCTACATCAAGTCCTATCAGGTAATTGACGACGGTAAGCAGGGAATCATCAGAGTTACACTTAAATATGACGAGAACAGAACACCGGTTATCTCCGGCATCAGAAGAGTTTCCAAGCCCGGTCTTAGAATCTATTCGAGCTGTGAGGATATGCCCAAGGTACTCAAGGGCTTAGGTATCGCTATCGTTTCCACCTCAAAGGGAATCGTTACCGATAAGAAGGCAAGAGAGCTTGGCGTAGGCGGCGAGATTCTCGCATTCGTCTGGTAAGGAGGGCTGAATTATGTCAAGAATAGGCTTAAAGCCAATCAGCGTTCCTGCCGGAGTTGAAGTATCCGTTGCAGAAGGCAACGTAGTTACCGTAAAGGGTCCCAAGGGTACACTCACTCAGAAGTTTAATCCTTCCCTTTCCATCACCGTTGAGGACGGAACCCTTAAGGTTGCACGTCCCGATGACGAGGACAGATCCAAGGCTCTTCACGGTCTTACAAGAACTCTCGTCAACAATATGGTTGAGGGCGTTGTAAACGGTTATTCCAAAACCCTTATTATCGAGGGTGTTGGTTACAGAGCCCAGAAGCAGGGTAAGGACGTTATCCTTAACCTCGGATATTCTCATCAGGTTATCGTTTCCGAGACTGACGACATCAAGCTTGATGTTCCGCAACCTAACCAGATTGTAGTCAAGGGAATCGACAAGCAGAAGGTAGGTCAGTTTGCCTGTGAAGTGCGCGCCAAGCGTCCTCCTGAGCCTTACAAGGGCAAGGGAATCCGCTACGACGGTGAAGTCATCCGCCGCAAGGAAGGCAAGGCCGGTAAAGGCGCAAAGAAGTAAATAAGGGAGTAAGAATCTATGGTAAAGACAATAGACAGAGCTAAGTCAAGAGCCAAGAGACATGCAAGAGTACGCGCTAAGGTAAGCGGTACCGCTACATGCCCGAGACTCAATGTCTTCCGCTCAGCGAAGCACATTTACGCTCAGGTGATTGATGACGTCACCGGAACAACTCTCTGCGCCGCTTCAAGCATGGAAAAGGGCTTCGGAGCTAACGGCGGAAACGTCGAAGGTGCCAAGAAGGTCGGCGAGGCGATTGCCGAGAAGTGCAAGGCAAACGGCATAGAGGAAGTCGTATTCGACAGAGGCGGCTATCTCTATCACGGACGTATCGCGGCTTTGGCAGAGGGTGCCCGTGAGGGCGGACTCAAATTCTGAGAGGAGGTAACGTATTTTGGCTATTATAGACGCTTCTCAAATGGAGCTTACCGAGAAGGTTGTAGCTATCAACCGTGTATCCAAGACGGTCAAGGGCGGACGTATCATGAAGTTCTCCGCGCTCATCGTTGTAGGTGACGGCAACGGCACAGTCGGCTACGGTATCGGAAAGTCGGGAGAAGTTACCGACGCTATCAGAAAAGGAATCGCTGACGCGAAGAAGAATCTGATAAAAGTATCACTTAAGGGAACAACAATTCCTCACGAGGTAGTCGGTGTTTACGGCGCTGGCAGAGTCTTGATGAGACCCGCCGCCGAAGGTACCGGAGTTATCGCCGGAGGTCCCGTTCGTTCCGTAATCGAGGCTGCAGGCATCAAGGACATAAGAACCAAGTCTTTAAAGTCCAACAATCCCTGCAACGTCGTCAGAGCAACATTTGCAGGACTTGCTGAACTCAAGTCTGCCGAAGAAATGGCAGCCAAGAGAGGCAAGACCGTCAAGGAAATAATCTGAGGAGGAAATGATCATGTCAGTAAAAATTGAGCTTGTAAAAAGTCTCAACGGCAGACTCAAGGATCAGATCGCAACTGCAAACTCCTTAGGTCTTAGAAAAATCGGTGACGTTACCATTCAACCGGATAACGCACAGACGCAAGGTAAAATAAATAAGATCGTTCACCTTATCAAAGTTACCGAAGCATAAGAATTAAGGAGGTGCGAATAAATTGAAATTGCACGATTTAGCACCTGCTGAGGGTTCCGTAAAGGATGTCAAGAGAATCGGAAGAGGACATGGCTCCGGACAGGGAAAAACAGCAGGAAAGGGACACAAGGGTCAGAATGCTCGTTCGGGCGGCGGTGTAAGACCGGGCTTCGAAGGCGGACAGACCAGACTCGCAAGAAGAATCCCGAAGAGGGGCTTCAACAACATATTTGCAGCTAAGTATACGGCAATCAACGTCTCCGATCTCGAAAAGTTTGTCGACGGAACTGTCGTCGATACAGAGCTTCTTATCGCTGCCGGTATTGTCAAGAATGAGGGCAACGGAATCAAGGTACTGGGCAACGGCGAGCTCACAAAGAAGCTTACCGTAAAGGCAGCCGCTTACTCCGCTTCAGCTAAGGAGAAGATCGAGAAGGCAGGCGGAGAGGCAGAGGTGATCTAAGTGTTTCAGACTCTTAAGAACGCTTGGAAGGTTCAGGAGATAAGAAAGAAGCTTCTCTACACTTTCCTTATCTTCATCATCTACAGACTCGGCGGATATATCCCCGTTCCGTTTCTCGATTCAGCCGCTATAGCGGAAATGATTGAGGGCAGTAACAACCTGTTCAGCTACCTCAACACTCTCTCCGGCGGCACCTTCTCAAGAGCAACACTTCTGTGCTTGTCGGTTTCACCGTACATCAATGCACAGATCATCATGCAGCTTCTGACCTTTGCGATTCCCGCACTCGAAAGACTCGCAAAGGAAGGCGAAGAGGGCAGAAAGAAGCTCGGTACCATCACCAAGATTCTGGCTCTCGTTATCGCGCTCTTCCAGTCATGGGCTTACTACCTGACTCTTAAGAACGCAGGAGCTCTGACTTATACCACAGGCTTCTCAAAGGTTCTTTCCGAAATCATCATCATAGCGTGCTTCACCACAGGTGCTATGCTTACTATCTGGCTCGGTTCGCTCATCGACAAGAACGGAATCGGCAATGGCATGTCAATGCTCATCTTTGCCGGTATCGTTGCAGAGCTTCCGCAGTCGTTCGGTAATATCTTCGCAACCTTGGCTAACACCGGTTCGGCAGGATATATCATCCTCATCCCGATTATCATCATAATCTTCATTCTGATGATTGCGTTCATCGTATTCATGGACAATGCCGAAAGAAGAGTTCCGATTCAGTACGCAAAGCGCGTTGCCGGAAGAAAGATTTATGGCGGTCAGTCGACCTACCTTCCTATCAAGGTATCCATGGCAGGCGTCTTGCCGATAATCTTCGCGATGAGCTTCATGTCCATCCCGCAGACTATCGCAATGTTCACCGGCGAGCCCACACAGGGCACTGTCTGGTACACAATCTACAACTGCTTCACCACGACTCATCCCGTATACGCAACACTCTACTTCATCCTCATCATTTTGTTCAGCTACTTCTACATTTCGATGCAGTATGATCCCGTTGAGATTGCGAATAACCTCCGCCAGAACAACGGCGGCATCCCGGGCATCCGTCCCGGCAAGCCGACAAGCGACTACATCACGAGAATTGTTCACAAGCTTACTCTCGTCGGTGCGCTGTTCCTCGGCGTTGTAGCACTCTTCCCGATCATCTTTGCTCAGATTACAGGCATTTCGAACCTGGCTCTCGGCGGTACTTCAATCCTTATCGTTGTAAGCGTTGCTCTTGAGACGGTCCGTCAGCTCGAATCTCAGCTTATGATGCGTCATTATAAGGGATTTTTGGACTAAACACGTTTCAGCGCTTCGCGCTTGAACCGTAGGAAGAATACCTTGCGGTATTCTTCCGAGCTCATAGCTCTGCTTATAGCTCTTTCGAGCTCTCACAGCTCCGTGAATCCATAGAATGAACAGACAAAAAACAGAAAGGAGATACCACATGAATATCATTTTGCTCGGCGCACCCGGTGCCGGTAAGGGCACTCAGGCGGAAGTCATCTGCAAGACCAAGGGCATTCCGGCTATCTCGACAGGCAATATGTTAAGAGAAGCTGTTGCCAACGGCACAGAAGCAGGTCTTTCAGCCAAGAGCTATATGGACAGAGGCGACCTCGTCCCCGATGAGACCATAATTGCTATCCTCAAGGAGAGAATCCAAGGTGACGATTGCAAGAACGGCTTCATCCTTGACGGCTTCCCCCGTACAGTTCCTCAGGCGGAGGCTCTCGAGACCATGGGCGTTAATATCGACAAGGTTATCGAGATTTACGTTCCCGATGAGAAGATAGTTGCAAGACTTTCGGGACGTCGTGTCTGCGAAAAATGCGGCAACTCCTATCATGTAGACTATAAGCCGACCAAGGTGGAGGGCATATGCGATGCCTGCGGCGGCAAGGTGGTCATCCGCAAGGACGATGAACCCGCTACCGTTCTTGACAGACTTAAAGTCTATCATGAGAAAACGGCACCTCTAAAGGACTATTATGCGGCAAAGGGCAAGCTCGTAACCGTTGAAGGTCAGGAAGAGGTAGCCGACACAACAAAGCTTACACTCGAAGCTTTAGAGGCTTGAGATCGTGATAAATATCAAGTCATCTAAAGACCTTCTTAAAATGCGTAAAGCGGGAGAGATAACCGGCGGCGCACTCGTTGCCGCAGGAAAAGCCCTTCATGCCGGAATGACAACGAAGGAGCTCGACAAGGTTGTCAACCACTACATCACCTCCCGCGGCGCAAAACCCTCGTTTTTGGGGTATGGCGGATTTCCCGCCTCGGCGTGCATATCGGTGAACGACACCGTTATCCACGGAATACCCTCGTCAAAGGAAGTTATCCATGACGGAGACATAGTTTCCGTTGATGTGGGCGCATATATCGACGGATTTCACGGAGACAGCGCGTATACTTTTAAGGTAGGAGAGATTGATCCCGCAGTCCAAGGTCTCTTGGATTCAACCGAGCAGAGCCTGATGCTTGCCATCTCGATGGCAAAGCCGGGCGTAAGACTCGGGGACATCTCAGCCGCCATTCAGGAGTATAACGAGTCCCGGGGCTACGGAGTAGTCAGAGAATACGTCGGTCACGGAGTGGGGAGCAATCTTCACGAGGAGCCGGAGGTTCCGAATTTCGGACGTGCCGGTCGCGGCGTCCGGCTGATGAGCGGAATGGTCATCGCGATTGAACCGATGATAACCCTCGGAAGCCCCGCGATAAAGGTCCTCGGAGACGGCTGGACGGTCAAAACCCGTGACGGCAAAGCCGCCGCTCACTTCGAACATACAATAGCGATAACTCCGGACGGTGCCGTAATTCTCACGGCGCGCGAATAGGAGGGAACCCGTGAACGTCGTCAAAGGCTCGGTGGTCAAATCCACGGCAGGTCGAGATCGGGGCGGCTACTTCGTTGCTGTAGACGTTACCGACCGCTTCGTTACAATCGCCGACGGCAAGGAGCGAAAGCTCTCAAGTCCCAAGCGAAAGAACGTAAGACACATTTCACCGACCAACCAAGTGATTTCGCTATCCGGCATGACAGATAAAAAGCTTAAAAGGTTACTCCGGGAGCTTGAACCCGAAGCGAATGGAGAACCCGTTACGACCGGACGAGAATAAGAAATGAGGAATTTTATTGTCCAAGGAAGATGTAATTGAACTTGAAGGCACCGTTCTGGAGGCTTTGCCGGGAGCAAAGTTTCAGGTTGAGCTTGCAAACGGGCACAAGATTCTCGCCTATGTCTCCGGTAAGCTGGGACTTAACCACATAAGAATAGTCCCGGGTGACCGTGTGACGGTCGAGATGTCACCGTATGATTTGACCAAGGGAAGAATCACATGGCGGTCGAAATAGAACACGTTGAGCCTTCGGCTCAAGTGGGAAACCACAGAGTGAAAGGCTTATGTAACAGTTTTTGAGGAGGTATTTCAATGAAAGTCAGACCTTCAGTAAAGCCTATGTGCGAAAAGTGCAAGGTTATAAAGCGCAAGGGCAAAGTTATGGTCATTTGCGAAAACCCCAAGCACAAGCAGCGTCAGGGATAAGAATCGTTAATGGAGGTGCCACTAAAATATGGCTCGTATAGCAAGTATAGACCTTCCGAGAGATAAGAGAATTGAGGTTGCACTCACCTATATCTACGGAATCGGTCAGCCCACCGCGACAAAAATCTGCAAGGAAACCGGCGTAGACCCGGATGTCAGAGTCAAGGATATGTCCGAAGACGATGTCACAAAAATCCGTGAGTACATCGACAAGCATCTCATTGTTGAGGGCGACAAGCGCAGAGAAGTTCAGCTCAACATTAAGAGACTTATCGAAGTCGGTTGCTACAGAGGAACCCGTCATCGCAAGGGTCTCCCCGTAAGAGGTCAGAGAACCAAGACCAACGCAAGAACCCGCAAGGGTCCCGTTAAGACAGTCGCCAACAAGAAGAAGTAAGGAGGGATAGAACATGGCTCAGAAGCAGGCAAGTGCCAAGAAGACGGTTGTTCGCCGCCGCAGAGAAAGAAAGAACATCGAACAGGGACAGGTTCATATCCAGTCCACATTCAACAACACCATCGTAACCATCACCGATATGCAGGGCAATGCGATTTCATGGGCTTCCGCCGGAGGACTCGGCTTCAGAGGCTCCAAGAAGTCTACACCTTTCGCCGCTCAGACCGCCGCAGAGACAGCAGCAAGAGCAGCCAAGGAGCATGGTCTTAAGACCGTTGAGGTTTATGTAAAGGGTCCCGGACAGGGAAGAGAAGCAGCAATCCGTGCTTTGCAGGCAGAGGATCTCGAGGTAAGACTCATCAAGGATGTTACCCCCATTCCTCACAACGGATGCCGTCCTCCCAAGCGTAGACGAGTTTAAAAGTAAACTTTTAAACTCCGCAAGAAGCTTCGCTTCTTGTACGATATGCAAAGTTGGGAGCCGAGTTTACCAAAGTTGACTCGGAGTCGGGTTTGAACTCGATATTATTTAAAAACGGAGGATTTAATTATGGCAGTTAATAAGGAGCCTATACTCAAAAAGTGTGCAGCTCTCGGAATCAGCCCGATGGTTATGGGTGTCGGCAAGGAAACAAAGCGCAACCCCAAAGCCAACGTAAGAAAGAAAGAATCGGAATACGCCAAGCAGTTAAAGGAAAAGCAGAAGCTCAAGTTTATCTATGGCGTTCTTGAAAAGCAGTTCAGACATATCTATGAAAGAGCTGAGAAGATGGAAGGTCAGGCAGGTGCAAACCTTATCACCCTCCTCGAAGAAAGACTTGACAATGTCGTCTTCAGAATGGGTCTTGCAACCACCAGACGCGAGGCAAGACAGCTCGTTTCTCACGGTCATTTCAACGTAAATGGCTCAAGAGTCGACATTCCTTCATACAGAGTCAAGGTCGGCGACGTCATTTCCCTGAGAGAGAACTCCAAGAAGAGCGAAAAGTTCAAGGAAATCGCCGAGGATACCAACAAGAGACTTGTTCCCTCATGGCTTGACAAGGACAAGGAAAACCTCAGCGCTACAGTAGTCAGAGTTCCCGTCAAGGACGATCTTGACTATGAGGTTGAGGAGCATATGATTGTCGAGTTGTACTCCAAATAATCGGTTCGAGATTATTCATTGGATAACCCTGTTCTGCCGGTGCGAATCCGTCGCCATTGTGCACGGTTCGCATGGGACAGTATCAGCGGGAGGGCAACAGACTGCGCCGGGATGGGAATGATTTTTCCAGGACAGGCGCGTGTCACCGATAGTAAATGGAGGCTAAAATGCTAGAAAAAATCGAGAAGCCGGATATAAATATAGTCGATCTTAAGTCTAACGGCACCTATGGCAAGTTTGTCCTTGAACCGTTGGAGCGTGGCTATGGTACGACTATCGGCAACAGTCTTAGACGTGTATTGCTTTCATCGCTTCCCGGCGTCGCCGTCACCAGTGTCAAGATTGACGGTGTACAGCACGAATTCTCCACCGTCCCCGGAGTCAAGGAGGATGTCGCAGAGATTATCCTTAACCTCAAGGGACTTACAGCCAAGCTTTACTGCGACGGTCCGAAGACCGTTTATGTTGAAGCCGAGGGCGAACGCGAAGTAACTGCGGGCGACATCAAGACCGATTCCGAGGTTGAGATTCTGGTTCCTGACATGCACATCGCTACACTCGGCGAGGGCGCCAAGCTGTATATGGAGATAACTCTCGACAGAGGCAGAGGCTACGTTTCAGCCGAAAAGAACAAGACCTATATGGTCAACGCCCCCATAGGCGTAATCGCAGTAGACAGTATTTACACGCCCGTTCTCAAGGTCAATTACAGCGTTGAGAACACCCGTGTAGGACAGATAACCGACTTTGATAAGCTCACATTAGAGGTGTGGACGGACGGCGTTATTTCCGCAAAGGAAGCCGTTTCCATGGCAGCCAAACTCCTCAACGAGCATCTGAATCTGTTTGTCAACCTCTCGGAAGAGACTATTGTTGACGAGATAATGACAGAGAAGGAAAACAAGACAAAGGACAAGGTTCTTGAGATGACCATTGAGGAACTTGACTTGTCGGTACGTTCATTCAACTGCCTGAAGAGGGCAGGAATCAACACTGTCAGCGATCTGGCTGAGAAGACTGAGGGAGAAATGATGAAAGTCAGAAACCTCGGTAAGAAGTCGTTTGAGGAAGTCAAGACAAGGCTCGCTTCACTCGGCGTCGAAATGAACTCAAGCAACAACGAGGAATAACAAAGTAAGGAGTGAAATTCAATGCCGGCAAGAAAATTGGGCAGAACCACTGACCAGAGACGGGCAATGCTCAGAGCTATGGTAACATTTCTGCTTGAAAACGGTAAGATAGAGACCACAGTAACCAGAGCTAAGGAAGTCCAGAGCGTTGCAGAGAAGATGATTACTCTCGGCAAGGCTGGAGACCTTCACTCGAAGAGACAGATTTACGCATACATCACCAAGGAAGATGTTGCAAGAAAGCTGATTAACGAGATAGCTCCGAAGTATGCCGACCGTAACGGCGGCTACACCAGAATTATCAAGACCGGTCCCCGCCGCGGCGACGCAGCAGAGATGGCGATAATTTCGTTGGTCTGATGGCATAAAAGTTGTACACTAATGAATCCGGCAGAGTCTGTTTTACGAATAGTCTCTGCCGTTTTTATATCCGCACAACCCCCATAGTTCTTCTCCCACCTTGACAACCGCCCCGAAAAATGCTATTATTCATGTGCGGGCTTTACAAAGGGGTCTGAAACTTAACACAAACAGGAAAGGAATTTAACATGAAAATAAGAGACATCACATTTATAGGAGTTGCGGCGGCGATTATCTGCATATTCGCTCCGATGAGCGTGCAGATTGGTCCGATTCCGATAACTCTGGCAACCTTTGCAATCTATTTCACTGCGGCGACCCTCGGCGCATACAGAGGCACAATCGCAGTTTCAATCTATATTCTCCTCGGCGCAATCGGTCTTCCGGTATTTTCGAACTATTCTGGCGGTCTTCAGAAGATTGCCGGAGCCACCGGCGGCTATATAATCGGCTATATCCCTCTGGCGCTCATCGTCGGTCTTCTTGCCGACAAGATTCAGATTGCCTATAAGAAAGAAGACGGCAAGTTCAATTTCAAGAGCATTCTTGCAGTCGCAAAGTATCCCGTCGGGATGATTCTCGGCACCGCTGTTCTCTATGCTTTCGGCACCGCTTGGTACTGCTTCGTTTCGGGGAACACTCTTGCGGTTGCATTGACTTATTGCGTCATCCCGTTCCTCGGGGTTGACCTCATCAAAATAGTCGCGGCATCTGTGCTTGCGACGGCTGTTGTCCCGGCTCTGAAACGAATACCGGGCTACCGGACTTCCGCAAAATAAAAATGATCAAGCGAACACTCGCAGTCTTGACGGCGTTTATGCTGATGCTTACCGCCTTCACGGCTTGCACACCAGATGAAACCGAAGAACTTGTCTCTGCTGATGTCACCACGGAGCTGACCGTTGCGACAGAGGACGTCACCGAAATTCTCATGACGGAGGAAGCGGTGACCGAGCTTACTGCGCCTACGGATCTCCCGACCCACGCCGAAGCAGAAATAGGCGAAGTCGCCTATAACCCGACCGAATGCTCGGTTATCTACGAAGCGGAGAACGGGGAAATGAGCGGCTACACCGCCATCATGTCCTCGCACGAGGGCTATTCCGGCACCGGCTACGTCACGGGGCTTTCTCTGCCCGACAGCACCCTGATGGTCGTCCTCGACATCCCTGCGGCTCAGCACTATAACGTCACCGTCTGTCTTTCTTCCGACGAACCTGTCGAAGGGGTTCTCTATGTCGACGGCTTGGCAAGGGGGACATTCACGACCTCCGGCTCGGGAGATTTCGAATCCATCAAGTTCGAGAACATCTATCTTTCTCCCGAAACCTCTTCGGTCACGATTTCCGATCTGTCGGGCGAAGTCGACCTCGACTTCTTCCTGCTCGAAAATGCAGACGACCTAAGCGAGCTTGACTACAGCGTCAGCGGAGTTCTCTCGAATTCGGGAGCAACCGAGGCTACGGTCGAGCTCTACAAGTATCTCTGTGAGATGTACGGCGAAAGCGTTCTGACGGCTCAGCAGTGTTCGCAAGGCTCAAATGCCGAAATATATGCCGTGGCGGCTGTCACGGGAAAATACCCTTTAATCAGGCTCGGTGAGCTTTCCGGTTACTCGGCGGGAGTCGACACCGGCGACATCGAGCTCGCAATCGAATATTATGAAGACGGAGGAATCATCGGCTACTCGTGGTACTGGACTATGAACGGCTCCTGCTATCTTGAGGACTCCCAATTTTCGCTTTCGAATGCCGTGACCACTCACGACGTGGCGCACATGAGCCTTGAGAAGATAGAAGAGCTCCTCGGAACTGGCGGCGTGAGCGAGGAATGCTATGCGATTATAGAGGGAATAGATCTCATCGCAGAGCAGTTTGCGAGACTTGCAGAGCTCGACATTCCGGTCATCTTCCGACCCCTTCCCGAAGCCGGAAACGGTGAGTTCTGGTGGGGCGAGGACCTCGACTCCTACATATGGCTCTATGAGCTCATCTACACCCGGCTCACCGACTACCACATGCTCGACAACATCATCTGGGTATGGAACGCCCAGGATGTCGAATGGTACGTCGGGGACGAATATTGCGACATAATCTCCCTCGACGTTTACGATTTCAGCCTCGGCGCATGGGACAACCAGAGTCACGTCACGGCTCTTATCCGCATGATGGAGCTGACGACCGACAAGCCGATTGCAATCAGTGAGTGCAACGTCCTCCCGAGTCCCGCGAACCTCAAGAAGGACAACGCTTATTGGCTCTTCGCATCGGTCTGGAGCGGAAGCTACGCCATAACGGAAGATTATGAACTCTGCACCGACTACATGACCGAGCAGGAGTGGATATTGTTCTATAACTGTTCGGAGACAATTACGAAGTAATTCATAAATCCGCCACAAAATATCTCAAAAAATATTACGTCCCTTGGGAGGCTTCCCGGGGGCGTTTTCTATTGTAACCGGTGTGAAAATCTGATATAATTTATAATAACGACTTCTACAAGTAAATTTCACACAGGAGGATTTACCATGAATATAAAGAGGACATTGTTAGGATTCACCACTGCGGCGGCTATCTGCATGTCGCTCAGCGGTTGCTATTTCCTGCCGGAGGAAGAGGAATATCTCGACCCGCCGGTAGTCAAGGCGAGTGAGGTTTCATACACCACCACGACTGCAACTCTTAAGGACATCACCAAGCAGGTCACAACCTCGGGCACAATCGCATCGGGCACCGAGGAGAATGTCTATTTTGCCTCCTATGGCGGAACAATCAAGGCGGTCTACGTCTCTGCGGGCGACGAGGTTGAAGAAGGCGACCTGATTGCCGAGCTTGAAACGACCGAGCTTGACGAAGAGATATACATAATGGAGCTCGAGATGCAACGTGAGGAGCTCGAGGTTCAGATTGCAATCGAAAACGGCGAATCGGAGACCGTCAAGGCGAAGGAACAGCTCGACGTCGACCTTTTACAGATTGACCTTGACAAGCTCTATGCCGAAAAGGAAGCTTCGAAGATTTACGCCACCGTCAGCGGCACCATCTCCTATGTCAAGACCGTTTCTCCCGGGCAGACGGTCTCGGCAGGCGACACAATCGCCACGATTATCGACCTGAGCGACCTTTATATCAAGATTTCTCCTTCGAGCGAGAAGTCGGAGTTCCTCATCGGGCGCTCAATCACCATCAAGTATGACGGCGAAACCTATGACGGCGTCATCGTCTCCAATTCATCCGGCGAGCAGTGGGACGAGGAGACCGAGGGAGTACTTTACGATGAGAACGGCGAAGCGATTTTGGGCGCGATTTCTGAAGATGTTGTAGTAGCGTTTGTTGACGAATTCCCCGAATCCTCCTCCGTCGGCAACATCGCCGACACGGTTCTGGTGCTCGATAGCAGGGAAAACGTAATAGTAATTTCAGCCAACCTCATCAAGACGGTAAACGGTCAGGAGGTTGTGTATGTATTCAAGGACAACGAGCGGGTTCAGGTCGCGGTTGAGACCGGACTCCAGAGTGGCTCTTTGGTTGAGATAACCTCGGGTCTCGAAGAAGGCGACGAGGTAATCATCAGGTAAGAATAAAGACCATCTCAGAACCCAAGGAGGGAAGCTTGAAGTGCTGACATTACTGTTCAGGAAAATGAAAAACACAAAGTGGATGGTCATCTGCCTTTTGGTAGGCTTCATCATGGCGACCGCTATGACGAGCGCCATCCCGATATACATGCAGGGTTCACTGCAAAGAATGCTCATCAAGGACATGCAGGAGTATCAGGAGGAAAACGACGAATACCCCGGCATTTATAAGGTTTCGAAAACTATTGTGAGCGGCACGAGCATCAAAAAACAGCGCTCGACCGTCTATAGCGTCTATCAGACTGCGGCGGACAGGTTCAATAACCTTCTGGTGCCGTATCTGACATATAAGTGCTTCACGTCCGATTCGTACCTGTATGTTTCGAGTATAGAATCCGAAGACCTGTCGCTCTTGAAATTAGGCGGCATGACCGATATCGAGGAGCATATAACGATTACAAACGGCAGAATGTTTGAATCGGGAATGAACGAAGACGGTTGCTATGAGGTTATCTGCACCGAAGCGGCTTTGCAGACGGCACAGCTCGTCCTCAATCAGGAATACGAGGTTACAAATATCTTAAGCCCCGGCGACACCGTCAAGATTGTCGTCGTCGGCACCTTTGAATCCGCAAGCGACACCGACACTTATTGGTCGGAGGGCTTGACGGAATACGACAACACCTTCTTCTGCGACTTCACAACCCTCACGGACGAAGTCATCATGACGGGAGTCGTAACCCTCGGCTCGGTCGAGTGCACGTTCATAATCGACTATCAGAACATGGACATGAACACCATCGAGCTTCTTGTGGCGACGCTCGAGAATCAGAAGGAGCTCTATAAGAGCGAAAACTGCACCTTCTCCGTTCCTGCGCTCGAGGTCCTGCAGGATTACGCCGACGAGACTTCACAGCTCCGTTATATCATGCTGATGCTCGACATCCCCGTCGTTCTGATGCTGATATTCTACTTATACATGGTTTCCCAGCTCCACATCGAATCGGAGAAGAACGAGATTGCGATGTATAAATCCCGCGGCGCATCCCGCTGGCAGATAGTCAAGATTTACGCCCTCGAGACGCTTATCCTCGGCGGCATAGCCGGAGTTGTGGGACCGTTTGTCGGACTGCTTCTCTGCCGGATTATCGGCGTTTCAAACGGCTTCCTCGAGTTCGTCAACAGAACGGCGCTCTCGACCAAGCTTTCCGTCACGGCGTTTGCATATTCATTCCTGGCGGTTGCAATCTTCTTCGTGACGACCTTGGGTCCCGCGATAAGCGCATCCAAAATCACAATCGTCGAGCACAAGCAATCGAAGGCTCACGGACAGAAAAAACCCCTCTGGAAGCGCGGCTACTTCGACATCATCATGATTGTCGGAACTGTGGCGTGGCTTTTCTGGCACAACTATCAGGAGGAGGTTCTTCTTGAGCAGGGCGTCACAGACACATCGGCAACGATGAATCCGCTTATGTTCGCGGCGTCAACCCTCTTCATCCTCGGCTGTGCCTTGTTCTGCGTCCGACTGTATCCATATTTCATAAGGCTTATCTATCGAATCGGCAGAAAGCACTGGTCGCCGGCGGCTTATATCTCGATGAACAACCTGAGCCGTTCCTCGACCGGTCGCGAGTCGTTCATCATGATATTCCTGATGCTGACGGTTGCCCTCGGAATCTTCTCGGCGAATACAGCCCGGGCTATCAACAAGAATACAGAGGACAGAATCTCTTATAACCTCGGCGCCGATGCGGTCCTCGAGGAATCGTGGAAATACTCCCGTGTTACGGTCACGAACGACGAAGGCGAGGAGGAAACCGAGGCACAATACACCGAGCCCGACTTTATCTATGAGGATTTGGCAGGCGTAGAGGTCGCCACACCGGTTCTGAACCGTGAAAACGCACAGGTTCGTTATAACGACTCCACCAAGACGGGAATCGACATTATGGCAATAGTCCCCGAGCAGTTTGCGGAGGTCTGCTGGTTCAGAGATGACCTTCTTCCCGTTCACATCAACTACTACATAAACGCTCTCAGCGAATGCACCAACGGCATTATCGTCTCGCAGTCCTATCAGGACAAGACGGGCGTTCAACTCGGCGACGTTGTCGAAGTCAAGTGGGGCTCGAACGACTGGTTTGAAGCGGTCGTCGTCGCGGTTGTAGACTACTGGCCCACATTCAATCCTCTCGACAAGAACTCAAGCGGCGAATATCAGGACTTCATCATCATGAACTATAACTACGTCTCGATTCAGACGAGTCTCGAACCGTATGAGGTCTGGATGAGCCTTTCGGATGATGCTGTCATCGCCGACCTTTATCAGTCGGTTGAGGATGCCGGAATAACGCTTACCCGTCTCGATGTTGCATCTCAGCTCATCACTTCGTCGAAGACCGACGCAATCCTGCAGGGCGTAAACGGAGCCCTGACGCTCGGCTTCATCACGATAATGGCGATGTGCTTCATCGGATTCCTGATATACTGGATTCTCTCAATCAGGGAGCGGACGCTCCAGTTTGGTATCCTTCGGGCGATGGGTATGTCCTTCAGGGAAATCGTCTCGATGCTGATTTACGAGCAGGTGCTCGTCTCGGGAGTTTCGATATTCCTTGCAATTATCATCGGCGGAATTGCGAGCGATCTCTTCGTCCCGCTGTTCCAAGTCCTATATAATGTTACTGACCAAGTTCCGCCGTTCGTCGTGGCGGCATCGAGGAGCGATTACATCAAGCTCTACTGCATAATCGGAATAATGCTCGTCGTAGGCTTCCTGATTATCGCACGGCTTGTAAAGTCGATTAATATCAATAAGGCTTTGAAGCTTGGCGAAGATTAAACCTATAAAAAAAGAAGGTCTCTTTGAGACCTTCTTTTTTTGTGCTATATTCACACCATAAACTTCTTCATCGTCGACTCATGTGCCAAAACCATCAGGTGGTCATCGGGTTCGATTACCGTCTGCGGGGAGGGCATATAGTTCGAGGTGTCGTCTTTTGAGACGATGCCGATTATGTACATGTCGTATCTTGCCCGGATGTTGGAGTCGAGGATGCTCTTGTTCACCCACTCCTTGAGCGGCGTAATCTCGTAAATCGAGTAGCCGTCGCCGAGGTCGATATAGTCGAAAACCCTGTCGCTTGAGTACTTGACCGCCGCACGCTTGGCGGAGACTTTGTTCGGGTGGATTACCTCGTCGGCGCCGTTGCGGAGGAGGAACTTCGAGTGAACCTCGCTTCTCGCCTGACTTACGACGTACTTCGCTCCCAAATCCTTGAGCAGGCTTGTGACTTCAAGATTCGCCTGAAAGTTGCCGCTCAGGCAGACAAAGCAGATGTCGAAGTTCTGAACCCCGATGCTCTTGAGCACGCTTTCGCGGGTGCAATCGCCGATAAGACTGCTTGTCACGAGCCCGGTGAGGTCTTCGAGAGCCGTCTCGTCCGAGTCGATAATCATAATTTCGTTCTTGAATTGCATGAGCTCCCGGCAGAGGTAGTGCCCGAAGTCGCCGAGACCGATTATAAGAATTGATTTCATGATGGTTTCTCCCTTCTTTTATCCGATAATTACTCTTTCCTCGGGATAGCGGACGACTCCCTTCGTGCGTCGCTCCGTGAAGGACATCGCAAACGTGAGGCTTCCGACTCTTCCGAGGTACATTAATATCATAATTCCCGTTCTTGAGACGGTGTTGAGTGACGAAGTTATCCCCGCAGAGAGCCCGACCGTTCCCGTCGCCGAGAAGACCTCGAGCATGACGTCCAATGGGTCGAAGTCCTGCGTCGCCATGATGACGAAGAGCATCACGAGCGCCAGAGACAGGTTTATGAAGATGATAACGCTGGCGCGCTTCATAGCGTCCTTGTCGAGCCTGCGGTTGAAGACGACGCAGTCCTCGGTGTGCAGGAGATAGGACTTTATGTATAGGAATATCACGGCGACTGTCGTGACCTTCACGCCGCCTGCGGTCGACCCGGGACAGCCTCCGATGAACATGAAGATAACCGTCAGAAGCTTGCTTGCATTCGTCATTTCGGAAAGGCTGATAGTATTGAAGCCCGCCGTTCTCGGAGTGACGGAAGCGAAGAAGGATGCAAGAATTTTCTCCCCAAGATTCATATCCGCCATGAGGTTCGAATATTCGAAAACAGAGAAGAGAAGCGCTCCGCCGAAGACGAGTATTGCCGTCATCACAAGGACGATTTTTGTCTGGAGCCTGTATCTCCTGAAGTGATACTTGTTGACGAGAATGTCGTCCCAGACGAGGAAGCCGATGCCGCCGATGAGTATCAAAAGCATGATGACGATTGAGACGAGCGGGTCGGTTGTGTACGCCGTCAGCGAGGAGAACTCGCCCTGATAGCCCATCAGGTCGAAGCCGGCGTTGCAGAACGCCGAGATTGAGTGGAATATTCCGTAGTAGATGCCCCGCCCGAAGCCGAGCTGTGGGACGAATCTTATCGAAAGTAAAAGCGCGCCGATGCCCTCAACCAAGAGGGTTCCCCGGATAATCGTCCGGACAAGGCGGACACTGCCGTGAAGCTGGGGAGTGTTGAGGCTTTCGCGGATCAGCTCCCGGGAGTTAAGCCCGATTCGCCGCCGCAGAATAATCATCGCAAAGCTTGTAATCGTGATGAGCCCCAAGCCGCCGATCTGAATCATCAGGAGGATGACGAGCTGACCGAAAATCGTCCAGTGCGTATAGGTGTCGTAGACGACGAGCCCCGTTACGCAGGTCGCGGAAACGGACGTGAAGAGAGCGCCCGAATAGTCGGTCGTCTGCCCCTCCTTCGTCGAAATCGGGAGCATTAAAAGGAGCGAGCCTATTAAAATAATAATCAGGAATCCGAGCATAATCTGCTTGGTTCTTGAAAACGGCTTTGCGGGGCGAGCCCGTTCCGGAGGCTCGTATCTTCCCGTGTTGGTTTCTTTCTTCGAACTCCTCAAAAGCATAAGGCGGCACGGCTCCTTTCATCTCAGTATAAAAACATGTTATCACATTTCTTTGCAAAAAGCAAGAAAAATACGCTTGCTTTTCAGACTAATATGTGGTATTATAATCTGTAAGGTTTGAGTCCGTCTGGTTGGACAAAACCTGCTATGAATGTTTTCCGTAAAATCGTCAGTTTCGCGGCTTTTCAGCCCTTCCACATTTTTCAGAGCGTCGGCAATCTTAATTGGGTTGTCGACGTTGCTTTTATGTGGTTTTTATCGGATTTATTCTTGCAATCTTTGCCCCAATGTGCTATCATAATCACTGGACAAATAACGCAATCATGAATGGGGGATTCGGCTTTGGCTGAACTTGAACAAGAAATCAACCGGCGGAGGACCTTCGCCATCATATCTCACCCGGATGCGGGCAAAACGACCCTGACCGAAAAACTGCTTCTCTATGGCGGAGCGATTGCTCTTGCCGGCTCGGTAAAGGGCAAGAAGACCGACCGTCACGCCGTTTCCGACTGGATGGAAATCGAAAAGCAACGTGGAATCTCAGTTACGAGCTCTGTCATGCAGTTCGAGTACGAGGGCTTCTGCATAAACATCCTCGACACTCCGGGACATCAAGACTTCTCGGAGGACACATATCGCACGCTGATGGCGGTCGACTCGGCGGTTATGGTCATCGACGCGGCGAAGGGCGTTGAGAACCAGACCCGAAAGCTCTTCAAGGTCTGTGTCATGCGGCACATCCCGATATTCACTTTTATAAACAAGCTCGACCGCGACGCAAAGAACTCGTTTGACCTTCTTTCACAGATAGAGGACGAGCTCGGCATCTCGACCTGCCCGATGAACTGGGCAATTGGAAGCGGCGTCGACTTCAAGGGAATCTACGACCGCGAGCGCAAAAAAGTAATCACATATTCCGCAAACGGCGGTCAGCATGAGGTTGATTCCCGTGAGCTTGACATCGACGACCCGAACTTAAAGTCCGTAATCGGCGAGATAAATTACAATCAGCTGATGGAGGACATCGAGCTCCTCGATGGCGCAAGCGATGAGTATGATGCCGAGAGAGTGGCAAGGGGAGAGCTTTCGCCTGTCTTCTTCGGCTCGGCTTTAAATAACTTCGGCGTTGAGCCGTTCCTTGAAGGGTTCCTCAAGATGACGAGCCCGCCGCTCCCCCGAAACAGCGACAAGGGCACCGTCAATCCGACCGACGACTATTTCTCGGCGTTTGTCTTCAAGATTCAGGCGAACATGAACAAGGCGCACCGGGACAGGCTCACATTCATGAGAATTTGCTCCGGCAAGTTTACCCGCGATATGGAAGTCTGCCACGTTCAGGGCGGGATGAAGAAGATGAGGCTTTCCCAGCCTCAGCAGATGATGGCGCAGGAACGCGAAATCATCGACGAGGCGTATGCCGGAGACATCATCGGCGTTTTCGACCCGGGAATCTTCTCAATCGGCGACACCGTCTGCTCGCCCGGGCACGAGCTCCGATTCGACGGAATCCCGACCTTCGCGCCGGAGCACTTCGCCAGAATCCGCCACAAGGACACCATGAAGCGCAAGCAGTTTGTCAAGGGCGCAACGCAGATAGCGCAGGAAGGCGCAGTCCAGATTTTCCGTGAGCCTGACACCGGCATGGAAGAGGTCATCGTCGGCGTCGTCGGCATGCTCCAGTTCGACGTTTTCGAGCACAGAATGAGAACCGAGTACGGCGTCGAGCTCATCAGCGAGTCGCTCCCGTACCAGTATATCAGGTGGATTGACATGGAGGACGGCGCCATCGACCCGAAGAAGCTGAATCTTAGCTCCGACACCCGAATCGTCGAGGACTTCCACGGCAACCCGCTTCTCCTCTTCACAAGCGAATGGAACATCCGCTGGGCACTTGAGAAGAACGAAGGGCTTAAACTTAAAGAGTTCAGCAGGAATTAAATACGCAAAACAAAACCGGCAGGGCGTTGCGCTCTGCCGGTTTTTTTATCTTATCATCCGTCAACAAACTCGTCAGCATTCATCAATCAATTTCTATTGACAAGAGCCCTGCATAGAGTGTAAAATAAGCCTATAGGGTTGCTTCTACAATCCTGCGGAAAAATATGACTTATTAAATTCGAGGAGGATAACTCAATGTCACAGCTCAAAATGACAGTAGACACGACAAACAAAATCAGCAAGATAAACAAGGAAATCTACGGGCACTTCGCCGAGCATCTCGGAAGGTGCATCTATGGCGGAATCTACGTCGGCAAGGACAGCCCGATTCCGAACATCAACGGCTACCGTAAGGACGTTGTCGAGGCTTTGAAGGCTATCAAGATTCCGGTTCTCCGTTGGCCGGGCGGATGCTTCGCCGACACTTATCACTGGAAGGACGGCATCGGTAGTCCTGAGGAGCGGCGCAAAATCGTCAATATCCACTGGGGCGGAGTGACTGAAGATAACAGCTTTGGCACTCACGAGTTTCTCGATTTTTGCGAGCTCATCGGTTGTGACGCCTATGTTGCGGTAAACCTCGGCTCCGGAACCGTTCAGGAAGCCGCCGAGTGGGTTGAATACATGACCTCCTCGAACGTCTCCCCGATGACCGACCTCCGAAAGAAGAACGGCAGGGAAGAGCCCTGGAAGGTCAAGTATATCGGCATCGGCAACGAATCTTGGGGTTGCGGAGGCGGAATGACTGTCGACCACTATAGCGACCTTTACAAGCAGTTCCAGCAATATATTCCCTCAAACGGCAAGATTGCCTGCGGACCGAATTCCACCGATTACAACTGGACAGATGGAATCATGCGTAACTGTCAGTACTCAGGCATGAGGGGGCTTTCCATGCACTTCTACACCATTCCCACCGGTGACTGGAGCAACAAGGGCTCATCGGTCGACTTCTCCAAGGAAGAATATTACACCACCATCTCGAACACTTGGGAGATGGAGACGCTTCTCGAAAAGCATGATGCTGTCATGAATAGATACGACCTTGATAAGAAGTTTGGTCTCGTCGTCGACGAGTGGGGAGTATGGACGGATGTCATCGAAGGCACCAACCCCGGCTTCCTTTATCAGCAGAACTCGATGAGAGACGCTATCTTAGCATCCGTCAATCTTAACCTCTTCAACGAGCACTCCGACAGAGTTATGATGGCGAACATCGCCCAGATGGTCAACGTTTTGCAGTCGGTAATCCTCACCGAGGGCGAAAGAATGGTCAAGACCCCGACATATCACGTCTTCGACATGTATAAGGACCACATGGAGTCGATGCTCGTCTATTCGCACATCGAGAACAAGCAGATTCTTGAGGGAAGATATCTCCCGGCGGTTTCGCAGTCTGTTTCCGTTGACGCCGACGGCAAGCTCCACATGACAATCTCGAACGCATCTCTTGAGGAGGACTTCGACATCGACTGTGTTCTCCCGAGAACCGGCTTCAAGTCCGCCGCTGCGAAGATTCTTACGGCAGATTATGACGCCTGCAACACCTTCGATAATCCCGACGCTGTCGAGCCCAAGGCATTCATAGACGTGAAGCTTGACGGCGAGAGCCTCAAGTTCATCCTTCCCAAGTGCTCCGTTCTGGCGATTGAGTTGTGCTAACAGCAGAGCTGACGCTATGCTGGCTTTAGAAGGCAGACCGGTCTGCAAGAGATGCCTGCTTGCCGAAATCGACAAAGACGGGCTTTATAAGAAGGTCGAAGACCTGATTGCCGCCATCCCCGATGACGAGCGTGCAAGCGAGCAGGCATATGCCACACGCCTCGACCTCTGCCGCCGTTGTCCGAGCCTCGAGAACGGTCTCTGCCGCGAATGCGGTTGCTTTGTGGAGCTGAGAGCCGCAGTCAAAGAGAATCGGTGCCCGAGCGTTTATAGGTATTGGGATAAAGAATAAATGAAAAGCCACCTGAGAGGGTGGCTTTTTTCAATCTGTTTACTTTTCCGGCATCAACTCGAATATATCCACATCCGGGTCGTCCGTAATCGCCCCACGGAGGATGGTATCGTTCAGCTCGATATTCTCGTAGTAGTCGATGAACGTTGCGAAGGCTTTGCATTCCTGAATCAATTCATCAGTTCCGGACTCATTCTGGGCGGCAAAGGATTTTGCGAAGGTCTGGAATTCGGCGTTGTCGATTGATGCTTCGATTCCTCTTTCTTCGGCAACCTCGGTGCAGAGGGCATAGGCGTTTGGGTAAGTATCCAAAGCTTCCTCGGCGGTCATCGTCGGCTCGGGATAGAGGCGGATTTCGTAGTCGTTGACTGTGAACGCCTCATAGGTTGTGATTCCGTCTGAAATGGTGCAGTGGGCTTCTTTCAAGGCGCTGATTTGCTTTTCAATACTGCTATTCTGCTGAAAGATTGAGACCGCAATCGCTACCAACGCCACAATCAGAATCACTGTCACGACTATAACTGCTATTTTTGATGCTTTCGTTTTCATAATGAACACTCCCTGTCTGGTTTCTGATATATAAACGATTCAGGAAGCCTTTTTGTGACAATTATTTTACGCTTTCTGCGATTTTAATTATCTCGTTTTTTTCAAAATCTCCCTCAAGGAGATAGGTGTATTCGTCATCCGCCCACATCACTGCGGCATAGGATTCGCCCTCAATATAGAGCCCGTCAGAACCGTTTACCGTCGTTTCTGTAATAGCGTAATCCTTGCTGACGTCGGTGTATCGGAAGGTGTCGGCGGTATATTGCATGTAGTAAAGATTGCTTTCTCCTTGGGTATATGAAACGGCGTACCAGACGGAGCTGTCGACCGTCACTGTCCTTTCATATCCGTCAACCCCGCAGGTCGGCTCATGCTTCTCGAGGATTTCGGAGGGATAATCGCCGGTGGAGCTTAAATAAACGGTTGTATAGTCGGTGCGGTGGCAGGCAGTCCACTTGCCGAGTGCTTCTCTTATCGGTCGGTGAATCATGCCCAAAAGAAGTATGCAGGAAATCAGTATGAGTATAAGGAGGAGCAGCCTCTTTTTCAGCATCTCAAGCCCTCTTTGATACCGCTTTCTTGCGGCGGCTTCCGTAATGTCGAGGTCACGGGAAATCTCCCGAAAGCTCTTTTCTTCACACAGCCTGAGCCTGACGACACCCGAGTATGTGGAGCCGAGATTTTCGATTTCCCGCTCAATTATCCGAACGTTTTCGCTTGAGAGAGCCGTCTCCTCAACGTTTTGGCTGTCGCTCGGCTCACAGTCCTCCAAAGAGATGTTCTCCCGCCTGAGCTTCAGCTTGTCGCGGGCGATGTTTTTCGTGATTGTAGTGAGAAGTGCAAGAAGCTGATTCTCATCAAGCTTAGAGTATCTGTCAATGTTTTCAGAAAGCCTTAAAAACGCCTCCGAAACCGCATCCTCCGAATCCTGTCGGTTCAGAAGAATCCGATATGCGACGGCATAAAGCCTCTCGTGGTGCCTCTCCCAGAGGCTTTGTAACAGACTATTCATAAAATCACTTCTTCACCAATTCGCTGACCGCGCAAATCTTGTCCGCAACGCAGACTATCCATGCTTCGCGGCAGTCTGGCGGCAGGGGAGTCAGCGGGAACATGTGGTGCTCAATTATGCTTTCTTCAATCGGGGTGAGCTTATAGTCGGCTTTTGCGTTTCTGAGGGCGGTTCCGGCGTGGCGGAAGCCGTGGAGGCGGTGACCTTCGCCACTGTTGTGCCAGTTGTAGAGATAGTAATCGTGGAGAAGAGCGCCGCGGATGAGGTCTCGCTCGTGAAACCTTCCGAGAAGCATTTCCGAGAGCCTGAGGCTCATTTCTGCGACGTGTAGACTGTGGGCATAGACGGAGGTATCCCCGTGGTGAGGATAGGCTCTTTCCATCCCGAAGCGCCCGTCCCGCTCAAGCTCGTGTAAGTAATATTCAAGGTTGGTCACATAGCACCTCCGTAATCTTGTCTGATTTCATTATAGCCGTTTTTATGCGAGATTTCAAGGGTGCGAAGTTGCAAAATGAAGAAGCCCGGAACGTTGTTCTGGGCTTCTTCAATCCAAATCCGAACCATTCCCATGCTTGCTCCGGCATTATTCACATCATCAAACAATATTATCCACCGAAGCACAGGCATCCCAAAAACCACAGAATAGTGCGAGAGTTATCTTTTTATAGTTTGAAATTAGTTATACGCTCCCTTTTCGGCAAGTGAAACAAGCAATGGATTTCACAGTGCTAAACTCTACTGTC
>JAJBSV010000003.1 GCA_020861185.1 Ruminococcus sp. | reverse complement strand
CTAGACTTTCCGCGAGGGAAAGTCGTGTGCCAAAAGGGAGTAGCCCTTTTGGATTGACCCCGGAGACGAGCAAAAAATACCCCTTTCAATATTGAATCATCAATCTTGAAGTGATATAATAGAAGAAAGCGCAATAGCATTGGAGGGTGCTAACATGGACAAAATAGCTATTGGAAAAATTATAAGCGACCGGCGCAAAGCCGAAAACTGCACTCAGGAAGACCTCTGCCTCGGTATATGTAGCATTACTTCGCTTTCAAGAATAGAAAACGGAAAAGCTGGTAGTCGTGACAGGAGCTACATTCCCAGCCTTCTTGAAAGGCTCGGAATGTCGGGCGATTCCATCAACGATATTATCAGTGAGGATGACTATACCGTTCGCCAGATGATTCGTAAGGCTAATCAAGCTGATTTCTTGGGAGACAGGACAGAAGCTTGGAAGATAGTGCATGAAACTCGCTCAAGAATCAACAACGACATTCGCAATGTTTCACTAGCAAATGAGCAAAGGCTAATTGTCTTGGAGGCGGAGCTTTCCAGACAAGATAACAAAATATCCACTGAGGAAGAACTGCAGAAGCTCGAAAGTGCTCTAAGGATGACAGCTGTAAATTACCGCCCCGATAATTTGCCACCATATATGACAAGCATGGAGTGTCAGATTCTAAGCAAAATTGCGATTGCATATTCCAGACTTGGGCAGCCAGAAACAGCAATTAAAATCGACAGCCATGTTAAAAGGTTTATGGAGCTTTATGTAGAGGACAAAATGGTTGCTGCAAATCAGTTGATTTACCTTTGCTATAATCTTTCAAAAATATTTGGCTTGACAGGAAAGTATAATGATTGCATTTCTGTAGCTCGTGACGGCATTAATTGGCATAAGCTTACCGGCATCCAGCCCACATTACCTCAGACAATGTATAACTGTGCTTGGTCACTGGTGAGGCGCAATGAAATAGGTGATATGGCAGAAGCTAAAAAGCTGACCTATGATGCCCTTGAGCTTAACGCAATAATGTCTAAATATATTCGTGTTTCACCTACTCTTGAAAAACATATTCAAAAGCTTATTGATGAAAATCGATTTTAGAAATTTTCAGGGTTTGTATCATTATAGTCATCTTCACAGTTTATTCCATAGTCAGGCTCTCTGTTTTCAGGAACAATTTCGCTTTCTTCTGGATGTACAATTTCTGTAGGTAGCGTAGGAAGGTCAGGGAGCATTGAAGCTTGACTTACTGTGAACGAAAACGCAACTGCCAATGTTGCTAGGATTGTTAAAAGTTTTGCAATAAAGTTCTTCATAAGGTTTTCCCTCTCAATAATGTTTATTTCATGGCAGACAAATCATTCGTTTGCCGTGATAAGTCTAATTGTAGCACTTAAATTTTCTCTTGTCTATAGATTTTGATTTTCAGTTCGTGAAAATCGGTTGACAACTTACTTCCTACTTGATATTATGAGCTTGCAGACAACCTACGAGACTTTCTGCGTTCAGTGTACAGGCTTGTAGAAATGGTTAAGGTGTCTGAATAAATATTTATGGCTGCTGAATAAGCAGCTATTTTATAATTAATCTTGGGGGTATTATCATGAAACAACTTTTCTCCATCGCTTTCCAGGGCATAAAATGCCGCAAGCGCCAATCCCTCCTGATTTTCTTCGTCCTGCTCGTATCGTTCACGTTCGCAATAATACTCCTGAGCTACACTTCAAGTGTCGCTGAGACCAACTCACAGCTTCGGCTTGATACATATGGCTCGTGGTATGGTGCCATCACTGACGGTATCGACGGCGATTTGGAGTATCTCGAAGGCGAAGAGTGGGTTGAGGATGTTGGCATGAGTGTCGACTACGGCTCGGCTTCAATAGTCGTTAAGGATGCGCAGAATGGCGATATAGAGCGCGGTTCACTGGTTGGCATCGGGACTGTTGACGATTCACTCATCGATATGGGAATCTTTCTTGATAGCGGAAGTCTGCCGAAGAATTCCAACGAAATTGCGATAGAATCGGCAACACTTTCGGAAATCGGTTACGGTGTCGGCGGAACAATCACCTTGCAGTTTGAATTCAGCAATGAAGCAGGTGAATCTGCAGCGGTCGAAAGAACCTTTAAAATTTGCGGAGCTGTCAGCGAATATACCGGTCTCTGGGATATTGACTGCGCGCTCAACACTGCATTTATCTCGGAGAAAGCTATGGCAGACATAATCGCTGAGGCGACTGATGCTCTCGGCGAAATTACCAGCCTTAAAACGGAGACAACCTACTTCTTCACTGTAAACTCTGGAATGGAGGACGGTGTTGAAGAGGAAGTCAACAGTTATCTGTACGAAAGTCGCACAGGCTCGACAATCAGAACATGCACCATAAACTCAGTTCTCGAAATGGAAAGCGAAGCGTCCGAGACCGATATGGTCTATCTTGGGCTGATTCTGGCTATAACGATATTGGCTGTTGTTATGATTTATATACTCCAGATGCAATCTGAAGTCAGAAGAATAGTCAGATTCCGCAGTATTGGTGGCTCCAAAGGTCAGCTTAGGCTACTTATACTGATTGAGACACTTATGCTTGCAGTTCCAGCAGTCCTGCTTGGAATACTACTTGGATTCTTAGGAATAAAGCTTCTTCTCGGCGTGAGTGTATATTCCGGCTCGGTTGCCATAGCTGTCAGCATTCCATGGAGCTATCTTCTGATAGCACTTGTCATGTGGCTGGTGAGCATACTGCTGGTTCGCATGATCACTTTTCAGGTTGCACTCGCAACTCCTCTCACCGGCAGAATGGGGATGCAGAGAGGCAAAACCAAGCTTGTTGGCGGCTTCAGGAGAGCACTCATTATGCTCATGGCGACGCTTATGTGCATATCGACGGTATTTACAACTGTGGGTCTTGCTGAGCCGTCCGGTGAGTATAACTATTGGGCATCACGATGGTCTTATTACATCAGCGAAAACGACGGAACCAACGTCCGCAGTGATTATTCGATTCCGGATTTATCCCTCTATGAAGACCAGTTCTTGTCGCTGGAGGGTATCACCGATTTTGTCGGGTTCAATGACTTCTACGCCTTGGTTTCAACCTCTGATAACGCTGGAACAGATTCTGCCGTTGTTATCACTATGGATTGGGATGACATTAAGAAATATGTCGATACTTCGGGCATGGACAAAGAAGCTTACGAAAGCGGAGAAAGCGTAATTGTGCAGATTGCAAGTGACAGACTTGACGGTTCTGAATTTAATGTCTCTGTAGCAAGCGAACTTGCTACATTTGAAACTACCAGATATGTTGAACCTATTTCGACTGTTCCGGAAGAAAATTCTGATTTGACAATATCTATAGACTATAGTCACTTCAGCGACTATGGGGACTCCCTGACCGTCTCAGCTATTCTCGGTCCTACGCTTGATGAAACCAGCCTTCTGAGTTCCGGCTTGGTGAGTGTTGACGTCAATGTCGGCTCTTTGCAGATGGTTGAGAGTGACGAACTGCTTGTATCGCTTCTTGAATATGACCGTTCCGAAAGATATTCGCTTGAAAATTATAATTACTTTATAATCTGCGCTCTGCCGGTGCTTCAGAATATCGTCGATCAGATTCCGGAGGGTACGCAGTGGTGGATTGAGAACGAGAGATTCTTGAGGGGTCAGCAGGAGGTTGGATATAATCAAGGGTTCCTCTTTACAAATATGAATGCAGAAGAGCTCGGAGTTGATACAGGTGTAACAAAGCTCCTTTCGCAAATCGTATACACATACACTACCGATTACAAAATGGAGCAGAGCCCATATTTCAAGCTCTATAACTTCCGCGAAATCAACTACTCAAATGCACAGGTTTATCAGCAATCAATGATTATGACTATGATTAGTGGCGTGTGCATAGCCGTTGTAGTTCTTCTGATTCTTGTAAGCACTCTAAGGCTCGAAACCGAAGGCGAAAAGAAGCGATATGGCATCATGCAGGCATCGGTATGTCGAAGCGGCAACGGAATATTGAGCTTATTCGGAAATCTATGGTGAGAAGCATTGTGTCGGTAGTTGTGGCAGTTATCAGCTATCTAGGATATTACTTGCTTCTCAATATCTCAAGCCTTATTGCAGGTGCAAGCCCGACTGCCATTATTTCAACACTGTTCACAGCTCTTGCGACCTATGGTTTAACAACGCCTGTGCTTCTTATAATGCTACTGGTTATGTTTGTGGTAACATTCGCAATCTGCTTCGGCTCAAAACTAAGCATTAACAAGTACACCATTATGGAAATGCTAAAAGAAGACAGATAAGGAGATAAAATTATGAGTACAGTATTGAAAGCAAAGGATATTTACAAAACCTACAAAGCCGAGTCCGGAGAGACACACGCATTGAACGGCGTCAGCGCTGAGTTCGAAGAGGGACTTTTCTACACCATTATCGGGCGAAGCGGCTCGGGAAAATCGACGCTTCTGCGTATCCTCGGAGGTCTTGACGAACCGACTTCCGGCAATATCTATCTCGGCGACGAGGATTTATATTCCTACCCCGATGCGAAGATGGCGGAGTTCAGAAGAAGGCATATGGGCTTTGTGTTCCAGCAGTTCAATCTGCTTGATGAATATACCGTCTTAACCAACATTTGCATGCCGATGAAACTCGACAACAAGAAGCCCGACCCGGAGTTTTTGCAGAACGTAACGGAGCTTTTAGGCATCGACGACAAGCTCAAGAAATACCCGACCGAGCTTTCGGGCGGCGAACAGCAGAGAGTTGCTATAGCTCGCTCAGTTCTTGCGAAGCCTCAGCTGATATTTGCGGACGAGCCCACCGGTAACCTCGACAAGAAAAACGGCGAGACGACGATTCAGCTCCTTCGTGACTGCGCCCAGCAGTTCGGGCAGACACTCATCATGGTAACTCATGACCCGAAGATTGCCGCGAAGGCGGACGTGGCTATAAAGATTGAGGATGGAGTTGTAATAGATTAGTTTGCCTCCATAAAAGAACCGATTGCTTTCTGGTTGAGAGCAATCGGGTCTTTCTTTGTTTTTTACTTTTGCACAATATTGTTGAATTTATGCGCAACTGTATGCTGTGCACACACCTGTCCTGTCAGCTAAGGGTTGGTAGGTTTTGTTAGTTACTTACCGGTATTCAGCAATCTGTGAGGGATTTTTATTATCTGTCGAATGTGAATCTTGAAAACTCAGCAAGAGGCTCAGTGCTGTCCGATTTAAACTCGAAGTAAACTGCGTGCTTTCCGACTATGCCGGTGGTAAGATTAGCTGTAGCTTCAGTGTCCCCTGCCTTCAGGTTCATGGTTGCAACAATTCTGCCATCATGGGTGTCAAGGCGGACGTTTACGGTTGCGTCATGAAGGGCTGTAAGCTCTATGGTTACGGTTTTGGGCGTATTACTGCCGAACTGAATGTATCTGTACCCCTCAACGGTGCCGTTTGTGATGTTCACGATGGGTGCAGAGATGTTGTCTTCCTGTCCATATACGGGCTTAATATAAGCCTGAGTGCTTCCGCCACGCAGATGGCAGGCATAACCGGCTGAAATAAGCTTATAGGCATCAATGCCGTTTATGTGTGCGCCCTGAGAGGTCATTTCAACAGGTCTGGAAGAAACGGGCTCGCCATTTACATAGGTGATGTCGCCTATATAAATCTTCCCGTTCTTGTCCATAGCAACATCCACAGGTTCAATCATCGCCTGACGAGCAAACTCGTCGGTACCGGTCTGACGGTGATAGAAGATGTACCACTTGCCGTTAATCTCTGCAATGCTACCGTGGTTGTTGCCCCAACGATATGTCATTTCTCCGGTGCCGTCAGGATTCTTTAGAATCTCTCCGCCGTTGAAGCTTATGTCTCCGCCGGGCTTATAGCCTTCGAGAGGACTGTCGCTGTACTTGTAGGACAGGAAGCCGTTGTTATGAGTGTAGACACCGAGCTCGGGAACGGAAGTATAGTATCTCTTTGAGTAGATATAAACGTATTTACCCATAACTTTTCTCGGAGAAGAAGCCTCAAAGAAAGCATCCTGAGGGTCGAGATGCCCGTCATCAACATCCTGCCAAGGAGAGTGTCCCATCGGATGAGCATGGAAGGTTCCCTCTTTGATTGTAGCCATATCGTCGTTAAGCTCACCGCAATAGCAACTGCAGAAGCCCCAATAAGCATAAACTCTGCCGTCGTCATCTACAAGCACACCCGGGTCGAAACCGAGGTCGGTCTTTGCAGGATTCTCAAACGGTCCTGCGGGATTCTTGGAGCTTGCAACCATGATTCTTGAACCGCATGCCTCGGCGGCATAGAGATAGAAGGTATCGCCCTTCTGAACAACGTCGGGAGCATAAAGAACGCTGTTGTCGGTTGCAGTGTAGCAAACACCGTGGCAGGTCCAGTCAGTCAGATCATCGACAGGTGCACTCCATACAACCTGATTTCTTCCACAATACTGTGTTTTCTCAATGTCGTGAGAGCCGTAAACATAAACACGCTTTTCGCCGTTATACTCGAAGACTCTCGGCTCACCGTCGGGAACGTGTTCCCAAAGCGGCATATAAGGGTTTGCACTCTTTATATACTCTTTCATAACATGTCCTCCAAGTTTTTATATTCAATCCTTCGCAAATTTGCGCTGGAAGAACTTCACAATCTCGACCATCGGGATGATGAGGAAGCCGAGAGCAATGGCAATCAGATACTCATTGAGCTCAACGCTTGTGAACTCGAATGCGTTAGCGATAACGGGGATTTCGCATACAAGAGTTGTAGCAACAAGTGAAGCTACAGCCGCCAGAAGGAGAAGCTTGTTCTGGGAACCGAGCTTGAAAATACTGCCTCTCTGCGAGCGCATATTCAGGCTATGGAATATCTCAGCCATAGACATTGTCAGGAATGCCATTGTCGTTCCGTCCGCACTGTTGGCGATTGAGAATGAGCCGGTTTCCATGAAGTCACCGATGAAGTAGGAAGCTAATACCAAAATCGTAACCAAAAGACCCTGATAGCCGATGTCGATACCCATGCCGCCTGCGAAAATTCCCGCCTTTGCGTCACGAGGCTTGCGCTTCATGATATCAGGCTCTGCCTTTTCGGTACCGAGAGCGAGTGCCGGGAAGCAGTCGGTAACGAGGTTAATCCAGAGAAGATGTACAGGCTTCAGGATTGTAAAGCCCATGAGGGTTGCGAAGAAGATACTTAAGACTTCGCTCATATTCGAGCCCAAGAGGAACTGGATAGCCTTTCTTATGTTGTCGTAGATTCTTCTTCCCTCTTCTACGGCTCCGACTATCGTAGCGAAGTTATCGTCTGCAAGAACCATGTCTGCGACATTCTTTGTTACGTCGGTTCCGGTGATACCCATTCCGACACCGATATCAGCCGCCTTGATTGAGGGAGCGTCGTTTACTCCGTCGCCGGTCATAGCGGTGACATAGCCGGCGTTTCTCCAAGCATTGACTATTCTTGTCTTATGCTCCGGCTGAACACGAGCATATACGCTGATATTCATAAACTCTTTTGCGAATGTTTCGTCGTCCATTTCGTTGAGCTGAGCGCCGGTAACCGCCTTATAGACCCCGGTCATGATGCCGAGCTCGTTTGCGATTGCAACGGCGGTGTCGATATGGTCACCGGTTATCATAATCGGTCTGATTCCGGCTTCGCGGCATTCTTCAATAGCGGCTTTGACTTCGGGTCTAACGGGGTCAATCATTCCACAAAGACCGATAAAGCAGAGGTCATGCTCAAGGTTCGAACTGTCGCAATCATCGGGCATAGCATCCCAGAGCCTCTCGGCACATGCAAGAACACGAAGCGCCTTGTCAGCCATAGCCTTGTTTGCGGCGAGTATTTCTGCCTTGTGCTCTTCGGTCATCGGAACAGGCTTGCCATTCTCAAGATAGTAAGTGCACTTATCTATAACGATATCGGGGGCGCCCTTTGTGAACTGAATATAAGAACTATCGGGCGAATGAACCGTCGACATCATCTTTCTCTGCGAATCGAACGGAGCTTCGCCACAGCGAGCTAGCTTTGATTTCAGTGTGGGCTTGTCCAAGCCGAGAGCGTTTGCCCATGCGACAAGAGCCGCTTCTGTGGGTTCTCCTGTTACTGTGCCGTCCTCCATAAGCTCGGCGTCACTGCAAAGTGCCATAGCCGTGGCAATCTTCTTGTCTTCATCGCCATAGTAATCGACGACGGTCATCTTGTTCTGGGTAAGAGTACCGGTCTTATCCGAGCAGATTATCTGAGCACAGCCGAGGGTTTCGACAGCAGTCAGCTTGCGGATAATAGCGTTGCGCTTTGACATGTTGGTGACGCCGATTGAAAGCACGACCGTTACCACAGCCGCAAGACCTTCCGGAATGGCGGCAACCGCAAGCGAAACGGCTATCATGAACGAATCGAGAATAAGTTCAAAGTTGAGGCTTCCGGCTCTTAAAAGCTGAACGGCAAATACGATTACACAAATTCCGAGAACCAACCATGTAAGAACCTTTGAAAGCTGATTGAGCTTGATCTGGAGCGGCGTGTCGCCTTCTTCGGCGTTCTGCAAAGCATCGGCAATCTTGCCCATTTCGGTGTCCATGCCGGTGGCTGTTACGACGGCTGTTCCTCTGCCATAGACGACGGTACTGCCCATGTAGAGCATGTTCTTTCTGTCGCCGAGGAGGACATCCTTCTCACCGTCACGGAGATTTATGATGTCTATAAACTTGTTGACGGGAACGGATTCGCCTGTCAGCGCCGCTTCCTCGGCTTTCAGGCTTGCGCTCGTGAGTATTCTCAAATCTGCAGGAACCGCATCGCCGGCTTCGAGGATTACGATATCGCCTACAACAAGCTCTTCGCTCCTGACGGTCGTAATTTTTCCGTCACGCATCACTTTCGAAGTGGCGGCGGACATTTCCTGCAAGGCTTCTATCGCCTTTTCTGCCTTGCTTTCCTGATAAACGCCCAAGACAGCGTTTACTATGACTACAAACAGAATAATAATAACGTCTGCAAAGCTGTCATTCTCTACAACCGCCAGAATTCCGCTTACGAGAGCCGCAACCAGAAGAATGATTATCATCGGGTCAGCAAGCTCTTCCAAGAACCTTCTTATGAGACTCTTGCCCTTTTTGGCGGCTAATACGTTTTTGCCGTCACGTTCGAGACGTTTGCCGGCTTCTTCCGTCGAAAGACCGTTTTCTGAAGATTCGAGTTCCTTAAGAACCGTTTCTTTTTCTTCACAATAATATCTCACAACAATTCTCCTTTAACTTATTATCCGATAAGACCGGTAATGAAAATCTCAAGACCGATGGCTATCAGTATTACTCCACCAAGAATCTGTGCTTTGTTCGAAAGCTTGGTTCCGAATTTCTTTCCGATAACGAGTCCAATCATGCATATAATGAACGTTACCACTGCGATTATCAGAGACGCCACGAGTGCCATAACCCAGTTATAATCGGCTATCGTAAAGCCGACCGAAAGAGCGTCGATTGAGGTCGCAATTCCCTGAATCAGAAGCGCTCCTATGCCAAGACCCATGTTCCCCTCTTCAGACTCGCCCTTCTTGGTTCCCTCGGCAATCATTCTTCCGCCTATAAATCCGAGGAGGATGAGTGCAATCCACGGGATCAGCTTCTCAAACGCGGTGAAATACTGGACGATTGTATGTACACATATCCAGCCTATCATCGGCATCAGAGCCTGAAATCCGGCGAAGACGCCCGCGATACCGCACATCTTGCCCTTTTTCATTCTCGGTTCGTTCAGACCGTTTGCCATCGACACCGAAAAGGCATCCATCGCAAGACCTACTCCGAGAAGTGCGCTGTTGAAGAAGAACAGAAAGCTCCACTCCATAATTAATATCTACCTCCAGTTAGTTAGCAGCAAAAACCCAAGTACGACTGCCGAGCCGAACTTGGGTGTATAAATCGTATATACGACACTTGTACAGCTTTACAGTTATACATGAGTCTCGCAATTTAAAACAAGCCAGATTGCGGTCAGAGACGCTTTCGCCTGCACCACAATCAGGATGTTGACTTGCTACGCGGAAAACCGCGCTTGCTACTCCCTCACGGGAAATTCACTTGCGTTGATTATAACACTTTGGATTTAGACTGTCAAGCTTTTTTAAGCAAGATTTTTTTAAAATTCAGCTCAGATATGCGGTTTTTGGGACAAAGAAAGATTTTTGTGAAGACTTCAGAAGATATAAAAAGTCCTGTCTCACTACTATATGAGATAGGACTTAATTTTTATTACTTGACCACCGAGAGCTTTGCCACGGTGTATGTGTTCTCCATAAGCATTGCAATAGTCATCGGACCGACTCCTCCAGGGACGGGAGTTATGAAGCCTGCAACCTTGGATGCCGCCTTGAAATCGACATCTCCGCAGAGCTTACCGTTTGCATCTCTGTTCATTCCAACATCGATCACAACCGCTCCGGGCTTGATCATATCGCCGGTAATAAGCTTTGACTTGCCGACAGCGGCAACAAGTATATCAGCCTCACGGCATATATCGCCAAGATTTTCTGTCTTCGAGTGGCAAATCGTCACGGTGCCGTTTGCCTGCAGGAGAAGCATTGCCATCGGCTTGCCGACAATATTGCTTCTTCCGACAACAACGCATCTCTTGCCTGCTACATCGACTCCGGTCGACTTTATGAGCTCCATTACCCCCGCAGGAGTGCACGGTGCAAAGTCTCCGCCGCCGGTGACAAGCTTTCCGACGTTAATCGGGTGGAAGCAGTCAACATCCTTCTTCGGATTGATTGCCGCTATAATAGTGTCCTCGTCGATATGCTTTGGGAGAGGTAGCTGAACCAGAATACCGTGGATTTCGGGATTCTTATTGAGTGAATCTATCAGCTCCAACAGAACAATCTCGGGTGTTTCCTCCGGAAGAACGTATTCAAACGATTTGAAGCCGACCTCTTCGCAAGCTTTCTTCTTGTTTCTTACATATATTTTCGATGCGGGATCATTTCCGACAAGAACCACAGCAAGACCCGGAATGACTTTAGATGTCTTCTGGAATCTGATTGCGTCCTTACGGATTCTTTCTTTTACAGCCGCTGCAACGGCTTTTCCGTCTATAATTGCTGCCATATAATTCCCCTTTGTAATTTGTTGATTTTATTCTTCTGTTTTTGTTTCTGCTTCCGGCTCGGTTTCCTGCACAGGTTCAGCTTCCGAAGCTTCTTCCTGCTCGGATTCTTCGCTCACTTCGGATTTCTCCGATTCGGAAGCCTCTCCACCTTCGTTTCGGAACTCATCGGCAAGTATATGCTGATTGTCGTCGACATTATCTTCGGCGCTGTCATCGACAGTGTCACCGACAGTGTCATCAACAATATGCTCATCCTCTTCGAGGCTTTCGTTCTGACCCTTCTTTGACTTCTTATAGGCTTCTTTCAGGAGAGCCTTTGATTCGTCAGTATTACAATACAAGACATATCCGCCCTGCTTCTTGCCTCTAATGCCCAGATAGATGAGCATTATCACAGCAAATATAAAGCAAGTTCCGGCAAGGAGCTGAGAAACCTTGAGCGAAATTACGTCGTTATTGACAATGTACAGACTGTCGGTTCTCAAGCCTTCAATCCAGAATCTGCCGAAGCCGTACCAGCCGATATACATGAGGAAGAGCTGACCGTCATATTTACGGTGCTTCGAATAGATGTGAAGGATTATGAAGCCTAAGAGGCACCAGAGCGATTCATACAGGAAGCAAGGATGCGCAAGCATATCAAGCGCACGGTTTGTTACCACAGAAGTATTATCAGGATATACGAAGTAGTAAATGCCATTCAATATGCTCTTTGAGACCATTCCCCAAGGGAGCGAGCCGGCTGATTCGGAATAACCATATGCCTCCTGGTTGAAGAAGTTGCCCCAGCGTCCGAGACATTGTCCGATCAGAAAGCCCATTCCGGCAAGGTCGAGCATAGGCATCAGCTTGACCTTACGGATCTTTGCCATTATTCCGCCGATTAAAAGTCCGCCGATTATACCACCGTAGATGGCAAGTCCGCCGTCACGGATGTTGAATATCTCTGCGAAATCGAGGGTCCCCTCTTCTGTCATATAATTCTCGAGGCTGAATATAACATAGTAGAGTCTTGCGCCGATTATTCCACCGATGAGACCGGCAAGAACGGTATCGGTCACTCTGTCGATATCGAGACCGAATTTACGGCATCTCGAGAATGCGTATATCATTGCGAGAACCATTCCGACAGCAATCAGGAATCCATACCAATAGATGTCGAGATTGATTCCCGGAATCGTAAACATTACGTTGTCGATTGAAAGTCCGTTCGGGAACAGCTTTGTGAACAAAGTGCTGTTCGGAAAATAGATAACATTGCCGTCGCTGTCAAGAAGCTCGCGGACAAAGTCAGAAGTCATTGCTAAGGTCATATGAAGATACCTTTCGTAAAAAATTGGTGTTTAAAAACCATATTCACCTAGGCTATTGTATCACAATACGATGTTTATTGCAAGAGTTACACATTAATTTCATTTTTCGGAGTCTCAAATCATATACATACATATAAATATAAAAAATTCAGGCGCATACGAAAATACACGCCTGAATCCTATACGACAGAAAAAGAGCCGGATCAAATTTCCATTTCCTTGATTTTCTTAAGGCAAGCAGGGCAAATATGCTTGTTGCCGAAAGGAATGATATCCTCGCCCTCACCGCAAAGAGCGCAGGAATTGGAATACTTTCTCAGGATGATGTTGTCACCGTCGGTCAAAATCTCGATGGGGTCCTTGATGTTAAGGTCCATAGACTTTCTGAGCTCCATGGGGATGACAATTCTTCCAAGCTCGTCGATTCTTCTTACAATACCGGTTGATTTCATAGTGTCGTACCTCCTTGACGTTTATATAAATATTATACAGCATAATTCGACATAATGCAAGTACCATTCGAGGTAAAATTTCAGAAATTGGTGTGAAAAAACAGTTTTTATATCGTTGTAACAAATAGCTCTGTGAAGCACAAAGGAGTTTAACATATGATAGATTTTATACTGGCGGGAATTATCGCAGTGTCCTGCGTATATGGATTTTTTAACGGAGGAGCGGAAGCTGTCTCAAATGCCGTTTTAACAAGCGGACAAACCGCAGTGACGCTGACCTTAAGCATCTTGGGTGCGATGGCAACATGGGGCGGAATTATGAAGCTTGCCGAAAAAAGCGGATTTACAGACAGGATTGCACGTCTGATAAGTCCGGTCGTTAGTCTTATATTCAGAGGTCTTGACAAAAACTCGAAAGCATTCAAGGCTATTGCCATGAATATAACGGCTAATCTCTTTGGGCTCGGAAACGCCGCAACTCCACTCGGAATTGAGGCTATGAAGGAGCTTAAAGCAGAAGAAAACTGTGAAGATACGGCATCCAGAAACATGGTGCTTCTTACGGTAATCAACACTTCCTCGATAGAGCTTATACCATCAACCGTAGCGGCACTGCGGCTTACATACGGCAGCAGGTCGCCGATGGACATTCTGCCGTGTGTGTTGACGGTTTCGGTTCTGTCACTGACAACGGCTATTGTGTGCGCATATGCTTTTGATAAGATGGGACGGAGAAAAAAGTGAGAATTACAAGTCTTGTTGTCCCTGTATTTGTTCTCGGAGTTATTCTTTACAGCTTACATAAGAAAACAGGCGTTTTCGATACGTTTATAGCGGGAGCAAAAGAGAATATCGCCGTCTGCTTCGACATACTCCCCTCTCTGGTCGCTCTTATGCTGGCAGTAGAGATGTTCAAAGCTTCGGGTGCGCTTTCGGCACTGACAAATCTGATTGAGCCAATCACTTCGATTATAGGAATCCCATCCGAATGTGTGCCTCTGGCGCTCATGCGACCGGTTTCGGGAAGCGGTGCGCTCTCGATGCTCGACAGCATTCTGTCGGAATACGGTGCGGACAGCTTTATCGGTCGGGTTGCAAGCGTGCTGATGGGTTCAACGGAAACCACACTTTACACCGTTGCCGTTTACTTCGGAGCCGTCAAGATAAAGAAAACACGCCATGCTCTGCCCTCGGCACTCGTGGGCGATTTCACGGCGTTTATTCTTTCCGCACTGGCGGTCAGGCTGTTTCTCGGAGCGTAGGCTCAGCGCTCAATGATTCTCTCTATGTGAGATGCTCTGCCGGTTTTCTCATCGAACTCGACCACTACTCCGTTAATGAAGCATGGCGTGTCGGCTTCGGCGAATCTCACCGGGAAGTTGAGCCGTTGCTTTTCGATTGCTATCTCTTTGTTTACCCCCAAGACGGAATCCTCGGGACCGGTCATTCCGACATCGGTAATATATGCTGTTCCGCCTTCGAGAATAGTCTCATCCGCAGTCTGGACATGTGTATGCGTCCCCATGACGGCAGTTACTCTTCCGGCGAGATAGAAGCCAAGAGCTTTCTTTTCAGCGGTTGCTTCAGCGTGGAAATCAACGAAAATATTCTTGGTTTCGATTCCCGCAAGTATCTCATCAACGGTTCTGAACGGATTTGCAAGCGGCTCCATATAGATGACGCCCATAAGGTTTATAACCGCAATCTGACATCTGCCCATGTCAAGGACATAATAGCCCTTACCGCAGACCTCATCGGAATAGTTCGCCGGTCTTATAAGGTGAGGGACATTGTCGAAAATCCCGAGCGATTCCCTTCTCTTGAATGCGTGATTGCCGGTCGTGATAACGTCTGCGCCGATTCTTGTGAGAAAATCGCAGGAATGAACGGTTATGCCGTTGCCGGAGGCGGAATTCTCGCCGTTGATGACGGTTACGTCAATACTATATCTCTTCTTGATGTCGTGTAGCTTTGATGCCAGAAAGTCACAGCCGGTCTGTGCTACGACATCGCCAATCATAAGTAATCTCATTTTGTATCCTCCTTGAATCCCCAGCCATCGACTCCCGAGCGTCTTAATGCTCCGAAAATGCGGTCGGTAAAGCCCTTGTCCTCTCGCTCACGTTCTCTCAGGAAATCCTTCATATCCTGTCGTTTGGTTACACCATCGGCAGTGCATTTTGATTTCACTATCTCTAAATTATTCCGCCTTGCGGCGTTTTTAATCTCTCTTTCAGGTGCAAAAACAAGCGGTCTTATAATCGTAATATCGCTTCTGTCGAGATAGGTTTTCGGCGAAAAGCAACCGATTCTGCCCTCGATAAAGAGATTCATCATAAATGTCTCGACAACGTCGTTATAATGATGCCCGAGGGCTACCTTGTTGCAACCGAGTTCTTTAGCCTTGCTATTCAGCGCTCCCCTACGCATATTGGCGCATAGAGAGCAGGGATTCGACTCTTTTCTTATGTCGAAAACTATGCTTCCAATGTCGGATTTCTCGACAACATAGGGAACGCTGTATTCTTCGCACAGTCTCATGACGGGAGAATAGTCTGTCTCCACTCCACCGAACTGAGGGTCGATGGTGAGAGCTGTTATGTCATAATCGATTCCAATGAATCGACGAAGAAGAATCAGTCCCGTTAGAAGGACAAGGCTGTCCTTTCCACCCGAGACTCCGACGGCTATCTTATCACCGTCCTGAATCAAATCAAATTCCGTTATCGCTTTACGCATATATCCTAATATCTTCTGCATGGCAATGTCCTTTCTATCTTCTGCATTATAGCACAGATCTTGCAACTTGAAAAGAGAAATAACCGAAAAGTGAAATAAGAGAGGACAAAGTCACTCTCTTACTCCACCATTTACTTGGAACATTATATTATGAAGACAACTGTCAGAATTAAAGGTCAGGCGTTTTGAAAAGAAATCTTATACGCAATACTCTTTTCATCACCTTACATTATTATATTATACCGATTTTTCTGAAAAAGTAAAGTGTCAAAATCGCCGAATATTTGCTTTTTTAAGCCCGTTTCATGTGTAATATTGCACGATTTTGGATGTATTGATATCAAAATCTGAAACATTTATAAAGATAAGAGCCTGTGAGCAAAAATCCCTCCGCCCTTTTCAGGACGGAAGGATTGAAAAACGCAAGAACAGAATTACTTTGAAAGTCTTTCCTTGAGGGCATTGAGCTCGTAAGCCATTTCCTTGGGAAGCTTATCGCCGAATCTTGAATAGAACTCTTCGATGCTCTTGGTGTCCTCGAGCCAGAGGTCCTTATCGACAGAAAGCAAATCCGCAATAGTGTCAACGGTGATACCGTCGAGACCTTCGACATTGATATCCTCGGGCTTGGGCTCATAGCCGATAGGAGTTTCGACAGCATCGACAGTGCCTTCGCAACGGCTGATAATCCAGTCAAGAACTCTCATGTTGTCGCCGAAGCCGGGCCAGATGAAGTTGCCTTCGTCGTCGGTTCTGAACCAGTTGACGTGGAAGATCTTAGGAGCCTTGTCGCCGAGAATCTTGCCCATCTCGAGCCAGTGTGCCCAGTAGTCACCCATGTTGTATCCGCAGAACGGAAGCATAGCCATTGGGTCACGTCTTACAACGCCTACAGCACCGGCTGCAGCTGCAGTGGTCTCGGAAGCCATGATAGAGCCAACGAAGGTACCATGCTGCCAGTTGAACGACTGGTATACGAGAGGAGCGGTCTTGGCGCGTCTTCCACCGAAGATCATTGCGCTTATCGGAACGCCCTGAGGATTGTTGAACTCGGGAGAAATGCAAGGGCAATTCTCTGCGGGAGCAGTGAATCTTGAGTTCGGGTGAGCAAGCTTGTTGCCAGCTTCGGTGTATTCAACACCGTTGACCTTCTCGCCCTTCCACTCGGTTGCATTGACAGGCGGCTCTTTGGTGAGCTTCTCCCACCAAACGGTGTTGTCGTCATTGTTGATAGCAACGTTGGTGAAGATTGTATTCTTTCTTGTGGAAGCAAGAGCGTTATAGTTGGACTTTTCGTTGGTACCGGGAGCTACGCCGAAGAAGCCGTTCTCAGGGTTGATAGCGTAGAGTCTACCGTCCTCACCAGGCTTGAGCCAAGCGATATCGTCGCCGACGGTCCAGACCTTATAGCCCTTCTTCTTGTATCCCTCCGGAGGAATGAGCATTGCAAGGTTGGTCTTGCCACAAGCAGACGGGAATGCGGCGGTTACATATACAACCTCTCCGTTCGGCTTCTCAATGCCGAGGATAAGCATATGCTCAGCCATCCAGCCTTCGTTCTTGCCCTGATAAGAAGCGATTCTGAGAGCGAAGCACTTCTTGCCGAGAAGAACGTTTCCACCGTATGCGGAGTTGATTGACCAGATTGTATTATCTTCAGGGAACTGAACTATGTATCTCTTTTCGGGGTCGACATCAGCCTTGGAATGGAGACCTCTTACAAAATCGTTCGAGGTGTCGCCGAGGTTCTTGAAAGCGTCGGCACCCATTCTTGTCATGATAGCCATGTTGAGCACAACATAGATAGAGTCGGTAACCTCAACGCCAACCTTAGCAAGAGGCGAGCCGATAGGTCCCATGGAATAAGGAATGACATACATTGTTCTGCCCTTCATGACTCCGTCGTAAAGAGGAGTGAGCATTGCATACATTTCCTTGGGGTCCATCCAGTTGTTGGTCGGTCCTGCATCTTCCTTCTTGCTGGTGCAGATGAAGGTTCTGTCTTCAACACGAGCAACATCGTTCGGCTTGGTTCTGTGATAGAGGCATCCGGGAAGCTTCTCGGGATTGAGAGCAATCATCTCGCCGGTCTCACAAGCCTCACGACGGAGGTCATTGAGCTGATCCTCACTGCCGTCAATCCAGACAACCTGGTCGGGCTTGGTCAAAGCTATCATTTCATCAACCCACTTGTTGACATTTGGGTTCTTTGTCAGTGTAGCCATAGTAGTTATCTCCTTTGTTATCATTTGCGTTTGCGGCGTAAGTCACATTCGCATTGTTTTTTGGGGTACGGAGCCGGATTTTATGTAAAATCCAAACTCTCCTCGAATACAATCATACACCCTTTGTGTCAAGAAATCAAGAGAAAATTATAACTTTCACCGATTTTTCAGGAATTAAATCTCTTAAGTATTTCAGTGATACACTTTGCCTTAAAAGTGTTTTTATGTGAAGAACACTTTTGAAAGTGCCAGTCTCAAAGGCTTACAGATTCCAATTATTATCAGCATCATCCCGAGGATGAAGAACGCCGCAAGCGGAAAGCCCGACCATCCGACAAAGCTTACGCTCTCGAAGGTAATCGAGATAAAGAGCTCGATAAGTGAGACATACACACCTGTTGCGATAAGCGTACCGCCGACTATAAAGAGCTGTCCCCTTTTAACATAGCGTAAAAGTGTCACCATTGTTGTCACAATTATGCCGGCGATTCCCGCTATGGGGAAAGCGAGGCTCAGAAACCATCCGCCTTGAACCGTAAGGTCGATATAGAGTAAATACAGTATTATCGTTGCAAACGCAATCGGTGTGAATATTACGGGGTTAGGATGACGGAACCACTCGGGAAGCGCGAACGATACATACAAAATCACAAGTGCGCCCAATACATAGCCCGACCATGTGATGCCGGAAGTGATGTTGAAATCAATCATAGCTACCATGAGCGACGTCAATATAAAGCAGACAGTCACCACAAACATGACTGCTACCCGGACGCTCTTTTTGGTTACCCGACGAAACTCGGGATAGGGCTTTTCGCAATCATCCTGTTTTATATCGGGATGAAACACCGGAGTCAGGCACAAAGGGCAAACATGCTCACTGTCCTTAAGCTCCACTCCGCATTTTACACAGTACATAAATCCACCTCCCGGAGCTATTCGGCATCTCGCCGGTTGCTTTCAACGGCGACCTTGAAACCGAGCTTTACAAGATTCGTGAAAAAGATTCTTTCGAGCTCCGGCGTTACCGAGCTTCTTACTATATTTATTCTCATTTTGTTGTCATACGAGCAGACACCGCAGTTAAACGGCGAAGAGGAGCGCACTCCCGTGGAAAAATCGAAGTATCTGATATACTTTTTCATCTCCTCAGGGAGGTCAATCATGCCTAAGTTAGATATCGAAAGGCAGGACTGCCCTTCTCCGAGCTGATAAAAAGCAATTCGCATGCCGATGTTTTTGATGAACAGAGGAACGACCTTGATTCCCATCACGAGCTCGGCGTTGACATTCGGTGTGAACTCCGCCTGCATATTCTTCTTTGTGAGCTGTAGCGATAGCTGATGACTGACTATCGAGAGGATTTCGTCGAGTTCATATTCGCCCATCCTCGGGTCAACTCCGACATTGACGAATAGTGCGAAATTGCGCATGGTTTTGCTTGGGAAAAATCTCCGAAGGTTTACGGGAATCTGAACCCTGACAATCTTTTGCTTACCGCGCTTCTTCTGATGGGAATTCTGCATCTCGATAAGTGACATTAACATTACGGCCGCCAGAAATGCCGTTACGGTCACTCCCCTGCTCTTTGCGGCTTCATGTATGGCGTTTGCGTCGAGCGTTCCCGTCGTGATATTGATAAAGCCGTCGGGCTCGGGAGTGCCCTTGAGGCGGTATGACTTGCTGAAATCCCGCTGTGCGCTGACCGAGCCTCTGTTTTTCAGGAAGCTGTCTTCAAGCTCCTCCGGTTCAGGATAAGCCTGCCGGTTGAGAACACCGTGTCCGTCGGGAATTCTTAAATCATGCTTCTGGGTAATATATTCGGCAAGAAGAGTTTTCAAAAATATCATTCCGCCGGTGCCGTCGGTTACGGCGTGGAAAAATTCAACAGCGATCCGATTTTTATAATAGAGCACCCTTATGGCACACTTTCTTATGTCGTCAAACGGATGGCGCATGAAGGGTTGGAAACCGTCCTGAACGACAGTCGGAGGAGTCTTCAACTCTTCGAGGTAATACCAGAAGAAACCGGTTTTGAGCCTTGCGGCGATTGTTGGAAATCTGCCGACAGTGACATTAAGAGCAGATTGCAGGACGACCGGGTCCACTCTCTCGTTAAGCTCAGCCGACACCCGGAACATGTTGTACCAGCCCTTGCGACGGGATGCGGGAAATATCTTCGCGGCGTTGTCTAACTTGACCCACCTTGCTGTGGAAATCGGTATCAGACTGCCGATAAAATCTCTTATAACCTCGTAATCGGATTTACGCTCTTTTACGTCATACAGGACGTAGGCGTGCCACATTCTTTCCGCAATTATGAGCTTTGAACGGTTGCCGCTATCGAGAAGCTTCTTATGCAATCTTGTCGAATCGTTAAGGAGAATTTCGTCGCCTCCGACAAATATAAGCGAGGGCGGAAGCTTGGTGCCATCCTCAAAGAAAAGCGGCGATACGAAGGGATTTGTTCTGTCATCGGAATAGCTATCGGCATAAAACTCGAGCTGTTCAAAAGTCAGCGTTGGGTCGATTTCCTTATTGGTTTCATAGGATTCGCCCGAAGCGGTCAAATCGGTCCAAGGAGAAATTGCGACTATTCCCGCAGGCTGAGAAAATCCGAGTTCATTCAGCTTGAGACAAAGGCTGTAGCAAAGTCCACCGCCCGCCGACTCTCCGGCTAAGATGATTCTGTCGGACGGGAAGCCGCTGTCTATCAGGTATTTATACGAAGCGAGCGCATCATCGAGCGCCGCAGGAAATCTGTTTTCGGGTGCAAGGCGATAGGCACAGCAGAAGACCTTCAAACCATATTCGGACGCAAGCTTTGAGCCGAAGCCTCGGGCATATTCAAGACCGTCGCAAGTGTAGCCACCGCCGTGGAGATAAAGAATTACTCCGGCTGAACTGCACTCGTCCGGGATAACCCATTCGGCTGAAAAATCCTGAAAGTCCTGCCGGACGGTCCTTACGGATTTGTGCTCGACAAATGCCATGAGCTCACCAAGCAAATCCTGCCCTTTTCGTGCCTGTTCTAATGTACTGCCGACGAGCTTAGGCTTCAGAATACTCAGTTGTGAGCGAAAGAATTTTTCAGTCAATTTACCGCCTCCGTTTCAATTTAAGTTTCATCACTCTATGCCATATTGTATCATATTCGTCGCATTTAATCAAGAGGCATAATAATCGCCGCCCCATCGATTGGGACGGCGAAATTACAACACTTTGAGACAGAATTACTTCTTGTCCTTGATTGCAGCCTGAGCGGCGGCAAGACGGGCAATCGGAACTCTGAACGGTGAGCAGGAAACATAGTCAAGACCGATGTTGTGGCAGAACTCGATGGAAGAAGGATCGCCGCCGTGCTCGCCGCAGATACCGCAGTGGAGCGAAGGTCTGGTCTTCTTGCCAAGGGTAACAGCCATATCCATAAGCTTGCCAACACCGGTGGTGTCAAGACGAGCGAACGGATCGGACTCGTAAATCTTGTTCTCATAGTATGCAGGCAAGAACATGCCGGCATCGTCACGGCTGAAGCCGAAGGTCATCTGAGTGAGGTCGTTGGTACCGAAGCAGAAGAACTCAGCCTCAGTAGCAATCTCATCAGCGGTAAGAGCGGCTCTCGGGATTTCGATCATGGTGCCGACCTCATACTTAAGGTCAACGCCTGCGGTCTTGATAACCTCGTCAGCAGTCTTGACAACTACATCCTTTACGAACTTGAGCTCCTTGACATCGCCTACGAGAGGAATCATGATTTCGGGAACGATGTTCCAGTCGGGATGCTTGGCCTGTACGTTGATAGCCGCCTTGATGACAGCATTGGTCTGCATAACGGCAATCTCAGGATATGTTACGGTAAGACGGCATCCACGGTGACCCATCATCGGGTTGAACTCGTGGAGGTCATTGATAACCTGCTTGATGTAAGCAACACTCTTGCCCTGAGACTCAGCCAAAGCCTCGATGTCAGCTTCCTCGGTGGGAACGAATTCGTGAAGCGGCGGGTCGAGGAATCTGATGGTAACGGGATATCCGCCCAAAGCTTCGAAGAGTCCTTCAAAGTCAGCCTGCTGCATAGGCTCAATCTTAGCGAGAGCCTTCTCTCTTTCCTCAACGGTTTCGGAGCAAATCATTTCTCTGAATGCACCGATTCTGTCAGGATCGAAGAACATGTGCTCGGTACGGCAAAGACCGATTCCCTGTGCGCCGAAAGCGGCTGCCTGCTTGGCATCCTTCGGGGTATCTGCATTGGTTCTTACGCCAAGCTTCTTGTACTTGTCGGAGAGTGCCATGATTCTTCCGAAGTAGCCGGAATTGGGATCAGCGGGAACGGTGGGGATAATCTCATCATAGATGTTACCGGTGGAGCCGTCGAGGGAGATAGGATCGCCTTCGTGGTAAACCTTGCCTGCGAGAGTGAACTGCTTGTTCTCCTCGTCCATCTTGATGTCGCCGCAACCGGAAACACAGCAGGTTCCCATTCCTCTTGCAACAACAGCGGCGTGAGAAGTCTGTCCGCCTCTGACGGTGAGGATACCCTGAGAGTACTTCATACCCTCGATGTCTTCGGGAGAGGTCTCGAGTCTTACGAGAACAACCTTCTCCTTGTTCTTGCCATGCTCAACAGCATCCTCTGCTGTGAATACGATGGTGCCGGCGGCTGCTCCAGGAGAAGCGGCGATACCCTTGCCTACAGGCTTAGCCTTCTTGAGGGCGGCAGGATCGAATGTCGGGTGGAGGAGCATATCGAGGCTCTTGGCATCAATCTGCATAAGAGCTTCCTCTTCCGTAATCATACCCTCGTCGATAAGGTCGCAGGCAATCTTGATAGCCGCCTGAGCGGTTCTCTTGCCGTTTCTTGTCTGAAGCATATAGAGCTTGCCGTGCTCGACGGTGAACTCCATATCCTGCATGTCTCTGTAGTGGTTCTCGAGGGTCTTGCAAACCTCGGTGAACTGCTTGAATGCTTCGGGGAACTTCTGCTCCATCTCGGAGATGTGCATAGGAGTTCTTACGCCCGCAACAACGTCCTCGCCCTGTGCATTGGTGAGGAATTCGCCGTAAAGACCCTTGTTACCGGTAGACGGGTCACGGGTGAACGCAACACCGGTACCGCAATCGTCGCCCATGTTGCCGAATGCCATCATCTGTACGTTGACAGCGGTACCCCAGGAATAAGGGATATCGTGGTCCATACGATAAACGTTAGCTCTCGGGTTATCCCAAGAACGGAATACAGCTCTGATTGCTTCGTAAAGCTGCTCCTTGGGATCGTCGGGGAAGTCCTTGCCGAGCTGAGCTTTGTATTCAGCCTTGAACTGGTTAGCAAGGTTGTGAAGATCGTCGGCATCGAGCTCAACGTCGTAAACAACACCCTTCTCCTGCTTCATCTGGTCGATAAGCTTTTCAAAATGCTTCTTTCCGACTTCCATGACGACGTCGGAGAACATCTGGATGAATCTTCTGTAGCAGTCCCAAGCCCATCTGGGGTTACCGGACTTCTCGGCGATGACGTTGACAACGTCTTCGTTAAGACCGAGATTAAGAATCGTGTCCATCATACCGGGCATTGAAGCTCTTGCACCGGAACGAACGGATACGAGAAGAGGATTTTCCTTGTCGCCGAACTTCTTACCGGTGATCTGCTCCATCTTCTCAACGTACTGCATGATTTCAGCCATGATCTCATCATTGATTACATGACCGTCCTCATAGTACTGGGTGCAGGCTTCGGTGGAAATTGTGAAGCCCTGAGGAACAGGAAGACCGATATTGGTCATCTCAGCGAGATTTGCGCCCTTTCCGCCGAGAAGCTCACGCATGTTTGCGTTGCCTTCAGTGAAAAGGTAACAATACTTTTTACTCATACTTTTTTACCTCCAAGTTATTTGACCGATTTCATTCGATTTTGCCCATAAAACGGTTACAATAATTATATCAGATACTTCTCATTTTTTCCATACCCTTTGAAGAAAAAATATGACAAATTACAGGCACAAAATTTGTGCATTTTTATACAAAATGCAACGTAAGAATGCTCTTGAAAGAATTTTTCGTTTGCGCTATAATAAGTTGGGTTAGAATGAGCGTCAGAAAAAACGCTCTTAATGCGATTATGGAGGCAGACATGGAGAACGCGATTATCCTCGCCGCCGGTGCGGGAAAAAGAATGCACTCAGACAAGCCGAAGGTCCTTATGGAGGTGCTCGGAAAGCCGATGCTCTCATGGGTAACGGAAGCTTGCGAGAATGCGGGAATTGAAAATATCTGCGTAGTCAAGGGCTACGGTGCGGATGAAATAGACAATTATCTTTGCGGAAAATATGAAACCGTTTTTCAGTCTCAAAGACTTGGAACGGGTCATGCAGTTATGTGTGCAAAAGAGTTTCTTTCGGATTTTCTTAAAAAGAATCCTGAAAGCCACACACTCGTTGCCTGCGGCGACTCACCTTTTGTCGATTTCAAGACGATAAGAGCGGCTCTTGAATTTCACAAGCTGAGCGGAAGTGCGGCAACCGTTATCACAGCCGACTCACCTAACCCATACGGTTACGGAAGAATAATCCGCAAAGGCGGAGAGCTGAGTGCAATCATCGAAGAAAGAGACTGCACGCCCAAGGAGAGAAAAATCCGGGAGATAAATTCCGGATGCTATTGGTTCGATACCGAGAAGCTTCTCGAATTTCTTCCGATGCTTACAAGAGAAAACGCTCAGGGAGAGTATTATCTTACGGATACGGTTGCACTGATGACTTCGAAAGGCTTGAAGGTCACTGCTTTCAAGACCGACAATTCGGATGCTGTACTCGGTGCCAACGACCGCAAGGGTCTTCTCAAACTCAACGACATCGCAAGAAAGAGAATAATTGAAAGGCACCTTGAAAACGGCGTTGAGTTTATCACAACCGATGGGATTACTATCTCCCCTGATGTTAAAATAGGTGCAGGCACAAAGATTTTGCCGTCCACTATTCTCTCAGGCAACACCGTTATTGGTACGAATTGCGTTATCGGTCCGAACTCGAGGCTTGAGAATACCGTTGTCGGGGATGATTCGACGCTCGATAACGTTGTTGCCCATGACGCCACTGTCGGGTCCCACGTTTCCGTAGGTCCGTTCGTACAGTTGAGAGCCGGTACTGTTATCAAAGACTATGCCCATGTCGGAGATTTCGTCGAGATTAAAAATTCCGTAATCGGAGAAGGCACGGCTGTGGCACATCTTACATATGTCGGAGACAGTGACGTCGGAAAGAACGTAAACTTCGGTTGTGGAGTTGTGACGGTCAACTATGACGGGACCAATAAAGCAAGATGCACTATTGGCGATAATGCGTTTATCGGATGCAATACCAATCTGATTGCTCCTGTCAATATCGGCGACTGTGCCTACACTGCGGCGGGGTCAACCGTAAATAGGAATATTCCCGATGGGGCACTCGCTATCGAGCGTTCAAAGCTTGAAATCAAAGAAGGCTATTCCGAGAGAAAGCTTGCAAGGCACATCGAAAAAGGCAAGAAGCTTGAGGAAAAGCTCAAGGATTAAATCATAATGAAGAAATAAAACCACTCACCCGCCCGACTTCGGTTGTGCGGGTTGAAGTCATGAACGGAGGATATAAATGGGGTTATTCACAAAAAAGAAAGAGACATCAGGAAGCATTGAATGGCTTATTGTCGGCTTGGGGAATCCCGGGTCTCAGTATGAGCGGACAAGGCATAATTGCGGCTGGCTTACGGTCGAAAAGCTAGCTGAGAAGTATAACATCAAGCTCAAAAAGCTCAAGTTCAAGTCGCTCTGCGGAGAGGCTACGATATCCGGCAAGAAGTGTCTTATCATGAAACCGACAACGATGATGAACTCGAGCGGCGAAGCCGTTGTCGAGGCGATGAATTTCTATAAAATCCCCATCGAGAATGTGCTTGTCATCTGCGACGATATTTCTTTGGATTTAGGCAAGATTCGGGTCAAAAGAAAAGGCTCTGACGGAGGTCAGAAGGGACTTCGGAGCATCATATACTTAAGTGGAAAGGACACCTTCCCCCGTGTCAAAATCGGCATCGGTGCAAAGCCGAACCAGGAATACGATCTGGCGGCATGGGTACTTTCGAGATTCACTGACAAGGAATTCGTCACCATGAATGAAGCCTTTGACAGAGCTATCACCGGTGTTGAGCTTATCGTCGATGGCAAGATTGACGAAGCTATGAACAGACTTAACTGAGGGTAAATATGAGTATATTTTATGATGCCATAGACAGGCTTTCGTTCTTACGGGAGCTCAATTCGGCAGTAAAATCAGGACAGCTCCCCACTTCGGTGGCGGGGCTTTCGTCCGTTCATAAAGCGCATGCGGTTCTCAGCCTTTCGCAGGACAGACCGGTTCTGGTCATCACTCCCGACGATGCAAGCGCAGTGAGAATGGTGTCCGACATAAACGAGATGGTGGGAAGAGAATTCGCCTGCCAGTTCCCTGCAAGAGATATAATACTCGCCGATGTCGACACTGTCTCGCGGGAATATGAGCAGAAAAGGATTTATGCTCTTGAAAAGCTTCAAAGTGGGTCCGCAAAAGTGCTCGTTTGCAGTGCCGAAGCATGCCTTGAAGGGACGATTCCCCCTGAGGTTTTAAAAGATATGAGCTTTACTCTCTCCCCTGCCGACTCGGTAGATACGGGAAAGCTCTCGGAGAGGCTCATCGAGATGGGCTACACACACTATCCGCAGACAGAGGGAGTCGGGCAGTTTTCAATAAGAGGCTCGATTGTCGACATCTTCCCCGTCAGGATGAACATGCCGATAAGACTCGAGCTCTGGGGCGACGAGATTGACACGGTTTCAACCTTTGATATCGAATCACAGAGACGATTTGACACTATCAAGAGCGTTACCATATCCCCTGCTAAAGAGCTTCTGATATCAGATGAGAATCTTGCTTTTGAAATTAAAGAGCTTCTTGAAAAAGCTACCGGCAAGCGTTCGCCGGAGATTAAGAAGCATCTTAATCAGGATCTTGATCTGATAAATTCCGGCCTGATGCCGGCAAGCCTTGACAAATACTACAAGCAGATTTACGGCGAGACAAGCACAGTTTTCGATTATTTCGAGGACGGCGTCTGCGTTATCTGCGAGTATTCGGACGTTCTGGAGAAAGCAAAAGACGTCATGGCACAGCTCTCGGAAGATATTAAACTTCTGTATGAAGACGGGCTCCTGTTCAAGGAGATGTCGGGATTCACTATCGAACCGGCTGTGATGTTCCAGAAAGCACTTAAGATGGGATGCGTTTATCTCGACACGTTCATGCACAGGTCGGACGTAAGGCTCAAGAAGCTTATTTCAGCGGAGGCTTACCAGTCGTCCGTCTGGAGCGGAGACTCGGCGACACTTGACGACGAGATTGAAAACTATATCACTAGGGGCTTTTGCATGGTCGTCCTTGTCGGGAGCACAAAGGCGGCAAGCATAGTATCTCAGGATATCGAGCGAAGTGGCTATAAAGTCCAGAGGCTCAACGACAAGTCGGTCTATCAGGAAGGGCTTGTGTATGTCGGAGTCGGTTGCCTTTCGGGAGGATTTGAATATCCAACCGCGAAATTCGCCGTTATCACTCAGCAAAAGGTCTTTACGGCTCGAAAGAGAAGCAAAAAGCGCCCCGACAATTCGGAGCGAATCAACAGCATTTCGGATATTTCAAAAGGAGATCTTGTTGTCCACAGCCTGCATGGAATCGGCAAGTTTGAGGGAATCTCGAATATCGAGACGAACGGAGTCACGAAAGACTACATAACTATCAAGTATGCCGGAACAGACGTATTGTACGTCCCCGTCACACAGCTTGATATGGTTTCGAAGTATGTGGGAACCGGCGACGACGAGAACGTCAAGCTAAGTAAGCTCGGCGGAACCGAATGGGCGAAAACGAGAGCCCGGGTCAAGAAAGCGTGCAAGGACATGGCAGACGAGCTTATAAAGCTTTATGCTCAGAGACAGCTTGCGAAGGGTTTTGCATTCTCGGAAGACAATGTCTGGCAGACGGAGTTTGAAGAGAGATTCGAATATCAGGAAACCGACGACCAGCTCAGGTCAATACAAGAAATAAAATCCGACATGCAAAAGCCTGTCCCGATGGACAGACTTCTCTGCGGAGACGTAGGATTCGGGAAGACCGAAGTCGCTCTCAGAGCCGCCATGAAGTGCATTCTTGACGGAAAGCAATGTGCAATTCTCGTTCCGACGACTGTTCTTGCATGGCAACACTATCAGACGGCTTTAAGACGTTTCGAGCACTTCGACGTAAATATAGAGCTGATGTCAAGGTTCCGTTCTCAGAAAGAGCAGAAAGTAATCGCAAGAAAGCTTGAACGTGGAGAAATCGACCTCGTAATCGGCACTCACAGACTTGTTCAGAATGATATAAGGTTCAAGGACTTGGGGCTTCTCATTATAGATGAAGAGCAGAGATTCGGTGTCGCCCATAAGGAGCATATGAAGGAGCTCTACCCTTCTGTTGATATTCTGACTCTTTCGGCTACCCCTATCCCCCGAACCCTTAACATGGCGCTCAGCGGGATAAGAGATATGTCTGTTATCGAGGAACCGCCAGCGGACAGATATCCCGTTCAGACATATGTTATAGAATATCAGCAGGGCGTTATCCTGCAGGCAATTCACAAAGAGCTTTGCCGTGGCGGACAGGTATATTACATACACAACAGGATTGAAACCCTCGACGCGTGCACTTACAGGCTTCAACAGAATCTCCCGGGAGCTAAAATCGGCGTGGCTCACGGACAGATGGACGAGAGGGAGCTTTCGGAAATATGGCGACAGCTTCTGGAACGAGAAATCGACATTCTCGTATGTACCACTATCATTGAGACCGGTGTCGATGTTCCGAACGTAAATACGCTTATCATCGAGGATGCCGACAGATTCGGGCTTTCACAGCTCTATCAGCTGAGGGGGCGTGTCGGACGGTCGTCAAGAAGAGCGTATGCCTATTTCACATTCAGGCGTGGAAAGGTCCTGTCGGAGGTCGCCGCAAAGAGACTTGAAGCAATAAGAGAACTGACGCAGTTCGGTTCGGGATTCAAGATAGCCCTCAGGGACCTCGAAATAAGAGGCGTCGGGTCGATACTCTCTGCGAAACAGCATGGGCACATGGAGGCTGTCGGATATGATATGTATCTGCAGCTCCTGGAGGAAGCCATCGCCGCAAGCAAGGGAGAAACCAAGCCGAAAGCGTCGGAGGACTGTCTTGTCGACGTCACGATAGATGCGTTTATTCCCGAGACATATATCGAATCGCTCAAGGCAAGGCTTGAAGCCTATCGGAAGATTGCTTCTATTCTGACCGTTGAGGATTCGGAAGACGTTATCGATGAGTTTATCGACCGCTATGGCGAGCCGCCGAAATCGGTTATGGGACTTATAGACGTTGCACTCGTAAGAAACGGTGCGGCGAGACTCGGAATCAAGGAAATAACCCAGCGAGGAAACAACCTTATCTTTTATGTCACCGAAAATGCTTCGGTCAATTCCATCATGAATCTGACGAAGAAGTTTGCCGGCAGAATCCTTGTAAACGGCTCCGAGGGCGGATATATCCAGCTCACACTCGGAAAGAAAGAACAGCCGCTACAGATGATGAAGGCGGTCGTAGAGACAATGCAAGCAGAATAATAAAAACGCTTCCGAAAAGCTCGGAAGCGTTATTTTTATCGAAATTATTCGGTTCGCAGGGCTTCTACGGGGTCCTTCTTCGCCGCCATACTTGACGGAACAAGTCCGGAAATAAGAGTGAGAACCGTGCTTATGACTATGAGTACAACTGCACTCGAAGCAGGAAGCGAAGCCGCAAGATAGGAAATGCCTGTGACGCTTTGCAGGATGATATTTATAGGAATCAGCAACAGGAGAGAAATAATAATTCCCATTGTGCCAGATACAAATCCTTCGATAAGCGTTTCGGCGTTGAATACTCTTGAGATATCGCCCTTCGACGCACCGATTGCACGAAGAATACCGATCTCCTTCGTCCTCTCGAGAACTGAGATATAGGTTATAACCGCAATCATGATTGAGGAAACGATAAGCGAAATAGCTACGAACGCAATCAGGACATAGGAAATGGCGTTGATTATCGTAGTCATCGAGGACATCAGGAGTGCAGTATAGTCGGTATAGGAAATCTGGTCATCCTCGTCAACACTTTCATTATACTCCTCTATCAATGTTGAGATTTCGTCCTTGTCTTCAAACGATGCGGCGTAGATATAGATTGCACTGGGTGAGCCCTGATCGACATATCCCAGGAGCGACATGTTGTCATCATAGGTCGAATCCGAGAAACCGCTCGGAATATTCTCGTCATAGAGCGACTGGTATTCATCGTCGGAAAGCTCATATGAATCGAACATTGCGGCAACCTCAGCATCGCTGAGAGCAGAGAGCTGAGTCGAGATGGTCTCGGCATATTGCTGAGTGACCAAAGCGGAAAGAATCTGGTTTATATATGTGTCCTCTGTGGTGGCATCGAGCGTCGCGATATAAGACCTTATAGACTCTTCATCCATCTGGGTCTGGCTGACAAATGCCTGTACGAGAAGGTCTTCAATCTGCTCATCGGTCATTGTCGTGCGGTATTGCTCAACAGCTGTGCTTATATAATCTTCGCTCGGAACGCTTGCAAGCGACAGGTATGCTTCCGCTTTTTCCGAGTCAGTGAGTTCTGAAATCCACTCATCAACTTCGACCTTGATTTCCTCAAGAGAAAGCTCGTCATCGCCGGTTGAGAACTTAAGTCCTGTCAGGACATCGGTCTCGGGATTCTCCATCTGCTCTGTTACGAGGTCACTCGACCCGGTTCTTTCGATGATATATTCAGTCAGCGCACCTGTGTAGCCGATAACTCCGCTCATGAAGCTTGATGCAGAGTCTTCGCTCTGACGTATGATGCCGACGACCTTAAGCTTTATGGCGTTGTCGGAATCATAGAGGAACTGAAGACCCGTTTCGGTTTCTGTGGCATCAATATATGTGGTTCCGTCCTCGCTGAGCTGGTATTTATCGCAGTTCAGGATTACACGGAAATCAAGGTTCATGATGTCTTCATAACTCCATGAGGTCACACCGCTGTCTTCATCGTCTGTCTCTTCACCGCTCATCGCGCTGATAAGCTCATCGCTCGTGACGAGTCCCATTGCATAGAGCATCATATCGTTGATTTCGTTGTTCGAATCGACAACTATGACAATCTCATCGTAGCTTTCGGGCCAACGTCCCGCGACAACGTCATACTGCTCTGTCATCGACTCGTTTATAATCTCGCCGTCCATACCGCTCAGAAGCTGTTGCCAAGCGTCAAGAGACATGTAGCTCGTGAGTGTTGAGCCTGAAATATCAACTCCCATGCTTGAATAAAGAGAAGTCACAAGGTCGGTTAAGTCCGATTTGACGATTTCACCGTCAGCATTCGTGACATAGACGCTCATATCGATGTCGTACTCATAGCTGTATGCGGAGGCATAGTCCTTCATTTCCTCCGACGTTTCAAGATATTCCTTGAACTTGACAAGGTTGTTTTCTCTCGTCTCGATATTCGTCATCGACTCCATCATGCTTGACATGATACTGCTCTTGTAAACGGCGTCAAGCTCATGCTCTTCTTCGCTTTCACTGCTTGTCGACATCAGCGATGTCATGAGCTCCGTCATGTCGACCTCGCTTGCACTGATGGTTATCGGATATGACGAAAGTGTGTCCTCCTGAACCCTGTCGATATAGTTCTGAACACCCGTAGACACAGCTAAAATCAGAGCAATACCTATTATTCCGATACTACCTGCAAAACAGGTCAGTATCGTTCGTGCCTTCTTCGTCATGAGGTTGTTAAGTGACAGAGAAAGAGCGGTTCCGAAGGACATCGAAGGCTTCTTCTCTTTACCGACTTTTCTTATTTCGTCGGGAGAAGGCTGAGATTCATCTTCGGTATAAGGATTTGAATCGCTCTGAACCACACCGTCAAGACAACGGACGATTCTTGTGGCGTATTGCTCAGCAAGCTCGGGGTTATGGGTTACCATTATGACAAGTCGGTCCTTCGAGACCTCCTTCAGAATCTCCATAATCTGAACGCTTGTCGTCGAATCGAGTGCGCCTGTGGGTTCATCCGCCATCAGGATTTCGGGGTCGTTGACAAGCGCTCTTGCGATAGCGACTCTTTGCATCTGACCGCCGGACATCTGGTTCGGCTTTTTGTTTAACTGGTCCTCGAGACCGACTTTTTTGAGGGCTTCAATCGCCCTCTTCCTGCGCTCAGCCTTGCCGACGCCGGTAAGTGTCAGGGCAAGCTCAACGTTTGCGAGGACTGTTTGATGTGGAATCAGGTTATACGACTGGAAGACGAAGCCAACCGAGTGGTTACGGTAGCTGTCCCAGTCAGAGTCTTTGAATTTCTTGGTTGAACGGCGATTTATGGACAGGTCGCCGGACGTGTATTGGTCGAGTCCGCCGATGATGTTTAAAAGCGTTGTCTTGCCACAACCAGAAGGTCCTAAGATTGCAACAAATTCACTTTTTCTGAACTCGATGCTTATTCCTTTCAGGGCATGTATCGTTTCGTCACCGACGAAATAATCCTTTGTGATATTGGTTAGTTTCAGCATTATTATATGTCGCCTTGTTCCAGGCTCTCCTTTCACATATGTAATACCATTTCCCGACAACTTTTTTCAAAAGTGTCTTATTATTGATTTTGTCTTAAAGTCTATAATATCATCGCATGTCGCAAAAGTCAATTAGCCTCGGCTATCTTTCAACAGTTTTTCACCGCTGTATCACACTTAAGATGTTGAAAGCCCGTTAAAAAAGCTGGCGTGATTGCCGGCTTCTTATTAACTTATCTGAACAAAAGGCATGTGCCACTTTCGCGATAATACCTGATTTTTGCTTCTATTGCCGCACGGCTTACCCCCAGATACTCCGCGAGGCAATCAATGCACAGAAACTCATCTGCGCACCTGAGTACAAGCTTACGATAAATCGCTATATCATCGCCCTCGAGCTTACGTCCGCACTGACGACAAGTTTCGAAATTTGCCATCAGAGCTTGACGAGCTTGGCTCTCAGAATAAGGCAATCGTGAGCATCAACATCGGCTGTGAACCTTTCGGCATAGGTGCCGATTGTTTCATGCTTCCAGCAATCGTACATCTCGAAGCCATAACCCGCAGAAGACGGAAGTCCCATATCCCAGAACGGGAAGGATGCCGCTCTGCCGAACTTGTCGCCGAAGTTGAAGAGACCGATTGCATAATCGCCGTTCTCAAGAGGCTTGACAAGAATCTTGACCTGACCGTCGTCCCATCCGGAAGAATCAAGGACATATGCTCCCCTGCCTTCGGGGTCCTGATTGATGGCGATAACGTCCTTGTTCATGAGGATTTCCTTGGTGGCGTCGCTCATATTTCTGATGTCACAACCAATCATCAAGGGAGAATTCATCATCGCCCAGAGCGAGAAGTGGGTCTTGTATTCGGTATCGGTGCAACCGAAGCCGCCATCACCAATAAAGTCGTTATTCGAACCGCCGTGCATTCCGACAACGAGCATGTCGATATCGTTCCAGCAGTAAACACCCTGCTGACTCTGTCTGCCAAACTGGGATTTCGCAAGATTTACGATGGAGTTCCAGCTGTCCTGAATGTCGCCGGTAGAACGAAACATCTGGGCACCGGTTTCCTTGATCCATGTGTAGACGTCATCCTGACCCCAGTTGCAGGCAGAAAAGAGGATATCTCTTCCGCAGTTGCGGAGTGCCATTCCCATTCTCTTGTAAAGAAGCTCGCCGGGGATTCCCTTCGGCTTGAAGCAATAATCATATTTGAGGAAGTCAACGCCCCACTCTGCAAAGGTATTTGCGTCGACGAATTCATGCTCGAAGGATGCAGGATAAGCCACACAGGTGTGGGTTCCCGAGCAGGAATACATACCGAATTTGAGCCCTTTCGAATGAATGTAGTCGGCAAGATACTTCATTCCGTGTGGGAACTTTTCGGGGTCGGCAACGAGCTTGCCGTTTTCATCTCTTTCTTTTTTGGACCAGCAATCGTCGATAACTATGTATTCATAGCCGCAATCTTTAAGCCCCGTTGCGACCATTTCGTCGGCCGCCTGCATAACAAGCTCTTCGTTGATGTTCCATGTAAAGGTATTCCATGAGTTCCAGCCCATAGGCGGAGTACGTCCCAGATTCTTAGGCATATAATCTCTTCCTTTCAGATGCAAGTATGAATTTATTAACCGTCAAGGCTTTGCGATCGTTTTTAGGAAATTATCCGAAAATGCGCACAGCAAGCCTTTTATATTAAGATTATAACTCATACAGCATTGATTGTAAATATAAATATATGATACGGATTGGTGTACTTCCACACAATACAGCCGTCAACTTCATCCGTTCCAGTAATCCTTGAGCTTATCAAAGAAGCCTTTTCTCGAAGCCGAGTTCTTATCCTCAAGAGAATCATCGAACGCCTTCAGCAAATCAGCCTGTTTCTTATTCAGATTCTTCGGAACCTCGACTTTAACGGTTACATACTGGTCGCCACGGTCGTTCTTGTAAAGGCGCTTGACGCCCTTGCCGCGAAGCCTGAATACTGTGCCGGTCTGAGTCCCGGCGGGAACTGTATACTTAACATTGCCGCCGATAGTAGGTACAGTTATCTCGTCGCCCAGAACTGCCTGGATATATGAAATCGGAACTTCGGTATAGATGTCATAGCCTTCACGCTCGAAAAGCTCATCCTCGGTGACGTTGATCTTTATATTGAGGTCACCGAAGCCTCCGCCGTTTACGCCGCAGTTGCCGGCTCCCGGAACGCGAAGCGTCTGACCGTCGTCAATTCCGGCGGGAATCTCAACCTCACGGGAAAGGGTCGAACGGACTCTTCCCTGCCCCTGACAGGTTGTGCAGGCTTCTCTTATAATCTTTCCTCTGCCTCCGCACCTCGAACAGGTCTGTGTTGACTGGAAGGTGCCGAAAGCGGTTCTCTGATTTATTCTTACTGTTCCTGTGCCGCGGCAATCGGGGCAGGTGTCCGGCTGTGCGCCGCCCTTGGCTCCGGTGCCTTTACAGTCGGGACAGGTGTCGTAACGTGAAACTCTCACATTCTTCTTTGTGCCCTTGCAGGCTTCCATGAAGCTTATTGTCATTTCCTGACGCAGATCCTGACCACGCTTCGGAGCATTGGCATTTGAAGCGCTCGAACGGGTTGAACCGCCGCCGAAGAAAGCGTCGAAGATGTCGCCCATATCGGCACCGAATCCGCCAAAGCCTCCTCCGTAGCCGCCGGTGCCGCCGTAGGAGCCATATGCGCCTCCGGCACCCTGACCGGCGCCATAGCTCGGGTCTACTCCGGCAAAGCCGAACTGGTCATACTTCTGCCTCTTATCCTTGTCGGAAAGAACCTCGTATGCCTCGTTGACCTCTTTGAATTTTGCCTCGGCTTCCTTATCGTTCGGGTGAAGGTCGGGATGATATTTCTTTGCGAGGGTTCTGTAGGCATGCTTGAGCTCGTCGTCCGTCGCACCCTTCTGCACACCCAAGACCTCGTAATAATCTCTTTTATCCGCCATAATTTACTCCCATATTGAAAGTTTGCCAATCCGCCGCGCCATGAAGCTCGGCGGATTGGCTTTATTTTGTCTGTCTGAATCAGTCGGTGTCGGTGAAGTCGGCATCGACTACGTTGTCGTCTCTGCCGTTATTGCCACCGTTGTCGTCAGGTCCCTGCTGATCCTGCTGTTCAGCGGCTGCGGCAGAGTATACCTTTGTAGCGATATTCTGGATAGAAGTCTCGAGCTCCTTCTCTTTCGACTTGATGGCTTCCATGTCGGTGCCCTTGAGAGCTTCCTCAAGTGCTGCAATCTTGGCTTCGCAATCGGACTTATCCGAAGCATCAACCTTATCACCGAATTCCTCGAGGGACTTCTTGCACTGGAAGACCATCTGGTCAGCCTGATTTCTTGCGTCGACATCCTCACGCTTCTTCTTGTCCTCTGCGGCGAACTGCTCGGCTTCCTTTACAGCCTTGTCGATATCGTCTTTGGACATGTTGGTGGAAGAAGTGATTGTAATCTTCTGCTGTTTGCCGGTGCCGAGATCCTTTGCGGATACGTTTACGATACCGTTGGCATCAATATCGAAGGTAACCTCGATCTGAGGGATTCCTCTCGGAGCGGGAGCAATACCGTCGAGGCGGAACATACCGAGCTGTTTGTTGTCCTTGGCGAACTCTCTTTCGCCCTGAAGGATGTTGATATCAACTGCAGACTGATTGTCTGCCGCGGTAGAGAATACCTGAGACTTGGAAACAGGGATAGTGGTGTTTCTGTCGATGATTCTGGTGCAGATACCGCCCATGGTCTCAAGACCGAGTGAAAGCGGGGTTACATCAAGAAGGAGAAGTCCTTCCTTGACGTCGCCGCCGAGGATACCACCCTGAAGTGCGGCACCGAGAGCAACGCACTCATCGGGGTTGATTCCCTTGAACGGCTCCTTACCGGTAATCTTTCTTACTGTATCTACGACTGTGGGGATTCTTGAAGAACCGCCGACCATGAGAACCTTATGGATATCGTTAGTCGAAAGTCCGCTGTCGGAAAGCGCCTGCTTAACCGGTCCTACTGTAGCCTCAACGAGGTCAGCGGTGATTTCGTTGAACTTGGCTCTTGTGAGAGTATAGTCGAGGTGCTTAGGTCCTGTTGCATCAGCTGTGATGAACGGAAGGTTGATGTTGGAGGAAGCAACATTTGAAAGCTCAATCTTAGCCTTTTCAGCGGCTTCCTTGAGTCTCTGCATCGCCATCTTATCATTTGAAAGGTCGATGCCGTCCGACTTCTTGAATTCGCTTACGAGAAGGTCAATGATTCTCTGGTCGAAGTCGTCGCCGCCGAGGTGATTATTACCTGCTGTAGCAAGAACTTCGGTTACACCCTCGCCCATCTCGATGATGGATACATCGAAGGTGCCACCGCCGAGGTCATAAACCATAACCTTCTGGCTGTCTTCCTTGTCGATTCCGTAGGAAAGCGCCGCGGCTGTAGGCTCGTTGATGATTCTCTTGACGTTAAGACCGGCAATCTGTCCTGCGTCCTTGGTTGCCTGACGCTGAGAGTCGGTGAAGTAAGCCGGAACGGTGATAACAGCATCGGTTACCTTTTCGCCGAGATAAGCTTCTGCATCAGCCTTCAGCTTCTGGAGAATCATTGCGGAAATCTCCTGAGGAGTGTAGCTCTTGCCGCCCATCTGAGCCTTGTAATCGGAGCCCATGTGGCGCTTGATTGAAATTACGGTGTTGTCATAGTTGACAACTGCCTGTCTCTTGGCAACCTGACCTACGAGTCTGTCGCCGTTCTTTGATACTCCGACAACAGAAGGAGTTGTTCTTGCGCCTTCACTGTTGGGGATTACTACTGCCTCGCTGCCTTCAACAACAGCTACGCATGAATTGGTTGTACCAAGGTCTATACCTATGATTTTTGACATATAAATCTCTCCTTATTAAGTATGATAAATTTGGATTTTTCTTGTTTTATTCGGACTAACAGTTTGCAACGGCAACCATTGCGGGTCTTATGACTTTATCGCCACGCTTGTAGCCCTTCTGATAAACTTCGGCAACGACATTGTCGCCAAGGTTTTCATCAATTATCTGAGTTACGGCATCCTCTAATTGAGGGTCGAATTCCTCCCCTTTCGGGTCGATTATCTCAACTCCGAGCTTTTTGAAAGCATCAGCAAGCTGATTCTGGATCATCATGACGCCCGACTTATACTTTTCATCGGTTGTCTCGGCAGTAGCGGCACGCTCGAAGTTATCCGCCATCGGAAGGAATTCCTTTATTGCGGCAACCATTGCGTCGGGATAAATATCCGCCTTTTCCTTCTGGGTGCGCTTTCTGAAATTGTCGTACTCAGCGGCAAGCCTCTGATACTTATCCTTGAGGTCTGCAAGCTCTTTTATTATCTCGTCGTTCTCTTTTTTGAGAAGTGCGAACTCATCTTCCTCTTCGGGAACTTCTTCGTCCGGTACGGTTTCAGTTTCTTCTACTGTATCTGAAATCTCCTCTTCAGTTTTCTCTTCCTTTATATCTTCATTACACATCTTAGCTATCCACCTCTTCATCTGTCTTTTTGTGTTCTTCAACGACATCATCGTTTTGAATAACTCTTAATTCATTCTGCGCGCCTTCGGCGGTCGAAAGAATTTCGGAAATCTTATTTGTGAAAAATTCAACATAAGGGATTACTTTCTTGTAATCGATTCTCATCGGACCTATTACGCCAAGATGCCCGGCAACCTCGCCGTTCTTCGTGAAATCTCCGCTTACAAGGCTTGAATTTCCGATTACGAAGTTATCGTTCTCTTCTGAGAACAGGACATGAATTCCGCTGAAGCTGTCGTCAATGAGCTCCCTTAACTCATCGCTTGTGTCGATAAACGTCATGAGCTCGTTTTTATCGACGTCGGTTCTCGTAATCAGATTCTTGGCGCCCGAGATGCTTATATCTCTTTGTGCCATGTCCTTTGACATGTCGAATATAGCCTGCATGAGCGGTGAAAGCGTCAATAAGTAGGTTCCCATCGCCGTTTCAAGCTTCTCAAGCATCTCATCGCTGAATACGTTTACCGGGATGCCCTCAAGATTCTCCTTGACGAAATCAGTGAAGTAGCTGAGCTGTTCGTCGGTCAGGTCAAGCTGTAGTCTGCATGTACGGTTCTGGATTCTTCCTGTCGAAGAAATCATCAGAAGGACATACATCCTCTTGCCTGCCGGGATGACCTCAACCTTCGATATTACCGAGAACTTCGGGTTCTCTGTGGTTACAAACGTCGCACAGCTTGTGAGCTCCGCCAAAGCGTTTGAAGCGGACTTGACGAGGTTCTCTTCGAAATAGTCATCCTTAGGGAGCATGCTTTCGAGCTTTTCCTGCTCTTCCGGGGGAATCGGATTCGTCTTCATAAGATGGTCGACATAAAGCCTGTAGCCGCTGTAGGTCGGAACTCTTCCCGAGGAAGTATGAGGCTGTTCGAGGTAGCCCTGCTTCTCAAGCTCCGCCATTTCGTTGCGGATGGTCGCGCTTGAGGCATTGACATAGCGCATTATTGATTTTGACCCTACCGGCTCGCCTGTAACGATATATTCGTCAATAACGGCGGCAAGTATTCTCATTTTTCGGTCGTCCACAATATTCCTCACCTTTGAATTAAGACTGTTGGCAATTTGAATTTTTAAGTGTTAGCACTCTTTCTTTCCGAGTGCTAATTATAGTATACCCCTTTTTCCGCGAAAGTCAAGAGGTTTTTAAAAATTTTTTCAAATCTTCCGAGTGTGACAGATTTCGCGGCTTTGCCGCCTTAAAATTATGCAAAAAGAACAAAGAAGGAGAAGTGAAAACTAAAATGCCGGTATATATGGAATCGGAAGACGATTGCGTCCTCACTGCAAAAATTACGGGTGAAATCGATCATCACAGTGCTAAATGGCTTCGGGCAGATATCGACACAGCAATCAACGACAATAAGCCTCGGTTACTCAGGCTTGATTTCTCGGGAGTGACATTTATGGACAGCTCGGGAGTCGGGCTTGTCATGGGAAGAAATCTCAATATGAAAGAAATCGGTGGAAAAGTTGAGCTTGTGAACATGCCGCCATATATCGAAAGAGTCATGTCGATTGCGGGTATGGACAAGCTCACGGGGACTGTTTTCGGAAAAGGAGGTAATCAGGATGGCAAACAAGGCTAAACCCGCAAACGAAATGAAGCTTGTGTTCCCTGCCCTGTCCGCAAACGAAAGCTTTGCGAGGGCGGCAGTCAGCAGTTTTGTCGGACTTATGAATCCGAAGATGGACGAGCTCATCGACATAAAAACAGCGGTCAGCGAGGCGGTCACAAACTGCATAGTCCACGCCTACAGAGACAGCTCGGGCAACATCGAGCTCACAGCAAAAATCTATCCCGACAGAACGGTATACATAAAAATCAAAGACCGAGGGTGCGGAATTGAGGATATCGGACAGGCTATGGAGCCGCTTTATACCACTCATCCCGAAGAGGAACGCTCCGGTCTCGGGTTCTCCGTTATGGAGAGCTTCTGCGACGATGTGAAAGTGACCAGTAAACCCGGCTCGGGGACTACGGTAACGTTACGCAAGAAGCTCGGAATCAAGCTTTAGGTATTATGTGCATTCAGACATATGCTAAAAATGAAGCGTTTCCTGACATTATTGAAGACGAGATAACGGTTGAAAACAATCTTGGACTTATCAGATTATGTGCCGGAAGATTCAGGGGCAAAGGAATTGAATATGAAGAGCTGTACAGTGCCGGATGCGTAGGACTCGTGAAGGCGGTAAAGTCTTTTGACACGTCGAGAGGCGTTCGATTTTCAACCTATGCCGTGCCGGTCATATTGGGGGAAATAAGGCGGCTTTTCCGGGATGGCGGAAGCCTCAAGGTCTCACGCTCCATAAAAGAGCGTTCCCTTGCCGTTTCGAGAGCTTCAGGCAAATTCGAGCTTGATAACGGCAGAGAGCCGACCATAAGCGAGCTTTCCGAGATAACCGGATTCTCACAGGAAGAGATTATCGAAGCTTTAAGCGTATCACAGCCGACTGTGAGCCTGACTCCAGTAGAAGACGGCGAGCCGCAGCTCGATTTGCCCGTGGAGTCGCCCGAAACCAAAATCACAAATTCGCTTGCATTGAGGCAGGCATTAAACGAACTGAACGACAGAGACAAAGCGCTGATATATTGCCGGTTTACTCTTGACCTCACCCAGCAGGCTACCGCCGAAAGATTAGGCATGACTCAGGTGCAAGTCTCAAGAAGAGAGAAGAAGCTTCTTCTCTATCTTAGAGAAAAGCTGTACTGAAGTAAACAAGACCCTCATCGCTTGATGAGGGTCTTTTCTTATTTTTATTCAAGATATTCGACCGTTATTGATGTCATGTAATCCCGCTCGCCCTCAGCGAGCTCGCCGACTTCGGAATAATCATAGTTGATTGAGACCGTATAGGTCTCGCCTTCCTGTAGTCCGACGGTTCTTGTGGCACTTGTTCTGCCCTCGAAGGTTTCGCTGTAGACGGTCTCACCGCTCGAATCGGTGACTATTACTGTCATCTTTGCCGAATTGGTTGACGGGAGATTCGAGATTGTGAAGGTGTAGTCGGCGGTGTGAAGAGTTGTAAAGACCAATGCATCCGTGCCGAAGTATCCTTCGCCGTCCCATTCGCCGCTGTACCCATAGGATATCGAATTCGAATATTCGGAAGCGCAAACGCTTGCTCCGAAGAGTCCGAGAAGAATCACCACTGCAAGAATTACTGTGATCGCACAGCTTTTCTTGGATTTTGATGAAGATTTCAGCTTTTCCTCAGGCATTACAACGCCTACGGAGGTGTCCTCCACTCCGCTGAGACGGTGAAGCGCGATTATCTCACGCAACTTCTTCGGTCTCAGAAGAATTACAGTCACAATGAGGTATGGAAGTGCCGAAATAACCTGATAGGGCTCGTAGCTACTTATCGTTGAAGAGAGCGAGCCGCCGGCTATAAATCCGGAGTAGAATGCTCCGCAGAAATCGACAAAGGCATGGACAAGAACCAGAACCCAGATGTTGCGACAACGGTAATAAATCGCAGTAAGAGCCATTCCCATGGCGCACGCCGCCACGACCTGAACAAGAACTCCGACCGTATCGGAAGACATGAGGTTCGACAGGTGCATCAGTCCGAAAACCATTCCCGAGCAAATCGTGGCGCACCAAACACCGGCTGGGTCGTTGCCGTACTTATCGAGGAACAGGTTTGCGACCACTCCCCTGAAAAACGTTTCCTCGGCAAGTCCGATAAGAAGCACTGTCAGCACAAATACGATTATCTGCCACAGAGGATTAAACTCGACGTCATCCATCAAGGCGATGTCTGCAATGTAGATTACGAGCGAATAGAGCGAGACCACTATGAAGTATCCGGCGCTGAGGAAGCCCTTGCCGAGACCCTTTCCCCGCTCGTTCCATATCCAACCGTAGCCCATCAAGGCGACGAAGCCGATGCCAATCAGCGAGGTGAAGCACTCGACCGTTCCCTGATAGACATAGTCGCCGTTCGTAAGGAAGAAGCTCGGTCCGAAATAGGATATCAATATCGCCGGTCCCCACAGTGCTATCAGGAACACCACGACAGTTACTATGCTCCAAAGCAACGGGTGCTTGCTTACGGTTGTTCTCATTTCATTTCTCCTTTTCCTGTTCTATATTAAGACAAATCGCTTATCGACTGCTCAATCTTTGAGAGCTTGTCCTTGGCACGCTCGAGCTTTTCGCGCTCAGATTCAATAAGCTGTGCGGGTGCCTTCTTTAAGAAGCCTTCGTTATTAAGCTTGCCGGAGATGATTGCAATATCCTTCTCGGCGGATGCCTTTTCGCGATTAAGTCTTGCAAGCTCCTTGTCCTTGTCGACAATCTCACTGAGCGGAATGAAGAGTCTTGCCTGATCGGTAACGGCGGTTACACAGCCCTCTTTTTCTACCTTTTCCGTTATCTCGACGGATGAAGCATAGGCAAGGCGTTCAAAGAACATTATACCCTTTTCGAATATCTCGGCGTGTGATGTTTCGATGAAAAGCTCGGCTTTTTTCGACGGAGGCACGTTCATGCCGCTACGCAGATTTCTTATAGCCTTGATAGCCTCGATAATCTTCTCGAAGTCGTATTCTTCCTCGGGATAGGAAAGAGCTTCCTCGTATACGGGATAGCTTTCGAGCATCAGAGGAGTTCCGCCCTTCAAGTTCTGCCAGATTTCCTCGGTTATAAACGGCATGAACGGGTGAAGAAGCTTTAAGATTCTTATCATAGCCCAGACGAGAACCTTCTGAGCGGATTCGGCGGTTTCGCCACCGGCTGAAATTCTCGGCTTGGTGAGCTCGATATACCAGTCACAGAATACATCCCAGATGAAGTCGTAAAGCTTCGAAGCGGCGACGCCGAGCTCGAACTTGTCGATGTTCTCCCCTACTTCTTTTGCGAGAGTATTGAGCTTTGAAACAACCCACTTGTCCTCGAGTGTGAGGGTTTCGGGAAGCTCTCCCATTATCTCCATACCCTCGGGCAGGTTCATCATTATATATCTTGTTGCGTTCCAGAGCTTATTGGCAAAGTTACGGGCGGCTTTGACCTTTTCGTCGGAATATCTCATGTCGTTTCCGGGTGAATTGCCGGAAGCGAGCATGAACCGAAGCGCATCAGCACCGTACTGGTCGATAATCTCGAGCGGGTCAATACCGTTGCCGAGAGACTTCGACATCTTTCTGCCCTGCGAATCTCTTACGAGACCGTGGATGAAGACGGTGTCAAACGGCTTCTCGTGCATATGCTCCATACCGGCAACAATCATTCTTGAAACCCAGAAGGTTATGATATCGTAGCCGGTGACCATTGTTGATGTCGGATAGAAGTACTTGAGGTCTTCCGTTTCGTCAGGCCAACCGAGGGTTGAGAACGGCCAGAGTGCAGAGCTGAACCATGTATCAAGGGTGTCCGGGTCCTGACGCATCGACTTGCCGCAATGCGGGCAGACTGCGGAGTCTTCCTTCGTGACTATCATCTCGCCGCAATCGTCGCAATAGAATGCGGGGATTCTATGACCCCACCAGAGCTGACGGGAGATACACCAGTCGCGGATGTCCTCCATCCAGTTGAAGTAATTCTTCTCGAATCTTTCGGGAACGAACTTGATGTCGCCATTCTTGACGACTTCGATTGCGGGCTTTGCGAGGTCCGCCATCTTGACGAACCACTGAAGCGATACTCTCGGCTCGATTGTTGTTCCGCAACGATAGCAGGTGCCGACATTATGCTCGTGCTCCTCGACGGAAACGAGGTATCCTCCGGCTTCGAGGTCTTCGACAATCGCCTTTCTTGCTTCAAATCTGTCCATACCGGCATACTTCGGATAATCATCGACAATCTTTGCGTCGTCGGTCATTACGTTTATAACGGGCAGATTGTGGCGCTGTCCGACCTCAAAGTCATTTGGGTCGTGTGCGGGAGTGATCTTTACAACGCCGGTTCCGAATTCCATATCGACATAGGAATCGGCAACTACAGGGATGGCTCTGCCGACAAGAGGAAGAGTTACGGTCTTTCCGACATAGTCCTTATATCTTTCGTCCTTCGGGTTTACGGCTACTGCGGTATCACCGAGGAGAGTTTCAGGTCTTGTGGTGGCGAGCTCGAGCCAGCCTGACCCGTCGGTAAGCGGATATCTTAAATGCCAGAAGTGCCCTGCCTGGTCTTCATATTCAACCTCTGCATTGGAAATAGAGGTCATGCAGTGAGGACACCAGTTGATGATTCTCTCGCCCCTGTAGATGAGACCTTTTTCGTAGTATTTTACGAATACTTCTTTTACAGCCTTTGAACAGCCTTCATCTAGGGTGAATCTTTCGCGAGACCAGTCGCAGGAAGAACCGAGCTTCTTTAACTGCTCGATGATTCTTCCGCCGTACTTGTCTTTCCATGCCCAGGCACGTTCGAGGAAGCCCTCTCTGCCGAGGTCGTCCTTGGTCAAGCCCTCTTTACGCATGGACTCGACTATTTTAGCCTCGGTAGCTATCGAAGCATGGTCTGTTCCGGGAACCCATAGAGTCGCGTAGCCGGACATTCTCTTGTATCTTACGAGAATATCCTGAAGTGTATTATCAAGAGCATGTCCCATATGGAGCTGACCGGTAATATTCGGCGGCGGTATAACGATGGTATAGTGTTCCTTATCGGGGTCTGCATGAGCCTTGAAGCAATCGTTATCAAGCCAATACTGATAAATCTTGTCTTCGACCTGCTTTGGCTCATAGAGCTTGGACATTTCCTTTTTCATTTTGGATGAACCTTTCCTTATAAAATTCCGCGAAATAAAAAATCGCCCCAAGAAATTCTTGAGACGAGATAACCCGCGGTACCACTCAAATTGCAGAAAAGAAACTTTCCTGCCTCTTAATGCGGATAACGTTCGCTTACGGACGGGTTCTACTCGAGTCTTCCCTTTCTTCCCGTCGGCTCGGAAGCTACCGGCTGAGGCTTTCCCGACAGCTCGCACCAACCGCTGTCTCTCTTTTGGAGAAAATTACCTTGCCGCTCTTCGTCAACGCCATTTCTTTCTGTATGATAACATAATCGCAGAAGATTGTCAAGCATAAAAATGGCTGACAGGTGTTCAAACCTATCAGCCTGAAAAATTATGCTGTTTTTTCGCCTATATTTACTATCCGCACTATGACGGGGCTCAGGATTACGTTGAAGAGAAGCTCGAAGAGGAAGTTGCCTCCTGCAAGACCCAAGAACATGTACGCAACAGCATTCTGATATCCCAATGCCGATGCCCATTCAGCTACGGTATCATAGAAGAAGAGGAAGCAACCAATTAGAAAGATTCCGGTGTTGACAACCGGGCAAACTACTGCTGCTACAACGGTTGCAACGTATTTGCTTCCCTTGAACTTTAGCTTGTTCACAAGGCTGAATACGAGACCTGCAACAAGTCCTGCGCATGCGCCCTTAAGGACACAAATGAATATTGTTCCCGGAACATTCACGGCTAAAAACGCTGAAGCATCGCCTGAAATGAGGACTACAATGCCGAACACGAAACCGAGCCACGCCCCAGAGGCGGGTCCACAAAGTGCCGCTCCGACTACTATCGGGATGAGCACCAGCGAAATTGAGAACACGCCGAAGTGAATGAATGAGCCAAGAAGCTGTAAAACTACAACTATGGCGGTCAGCATTCCGAGGATTGTGAGCTGACGGATTTTTGCGGAATTTGTTTTTTGCATATTATCTACTCCTGACTGATTTCCGAGTGAATCGGTAAATCGCCGTATTTAAACTCACGAAGCAGAATATTTTGTTTTAACGGTTTTTCTGATAGATGGCGTAGAGACCGTCAAGAAGAAGTCCGCCGTCAAGGACGATTCCCTCGGTTTTGCAATAAGGAACGATACTTGAAGCGAGTCCACCGGTTGCGATGACCCTGGCATCTTCACCGAGCTCGGAACGATACCTTTCAATCATGCCGTCCATCATAGAAGCGTTGCCCAATATTACGCCTGAACGCATTGAAGCAACTGTATCCGCACCTATTACATCTATTGCACCAGAGTCAGGATTGATGTCCTGAAGCTGAGCTGCAGACGAGGAAAGCGCACGAAGTGAGACATTAACGCCGGGGATAATCGAGCCACCGAGAAAGCTTCCGCTACGGTCGATTCCGGAAATCGTCGTTGCGGTTCCGAAGTCGAAAATTATAAGCGGAGGAGCATACTTAAGGAGTGCTCCGACTGCGCCGCAGACGAGGTCTGCGCCGAGGCTTGCGGGATTACCGATTTTGATGTTAAGACCGGTTTTGATACCTGCGCCGACCACAACCGCATCGACACCGAAAAGCTTCTTTACAGCGTTTTTGAGAGTGGTCGTGAGCTGAGGAACGACAGTCGAAACAGCCGCACCCATTATCTCCGCTTTGTCGACACCGTAAAGACGCAAAATGTCACCAAAAGTCACAGCGTACTGATCCTCAGTTTTCGAGGCTTCAGTCGCCACTCTTGAAGTGAATATGAGCTTTCCGTCGTCGTCAAATACGCCGAGGACTATGTTTGTATTTCCGGCATCAACAGTAAAAACCATAGCTATTCTCCCGTATGAGTTTATGGATATATTTTATTCGTTTTTGATTCAAAATGCAATAGCCTGCGTTAAATTTTGTGTGCAGTCACAGATTTATTCCTGACCGTACTTTCAGAGTTGTGAAAATTTCTGTTGCAGTCTTGTCTCAAAAATCGTATAATTGATGTATAGAAATTCGGTTTGGAGCACATTATGACAGATATAAATAAATTTCTTTCGCTTGATTCATACATAGAGGTTCTTAAGAGCACTAGCGATCCCATATTTATCTACGGAATGGGTGACGGTTGCCTCAAGCTTCTTAAGATATTTAATGAGTACGGAATCCCCAGCGCAGGTATATTTGCGAGCGACGAGTTTGTCAGAGATAAAACCTTTGAGGGGCACAAAATACACAGGCTGTCGGATATTGAAGACCAAGTTGAGAAGTTTACGATAGTACTTGCATTCGGAGCAGGTTATCAAGAGCTGAGAGACAAGATTGACAGCATCGAAAAGAAGCATCTGCTCTTCGTCCCTGACATGCCGGTTATCGGCGATGGACTTTTCACGAAAAAATACCTCAGAGAGAACTTTGATAAGATTTCGGAAGTATATGAACTGCTGAGTGATGAGCAATCAAAGCTTTGCTACGAAAAGCTGATTGAATACAAGATTACCGGGCTTCTTGAGCCTCTGCGGGCTTGCGAAAGCTCGCCGAAGGAAAATATACTTGGTCTCGGTAGTGACGAAATTTATGTTGATTTGGGTGCGTACACAGGCGATACTATTTCGGGCTTTTTGGAAACTACAGGTGGAAATTATAAAGCGATATATGCCGTCGAACCGGACAAGAGAAATTTCCGGAAGCTTTCGGAGAACACCGCTTCCCTGCCGGGTATCAAACTCATAAACGCCGCAATCGGGGCTGAAGACGGAGTTACCCGTGTTCTGAAAGGCGGAGGAAGAAAAATCAGGCGAAGTGATGACGGGATAGAGATAGAAGTAAGAAGCGTTGACAGTATTCTCGGTAATTCCGGATGCTCATATATTAAGATGGACATTGAGGGCGAGGAAAAGTCGGCACTCTTGGGAGCCGAAGAGACTATTAAAAAGTGCTCACCAAAGCTGAATATTGCGATTTATCACAGGGTTGGAGATTTGTTTGAACTGCCGCTTCTGGTTCACAAGATGAATCCGAGCTATAAGCTCTATATCCGGCACTATCCCTATTACCCCGCATGGGATACGAACCTGTTTGCTCTGAGTGAACAAATTTGTAACTGATAGCCCGGTTTTGTAACCGAGTTGTCACCATTTGTAATCTTCCTGTTCTTGAATCCGGCTCAAAATGTGCTAAAATAAAAGCATAGAAAAGATAAAGACAGCTTCCGAGACGTTGCGGTTCAAAACGGGTCTTTACTGAATATTTTGTAAAGATGAAGCGTAAACGGTCCGATCTATATTATAAACTTCGCAGTTCCATCTTTTTCCTCCATCCAAAATATAGATAAGCAACAAAGGGATACCTACTTAAGTCGGGCATCCCTTTGGCTTATTATATCAAGTTGTCAGTAGGCAATAAATTTTTCAGCCGCTTTTCCGTGGTCAGCCCACATCACAAGCAGGATTCCATCGCCAACAGTTACAGTCACGGGCTTTCCGACGGAATGATTGCTGACTCCTATCGGGAAGCTCGATGAGATTTCACCGTTCCGCATTTCATAGAAGCCGCCGGTTATCGACACCCCATGAGAAGTCCCGCCGAGCGAGAACGCCGAGAAAATGCCGGTCGGTTCAAACGTGAAGTTATCCCGAATCACGGTCATAACCATTTCGGAGCTGTAGAGATATCCCCTTCCGCCATGCACGGCGATATACGAAAGCGTCTGGATATTGGCAATCGTGTGATCAAGTCGTCCGCCGGTTCCGCCGTAGATATGGATTTCCTTGAAGCCGTGCTCGAGGCAATACCTGACGGCAAATACCGAATCCGTATCGTCTTTTTCTACGGGGAGCTTGATTATTTCGCCGGAATCGGGTTCGGGTGAAGAATCAAAATCACCGATAATCAGGTCAGGCTTGATGCCGAGGCTGTCAAGATATCTCATTCCACCGTCGGCGGCGATTACGAAGTCGCCGTCCTCGGGGACAGCCCGACGCGGCACCGTCTCACCGGCACCGAATACAAACGCCCGGGACATGTAATTATGCCTTTTCGACTCTGAAGAGTCTCGGAGCAAATTTTCTGAGAAGAACGAGGACTACAACACAGATGATAATGTCAGGAAGCATGTATGCGCCGTTATAGAGGAAGCTGTAAACGACTGCACCCATTCCCTCAGGAGCATAGCCACCCCAGATGAGAACACCCGAAAGGAAGCTGCAGATAAATCTGAACACTCCGACTACTGCGGTTCCGACTCCTACGCCGACGAGCTGGTTCTTGAAAGGCTTTGCGAACACGAGTGCAAGACCGAGAACGGTGAATGCTACGAGGTAGTCAAGAAGGATGCAACCAATCTGGCTCAGAAGAGTTGTGCAGTAAAGAACGTTCTCAAAACCAATAATCATCTGCAGAAGCCCATGAACAAGACCGGTGAAACAACCCCACTGGGGTCCGTTTCTAAGTCCCATAAGGATAAGCGGAATCATCTCAAACGTGATTGAGCCGCCATAGGGAAGATTGAAGAGCTTCAGGTAGGAAAGGATAGTAGCGAGAGCTATCATAAGCGCTCCTTCGACTAAGATTCTTGTTTTCTGTGAGGATTTCATTATAATAATCCCTTTCTTTGTGTTATTTAAAACATCGCCCGGTTGAGAAGATTCCAACAAAAAAGCCCCGTAACGACGGGGCAATCAAAGCACAGTGTTCTGAATGCTATGAACATTCAAAAGCTATACGCCCTACGTCGGTATTATCCGAATCAGGTTATGGGTCGGAGCGAAACGCGCTCCCTCTCAGCCTGCCCTTGCAAGCTCCCCTGTTTTATTGATACGATATTAACACATTGCGAAGCATTTGTCAAGAGGCTATTTTCGTAATTTGCGTATTTCAGCTCCGAAGTGTTTCGCTTGACATAAGTCCCTCTTTCGACTATAATAGATGTAATCAACACAACGGTTTTACGACAACGAATTGAAGGCAAATATAAATGAATCTTGACTTTATGAAGGAATTTCACGAATATGCCGGAGTCAAGACCATCGGAATTCCGAGAGCCCTGCATTACTACAGGTACGGCAGGCTTTGGATAGAATTTTTCCGTGGTCTGGGAATTGAATGCGTAGTGAGTGAACCCACAACAAAAGAAATTCTGACCAACGGAATCAACCGCTCAATCGACGAGGCTTGCTATTCTCTGAAGGTATATCTCGGGCATGTCGACAGCCTCATCGGAAGGTGCGATGCCGTATTTGTTCCGAGAATCGCCGGATTTAAGCTGAGAGAAAAATTCTGCACCCGGTTTGAGTCGCTTTATGATGTTGTTTCGACAATTTTCGCCGACAAGGGTATACAGGTTGTCACCCTGTCGCACGACTGGAAATCGGAAAACGAAATCGAAGACGACTATATCGAGCTCGGAATAAAGCTCGGCAAATCCAAGAAAGAAGCGAAGAAGGCTTATTCTCAGGCGGTCAAAGCTTCTCAGCAGGCTTCTCAGGCAGAAGCAAAGGAACAGCGACGTCTCGTCGTATCTGACGACGGATTCAAGCTTCTGATTGCGGCTCACCCCTACATAGCACATGACCCGTATATCGGCGGTCAGGTTGAAAGCTATCTTAACGAGCTCGGCTGTAAGGTATTATATGTCGACAGAGCGAATACCCGTGCGGCTGTCAAAAGAAGCCAGGCTATGGTTCACACATTACCGTGGATTGAAAGCCGTGAAATCTTAGGCACGATTGATTTGTACAAGAACAAGCTTGACGGAATTATTCTTATGAGCGCTTACCCGTGCTGTACGGACTCAATGACCAATGAGTACATACTCAGAACTGTCAAGGATATTCCCATCTTGCAGGTAACAATGGATGTTCAGGACGGCACTGCGGGTCTTGAGACAAGACTTGAGAGCTTCGTGGACATAATCAGATTCAGGGAAAACGGCGGCTATGGCAAGTAAAAACAATAAAAACAAAAAGAATAATACAAGTATCAGCGGCAATACAAGAAAAGTGGCATTTCCGACATTCGGCAACTACAACCTGCCCTTTAAGTACTTCTTAGAGCAAGGCATCGGCGTTGAATGCGTTCTGCCTGCCGCACACACAAAAAAGACCGTTCATTTCGGTGAGCTCAACAGCCCCGACTTTGTCTGCACCCCTTTCAAGCATACTCTCGGAAGTATGATTGAGCTTTTAGAGCTCGGTGCGGATACCCTCGTCATGAGCGGCGGACCTTGCAGGCTCGGCTTTTACGGAGAGCTTCAGAAGAAGATTCTCGAGGATATGGGCTATGAGTTCACGATGATTGACCTTGAATGGTTCAAGGACACGAAAAAGAGCGAATGGCTCAAGGTCATAAAATCGGTCAACCCCGATGTGAATGTTCCTCAGCTCCTGTATGAGTCGACCAATACTGTGAAGATGATAAAGTACATCGACGAAATCGAAGAGCTATATCATGCAAACATGGGCTTCGAAACGAATGAAGGCGCATATGATAAAATTTATCGTGATTTTCTCTTCGATATGAGAATGGCGGCTTCGGGAAACGACATCAAGAATGTCTACCGAAAAGCCAAGATGGTTATAGACGACGAGCCTCTAAACAAGCCGGATATGCCGCTGAGGGTCGGTATTGTCGGCGAGTATTACACCATCATGGATAAATTCTCGAATCTGGACGTTGAGAATAAGCTCTGCCGGATGGGAATTGAAGTCCACAGACTGATGAATTTCTCTAACTACAACCTCGGCGGAAGTGAGCAGAAGATGTTCCCTGCGGCGAAGAACTATATGAAGTTCCAGATGGGTCCGACAAGTGCGACAACCGTCGCCGCCGCCGAAAAGTACGCAAAACAGGGCTTTGACGGCTTGGTTCACGTCAAGTGCTTCGGATGCACTCCGGAGGTCGACGTTATGCCGCTTTTGCAGAAGCTGTCGCAGGACTATCATATTCCCGTCTTGTATCTGAGCTACGACACCCAGACCTCGGACACGGGTCTCGACACCCGACTTGAGGCATTTTATGATATGATTTCACTTAAGAAGAAGGTACTGAAAAATTGAGTAAAGCTAAAGCATACATAGGAATCGACATCGGTTCCATATCAACAAAAGGCGTAATCATAGACGAATCGAAAAACATAATCGCATCGTCCTACTTGTGGACGGAAGGAAACCCAGTCGGAGCGGTAAGAAAGCTCCTGGGAGTTCTTGAAGAGCAGTTCGACGACGAGAAGTACACGATCGTATCGTCCGGAACAACAGGAAGCGCAAGAAGGCTTATCGGCGCAATGATTGGAGCGGGAGTCGTCAAGAACGAGATTACAGCTCACGCCGTAGGCACCACGACCATCCACCCTGATGTAAGAACGATATTCGAAATCGGCGGTCAGGATTCAAAGATAATCCTCGTCGAGAACGGTATCGCCGTCGACTATGCGATGAATACCCTCTGTGCCGCAGGAACCGGAGCTTTCCTCTCGAGTCAGGCGCACAGACTGGGGGTAGAGGTTGAAGAGTTCGGCGAGATTGCTCTTAAATCCAAGCACCCGACCCCTATCGCCGCAAGATGCACGGTATTTGCTGAGTCAGACCTTGTACACAAGATTCAGATGGGTCACTCGAGAGAAGACATTATCGCTGGTCTTTGCCGTGCGGTTGCATCGAACTATCTCAACAATGTTGCAAAGGGCAAGAAGATTATCTCCCCCATCGTCTTCCAGGGCGGCGTCAGCAAGAATCAGGGCGTTGTCAAGGCGTTTTCGGACGAGCTCGGAGTGCCGGTTACTGTTGATGAAAACGGTCACCTCATGGGCGCATACGGTTCGGCTATCCTTGCGATGGAATCAAGAAAGGAAGCACCTTTCTCGTTCGATGTCGGCGAGATGGACTTCGTCACGAAGGAAGTCACATGCGGAAAGTGCTCGAACCACTGCGAGATTATCTGTGTTTCAAGAGACGGTGTTCTTATCGACTCATGGGGCAACAGGTGCGAAAAAGGCGAAATCAAGGCTCACGCAAAGAAATAGATAAGACAAATCAGCAATATTCCAAGAGAGGAGTGTTTCCTAAAATGAAAAAGAGGCTCTCAATAATCATCTGCGCCGTGTTTACATTTGTGGTGCTCACATGCAATGTTTCCGCTGTGACCTTCACGCCCGACTTTGAGGTTTACTCGGAGGCGGCATATCTTGTAAGCCTCGACACAGGTGACGTTGTCTATTCGAAGAATGCCGACGAACAGCTTGTTCCGGCTTCGCTGACGAAGATTATGACAGCGGTTATACTTTTAGAGCAATTTCAGGATGACATTTCCTCTCTCTCGACTACATATGTCTGCGGAACCTCGGAATGCTTTGATGAGCTTTACCTGACCGGTTGTTCAACGGCGGATATACAGATTGGCGAGATGGTCTCCTATAAGGATTTGCTCTATGCACTGATGCTTCGCTCGGCATGTGAGGCGGCGAATATCATCGCCTATAACGTCGGCGGAAGCCTTGAGGACTTCGTCGAGATGATGAACGACAAAGCTGAGGAGCTCGGGTGTGAGAACACTCACTTTACAAACGCTCATGGGCTCTTCATCGACGACCATTACACAACAGCTCACGACATGGCTATCATCACTCAGTATGCAATGAGCCTGCCTATGTTCACCGAAATTGCATGCACCGAAAGCTACACCATGGAAGCGACGGCTTATCACACTTCCGAAAGAACCATCACCCACACCAACTACATGATGTCAAAGACCAACGGCGGTGACTATTACTATGAGTACGTCAAGGGCATCAAGACAGGTACCCTTGATGAAGCAGGAAGATGCCTTGTGTCGCTTGCATACAAAGACGGCTACAGCTATCTTCTGGTCACGTTGGGCGCCCCGCAGTATGACGACAACGGGAACACCGTTTACTATAACTTCATCGACCACAAGAACATCTATGAATGGGCGTTCGACAATCTTGTCTACACGGAAATACTCACCGGAACCGAGGAAAAAGCCGAGGTTGCGGTTGAATACGGCGACGGACAGGACTATGTCATAGTCGTTCCGGCTGAATCGTTCTCGATGATGTGGAACTCGAACATATCGACGAGCTCCATTCACGAGGTTATTACTCTGAGCACCGATGTGGTTGCCCCGGTAAGTGCCGGGGATGTATTGGGAACGTTGGAGCTTCAATACGGCGGCGAAACGCTTGCGGTAATCGGCCTCGTTTCTGAGACTGACCTCGGACGTTCGGAAAGCGCCGAGACGCTCGCAATCATGCAGAGCTTCATCGGTTCCGACCAATTCTATAAAGCGGCAATGTACAGCGCAATATTTTTTCTTGCGTATACTATACTGATTATCGTCCTCAAGATAGTCGTACACAGAGTGAACAAGAAACGTGTAAAAGTGTACGCGACACCGAAAAGGCAATCGTCACGAAAGAAATGGTAATCACAAAATCGGCTGAGAATACTCAGCCGATTTTTTATACTTCTTTTCCGTCAAGATAAATTTGCGCATCCACGAGGGACTTTCCTCTTGTGAGCTTGCCGGAATTCAGCTTGAGTCCTAAGACATCTTCGATAATCGCACGATAATACCACGCCGCAGAGCCGGTATAGATTGACCAACCGCCTCTGGAGTAGCAGTTCTTGTTTGAGTAGACATCGCCGCAGATATAGTAAGGCTCGGTTTTGTATCTCTCATATCCCCCACTTTCGGAACGCAGAATCGGGTTGAGAGCTCTTAAAATTTCGAAGCCTTCGTCGGTGAGCCCTGCCTCAATACAAGCCATACCGAGCCAGATTGCCGCATGGGTATACTGCCCACCGTTTTCACGGATGCCGTCGGGATAGCTTGCTATATAGCCGACCTCGGCTCTTGAATCGTCGCTGAATGCAGGATAAAAAAGCTTGATAACGCCGTTTTCGGTGTCGGCAAGCCTTGAATATGCCTCCGACAGCGCAGACTTCGTAAAATCTTTATCCGTGAGATTTGCAAACTTTGCAAACGACTGTGAAAGCGAATCGAGCTTGCAGGAGACGGAGCTTTCAGAGCCCAAGACTGTTCCAGAATCAGAATAGGCTCTCAGATACCACTTCTCGCCCTTGCCGCTTGCGGATATTGCCGATTCAAAAGCTTTTACTCTTGCTAAAAGAGTTTCTCTGTAGTCTGATTTGCAAAATGTCGAGAATCGCTTAACGACAAGCACATAAAACTCACTGAGCCAGACAGATTCGCCGATTCCATCCTCGCCAAGATTCGAAAAGCCGTCGTTCCAGTCGCCGGTGCCGATGAGAAGAAGTCCATGCTTGCCGGTCCTCGAGCCGACATACTCTATGGCTCTTACACAATGTTCAAAGACACTCTCCCGAAGAGAAGTCTTATAGACCTCGCCGCATCTGTCACGCTCACCGTCCAACAGAGTAATCCCGGCTGAATATGCAACCTTCACATCGAGTATAGAAGCATCGCCGGTCTTGTCGACATATTCGCATACTGCATAAACGAGCCACAGAGGGTCATCGGAGATTCTTGTACGGATTCCGGCGGTCTTCTTGAGTGGGAACTCATGCCACCAGTGCATCACGTCGCCTTCTATGAACTGTGCTCCTGCCGCTCTGATAATATGAGTACGACATTCGTGAGGGTTCTCAAGGATAATCCCGACAGCGTCCTGTAGCTGGTCACGGAAGCCGTAGGCTCCCGACGACTGATAGAAGCCGGTTCGAGCCCACATTCTTGCGTGTAGCGCCTGATAGCGAAGCCAGTCGCCCGAAAGAATCCTGAGCCCGCTCTCTTGGGACTTAAACAAAAGCTTATGCTCCCGGGTGTCGGTCTGCATTTCGAAGTATTCCGGCATCAGTATTGCGGCTTTTTCGGTGTGAGCATAGGACATATAGAAGTCGACGACGGTTGTACCCTGAATATCAACCGTTGCCGCCGCTATGGTGTCTTCACCGACGGCGATATTTTCCTGCCAATCGCCGCTTAAGAATGCTTTTCTGTCGGTCTGAAAATTACAATCGAGCGAAGAAGTTATCGCCATGAACCCACCAACAGGCGAAGCGCAATTTGAAATAAGAAGCGTATTACCTTTCTTTTCGGGTTTCAATAAAGCAGATTTTGAACGGTCGCGACCGAGGCAGGGCTCAGTATAGTATGACAGCTCCGCCGGTTCATCCACGGAAATATTCACGCGGATGCGCTTGCACATGCCTTTTTCCGAAACGCTAACTGCGACATTTCCGTGAAAATGCTTCTCTTCGAAATAATATTCGGCAGTATAGGGAGCGAAGACAGCGGCTGACCCTCGGATTATATCGAAATATTCGTTGCCAATGTGCAGAACCAGGCGCTCACCGATATTGTCCCGGCTTGTATCGTTGTCCCACGGAGTGATCCTGAGCTCACGGGAATTATGGGCATAGGTGAAGCCGAGAGAACCCTCCGAAAGAAGTGTTCCGAACTGTCTTGAGGACAAGACATGGCACCAAGGCAGTGGTGGTCTCGAGTTTATGACGTACTTGCCCCGGGAGAATCCGCCACAGGCGATTTCTTTGTCTACAGGCTGTTTCTTGGGACTGACAGACTTAATCTCAATTTGTGAGAACTGTGAAGTTGGGATATTTGTCTCTATTTCGCCGTGAGAGATATGGCAGGCGTAGGATTTCAGAAGAGTGATGAGCTCCTCGCGAACAGCTGAACGGTCGACGGGATATATTCCGCCTTCGGAATATAAAAGCCCTTCACAGGAAAAATCTCTTGCGGCTTTCACAAGCGCAGTATAGTGCTCTCTTTCGTATCTGCCGGCGTCATCGAAGAGAACCGCCATCTGTGCCCTGATTCCAGAAAGCCGCAAATCACGGAAACCATGGATATAGACCGAGAGCTTATCGGCATCGGATATATCGTCGACACAATATAGAATAAGCGGCAAATCGGTTGAAATCGAAAGCTCACAGAGGGAATTGAGCGGCAGGGTGTTTTCCTGAAGCGCTTCCCTCCTCTGCCGTGAATTGCAAGGCGCAAAGAGCACATTTCCGGCAAGAATCTCGAGTAGCCTAGACGACGCTGAGCTGTAGCCGGTGCATGTTTCCGCTTGCCTTACCCTTAGCTCACTTACCGTGTTTATAAGCTCGTCGGGGCTGTCGGCGGCGAGGATGAACATATTTAGAGTTACTTCTCCCGACGGCGGAAGCTTCACGGGAGTCTTTAAGAATATGCAAGGGTCGGGTTCGGAAATAAGACTGCTCGAGACTTTATCCGCTCTGTCAAGAAAACCGGTTGCACCGTCAGGACGAGATAACACGTCTTCCCTGTCGAACGAGACCAAGCCCAAAGAGCTGTCTGTAAATCCAATAGCCATATAGGGCTTGTCCGAACCGTCGCAATCGCTTCTTGTGGCGGTAATGATATCAAGATTCGGGTCTACATCAAGCCGAAGGAACATCTTTACGTATGCCGGATGAGCCCGCTCGGCTTCATCCGAAAGTAACGACGGCTCGATATAAGAGCATAAAAATGCCTCTTTTTCGACATCGGAATCATTCTTTATCGTGAAGGTCCTCAGCTCGCACGGCAATGTTTTATGAAGGGTAACTCTCATCTCGGCGGAGGCATTACGGTAAACTGCAAAGCCGTCGCCGAATTCGCAGGTGTCGCCGGTGAAGTATGCTTTTTCATCGCCGGATATAATTCCGAAGAACGCGCCCTTGGGGCGACTTACTTGGTCATGCGTTGCGGAGTAGACATTTCTCCCTCTGTATAAAGCGATTGATATGCCGCTATCGGTGAGTGCGAGAGTATATTCGCCGTTTCGTAAGAGCTTTACTCTTGGATTGAATGGCGATATAGCGGCAAAATACTCGGAGGTAGGAGCCGGCGGCTTCTCTGCTTTCCGGTGCTTCGGCTTGAGAACTGCGTCCTCGTAGGTATTTCGCTCGAGCCTTACACGTTCATCAAGAAGCTCGCTTGCGCCCATGACGTTCTTATCGCGCATGAATCTGCGTCGGAAAATACCGTCTTCGAGAATATTGACAGCCGAGATTATGCTCATCCCGGCGTGGTGGGACATGTAGCTCTTCACCACTCCATAGCCTTCGGGCGTGTCGGGCGCAGTAAAATCAAGTGCTTCATAGAAGCCGTAGCATGAATACATGCCGTATTTTTTAAGGCGGCTTAAGTTATCCATGCCGTTATCTGCGGAGTAACCGAGCGAAAGATATGAGGAATAGGGCGAGACTACGAAATCCTGCTCCAGTCCCCTTCTCAAGCCTGTCTTCGGCACGCCGTGCGCCATATAGCGGTATGAGAGACTGCTGTCGAAGCTGTAATAGCCGCTTTCGGAAATGCCAAAGGGTCTGCCAAAGGCTTTTGCGTATCTTTTCTGACACCAGAGGGCATAGCGAAGACTTTCGTTAAGAAGCGAACCCTCGGGGCTTTCCAGAAGCATCTCGGGCATGAAGTATTCGAACATGGTACCGCTATAGGAAGCTGTTCCGGCATAGAATCCACAGCTCAAGGTTGTTCTTGACAGGCTGTACCAATGGCTTTTCGGGATCTGATGCGAGGCTATTGCATAGAAGGAGCCGAGGCGGGCTTCGCTCATGAGGTAATCGTATCGGGAATTGTCGGGCTCGCCCGTTTCGGGATTGATGCCTATCGCCATCAGCCCACGGACATCGTCAAAGAAAACTGACAGGTCGCAATCTGCGATTATATTCTCAATTCTTGATATGATTTCAGTGAGTTCGGGACAGCGGGCTGTGTACTCCTTCAAGCCTTCTTTCAGAGCGACCAGAGAGCAGATAAAATTGCCGCTGTCGACGCTTGAGACATAAGGATTCGGACATAGCTTGAGGGTTTTGGTGTCGTACCAGTTGTAGAGATTGCCCTTGTATTTCTCCATTCTGTCAATCGAGTCAAGGGTGCCACTTATGCGCATATTCATAACTTCGGGGCTGATAAGGCGGCGGTCGCATGCCGCCAGTACAGACAGAAGATACATGCCGATATTGGTGGGAGAAGTTCTGTGGGCAATCCGATATACCGGTGAAAACTGGACGTTGTCGGGCGGCAGGCAATTCTCCGATTCGGTGACGTAGTCGGAGAAAAAGCCCCACATGTCGGCTATTTGCGCCGAAAGCTCACGACGATTGCGCTCCGACAAACTCTTATTCGATATTCCGGTTCTCCGCGTTCCGATTGCAAGAAGCACCGGTAGGAATGCAAATATAATTCCGAAAAATCTCACAATATAGCTCGGTGAAAATACAAGTACGGTTCCCGATATCCACGAAAGAAAGAAGAATGAAAAGCTGTCTGGAGACTTACTGTCATACGATGACGACACCATCCACTCCAGGAGCTTGCGCTTTGTTATCATTCGTATAATCGCCGTGAGCATTGCCCGGGCGGATTTCAAAGCGAGTGTCGGAAGAAGGACAAGAGAATAGACAAGAGAAGAGAGATTCAATGCCGCTCCGCTTATCATTGCGGAATAGAAGCGGCGTGAGCCGGTGCCCTGATTCAGAAGCGTTCCGATAAGCCCCAGAAGCTGTGGAAACAGATTCATTATGACTGCCGAAAGTGCGATTTTGCCGGAGGCTTCGGGATACAAAAATAATCCAAGAAGCAGAGTTGCAAAGACGGCTATCGGCAGAAATGAACGGCGAAGATTCTCCCAAAGCTTAAGCTTTGAAAGCATATCTAACTTTCGAGAAAAAATGAATCTGAGATTCTGGATATCTCCTCTTATCCAACGGTCGAGGCGCTTGAAATAGCTGACGGGATTTTTCGGAAAGCCCTCGGTGAAGATTACGTCGTGGGCATAAGCAGTATTCATCAGCTCACCTTCGAGGATGTCGTGCGAGAGAACTCTCTCATGGGGAAGGAAGCTCGTGCACTCCAAGAGGGATGATATCCTGAGCAGTCCTTTGCCGCAGAAGGTTCCCCTGCCGTAAACATCCTGCCAGAAATCCATGCTCTCGAGGTCATAGCCGGATATGGAGCCTATGCCGCCCATGGCTCTTGAGAAGCCGGTTGCAAGTGAATCTCCAAGACGGGTTACCATTCGGGGAGCGATTATGCCGTACCTACTGTTTGCCGGGTGCAACGCTATCGACAGGAGCTCCGCCACGGAATCCATATAGGGCTCGGTGTCGCTGTCGGCGCAGACGATATATTCCGTTCCGACAAGCTTCTCCGTACAACCGGACATGCAGTAAAAATCCTGCTCACCGGATTTCATGTAGCGAGCCAAATCCATTATCGCACCGTGTTTGCGCTCATATCCCATAAATTCGTCCTGAGTCTCGGAATAGGTGCGTTTTCTCATTATGCAGGAGAAGATATCGCCGTTCTCTCGATTGAGCCTGTCAATCATATCTTCAAGGCTTTCTGAGATAGCTTTATCGTCGCCGGTTACAGGAGACTTAGAGGCAGAGAAATCGGCAAGCAGGCATACGGAAATATTATGTTGAGGATTTGATGCGTGGAGCTTCAAAAGCTTTGAATAGAGATTGTCCGAGTCGTTGACGCTGTTTACAACCGCTGATAGGACAATAGTGCAAGACGTGCTTCTGACCTCTTCGGAATTTATATCGAGGCGAGGAAGACGGATTCTCGGCACACGACGGATAAGAATATCGTTGACGACTGCCTTGACTGCGGCATAGGCGGGACAGATAAGAAACAGCGTTGTCCACGGCTCGCCGATACGGACAGTGAATGCCATAGTGAACATGAAAGCAATTACGACTTCAAGAAATTCGACCGTCAGATCCGTGGCGATTCTCGATTTGGGGCATCTGTTTGGGAAAAGAACGGGCTTCGAAGCATAGATTTGCTCACGATATTGCTTTTTCGTTTTGCGGTCGCACTTGGGATAATATTCGTCCCGGGATAGCTCTATTGCGACGGGATTGACAGTCTCGTTGATTCGGTATTCATCAAGAGCATTCAGTTCTGAGAGCATGGTAACAGCTTCGCGGATATTCTGCTCGGACTTTTCGAGAAGAAGATATGTCAGCTCAAACCTGAGATTTTCTATATCGCAGGGGTTGACTGTGTTTTCAGACGCGTAGCTACTGATTAGAAAGATTATCTCATCCGAAGACGGGATTTTCCCCGAAAAATGAGATATCAGATATCCGGCAAGAGGAAGCCCGGCGGTTATCTCTGCCTTCGGGTCACATCCAAGAAGATATCCGATTGCATCGTTCAGAATTCTATAGTTATCCGCAAAGAAGATTTCGTCGTCGGTGTTGCAACCGTCAAGGCAAAGGGTTTTATATCGCCGCTCAATGCGTGCACGCAACCTTCTTATTTTCCCGAAATACTTGCCTATTCTTATAAGTTCGCTCATAACCGTCGCCTTTCAAACAGTATTTTGTGCTATTATTTGCGGACGGCGGGAAATTATCCCTATAAGAGCTATTGCTTTTTTCTTTGAAATATGGTATACTGGGTACGCTTTATTGAATCACAACTCGAAGGAGACGATAATATGAAATATCTTGTTTTACTTTGCGACGGCATGGCGGACTATCCCGTCGAAGAGCTCGGCGGCGTTACGCCTATGGCGAAAGCGTACAAGCCGAATATGGACAAGCTGGCGAAGACCTCGGAAATCGGTCTTGTCAAAACCGTTGCGGACGGCTTGAAGCCGGGATCTGACGTTGCAAACCTCTCGGTTCTCGGGTATGACCCGGCTATCTACTACTCAGGGCGCTCACCTCTTGAGGCAGGCTCTATCGGAATCGACATGCTCCCCAGTGACGTATCTTTCAGATGCAATCTTGTCACTCTTTCCGACGAAGAAAAGTATGAAGACAAGACCATGGTTGACTACTGCTCGGGAGATATCTCCACCGCTGATGCGAAGATTCTGGTCGACTTCCTGAAGGAGAACTTCGACGATGAGGAATTCACCCTTTATGCAGGCGTAAGCTACCGCCACTGTCTGATTCAGAAGAACGGGACACTTGATGTCGGGACTCTGACTCCCCCGCATGACATTTCGGGAAGAGTTATCGGGCAGTATCTTTCAACAAGTCCGAATGCCGAGAAGCTTATCAATATGATGAAGAAGAGCTATGAGCTCCTCAAGAATCACCCACTCAATCTCGAGAGAGTCAAGCAAGGCAAGAACCCGGCTAATTCGATGTGGTTCTGGGGCGAAGGCGTAAGAAAGCCCTTGGCTCAGTTCAAGGACAGGTACGGGCTCAAAGCCTCCATGATTTCAGCCGTCGACCTCCTCAAGGGCATTGGCAAATTCAGCGGCATGAATGTTGTAAATGTCGAAGGTGCTACCGGATATATCGACACCAACTTCGAGGGTAAGGCTCAGGCTTGCATCGACGAGTTTGCCGCAGGGCAGGACTTCGTCTATATCCACGTTGAAGCTCCCGACGAATGCGGACATCGTCACGAAATCGAAAACAAAGTCAAGGCTATCGAGCTTATCGACAAGAAAATCTTAGGTCCGGTTCTTGAAGCTCTCGAGGGATATGACGACTACAAGATTCTCATCATGCCCGACCACGCCACTCCGCTGGCTCTCAAGACCCACACCAACGACCCGATTCCCTATCTCATCTATCACAAGAATTCCCCGAAGTCCGGCGTTGACTGCCTCTGCGAGGAATCTGCAAAAGAAACAGGAAGATTTATTCCCGTGGGACATACGATTATGGATAGGTTTATCAAGGAAGATTGAGATATGCTTCTGATTTTTGAAAACATGACACCTGATGAAGCCGACAGACTTATGGAAGTCTATCAAGGGAGTAATCTTGAAAATGTCGGGTACTTCTATCCCGACTGCAAGGACAAACGAGAAGGGTTTAATCAGGTTGTGAATAGATTCAAGAGCTTTCTTCTTGATGAGTTTTTCCAGAACGAGCAAAATTCTTACTACGTCTGGGAGAAGGACGGCATATGGAGAAGCGCTTTCAGACTTACGAAGCTTGACAGTTGCTACTTCATGGAGGCTTTGGAAACCCGCCCTGACAGTCGCAGAATGGGTTATTCAGAAAAGCTTTTCAAGGCAGTATTTGATAAGCTCTCAGAGAGCGGTAACTTTATCATCAGAAGCCACGTTTCAAAGAAAAACACCGCTTCTCTTGCGGCTCATATGAAAGTCGGGTTTGAGATTGAGTTTCAGGATGCTGTTCAGTTTCTGAATCCGAATGAACCTACAAATCCGAGATCTTATGGGATGATTTACAGAAGTAAATAGCACAAAAGAAGCACCGCCTCGTGACGGTGCTTTTATTATGTTTGAATCAGTCTTCCCATGTATCTTCCGGAAGCGAATTTAAGAACGCTGTGAGTTCCTTTGCCATTTCTTCCTGCTCGGGGATTCGGGGGTGTCCGGGGGTGGCTTTACCGCAACGGGTATAGGTGAAGTGGTATACCCTGTTTTCCTCGCTGCCGAGGCGGTTCTTGATTTCTTCAAGGGCTTCATCCCAAGCCGGGTCGTGCATAAGGATAGTGAGGGCTAAAACTACGGTTGCATGGTTGGTGTGTGAGCGAGTGTCCTCGATGATTTCGATATAGCGCTTCATCCACTTTTCACGGTATTCGGGGTCGTGAATACAGCCGTTGTGCGGATGGTCGTCGTTCTGACCTACGGCGTAAACCATAACATGTGGGACGAACTTCGAGAAGTCCCAAGGAGTTCTCGGAGGCATCGAACAATATCTCGTCTTGTCATAGCAGGACTCAAGACCAAGTGCCGGGTCTTCAAAATAACCGGTACCGTCAAAGATGGCGATGCCGCCCTGAGCGGTGTTATAGACCTCCGCAGGAAGAAGACGCGCAGTCATCAGGGAGTAGCTATGCCACGAGTTGTCATAAACGCCGTCGTGATTCTTGGGGTCGCACTGCCCTACATAATCAACAGCATCGACAACCGAGCCGGCGGTTACCGAATCGCCGTAGAACTCGATGCGCTTTTTGGGCTTGGGAATCGGCTCCAGAATCTCGCCATCATCGGGGAGAACAAAGCCCTTGAGCTTGAAATAGTGTCCTTCCATCCGCTTGTAGAGGACGCAGTCGTGACGGGTGTTTTCGAGCCCGGAGGCAAGAAGCACTTCTGCTTCACCGTCGGGAATCGGGATGCACTTCTCCTCCCCGTCGATTACGAAGCCGATGAATCTGCCGTACCAGTATTTCAAGTTCTCGATTACTGCCGAAATCTCCGTGCCCTTGAACGAAAAGCTAAGGTAGCTTCCCGTCCAGCAAAAGACTGCACTGTCCGGCTCCGAAAAATCGATTCTACCGGAATAGTTGAACTTGTCGCCTATGGGTTTTATATGCTTCATGCCGCTTCCTCCGATTCTGTATAAGTGCTCTCAACCGCACGATCAAGGGTCTTTATTTCGTCAAACGCTTCTATAATCTCCATGTCGTAGAACTCGCAGGAGCTTCTGTCATAGTGTGTGCCGGTGGTATCCCAGAGAACCGGGCACATGCCTCTTGTATATGCCGCTTCGCAGACGGAAGTGATATAATTCCTTATCTGGTCGGGCATTTTGTTTGAAGTCGTGCAACCGTACTCGCCGATTATGACGGGGATCCCGTTGGCGACATAAGTATCATAAAGCATGTCCATTATTGAGTCGAGATAAGCATAATCGTCATCGGTTCCCCATGTTGTCTCCGCCTTGCCCCATGAAGCGTCTTCTTCAATTACGGCGAAGGTCGACGGCGCATAATAGTGGACAGAGATTGCATATCTGTTTGAAGGGTCGTCGGGAAGAACGAACATCTCATCACATGTAAGCTCTGGGTCGGTGGCGTAGCCGGCTATCAGAAGATGCCGAAGCTCGTTATTTCCGCCCGAAGCACGGACTATGTCGACAAACGTCTGATTGATTTCACCCAAGAGTTCAAATGCCTCTGCTTTGCCCTCAGGGGTATTACCATAACGGTTCCAGATATCGTCCCAACAGCCTTCCTCGTTGAGGGATTCGAACATCAAATCAAGCGAGTAGTCCTTGAAGGCTTCCGAAAGCTGCGTCCAGATGCTCTCGTACTTCGCCATGCACTCGTCTTTATCGGTCGAGAAGCCTTCCCACCAGCCGCCGTCCCAATGGATATTGACGATGCACTTCATTCCGGCATCGAGAACCCAGTCGACAATCTCCTGAACTCTGGCAAGATACTCCTCATTGATGGTATAATCCTCAGCCATCATGTTTGACCATGCAACAGGGATACGGATAACTCCGAAGCCGAGGTCGGCATAGCCTTGGATAATTCTCTCGGTTATTTCGGGGCTTCCCCAAGCCGTTTCGTATTCACGAACAGTCTCTTTCGTAAAACCGGAGCACTCCATCGTATTACCGAGATTGATGCCCAAGCCCATACTCAGAACGAAGTCCATCGTGCTCATGTCTTCGGCTGTCTCAGTCTCACTCGTACTTGAACAACCCGCAAACACAGTCAGCATCACAACCGCCGCCGTGAGAACGCATATTACTTTTTTGAATATCACCTGTAATACCTCCACATAGTATTCTGTACAATCAAGTATACAGCATAACGCACTCTTTTTCAAGAATTTCCGAAAATTTTATTTGCATTTTGAACGCCTTTGTGCTATACTATCCTGATATCTAAATAGGAGGTACGAAATTTGAAATTACTATTGTTTGATTTGGACGGCACATTACTTCACCACGACAAAACCTTGTCGGAAAGAACCATCAAGACTCTTGAACGCTGCCGTGAACAGGGATACATACTCGGAATCGCCACCGCCAGAGGCGAATACAGCATCGGAAAATTCATCGACGCCTTCAAGCCGAAGGTGGTCATCTCCAACAGCGGAGCTCAGGTAAGAGCTTATGGGGAAATAGTTCACACCGCATCCTTCCCTATCCCGGAAACAAGAAGAATCCTGGGGCTCATAAAAGAAATCTGCGGCGACAACCGCATCATGGTCGACACCGACGGCAGAGAATACCGGAACTTCATCTACACCGGCGACCGCCTCGGCTGGGACTGGGGCGAGATAGTCATCGACGACTTCTCAGACTTCAACGTCGAAGCCCTGAAAATCTGCACCGAAATCCCCGACCCCGAGGTTGCTCAGCGGATGATTAACGCTATCCCCGAATACTACTGTGGCAGATACTCCGACGGCTTCTGGCACGAAATCGGCAAAAAAGAAGTCACCAAAGCCTACGGCGTAGAAAAGCTCTGCGAAACCGGTCTCTTCAATCTCGAAGACATCACCGCCTTCGGCGACGAATTCACCGACATCGGTATGCTCAAACTCTGCGGCACCGGCGTTGCCATGGGCAATGCAATTCCCGAAACCAAGGAAGCTGCGGATATTGTCATTGGGACGAATGAAGAGGATGGGGTGGCGGAATATCTTGAAAGTCTGTTAGTATAAAAATACCGAGATGCGAGTTGCATCTCGGTTTTTGTTTAATCTGCGTATTCCAAAAGTTTCTGGCTTACTCTTGAGGTAACCTCTATGTAGTAAGCTAACTCGGCGTTTGTCATTTCTATATCATCCAAAGCATCAAGCTTTTCCATTGTTTCAGCATACTTTGAGATATAGTCAAGATAGTCTGTAAGCATAGAAATAGGATTTCCTTCTTCCTCATACTTCTCCATGAACTCTATATACTCATCCATAAATTCCTCATAGCTGTCTAAAGCTTCTTTGACTTCGGGGCGTATACCGTCATCAGAAGTCTCTTCTTTCTCTTCTTCGGGTTCTTCCTCGGTCTCTGCTGTGGTAACCTCTTCTTGCTCTTCTTCCTGCTCGGTTACTTCCGGCTCGTCTTCGGTTATCTCAGGTTCGACTTCCGTAACTTCCGGCTCTTCTGTTTCTTCCGGCTCGTCAGGAGCATCAATACTGATATACATGACATCGCCATCATCAAGTCTCAGAGACAAGTAATACCCATTTTCATTATAAGCTTTATAGTAGTCACTACCGGCTTTGTAATCAACTGTGAAGCCTGCATCTTTGCAAAGACTAACATATTCATCGTAGTCCTCAGCAGTTGTCTGAGCAACATAAACTACATACGAATCTGAAGAGTCACGATACACATATCCATAGCTCGACTCAGGTACTGGCAATAACTTTGCAATATCACCGTCCGACCATGTAAACTCTCCATATACTCCATTTGCATACAGTGAGATTGACATTGTTTTTTCTCTTTCGCTGTAAATAACCGATAAATCATACCCCATGTCGTTCTTAGCTGAATACATTATACTGGACGAATAAGCACCTACGATAAATCCTTCACTGGAACACAGCTCCTTATATGCCGCAAAATCGTCTGTGGACACTTTTGCAACAGTTATGTAGAGATAATCATCGCTGTAACCGTCAACTTCACCTATAAGCTCCATATCAGGCTGTGGCATTACGCTTCCAAGTTCTGTACTGGGCCATGTGAATTCACCGTATGACTCCCCACCGCAACCACTCATTACAAATAGCACCATGCAGAGCATGAAAACCAGCAGAACCTTCTTGATTTTTCCCATGATAAATGAACTCCTTTTACTTGTTATTACGCATAAAAAATGCGCCCCAATAAGAGACGCACGAAAAAGTGAATCCCTCATTGTTGCCACACAATCTCAGTTTCACAAGCGGAAAAGAGCAAGAGAAAAACACCTTTTACCAAGAAAAGGGTATCCACTTGTGAATAAAATATTAGATTATGTGGCAGAAATATTGTAGCATACTTTTCTTAAGTTGTAAAGCGTTTTTTCTGAAAAAGCAAAAAGAGCGGGTTTGAACCGCTCTTTCTTGTTATGATTATTCTTATGCTTTCTCATGCAACCTGCTTTCGTGCTTTTCGTAGTAGCCGATGAGGGTGCCGGTGGGGGCTCGGAGGGCGACTATGTAGGCGTCGCTGTCTTCGTTGTCCCAGTTTTTCGTGTAGGTGTATACTTTGTTCAGGTTGGGGTCATTTAAGAACTTCTCGAAAACCGACAGGATTATTTCTTTTGAATGGGCGTTGTGGCAGTCGAAGATGGACTGTCCGATGAGGTTGGCTCCGCCACGCTTTGCATAGCGCTTAATGGCTGTCGGGTTCATGTAAATGATTATGTGGTTCACGTCACAGATTACAATCGGCGCATCGTCGACGTCGACTACTGCTTTGAAAAATTCGGTCATTGCTATTCCTCCATTGCTTTTTATTAAGTTATTGTAGCATATTTTTGCTGGTGTGTAAAGTGGAAAACGCAAAAAGAGCGGTTTTGTGCCGCTCTTTTGCAAGTTAGGAAGGTATTATATATCAGAAGGGATTTTCTACAGAGTAGTCTTCGAAGCTGACGAGCTCGCTGGCGCCGGTGGTGTCGACGGCGGTCGAGTAGGACTCAACGGTGATGGTGTATTCGCTGTCACCGGTGACGTAGACGGTGCCGTCAGAGCTCAAGATGGTGACGGTGTTGCCGTCAGCATCTGTGATGGTGCCTTCGCAGTAGAGGTTTGTAACGGTGCTGTAGTTCGTGACAATCCAGGTAGAAGTGCTGTCAATGTAGACGTTGCACTCGCCGTCGCCGCCGTTGCCTGCATTCGATTCGTCGTCGACGAAGTAGCCGGTCAAGACACTGCCGTCGAGCATATAGAAGTCAAGGTTGCTGATGCTGTCGTAGATAACTGCGCCCTCCATTGCCTGCTTGCGAGCTGTGAAGCTGCAGTCGGCGCCGTTCGAGCCGGTCGATCCCCAACCACGCTGATTGGAGTTGCCAGTGCACTTGAGGAAGAATTCCGAGTCTTCGGCGTAGGTGATGTCAACGCCGCTGATAAGGAAAGTGCTCTCGGTGTTGGTGGTATAGAACATGCCACCGTTATTGGCTGTCAGAGAGCCGCCAATCATCATGAATGTGCCGTTGCCGACCTCCGAGTCGCCTGACATGCTCTGATAGACGATGACGTTCCATGTGCAGTCGTTCTGGGAGCTGTCAAGCATACTGCCGGAAAGGTCGCAGTCGAAAAGGCGAATCGTGTTGAGCCCTTCGATGCAGATGGCTTCGGAGGAATTGGCTGTCAGGGTAGCGTTCGCAACTGTGATGTCTGCGGTGCTGTAGACTGCGGGAGAGCCGGTGCCGTTTGAGACATAGGTGCCGCCGTCAACTACCATGGTTCCACTGCCACGGTCGCTTCTTATAGCCGCAGAGGATTCGCCGGAGGTGCTGACTGTCAGATTCCATGCGTAGAGCGTTCCGCCGCCGGCAACATGAATGCCACCCGAGGTGTCCTGCTCGGTGGTGATGGTGGTGTCGCTGACGTATGCAACGCCGTCGCCATAGGCAAATACTCCCGCACCGCCTGCCGAGTCGGAGGTGATGGTCGTGTTGGTAATTCTCAAGGTGCCGCTCGTGACAAGTGCACTTGCTCCGACACCATAGAAGCTCGAATTATCTCCACCTGTGGAGTCAGAAGAGATTCTCGAGATAGTGCTATCGGAGATGGTGACGTCGCCGGAAGTGACCAAAACAGCGTTTTCATCGGAACCTGTCGAGGTGTAATCCATATCCGAATAGATGCCGTCCTCTGTGTAGGTTACGATCGCGTCGTAGCTGTCGACGCCGGAGGATGAGCCGCCCATGCCGCCACCGTTAGAGAGGTTGCCCATATCGGAGGATTCGCCGCCGACCACTATTGAAGCGATTTCGCCGCCGTCGTCAACGGTGAACGTCAGGGTGTCCCCTGCTTCTATGTCGGAAAGAGTCAGGCTGTTGCCATCGGTGTCGGTGATTACCGATTCATCGGGAACTATGAGAGTTACTGTGAAAGTGTTGTCAGAGCTTTCTGTGAGCTCTTCAGATGTATCGGCAAGAAGTTCTATTTCATAGTCGCCTGTTGAGGACATGGGTTCTGGCTCACCATTGTCTCTGCCCTCGCCTTCTGCGTCGGGCTTGTCGGGAACATCGCCGCCGTCGCCGTTTCCGCCGCCATGACCGTCGTCAGAGGGTACATCGTCGGGCATGTCGGAGGGGACGTCTCCACCTTCGCCGCTCATCTTGCCCATATCGCCCACGCTGTTCATGTCGCCCATCTGCATGTCTCCGCCCATGCCCATCATGTCGGAGTTGCCGGATGAAAGGGCTACTGAGAGGGTTATCTCATAGCCGGAGACTTCGGTAACGGTTCCCGAAAGGGTGCAGGAAACGAGGAAAGCCGCGCCGACCGCTGAGTCGGTTACAGAAGTGTCGGAATCACTGTCGCTGTCGCTTACTGATTCCGCACATGAAGAAAGCATGAAGACCATGCTGAGCGCTATTATCATTGAAAGTATTCTTTTGAATTTTAAGTTCATAATACAGGATTTCCTTTCTTATTAAGCTTCACTGTGGATATGATATCCCATGAAGCTTAAATAAACCTAAAAACTATGTGAAACATTCGGGATAAATCACCTGATGGAGTCAAATTTCAGATATTAGTATTGACCGACAGGTGACTTATATGATATAATGCTCCCTGCAAAACAGTTGCAAAAAATACAACTTGAAAGGATTTGATAGCATGAATCGTCTTGAAGGAAAGGTAGCCGTTATCACAGGCGCTAACTCCGGAGTAGGTGCTGAGACCGCAAAGCTCTTCGCTGCTGAGGGTGCAACAGTTGTCATCAGCGCAAGAAGACTCGAACCGCTCAATGCAGTCGCAGAGGAAATCAAAAACGCCGGAGGAACTGTGGAGGTAGTAAAGACCGACATTTCCGACAACGAGTCTTGCAAAGCACTCATCAATACTGCTGTTGAGAAGTTCGGCAAGCTTGACATCTTAGTCAACAATGCAGGAGTTTTAGAGGAAGGTCTCAAGCCTATTGACAGATTTACAGATGAGGATTACGACTTTGTCACATCTATCAACGAAAAGGGCACAATGAATTGCATCAGAGCCGCAACCAACGTCATGGGCGAATGGGCTTCTATCGTAAATGTTGCTTCTATTGCAGGTGCTTTCGGTTGCGGCGGAGCTGTTTATGTTGCTTCGAAGGCGGCAATTATCGGTGTCACAAAGCACACCGCTATGAGATTCGCTGACGCTCATATCAGATGCAACGCTGTATGCCCCGGAACCATTCTCACCCCGATGGTTGCTGGAATGAATCAGAGCAACATGGACATCGACATGATAACACAGATGAGCAAACACACCGATATCAGAGCTACTCCTTGCACTCCGAGAGATGTTGCAAACGTTGTTCTCTTCCTTGCAAGTGATGAGGCTAAGCCCATTACGGGACAGGCTATCGTCACCGACTACGGCTCTACCGTCTGATTCTTAAAAATTGATTCTCTCAAAAAATCCCCCCGAAAAAGCTGAATACCGGTAAGTAACTAACAAAACCTACCAACTATTAGCTGACAGGACAGGTGTGTGCACAGCATACAGTTGGGGATAAGTTCAACTGATATTGTGCAAAAGACAAAACAAAGAAAGAACCGATTGTTTTCTAACTGGAAGGCAATCGGTTCTTTTATGCTCTTATATCGTAAGTCTTTTGATGAAAAGAGTCCCTATGAAATAGCATTTATTTCAAATCCTATTTTGCTTCTTGACAAAGTCACTTCTAAGAGGGTATTATAGATATAGATGTATGATAGTATCTATACATCATTGACCAAAGAAAGTTTGGCAGAAAGAAGGAGAAATAATGACTATAGGAGAAATAATCAAAAGTCGCAGAGAAGAACTTGGTGCAAGCCGTGAGGACATTTGCCACGGAATTTGCACAGTTTCAATGCTCTATAAGGTTGAAACAGGTTTAAAGCGATTCAATCCCGAAACCCTTGCGCTTATCTTGGAAAGGCTCGGCATGCACAACGTCTTTGACGGTGAATTGATAACCGCAAATGACTATCGTTATATTCAGACCATACGTCAGATAAATGCGCTGAGAATCGGCGGTGACACTGACAAAGCATACGATTTGCTCTCGTCCATAGTTGACGATTACGAAAACTTCTCTGTATCAACAAAACAACGTTTCGACATGTGCGAAACACTGCTTACTGAAAAAACTGTCGGTATGAGTCATGAACAAAAGCTCGATAACTTCGAAAAGATAATCCGGTATACCATTGATGATTTTAGTCCAATGAAATTGCCGTCATACATTACCAATGTGGAGCATTTAGTTATAAATGTGATAGCTAATTGCTACTATTTCATAGGCGATTTCGAGACTGCAATACATATTCATAGTCATCTAAAAAAGTGTTTGGAAGATGTAATGTTGGACAAAACAGCAGCAGCTCGAAGTTTGTTATTGACATGCAATAATTTAGCAGAAATATTAGTTGCCTGCGGTGAATACAAAGAAGCTCTAAAGACTGCACGAGAGGGTCTTGAGTGGGCAAAATATATGAATGTTATTAATGAAACAGCTTCCAGCTGTATGTATAACGTTGCTGTTTGCTTGCTGAAGATAGGTGGCAAAAAGAACTACGAGGAAGCCAAACAGATGGCGAGTGATGCTTACAATACAAGTAGAGTTTTTGATATGATTCCTAAATTTACAAGACTATATAAGGAATTTCTTGAAAATAACTTCATTTACTGATGGAAGTCGTCGTCAAGTATTGGTTCGTCATATTGAGGTGTGGATATGTCATCAAAGTCCCCTTCTGGTTCGTATGGATCAGTCACTTCAGTCACTGGTGGATGTGTGGGAATAGAAGGCAATTCTATTGGACTGCCGACTAATACGGATGATAAGATGAAGACTGCTGAAAGAGTGGCGAGTAATTTGGCTAAAATATTTTTCATAAATGGATACCTCCAAATGTAAATTTAGTGTAATCAGCATGATCACACTGTTCAATTATTGCACACCGATTTCTGATTGTCAATATGACCGTTGGTCACATTAGCACAGTTGACACCATTCAAAACTTTTGCTATCATTATTTTGAACTTGAATTCAGTTCCTATGCTTCTATGTCGACTAAGGAAGCAAATACTTTTAGAAAGAAAAGATTATCATGAAAAAAATACTTACAACTATAGTTGCGTTAGCTACTGTTGTTTGCTTGGCTGTGACTGTAGGTGCTTCGCCGATGGCTAGATCGTCTACAACTGCTGAGTATATTGATGATAGCAATGGCAGTAGGTATTTGTACAGTTGCTCTATGTATCATAGTGGTAATTCCGTATACGTTACCTTGTCAGAGTACAATAGCACGTCAGGTAACAGTTATAACACACAGGTAAATGTCACAGCAGTAGTTAGCCCTAACGATACCGTGACTGGTTATGCACATGCAGCTGCTGGCAGTGTAATCAGTAATGAAGAGATACCATTCGATGCTTATGTTGTAGCATCCAGTGGCAGATTTATGGTAAATGGTACAGCTGTAGCGAATCTCTACGGAGGCTAATTATTTATTGTGATTTGACATTGGGTTTGAAATATAGCCCAATGTCGATTTTATATAAAAAGTAGAAAACGATTATAGGTTAAGAAAGAATGGGGGACTAAAAAATGACCATCCGCAAAATACTGACCAAGCTCACCATAGCAGTTCTTCTGCTCACCACTCTTTGCTCCTGTGGAAGCAAGGAAGCCATCGAGGTGACCATTACTGAAGACTGCGACTATAACTTCTTCCAGTACCGCGAGAACGCTTGCAGCAATGAGGCGGTGGTATACTTCGAGCTTTCCGATGAGCAAATGCTGATGTTTTATGACAAGCAAAGTGGGATATGTGCGCCTCTTTGCGGAAAGCCGGAGTGCGACCACTCGGATGCTTCCTGTAACGCTTACTACCCTAGCGGCGACGGGCTCTGCCTCTATAACGGAAAGCTCTATCGCTTTTATGAAAGCGACAAGACAATTGTGTGCAGTGACACCGACGGCACCAACAAGACAACTGTGCGTTCTGTAAATACCACTCTTTTCACCAATAACTTCTCCGGTAGCTATATCTCCAATCCATCATCAGCATTCCACAGAGGTTGGTTTTACTATGCCGCAGGAGTAACCGTGGTCAGTGCCGGTACTACCAAGGAGTATTCAAGAGTTATTGCCTATCCTATAGATTCCGACGAGGAGGGAACTCTTATATACTCATCAGATGAATACAAAGATGTCGCAATCGAGCCTTATGGCGATTATATCTACATAATGGCATATGACGATTCATCAGATGATGTAAACACTATGGAGATGGTCAGGTATTCCGTTGAAACCGGCGAAAGCGAGATACTCTACAAGGGTGAGAAGCCATTCCAATCCCGCAGATTCTGTGTGACTGATGATGCTATCATCTTCGGCGGTTGCACTACTGAGGACTACACAATTTATAAACTCACTTTCGGGGAAGATACGATAGAAACTGTATATGAAAGCACATATTACTACACCTACGGCTTCATCGGGGAGAATATTCTTCTTGGGCTCTACACGATTGACGGTTTTGATATCAGTATTATAGATTTAGACGGAAACACTCTAATGGCGACTACTGTCATATATGAGGACTTGGAGGCAGGACGCTTCGTGATTCCTACGATTATGGGCACTGATGATGACTACATCTATATCGATGCTCTTGTGTGGTCAAACGAGTATCCATATGAGAGCATAATTGCCTTGTCCCTTGACGGAAGCGAGCAGATAACCCTCTGGAGCAATGCGGATGAAGTGAACGGGGAGGGATAAATGTGGAGCTGAGACTCGATAATCTCACAAAACGCTATGGCGACGTCACGGCTCTTGACGACTTTTCGGTCACATTTGATATTGGGATTACCGGAATCTTAGGAGCGAACGGTGCGGGAAAATCCACGATGATGAGCCTGATTACAGATAATGTTAAGCGTGACAGCGGCTCGATAACTCTTGACGGAAAAGAAATACTTGAAATGGGCGCAGAATTCCGAAGTCTTGTAGGATATATGCCCCAGCAGCAGGGCGTTTATGATAAGATGACCGCCCTTAGCTTCGTTTCATACATCGGCAGGCTCAAGGGCTTGAAAGGCAAGGCTCTTAAAGAGGAGACCGAAAGAGTTCTTGAGATTACGAATTTATCACATGTCAGAAACAAGGCTGTAGGCGGATTTTCAGGAGGGATGAGACAGAGGGTTCTGCTTGCTCAGGCAATCTTAGGCGACCCGAAGATACTTATTTTGGATGAGCCGACAGCAGGTTTAGACCCGAAAGAGCGTATAAGAATCCGAAGCTTTATAAGCGAGCTTGCAAAGGACAGGATAGTTCTTCTTTGCACCCATATAGTCTCAGATATAGAGTCCGTCGCAGATAAAGTCCTGCTTATGAAAAATGGCAAGCTCCTCATGTGTGGCAGTCCGGCAGGGCTTATTGAATCTCTGCCCGATGATTATGTCCCCGTCAACCACTATCCGAACATTGAGGACGTCTATCTTTACTACCTGGGTGGTGAATGATATGGGCGAGATAAAAAGAGCTCTTCTCAGTAAAAGCCGGATTGCAATTATTCTCGCCATGCTTTTTGTCATGCTCTGCGTTTTTATGTATGATTTTTTGGGAAGCATCCGCTCGGGCATAATCTCCGACAACATAGAAGCCAACGAGCATATTCAGAATATCCTGGGAAACTGCGAGGGCAAAAGTCTTGAAGAAATAGACGAATATCTTGACGAAGAAAAGATGAGCCTGTTGTACAGCACGGTTGACAGCCAGCTCAGATCTATCCTACAGACAAGGCTCTATTTCCTAACTGATGAGGTGGAATACCAGCTCGGCTATTATGATTACTTGGAAAACGTCCAAGCTCAGGCGGAGCTTCTCGGCAAGACGAGCATCTTTTCCTCTGCCAACACCTTTTCGGGCAGAAATATTACAAAGACGGCTGATGATTTCAGCACGCTTGACGGCGTAATCCTCGAATTCGGCGACAGCTACGGTATAACAAAATGGCTTGGGTTCACCCTTGCCGATTACTTTTTCCTTGCGGCTTTAGTAGTTATAGTCATCGGCTTTCTGGAGGAGAGAAAAGTCGGGCTGTGGTCGGTCATCCGCACAACGAAGTACGGTAGAACTAGGCTCTGCATGCAAAGAATCGCCACTCTTGGGATAGCGAGCGTCGCCTTGACCTTGCTTTTCTATCTGCTGCCGCTTTGCCTGAGCTTAGGCTTCACAAACAGCTTCGGGAGTCTCGGGAGGTCGTTGCAGTCACTCGAGTACTTTTCACGGTGTACACTCAACCTGACGGTTGCGCAGTGGCTGGGTCAGTATCTACTCATGAAGGTGCTTTGCGGAGTGCTTTTAGGGCTGTTCATCTGGGCAGTAATGTCCACCGTGGCGAATGTTCAGTTCTCTTTAGGAGCCATTGGAGTTACGCTTGCGGTCGAATACCTTCTCAATACGCTTCTTCCGGTTCAGAGCTTTGCAAACGTTTTTAAATACCTGAATATATTCTCATATGTCAATCTCACTGCGCTCTACAGCAATTATCTAAACGTCAATATCTTCGGCTACCCGATTGGAATCAGGGCGATGATGTTCGCCGTCCTGCCGGTGGTATTGGTGCTGTTTGCGGCTTTATGCTTTAAGTCCTTAACACGCTATCCCGACGGGCAGAGGGACGTTCTCTCGGTTATCTGGCTGAAGCTCAACTATATATTCGACAAGCTGAGAGCTCACCTGGGAGCATTCGGATGGGAGCTCTATAAAGTGCTCATATACTCTTTCGGAGCGGTCATAATTATTGCCGTATTTCTTGTTGGAGGAGCCCTCGACTATGACGTCGCTATCTATGAGAGCGACCAGTGGTATCAGCTGTATCTTTCCGACATCGAGGGCGAGATAAATGAGAAAACGGAAGAATATTTTGAAATAGCCAGAGCCAATGCCGAAAGCTCCAGCTATTATGGCGATCTCACGATTGCACTTGACCGTCTTGAGCTTGAGATAAGCGAGGCTAAAGCCCGTGCAGAAGAGGGCGGCTATACTCCCTATATCCTCGATTCAAAGCCGTTTCATTCAGTTTACGGAACCGAAGCCAAGGACACTCGGAGGCTGAACATGGCAGTTGCGATACTGTTTGTCTGCCTTGGATGTGCAGGAATTATGGTTTATGAGAAGAAATCGGGAGTGGTTCCGCTCCTTAAGAGCCTCAAGCGTGGAAGAGGATATCTTCTTGGTATGAAAATATTGACCTGCCTTTTGATGGCAACGGCGGTCTGGGCTTGCGTCTATATGCAGGAGCTTAAGTATTTCCTCGCGGAATACACCACGCCGCTTTCAGCACCAGTTCAGAATTTAGAGATTCTTGCCGACTTCCCGCTGCAAATATCCATAGGAGGACTGTTAGTTTTGATTTACTTATTGCGCCTCTTGTTCCTGATGGCAGTTTCGATGATCGTTCTTCTGATAAGCAGTCGGTCAAAGACTACGGTCGGGGCATATGTCGCATCAGTAGGAATCTTGGCACTGCCTAGCTTTGCGGTGGCACTCATCATATAGTTGCAGATATAAGAAAAGCGTTCACAGTCGTAACTGTGAACGCTTTATTTCTATGAAATCAGTTTACAACCACACCATTCCGGGGGCAATCCAAAAGGGCTACCCCCTGTTGGCACACGACTTTCCCAGATGGAAAGTCTAGTGTGTTATACCTTTGCAAAATAGCCGTCGGACGAAAACTCAATATGGATTACAGAAGGGAGCCTGTGTCGGCTCCCTTGTTGTTTGTTTTGGAAAGGTATATCAGTCTTCCGCCTGTCGCTTCTTTCCAAATGTCCTCAGTATGAACAGAATGCCTTGTATCATGCCCTGTGCAAATTTGAAATAATAGAGAACAAATTTGTCGCCGTTTACGTTTTTCGCTTGAAAACTAACGGCGGCATTTTTTTGCCTTAGAATAGACATACGATCGGATTGGAAACAAAGATCAATATAAGAGAATTTTACGCCAATTCGCAACGTACATACATACCGGTTGAATGGGTGGAGTAACAGTCTGT
>JAJBSV010000008.1 GCA_020861185.1 Ruminococcus sp. | reverse complement strand
ACACCGCTTTCTGAGCTGCCAAAAGGCTAAATAGTTACTTGTCGGTATTTAGCTATGATACTGTGCGGGATTTTTTTAATCTCCAAAGTACACTTTATACCAGACCAAGAACGTATAGATAGTCCATATCTTTCTCGAATTGTCGTACTTGCCGTTTCTGTGGTCGTCGAGGAGCTGAACAGCCTTTTCGGTATTGAAGAACTTTTTGCCGTTCTCGCTCTCGAATTCTGACTTAACGATATTGTAGTACTTATCCTCTTTGAGCCAGACACGAATCGGAACAGGGAAGCCGAGCTTCTTCTTGTCGGCGGTTCTCGGCGGGCAGGCTCTGTGCGCCGCAAGTCTCATGGCGTACTTGGTATTTTCTTTCGTGACACGATACTTTGTCGGAATCTTCTCGCCGAGAGCCATGACTTCTTTATCAAGGAACGGAACTCTCAATTCAAGCGAATTTGCCATACTCATTCTGTCAGCCTTGAGAAGAATGTCACCGGCAAGCCACATGTTGAGGTCCAAGTATTGCATCTTTGTGACGCTGTCCTTATCGGATACTTTATCATAGAACGGCTTCGTAATCTCCATAGCGTTCGGAGCATCGGTTTTGACTTTCAGAAGAGCCTTTCTCTCTTTTTCCGAAAAGATATAGGCGTTTCCGATGAATCTCTCCTCAAGGTCTTTTCCTCGTCTTATAAGGAAATTCAGACCTCTGTGCGCCGACAGATGCTCGCAGATTTTTCCGATTCCTCGCCTTATAGGGCGGGGGATTTTATTGTAGATGGTGACGTCGTCCGGCTCTTTGTAGATGTTGTATCCGCCAAAAATCTCGTCCGCACCCTCACCGCTTAAAACGACCTTAACGCTCTCGGAAGCGAGCTTGCAAACAAAGTACAGCGCAACAGCCGCAGGGTCGGCAAGCGGTTCGTCCATGTGATACTGAATCTTTGGAAATTCTCCCCAGTATTCATCGGCGGTGATGACCTTCGAAATATTCTCTTTACCGATAAACTTCGAAAACTCTTTAGCGTAGCCAATTTCGTTATATCTCTCGTCCTCGCCGAAGCCGACGGTAAAAGTCTTGTCGACATTTGCAACCGCCGCAACATAGCTCGAATCAACTCCGCTTGAAAGGAAGCTACCGACCTCAACATCGGCTATTTTGTGAGCCTCAACCGAGTCCTTGAACGTGTCCGAAATCTTATCGACCCACTCGTCAAGCGAAGGCTCCTCATCGGCTTCGAATTCGACGCTCCAGTATCTCTCGACAGAAAGCTTGCCGTTCTTGTACAGAAACGAGTGAGCCGGAGGAAGCCTGTAAACGCCCTTGAAGAAAGTCTCTACGCACGGGGAATACTGGAATGTGAGATAGCTCTCAAGTGCCGCCTCGTTGAGCTCTTTTTTGAAAAGCGGGTGCAGAATCAGGCTCTTGATTTCCGAGCCGAAGATGAAGCTTCCGCCCATCTCGGTGTAGTAAAGCGGCTTGATTCCGAAATAATCGCGTGCACCAAAGAGCTCTTTTTTATTCTTATCCCAGATGACAAAAGCAAACATGCCTCTGAGCTTATTAAGCATATCCTTGCCCCATTGCTCATAGCCGTGAACAAGGGCCTCGGTGTCGGTGTTCGTCTTGAAGGTGTGTCCCTTCATAATGAGCTCTTCACGAAGCTTCTGATAGTTGTAAATTTCGCCGTTGAAGACGATAACCATCGAGCCGTCTTCGTTGTAGATAGGTTGGTCGCCTCCCGAAAGATCAATAATTGAAAGCCGACGGAAGCCCATCGCTATATCATTGTCAATGTATTCTCCGTCAGAATCGGGACCTCTGTGCTTGATAGAGTCCATCTGACGCTCAAGAACCGTTTTTGCGTCCTGAATGGTGTTTGTAAAGCCGACAAAGCCGCACATGCTGTCATCCTCCTTTGTTGAATGCCATGGGCAGTTCCCACAGCCGAAAAGACATATCTTATCAAACCATTATAGACGATTTGGAAGCATTTTTCAAGCCCATAACAAGAAATATGGTTACAAGCGGGTTACAAATAATGAAAATTCGCAAAATTCCTTGAAAGTCACGCCTTTTTGCTATATAATAATCGGTAGAAAGATTTTCAGAGGAGCATACCAATGGCTAACGTATCAAGAACCAAAAAGCCTCTCAAGGTAAGATATAATTTCGGAATAGTCCTGTTGGGAGTTATCATTATTTTCGGTGTCGTCTTCTACAGATATATGAAAAGCACGACCCTTGAAGAAGTGCTGTCCGAGGACAGAGAGATATATGTCCCTTCGTTTGCGCCGATTTTGGGAAATGATGACGATGAGGAAGAGGATAACTCAGTAGCGACTACGGATACCTATTCTGAATCCGAGGAGTTGGAATCTTCGGAAATAATAAATCCCGTTCCCGAGAGTGAGGCTGTTTCAAGCGATTACCTTGACAGTTGCGTTTTCATCGGAGATTCGATAACCTATGGGCTTTCCTCTTATGGCTTGGTTTCGTCTTCGAGTGTCTATGCAAGCGTTTCAATGAGCATTGCCAAAATTGAAACCGAGGAAATCGAAACCCAGTATGGCACAATGACCGTTCTGGATGCACTCGAGGAAAGTCAGCCGGAAAACATCTATGTCATGCTCGGCACAAACGGCGCGGCGTGGCTCAGCGTCGACGACATGTATGACTACTTCACGTCATTTATGAAGAAGCTTATGAATAAGTGCCCCGACTCTGAGATTTATATAATCTCGGTTCCGCCGGTAACCTCGGATAAAGAATCGTCCGTCGAAACGCCAATATCTAACAGTGACCTTGACAGCTTCAACGAGCTTCTTCTTGAGTATGCCAATGATAAGTCGCTCCACTATCTCGATGTCAACTCATATCTTAAAGACGGCGGAAGCTCTCTTCCGTCATCATATGCGGAAAACGATGGCGTCCATCTGAAATACTCGACCTATGAGCTGTTTATAGACTACATACTCACGCATGTTGCCGGATAGGTGATATGGTATGAAAAAAATCGGAATAATAATTCTTGCGGTTTCAGTGCTTTTTACCGCTTGCGGAAGCGCTCTTCCTTCACCGGATGCCACGGAGTTGGCGACAGAAATACTTGAAACTCTCGGAGAGTCTGATAATTTTGCGCTTGCGGACAGCGAAACAGTCGATATAGTCTTCGGTTGTGACAGCTCCGTTTATGATGATTACTGCGTCATGTACTCAACAGAGGACATTTCGGCAGATATAATTGCAATTTTCAAGTCGCCGGACGACGAGACACAGGACGAAACCGAAGAAATGCTTGAAGATTTCTTGGATACAAGGCTTAACGATTTCAAGGGTTACGCCCCGTTGGAGGTTCAGAAAATCGAAAACACCAAGCTCATTACTTACGGGAGCTATGATATTCTGATTATAATTTCAGATTTTGACTCCGCAAAAAGCGTTGTGGACAGCGCATTTGCGACTGAATAAAGGAATAAGACTTTACTGTGGCTATTTTTGAACCTTCAGAAATCAGCGCTTGACTTCACAGATATGCGTCGGATATTTATCGTCCGACGCATTTGTTAAGCCTGACGCCTTGCTTGACATAATATACAAAATCCAACAAAAAAATTCTCGCAAATTTGGATTGACAACTGCGTCAAGATACAATATACTTGACTTACTGGAACTTCAAGCCCAATATGTTGTGTTCGCAAGCTCTCGCAACAACAACATCTTCCGGTTTAAAATATAACTCCTTAAACCCGATTTTGAGATGAATTGCAGAAATATTACCCAGACGGAGGAAGAAAAATGATTACCAAAATTCAGAAAAGGGACGGAAGAATAGTCACCTTCAATGTTGAAAAGATAGCGAGTGCTATATATAAAGCCGCGGAATCTGTCGGCGGCACCGATTACGATCAGGCTCTCGACATTGCCGGAAGAGTGTGCGATGCTGTTGAGGCGAGCGGCAAAAAAATTCCCACGGTAGAAGAGATTCAGGACGAGGTTGAAAGAACTCTTATCGAAGAGGGTCACGCATCCACCGCAAAGGCTTATATACTCTACAGAGCCAACAGGACGAGAGTCCGTGAGATGAACACCAAGATTATGAAAATCTATGAGGAACTCACATTTAGCTCTGCCAAGGACAGCGACACAAAGCGTGAGAACGCCAACATCGACGGCGACACCGCAATGGGCACCATGCTTAAGTACGGCTCCTGCGGCGCAAAGGAATTCTACGAGATGTATGTCCTCGACCCGAAGTTTGCAAAGGCTCATTCCGAGGGTGATATCCACATTCACGACCTCGACTTCTATACTCTTACAACCACCTGCACACAGATTGATCTCACCAAGCTCTTCAAGAACGGCTTCTCGACCGGTCACGGACACCTGAGAACCCCGAACGAGATTTCGAGCTATGCGGCGCTTGCTTGCATCGCCATCCAGTCCAATCAGAATGACCAGCACGGCGGTCAGTCGATTCCGAAGTTTGACTACGACATGGCGGAAGGCGTTAAGAAGACCTTCATGCACCGTTATCGTGACAATGTCATCCGTTCTCTCGAACTTGTCGATAACGTCGATTCAGTAGGAGCAGGGGACTACGTTAAGGAATATCTCCATGAGCTTTCACACAAGGGCTTGGCTCCGACTCTTGACATGACCGACGAATACCGTGCGGCTGAGGCTGAGTATCTCAAGAAATACTGCTCCGAAGAAGAGATTGCAAAGATTCAGAAATTTGCTTATGAGTCCTCCGTCAAGGAAACCGACAAGGCAACCTATCAGGCAATGGAAGCTCTTATCCATAACCTCAACACCATGAACTCCCGTGCCGGTGCTCAGACTCCGTTCAGCTCCATCAACTATGGAACAGATACCTCGACAGAGGGTAGAATGGTTATAAGAAATATCCTCCTTGCCGAGGATGCGGGTCTCGGAAACGGTGAAACTCCTATCTTCCCGATTCACATCTTCAAGGTCAAGGAAGGCATCAACTACAACCCCGGCGACCCGAACTACGACATGTTCAAGCTTGCGTGCAAGGTTTCCGCCAAGCGTCTCTTCCCGAACTTCTCGTTCATCGACGCTCCGTTCAACCTTCAGTACTACAAGGAGGGCGACCCTGACACCGAAATCGCTTATATGGGTTGCCGCACAAGAGTTATTGGCAATGCCTATGACCCGACCCGTCAGATAGTCACCGGAAGAGGCAACCTTTCGTTCACATCAATCAACCTGCCGAGACTTGCAATCGAGTCGAAGGGCGATGTAGACGTCTTCTACAAGAAGCTTGATGACATGATGGAGCTTGTTATCGAGCAGCTTATGGCAAGATTCAAGATTCAGGCTGAGAAGAAGGTCAAGAACTACCCGTTCTTAATGGGTCAGGGCGTATGGCTCGATTCCGAGAAGCTTTCCGCCGATGACACCGTCGGCGAAGTTCTCAAGCACGGCACCCTTTCCATCGGCTTCATAGGTCTTGCCGAGACCCTCAAGGCTCTTATCGGCAAGCACCATGGCGAAAGCGAGGAAGCAAGAAAGCTCGGTTATGAGATTATCTCAAGAATGAGAGCAAGACTCGACGCCGAAACCGAGAAGACCCACCTCAACTGGTCGCTTCTTGCGACACCCGCCGAAGGTCTTTCTGGAAGATTCGTAAGAATCGACCGTGAAAAGTACGGCTCTATCGAAGGTGTAACCGACAGAGAGTATTACACCAACTCATTCCATGTTCCCGTTTATTATCCCATCAGTGCATTCGAGAAGATAAGAATCGAAGCTCCTTACCACGCACTCACAAATGCTGGACACATCAGCTATGTCGAGCTTGATGGAGATCCCTTGCAGAATCTTGATGCGTTCGAGAAGATTATCCGCTTCATGAAGGAATCCGGCATCGGTTATGGCTCTATCAACCATCCCGTCGACAGAGACCCTTGCTGTGGCTTCACGGGCATAATCGGCGATACCTGCCCCAAGTGCGGCAGAAAAGAGCATGAGGGCAGCTACGGCTTCGAGAGAATCCGCAGAATCACCGGTTACCTTGTCGGAACGCTCGACCGCTTCAACGACGCCAAGCGTGCAGAGGAAAGAGATAGAGTCAAGCATTCAATCACCGAGTAAATATCGGAGGCTCACTATGAAACTCAGAATGTCCGGTGTCGTCGGCGAGTCGATCGTCGACGGTCCCGGAATCAGATATGCCGTTTTCGTTCAGGGCTGTCCTCACCATTGTGAGGGTTGTCACAATCCGCAGACTCACGATTTTTCGGGAGGATATGACGACGATACGGATGCGCTTTACGAAAAAATCATTCAGAATCCGCTGTTGGACGGCGTCACGTTCAGCGGCGGCGAGCCGTTTTGTCAGGCAAAGCCCTTGGCAGAGCTTGGATGCAAGCTGAAAGCGAATGGCTTGGGGATAATATCCTATACCGGCTACACCGTTGAGTATCTACTCAAGAATGCCAACGAGGAAAACGGCTATATGGAGCTTCTTAAGACCATTGACTGGCTCGTCGACGGAAGATTCGTTCTCGCACTCAAGAGCTATGAATGTCGTTTCAGAGGAAGCACCAATCAGCGGATTATTGACGTTCCAAAAACGCTTGAAAAATTCACGGAAGGATTGCCCGAGGATACATGGGCTGTTGTCATTGACTTATAAAACCCATAGCACCGTTTCGGTCATGAAAAAAATACTACTCTTTTCGCTGATAAGCTGTCTTGTTTTCATGACGGCTTGTTCCCCTTTAGAGAGGGTTATTGAATTTTTCAGCGATGACGGTACCGGCTATATCTTTAAAATCAGTCTTTCCGATGACCCGGAAATCCTCGACCCACAGATAGCCACAGACGAAAGCTCGATAGCGATTTTGAAGAACATGTTTGTTGGACTCCTGAAACAGGATTCGGACGGCACTATCTCCACAGCCGGAGCGAGCGACTATACCATTTCTGCAGACGGCTTGACCTACACGTTTTATCTTGATGAAAGATACGCATGGAAGACGACAGCTGACTGGGAAGGCTCAGTAACCGCTTATGACTACGAATTTGCTTTCAGAAGGCTATTCAGTCCTGAAACCGGCTCGCCATATGCTTCCGATTATTTCTCGATTCTCAATTCCGAAGCCGCATATAACGGTGAAGCAGAACTGACGGAAATCGGCGTCCATGTCACGGACGATTACACACTTGTGATAACCCTCGAATACCAGAATGCCGAATTCCTGAGCCTTCTCACAAGACTTCCCACATCTCCTTGCAATGAGGAATTCTTCGAATCCTGCAAAGGCAAATACGGTCTCGAAGCTGAGTGTGTCGCCTCAAACGGTCCGTTTTATGTCAGATATTGGCTTCACGAGGAGTACAGCACCGATAACTACGTTCGTCTTCGTCGTAATGATTACTACAGCGAGTTCAATGACGTATATCCATACGGCGTAAATTATCTGATTGAGGACGACGATACTGTAAGGCTTTCGGACTTTACAGGCGGCACAACCGATGTTTATATATCATCGACTTTTGAAAGCGCGCTTGAGGAATCGACATATCGGAGCTATTCGGTTTATTTCTGCGGACTCGTAATAAACCCCGAGAATGAAATCCTTTCAAGGACAGAGGTCGCTGAAATAATCTCGATGGCAATCGACAGGGAAGCACTTGACTCCGAAACCCCCGACATTCTTACAGCCGCCTATGGCATAATTCCGTATGACGCTTATGTCGGAAGCTCAAATTATCGTAAGAGTGCCGACAGCTCGCTCGAGAATATCCTGATTTATAACGAACAGCTTGCCGAATACAAGTGGAGCTTCACCCTAACCGACAGTGAAAAGCTGACTCTCTACGGCTTGAAGATAATGGTTCCCGACACGTTTGAGTACACCGATTATCTTTCACTTGTTACCGGAATGCTGAACGATACGCTCGGAGTCGGCATAGGAATAGATATCGTAAACGAATCGGATTATGCTTCGCGTCTTGCGAGCGGTGACTACGAAATCTGCCTTGTAGAGATAGAATCTTCTTCCGGCTCTGCGTTTGATTATATCGAAGCATTTTCTGACGGAGCCTACGGAATCTTAAGCGAGAGCTGTGCCGAAGCGGTAGAATCAGCTGGCAAGTATTCCACCTTGTCATCTGCAATATATGCCATATCAGAAGCAGAGAAGGATATTATCTCTTCGTATCAGTGCCTGCCGCTATGGTATGCCGAGAAGTTTGTCTTTACTGCGGATGATGTTTCGGGACTTGAGTATGATGTATTTTCCGGTGCGGCGATTTTTGAAACGGTAAAAAAGCAATAGCATGAGCTAGTAGCTTTAGCTGTGAGCTTATTTATAAAACATAAGATAGGAGACAAAGTTATGGATATTAAAACAATACTTTCAATGTGCGATCACACACTTTTGTCGCAGGGGGCTACATGGGAGGAAATCAAGTCTATCTGTGATGACGGAATGAAGTACCACACCGCTTCCGTCTGCATTCCTTGCTCATATGTCAAGCAAGCAAAGGATTATGTCGGAGATAAACTCCCGATCTGCACGGTTATCGGTTTCCCCAACGGTTACTCTACCACTGTGACGAAGCTTTTCGAGACCGAGGATGCCCTCAGGAACGGCGCAGATGAGATTGACATGGTAATAAACATCGGTTGGCTCAAGGATAAGAAATACACTGAGATTCAGTCGGAAATTTCTGAGCTTAAAAAAGCTTGTGGCGATAAGGTACTGAAAGTTATTATCGAAACCTGTCTTCTTACCGACGAAGAGAAAATCAAAATGTGTGAAATCGTCTCAAATTCCGGTGCCGACTTCATCAAGACCTCGACCGGCTTCTCAACAGCAGGTGCCACAAAGGAAGATGTCGCACTTTTCAAGGCTCATGTAACCGGCGGTCTTAAAATCAAGGCGGCAGGCGGAATCAAGTCGATAGAAGATGCCGAGGAGTTCATAAGACTTGGCGCCAATCGCCTCGGAACATCAAGAATAGTAAAAATAGTCAAAGAAAAGGAGCTACTATAATGAGTGATGTTAAATCCACACCGCATATCCAGCTTGAGGAAGGCGGATATTTCGCAAAAACCGTACTTATGCCCGGCGACCCTCTCAGATCTTCGAAGATAGCACATGATTATCTCAGCGATCTGAAGCTCGTAAATAACGTAAGAGGCGTTCAGGGCTACACCGGTCTCTACAAGGGTGAGCCGGTCTCTGTTATGGCGAGCGGCATGGGCATGCCTTCAATCGGCATCTATTCCTACGAGCTTTTCAATTTCTTTGGAGTTGAAAATATCATCCGCATTGGCTCCGCCGGAACTCTTCATGAAAATATCCACGTCCGTGATATAGTTTTCGGACAGGGTGCCTGCACCGATTCGAGATATGCCGAAACCTTCAAGCTTCAGGGCACATTCGCTCCTATCTGCGATTTCGGACTGCTTAGCGTTGCCGTTGAGGAAGCACAGAAGCTCGGCGCCACATATCATGTCGGCAATCTTCTTTCTTCCGATGTCTTCTATGGCGACAATACAACCGCAAATCCCGGCTGGCAGAAGATGGGCGTCATGGCTATCGAGATGGAAGCGGCGGCTCTTTATATGAATGCCGCAAGGGCAAAGAAGAAAGCTCTCGCAATGTGTACAATCTCTGACAGCCTCGTTACCGGTGAAGTTACTACAGCTGAGGAGAGGCAGAACTCCTTCACTCAGATGATGGAAATCGCGCTCAACACGGCAATTCGTCTCTAAGAGGATAAACAAATGAAAAGAGTATTTTTGATAGTTTTGGACAGCGCGGGTTGCGGTGCTCTCCCGGATGCCAATCTTTTTGGCGATGAGGGAACCAATACCCTGAGAAGCTGTTATAACACGGGAATCTTAAACATCCCTAATATGCAGAAGATGGGAATCGGAAATATCGAGGGACTATCGTTCTTAGGCGAGACTGCTAACCCAACTGCCGCAGTCGCAAGACTCCGTGAAAAGTCAATGGGCAAGGACACCACGACCGGTCACTGGGAGATGGCGGGCATCGTTTCGAACAAGCCGATGCCGACATTCCCGAACGGCTTTTCCGAGGAAATACTGAACGAGTTTTCCGAGAAGACCGGCAGGGGAGTCCTTTGCAATCTTCCGTATTCCGGCACCGATGTAATCCGTGATTACGGCGAAGAGCATATGAAGACAGGAAAACTCATTGTCTATACCTCCGCCGACAGCGTCTTCCAGATTGCGGCTCATACCGATGTGGTGCCGCTTGAAGAACTTTATCAGGACTGCAGAATTGCCCGGGAAATTCTCACCGGCGACAATGCGGTCGGACGTGTAATTGCAAGACCCTTTACAGGAAAGCCGGGCAATTTCACCCGTACCGCCGACAGAAAAGACTTCTCTTTGGAGCCGACATCTGAAACGATGCTCGATGCTCTTAAGGCTTCCGGAAAGGACGTTATCGCAGTCGGCAAGATAACCGATATTTTCGCCGCAAGAGGAATAACAAAGTCGCTCCTGTCGCACGGAAATCCCGATTGCATGCGGGATACAATAGTGGCTCAGAAGATGGACTTCGAAGGCTTGGCGTTCACAAACCTGGTCGACTTCGACATGGTCTATGGTCATAGAAACAACGCCGTTGGCTACGCAACAGCTTTGAATGAATTCGACTCGTGGCTCGGTGGATTTGTTGCTGATATGAAGCCTGATGATATTCTCATGATAACCGCCGATCATGGCTGTGACCCGGGAGACGTGAGCACCGACCACTCCCGTGAGTATGTGCCGTTGATTGTTTACGGCGAGAAAGTAAACCCTGTCAATATGGGAACCCTGCAGTCATTCACCGGCATTGCTTCGACTGTTTGCGACTACTTCAATGTTGAAGGTCACTTCTTCGCCGAAAGCTTCCTTGGTGAAATTCTGAAAGAGGGCTGAGTATGATCACAAGAGAAGAGCTTTCAAAGATGGCAGCGGAAGCGATGGCAAGCGCATATTCGCCCTATTCCGGGTATAAGGTCGGAGCCGCACTTCTCTGTGCCGACGGAACTGTCTATACAGGAGCCAACATTGAAAACGCAAGCTACGGCGTATCGAATTGCGCTGAAAGAACGGCATTTTTCAAAGCCGTATTCGACGGCAAGTGTGAATTCACCGATATCGCCGTCTGCGGCGGTAAGGGCGGAGTGATTGACGACGAGATTTTCTCGCCCTGCGGCGTTTGCAGACAGGTAATGAGAGAATTTTGCGATGACGATTTCAGAATCCACATGGTCACAAAATCCGATATCACAACTGTCACGCTTGCGGAGCTTCTCCCATACGGCTTCAAGCCTGACAGACTTGAAAGATAGGAGCAATCACTATGACAATGTACGATATAATCCTCAAAAAGCGTCGAGGATATGAACTGACTGATGAGGAAATCAGATATGCAGTTGACGGCTTTACCGATGGCAGTATTCCGGATTATCAGATGTCGGCTCTAGCAATGGCAATCTGCTTCAACTCGATGACCGACCGCGAAACTGCAACTCTCACGTTTGCTATGGCGGATTCGGGCGACCAGCTCGACTTGTCCGAATTCGGAAGTATGACCTGCGACAAGCATTCAACCGGCGGAGTAGGAGACAAGACCTCGCTTATCGTTGCGCCTCTGGTCGCATCCTGCGGCGGAGTTTTCGCAAAGATGAGCGGCAGGGGACTCGGGCACACCGGCGGAACCATTGACAAGCTCGAATCAATCAGGGGCTACAGAACCGAGCTGAATGAGGAAGAATTTCTTGAGCAGACAAGAAAAATCGGCATTTGTGTTATCGGTCAGACCGGCAATATGACTCCTGCTGACAAGAAGCTCTATGCTCTCCGTGACGTAACCGCAACCGTCGACAGTATTCCTCTTATCGCTTCAAGCGTCATGTCAAAGAAGCTTGCTGCCTGTGCCAAGTCGATAGTCCTTGATGTAAAAGCCGGTAGCGGAGCGTTCATGTCCGATGCCGAATCGGCAAAGGTTCTGGCAGAGAAGATGGTTGAAATTGGTAGAAGGTGCGGAAGAAACGTCTCCGCACTCATAACCAATATGGACATGCCCCTCGGAAAATGTGTCGGAAACTCCCTTGAGGTTCTTGAGGCTATTTCCGTTCTCAAGGGTGAGACCAAGGGTGAGCTGAGAGAGCTTTGTTTGGAGCTCGCTTCAACGCTTCTTTCGATGTGCCACGAGATATCTCACGATAGCGCCCGAAAAATGGCTGAAACTGCCCTTAACAGCGGCTCCGCATTCGAAAAGTTCAAGGAGTGGATTTCCGCTCAGGGTGGCAATGCCGATTGGGCGGATAATACGGATTTGTTCCCGAAGGCTCAATTTAGCCTCGAGGTTCGTGCTGAAGCTGACGGCGTAATCCAGTCGATGAATACCGCTCAGATTGGCAGAGCTTCATCCGCTCTCGGTGCAGGCAGAATGAAAAAGGGTGACCCGATAGACCTCGAAGCCGGAATAATCATCGAGAAGAAAACCGGCGACGAAGTCAAGAAGGGAGACCTTTTGGCGACCCTCTACTCAAACAAGCAGGACACACTTCTTCACTCGTCAATCATCTATACAGACTCTTTGAGCATTTCACCCGAGCAGGTTGAAAAGCCGAAGCTCATCTTCGATAAGGTCTGACAACAGTAAAGCTTTTTCGGCTTTACATCGACAAAATTCTTCTTGAAATCTGTTTTCACCGTGATATTATATCTCCGATAATTCAATCGGAGGTGAAAATATGATTACCTACAAGGTTATACGGCGTAAAGGCTTATCCACTTACGGCATTATCGCTATAGGTTCTGACGGGTTAGTGGAAGAAATCACCGACATTAGTGCAGACAGAGAAGCGGTGTATGAACTTGCTGAGTTCATGAACTGTGGACAGCTGTCACTTGTCCATTTCAGGGATGCCGTCGAGGATTTTCTAGTAAGAGTTTATTAAAATTTGGAGGATTCAACATGGAAACAGTGTCAAAAACACTCAACGAAGAGAGAAATGTCAGCTTGACGGCATACCTACAACCTGTCGGTGGTGAATTCTGGGGGATAGAAAAGCGTCCTGCGATGATAGTTCTCCCCGGTGGAGGGTATGAGTATTGCTCGGGAAGAGAAGCCGACCCTATTGCTTTTGTCTACTTGCAAGCCGGCTATCAGGTCTTTATTCTCAGATATTCATTGAGAGAACATTCAGTATGGAGCAATCCTCTTGACGATTACGAACAGGCTTACGAGCTTATCAGGGATAACAGTGAAGAGTGGCATGTCGACGTGGACAAGATTGCCGTAATCGGCTTCTCAGCGGGAGGACATCTTGCGGCGGCTACCGCGACCATGTCAAAGTATCGTCCTGCCGCCTGCATTCTGGGTTATCCCGTCATAGTCAAAGAGACTGCCGACGTTTATATTCCGTCTGCCCCCGATATCATCGAAGCTGTCGATAGCGAGACAAGCCCTTGCTTTATCTTCTCCTCAAGAACAGACGGCACCGTTCCGCCAGAGAATACAATCAGGCTTATTGATGCCCTGAATCGCTATAATGTGCCCTTTGAAGCTCATATCTACGGTTTTGCCAATCACGGCTTCTCAACCTGTGAGCCCTGCCTGCAGAATACCGACTGGATTTGCAGTCGTACCCGCAACTGGGTCAGGGACAGTCTAGAGTGGCTCGTAGATACCATAGGAGTTCTCAGAGTAGGGGATCCCGACTGGATGAAAAACAGCGATTAGTCTTATACTTCCGCCGGTGTATAGTAATCAGCATCGGCGGACTCTTTTTCGCCTCACAAAATCTTTTTTGAAAAAGGGCTTGACAAACGCACCGGGATTTAGTATAATCTATCTTGTTCCGAACGAAGGTATAGCTCAGCTGGTAGAGCACCTGCTTGACGTGCAGGGGGTCATAGGTTCGAGTCCTATTATCTTCACCATAACCGTCTCAATACTGAGACGGTATTTTTTTGTCAAAAAGTGCTTGACATTTTCAGATACAGTGTTATAATTAGTTGCGAACGCAATCGTTGCGTTTGCAACTAATTTAAGAAAGGGGAATCGCTTTGCCTAAAATACTGAGACAAACAGATGTCATAAGCCGTTGCGGAAATCTTTTCAGAGCTGACAGGCTAAAGGAAAACGAGCTTTGCGAGGGGCTTTGCTCGTGGCATTTAGCCTACATCATTCCGATAGCTCATCACCCGGGAATATCCGCCGAAGAGCTCGGCAGGCACGTTTTCGTCAACAAGAGTAATATTGCAAGAAATCTCGCTCATCTTGAGGAGGACGGCTTCATAACCCGCGAGCAGTCAAAGACCGATAAAAGAATACTTTGCTGTTATCCCACGGAAAAGCTCAACGCCGTGCTTCCGGCGGTTATGCAAGCCACCAATGAGTGGAACAACTATATCACCGAGGATTTGACGCCCGAGGAAAGAGAGACCTTCGAGTCGCTACTCGGCAAGGTCGCCGACAGAGCCAGAGAATACTATGAGGGGAGAGATAAGCAGTGAAGCTGATTTTGCGTTATCTTAAGCCGATTTGGGGCTCTGTGGCAGTCGCCATGACAATCAAGTCCATCGGAACTATTGCTGAGCTTGCCCTACCGTATATTTTAAGCTATATTTTAGGAAGCATAGTTGTTCACGAGAAAATATCTGAGATTTTATTATGGGGCGGGCTGATGGTCGCTTGCTCTGTGTTTGCATGCACTCTGAACGTGATCGCTAACCGTCGTTCGGAGCTTCTCACAAGAACCGCTGTAGAAAAGCTTCGCCAGGATTTGTTTGAAAAAACAATCCGCCTGTCTGCCGCTCAGACGGACAGGTTCACAATAGCTTCTTTGGAATCGAGAATTACAACCGATACATACAACATAAGACATTTCTTGGGAACCATGCAACGTATGGGCATCAGACAGCCGATAATGCTCATCGGCGGTGTTATCATAACCCTTTTCATGGATGCTCATCTTGCTATTGTCATGATAGCGATGGTGCCTATCGTATTTGTTGTAGTCTGCTTCATTTCGATGAAGGGTGTTCCGCTTTACACCAAAGTCCAGCATTCCGTTGACGGAATGACCAGAGTTGTCCGTGAGGATGTTTCCGGCATCAGAGTCATCAAGGCTCTGTCAAAAGAAACCTACGAGCAAAACCGTTACGATGTCACAAATAAAGCCTTGGTAAAAGATGAGAAGAAAGCAAACATCACGATGGGTCTTGTAAATCCCATTATGACGCTTTCAATGAATCTTGGTATTGTCGTAGTTGTAGTTCTGGCGGCATACAGAATCCAAGGCAGCACCTCCGCTCCCGAAACTGTAATTGCCTTCATGCAGTATTTCACGCTGATTTCAAATGCGCTTATGGGAGTTACAAGACTGTTCGTTATGTACACAAAAGCCGAAGCCTCCTCAAAACGTATTGACGAAGTGCTTTTCAGCGAAGAGGATCTGAAAGTCGCTGACAAGTCTCAGTATCCCGATATCGAGACCGACAAGCACATCGTCTTCAGAAACGTCTCTTTCTCATATGAAGGCAAGAAGAACAATCTTGAGAATATCAATCTTGAGATAGAGCGCGGCGGAACCCTTGGCGTAATCGGCGCCACGGGAAGCGGAAAATCAACTCTAATCAAGCTTCTTATGCGCTTCTATGACGTTACCGACGGCGCAATTTATATCGATGGCGAAGACCTGAGAACTATACCGAAAGAAAGGCTTTACACACTCTTCGGCAGTGCTATGCAGAATGACTTCCTCTATGCAGATACAATCGAAGAAAATATCCGCTTCGGCAGGAATCTTACACATGAGGAAATAGTCGAAGCCGCTAAAATAGCACAGGCAGACGGCTTTATCTCTACCAAGAAAGACGGTTACGAAAGTGTTTTGGCGGTAAAAGGCGCCAATCTTTCCGGCGGTCAGAAGCAAAGAGTTTTGATTTCCCGTGCCGTTGCTACAAAACCTGACATACTTATCTTGGATGACAGCTCCTCAGCGCTTGACTATAAGACCGATGCAAATCTCAGAAAAGCTCTTGCCGAAAACATTCACAACTCGACCGTAATTACGGTCGCCCAGAGAGTCTCATCGGTCAAGAGCTGTGATAAAATCTTAGTCCTTGATGACGGAGAAATCATCGGCTATGGCACCCATGATGAGCTGATGGAGAATTGCAGTGAGTACCGCGAAATAAGTGAATCTCAGATGGGAGGCGGTTTCGTTGAATAGACTTCAGAATGACATAAAAGGTCAATCCAAGAGGGGAGAGCCCCAGAAGCTCGATAAGAAGACCCGTAACGGCGTTCTTCTGAGGCTTTCAAAGTACATACTCCAACACAAGTTTCTCTTTGCAATAGCGATTGTCTTGACCCTTGTCTCGAATCAGCTTGCACTTATGGGACCGGAGTATTCCGGTAACGCCATAGACGCTATGGCATCTCAGGGCAACGTCGGTTTCCAAGCCGTCTGGCAGAATGTCGTATATATGCTCGCTTGCTATATAGCTTCGGCTGTTCTTTCATATATGATGTCGGTTCTGATGATTCACATAAGTCAAAAGATAGTCTATACAATGCGGCGTGAGCTATTCGAGAAGCTGACGAGCTTGCCGATTGGTTACTTCGATACTCATCCGGCGGGAGACATGATAAGTCGAATCTCCTATGATATCGACACCGTCAACACGTCCCTTTCGACCGATCTGGTTCAGGTTCTGACGAGTATTTACACTGTTGTGGGCTCTCTTATCTTCATGTGGAGAATATCCAAACCGCTGATTATCGTGTTTGTGATAACCGTTCCGATTTCGGTTTTCATGACTCAGTACCGTTCGAAAAAAGTCCGTCCTCTCTTCCATAAGCGCTCTTCGGAACTGGGCGAGCTCAACGGCTATGCCGAGGAAATGCTTTCCGGCGGCAGGACAATTTCAGCGTATGGCATGGAGAAAGAAATCTCCTCTCGTTTCGGCAAGAGAAACAAGCAGGCTATGGACGCCGATTACACCGCAGAATATTACGGAGCACTTCTTGGACCGTCTGTCGGGCTTGTCAACAACCTGTCTTTGTCACTGATAATGATTTTAGGTGGCATAATGTATATGTTCTCAAGCTCGGGAGCAGTCAAGGAAGCTTCACTCTTCTTTATCTCACTCGGTGGCGTTGCAAAGTTTGTCCAGTACTCAAGAAAGTTTGCGGGACCGATAAACGAATTTGCCCAGATAATGAACGAGTTCCAGTCCGCATTTTCTGCGGCTGAGCGTGTTTTCAGAATTCTGGACGAGAACCCGGAGCCCGAGGATTCACCTGACGCTTTGCCTCTGAACGAAGTTGATGGCGAGGTCGAACTTAATAACATTACATTCAGCTATACCAAGGGCAGAACAATACTGAAGAATATCAACATCTCAGCAGAGCCCGGAAAGACTATAGCGATAGTCGGACCTACGGGAGCAGGTAAGACGACGATAATCAATCTTCTCATGCGCTTCTATGAGCCTGACAGCAGCGAGATTACCGTTGACGGTGCCGAAATTCACAGTCTCAAACGCAGTGACTTGCGAAAAGCATACACGATGGTATTGCAGGATACATGGCTATTCGGTGGGACAATCTATGAAAACATCGCCTATGGTAAAGAAGATGCCACCATCGAAGAAGTCAGAGAGGCAGCCCGTGCCGCAAAGATGGAGTCATATATTGAACATCTTCCTGATGGTTATGATACTGTCATCTCCGACGACGGCGTGAATATCTCTAAGGGTCAGCGACAGCTTATAACTATAGCTCGGGCTATGCTGATGAACGAAAAGACCCACATGCTCATACTTGATGAAGCAACATCAAACGTCGATTCGAGAACCGAGATTCTGATTCAGGAAGCGATGAAGAAGCTTATGAACGGCAAGACCTCGTTTGTAATCGCACACAGATTATCCACTATCAGAAACGCCGATCTGATTTTAGTCTTGCAGAACGGCGAGATAACCGAAAGCGGAACCCACGACGAGCTGATGAAGAGCGGCGGCTTCTATGCGACGCTTTATAACTCACAGTTTGTGTGATTTCTCTTGCAAACTCCTATGAAATCGTGTATAATACCTGTTAGCGATTAATCGGGAGGGAATACACTTGAGAATTAAAGCAGTGGTGTTCGATGTCGGAAGAACACTGATGGAATACATAGATATGCCGAACTCATGGCTTGATTATTATGCGCCTGCGCTTCATCATGTGAGAGAGGTCTTAAATCTTCCCGTAAGCGATGAAATGCTCGATAAGTCGATAGAAATCTATCGTTCCTACAGCCCACAGGTGAAACCAAGGGAGAAGGACTTCACACCGGAAGAGATTTTTTCGGATGTAACAAAAGGCTGGAGCTGTGAGTTCAATCTTTCTGACGTAATAGAAGAGTTCTTCGCTTATATGGATCTGAAGCCGTATATCTATCCGGACACGGTACCAATCTTAGAAAAGCTTCGCAGTGACGGTTATATCGTCTGCACACTTACAGACGTCGCGACCGGTATGCCTGACGAGCTTCATAAGAGCTATTTCCCGGAACTGTTGTCGTATTTCGATATGTATGTCTCGTCCATTACCTGCGGCTACCGCAAGCCTTCCGCAAAAGGACTTGAGATTATAGCTGAAAGGTATAATCTCAAGCCGGGCGAAATCGTTGTGATTGGCGATGAGCCTAAAGATGTCATGACCGCAAAGCGCTTCGGCTGTCCTTCGGTTCTGATAGACAGAGCAGGCGAGAAGCCGGATTTCGGACAGGACTATTCTGTATCTGATTTAAACGGGTTTTACGAGCTTCTGAAGACAAAATTAGCGTAAATCTTTTCTTAAAACGGTTGACAAGCCGGGAAAAAGCGAATATAATAGTCTTTGGTTAAAGGCGTTGAAGGGAATGACTGCGTAAACTGCCACTAAGAGAGCGAACGGTCGGTGCGAGTTCGTGTGCAGATTGCAGGTGCTCCCCCTGAGCTTTGCGGAAAACCGCAACGGTTGGCACCGTTACAGCCGTACAAGGTCATATCAAACAGTTGATATGATAAAATTGGGTGGTACAGCGATTGCCTCGCCCCATGTTCTGTGGGCCGGGGCATATTTATTTGCCTATAAAAAGAATCTGAAAGGAAGATGTTTATGAAATGGATGGGGCTCAATGAGCTTCGGGAGAGCTATCTTAAATTCTTTGAGTCGAAGGGATGCCTTCGCCATAAGAGCTACTCTCTGGTGCCCCAGAACGACAAGAGCGTTCTTCTCATAATTGCGGGTATGGCTCCTCTTAAGCCGTATTTCACCGGTCAGGAGGTTCCTCCGAGAACAAGAATGACAACATGCCAGAAGTGCATCAGAACCAACGATATCGAAAACGTAGGAAAGACCGCACGTCACGGCACCTTCTTCGAAATGCTCGGCAACTTCTCATTCGGCGATTACTTCAAGGAAGAAGCAATAACCTGGGCTTGGGAGTATGTCACAAAGGTGCTTGAAATCCCCGAAGACAAGCTTTATGTAACAGTCTACGAGGATGACGACGAAGCCGAGAAAATCTGGCACGAAAAAGCCGGAGTTCCTATGGACAGAATCTATCGTATGGGCAAGGAAGATAACTTCTGGGAAGCCGGAGTTGACGGACCTTGCGGACCATGCTCAGAAATTTACTTTGATCGTGGACCCGAGTACGGTTGCGGCAAGCCTGACTGCCATGTCGGTTGCGATTGCGACAGATATATGGAGTTCTGGAACCTCGTCTTTACTCAGTTTGAGCGCCACGAGGACGGAACCTACACTCCTTTGGCTCAGAAGAATATAGATACCGGTATGGGTCTTGAAAGACTTGCGGCACTCATGCAGGGCGTTGACTCAATCTTCGATGTCGACACCATCAAGGCTGTAAGAGACCAGATTTGCGAAATCGCCGGTTGCGAATACGGCAAAGAGCACAAGAAGGACGTTTCCATAAGAGTTATCACCGACCACATCAGAGCAGTAACCTTCATGGCTTCAGACGGTATTCTTCCTTCGAACGAGGGCAGAGGCTACGTTATGCGCAGGCTCTTAAGACGTGCCGTAAGACACGGAAAGCTCCTCGGAATCAACGGACTGTTCCTAAAAGACCTTGTCAAGACAGTAGTTGACAGCTCCAAGTCCGAGTATAACGAGCTTGAAGATAAGTACGACTACATCGAAAAGCTCCTCACAAACGAAGAGAAGAACTTCAACGCCACAATAGACAGAGGAATGGGAATTCTGAACGGCTATATCGAAGAGCTCGAAGCCAACGGCAAAAAGGTTCTTGACGGCAAGAAGTGCTTCACCCTTTCCGATACCTATGGTTTCCCGATTGACCTGACAAGAGAAATTCTCGAAGAAAAGGGTCTTGAGTGCGACGAGGAAGGCTATGAAGAAGCCCTCAAGCATCAAAAGGAAACCGCAAGAGCCGCAAGAGGCGACTCGAAGTACATGGGTGCCGATGAAACCGTCTTCCACAAGATTTCAAAGGAATATTCAACCGAGTTTGTCGGCTATGAGACCTTGAGCGCTCATTCTACTATCGACTATATTGCAAATGACGAAGAGCTCCTCGAGTATGCCGGAATCGGCGACGAGGTATATATCGTCTCTCCTGTTTCACCGTTCTATGCAGAAAGTGGCGGACAGGTAGGCGACAGGGGAGTCATCACGACAAAGACCGGCAAGTGCGAAGTGCTTGACACCACCAAGGCTGTCGGCGGAAAGATTGCACACAAGGTCAAAGTTGTTGAGGGTGCAATCGAGGTCGGTGAAGAGGCTGATTTTGAGGTTGACGCCGACTATAGAATGGCTGTAAGAAGAAATCACTCATGCGCGCACCTTTTGCAGGCAGCTTTGAGAAAGGTTCTCGGAGACCATGTTCATCAGGCAGGACAGCTTGTAGACAGCGAGAGACTCAGATTCGACTTCTCTCATTTCTCCGCAATGACCAAGGAAGAAATCGCCGAGGTTGAGAAGCTCGTCAACACATGGATTCTTTCGAGCATGGATGTCACTACTGAGGTAATGCCGATAGCAGAAGCACAGAAGCTCGGCGCAATGGCTCTCTTCGGAGAGAAGTACGGCGAAACCGTCAGAGTTGTGAAGATGGGAAGCGATGACGAAACCGCATCTCTCGAGTTCTGCGGAGGAACCCATCTTGACAACACATCTCAGGCTGGACTTTTCAAGATTGTAAGCGAATCGTCGGTTGCCGCAGGCGTAAGACGTATTGAGGCTGTAACCGGTTGGGGAGTCCTTGATCTCATGTCCAAGGAAACCGCTCAGATTAACGAAGCGGCGGCATCTCTGAAGCTCAGTAATCCTTCGGATCTTGTCATGAAGTGCAAGGGCATTTCCGAAGAGGTTCACACTCTTGAGAAGGAGAACGAGAAGCTCCACGCCGCTATGGCAGAGATAAGAGCCGAAAGCGTTCTTTCAAGCGGCACAGAGCTTAACGGCTTGAATATCTATCATGCCAAGTTCGACGGTCTTAAGCCTGATGATATAAGACTTATTGCCGAAATGGTAAGGGACAAGTCGACAAATAATGTGTGCGTAATTGCATGCGTCAACGGTAATTCCGACAACTTAGCCGTTTCCTGTGGCAAAGAGGCTATCGCCAAGGGTGTTGTAGCCGGAAAGCTTGCCGGTAAAGTTGCGGGTCTCACCGGAGGCAAGGGCGGCGGTCGTCCCGATTCAGCAATGGCTGGTATTGGCGATGCTTCTAAAGTGGACAGTGCTTTATCACAGGTATCGGAAGTCGTATCTGAATTCATCAAGTAACAGGAAGGAACGTGTGAAATGTCAGATTGTCTGTTTTGCAAAATCATTAACGGCGAGGTTCCTTCGACTAAGGTCTTCGAGAACGAATATGTCTATGCCTTCAAGGACATATCGCCTGTAGCGCCTGTTCACGTTCTCTTCGTTCCGAAGGAGCATATCTCTGGTGTAAGCGCAATCACACCTGATAATAGCCTTGTGGTTTCGAAAATCTATGAAGCTATAGCTGAGTACGCCCATTCAATCGGTCTCGACGAGAGCGGCTACAGAGTCGTATCTAACTGCGGCGAATCCGCCGGTCAGACGGTCATGCATCTGCATTTCCATCTTCTTGGCGGTGAAAAATTAGGAGGAATGGTCTGAGGTCAAAGTGACCCAGACCGAACATAGAGAAATTTTTTCGAGAAAGGAAAATGTATCATGGAAACCAAGACCTATACGCTTAATGTTGCCGGACTGACGAGGGAATTGCCCCTCTGCGAGGTAAACGAGCACATGGACATCGCCGCATTCATAATGTTCTCCGATGTCGAGCTGACCGTAGCCTGCGCAAAGGAACTCATAAAGAAGATTCCCGAGTGCGATGTTATCATCACTGCCGAATCAAAGGGAATTCCGCTTGCTTACGAAATGGCTCGTGAAATCGGCGACAGTGTTACCTACATCGTTGCAAGAAAGATGGCAAAGCTTTACATGAGAAACCCTGTATCCGTAGATGTCAAGTCTATCACCACCGCATCATCCCAGAAGCTCTGGCTCGACCAGAACGAGGCTGACTTCATGAAGGGCAAGAGAGTTCTCATCGTCGACGACGTTATCTCGACAGGCGAGTCTCTCGAGGCTGTCCACAAGCTCGTTGAGTATGCTGGTGGAAATATAGTCGGACAGTGTGCAGTTCTCGCCGAAGGCGATGCCGCTGACAGAACCGATATATTCTATCTCGAAAAGCTCCCACTGTTCTTTAAGTGATTTTACGCTTACGAAGGCTTCGGTTTTATAAATTCCGGAGCCCTCGGAGCTAAAGAAAAATCTCAAAAAAATTTGCAAAAAGGGCTTGCATTTTTCGCAAGACCCTGCTATAATATAAAAGCTGTGCAGAGCGCTGTCAATAATCGGTGGGATATAGCCAAGAGGTAAGGCAGCGGACTTTGACTCCGTCATTCCGGTGGTTCGAATCCACCTATCCCAGCCAAAGTTTTTTGCATAGTTTCTTTTTTGCGGCTTCGCCAAGTGGTAAGGCACTGGACTCTGACTCCAGCATTCCCTAGGTTCGAATCCTAGAGCCGCAGCCAAATTGCCGCAGATGAATAATCTGCGGCATTTCTTTATCCGGAGGTTTTTATGATACTTGTAGAACGTGAGCCGAGCAACTCTACCGAAACCATTTCGGGTATTCAGTACGGCACTTTTGAGAAGGTAACAATTTACTCGGAAGTTTGTAATCGCAATAAGAGCTCATATCTATAATTTCATAAGGGCTATATTCAGGTGAAATCAGACATTTCACCTTATTTTTGTTGCAGTAGAATTTCTCTACTATCCTCTCTACTGCTAAAATCCTGAGAGTAGAGAGCAGTGTCTGAAACTGTGGGTTGATTTATTTCAGACATTTTGGTAAAATTAGCTGTAGACGAACTTTGAAAAATATGCTATAATCAAAGTAATGATTTTTCAGCGGGGAAGTGAAGGGCTTGAACTGTGAGCCAAAGGAAGTTCGTTATTATGAAGAGTATACCGACGACTTTGTCGACAGCGGCAAATCGGAAGCCAAGATTCTGGAAAGCTATAAATGGTATCACACAAATAAGATATACCGTTTCTTCTCGTGGATTGCTTACTCACTTGCATTCATCTTCGGCTTCTTTCATTCAAGGCTTGCTCTTCACACTAAGGTTGTCGGCAGGGAAGCCTTCAAAAAGCGCAAGGACACCGGCTTCGTCCTCTACGGAAATCACACCCAGACTCTCGGAGATGTCTTTTCTCCCACGCAGTATGTCTTCCCGAAGAGAATCTTCTCAATAGCAGGTGTTGATAATCTCGAAATTCCAGTGATAGGGAAGATAATCCCGATAATCGGAGGAATAGTGGTTCCTGATTCCATGGAGCATATGAAGCTGTTCTTAGATGCAATTAAAAGGCATCTTGAAGACGGTCGCGCTGTTGTTATCTATCCCGAAGCTCATCTCTGGCAGAACTGCACTTTTGTAAGACCTTTTCCGATAACTTCCTTCAGATTTCCCGTCATGTTCGACGCTCCTGCTTACTGCATGACCACTACATATCAGAAGCGCAGATTCGGCAGAAAGCCAAGGACCACGGTTTATATTGACGGTCCGTTTTATCCCGACAAGACCTTGAAGACCAAAGAAGCTCAGCGCAAGCTTTGCGATGAGATTCACGAGACGATGGTCGAAAGAAGCAAAAACAGCACCTATGAGTATATCAGATATGTGAGGAAAGAGCCACAATGAACGTACTTTACTGCGGCGACGGCAATATAGAGCGAGGCTTGATTATCTCGGTTATGTCGCTTCTGAAAAATATCGAAACCGATCTTCATGTATGGGTTCTGACTGCCGAAATGGATTTTCAGGGAAAACATATTTCGCCGGTCAGGGATGACGTTATATGCGCTCTAAGAGAATATATGCAGGGCTATAACAGCTCTGACAGTATAAAGCTCATAGATGTTTCCGAGCTTTTCAAAAAAGAGGTTCCCTCTGTAAATATGGGTACTCGTTTCACGCCGTTTTGCATGCTCAGGCTGTTTGCTGACGAAGTTTCGGAGATTCCCGATAAGATAATGTACCTTGACAACGACGTTGTCTGCCGGAGTGACCCGAGCGAGTTTTACAATCAGGATATGACTGAATATGAAATTGCCGGAGTTCTCGATTACTATGGCGGATGGTTCTTCCGAAAGAATCCATTCAAGCGCGATTATCTCAATTCCGGTGTGCTTCTTATGAATATGTCTAAGATAAGAAAAACCGGTCTCTTCAGAAAAAGTCGCAAGCGTTGTTGTGAAAAGAAGATGTTCATGCCCGATCAGTCGGCTATCAATAAGCTTGCAGCCTCGAAAAAGATTTGCCCCCGCAAATACAACGAGCAAAGAAAACTTAAGCCTGACACAGTCATGCAGCATTTCACCACAAGCTTCCGCTTCTTCCCGTACATAAGAACAGTAACCGTCAAGCTTTGGGATATCCCAAGACTTCACGAGGTTTTAAAGCTACATGAATACGATGATTTGCTCTCTGAATATACCGTATTCTACGAAGCAATAGTTAGTGACAGACAAAGAAAGGAAAACTAATATGTCAATAATTCCAATATTCTTTTCGGTCGATGAGGGTTACGCTCCCTACCTCGACTGTGCAATCCGTTCATTGGTTGAAAACGCATCCAAGGATAACGAGTATATTATTTACGTTCTTCATCAGGATCTGACCGATAAATCCATCGAAAAGATAAAGACCGGCGTCAAAGCTCCGTTTTCGATTGAGTTTATCGAAATGGAGGATGAATTCCATGGCATCGTTGCAAGAGAAGAAAACAAGTTAAGATGCGATTATTTCACACTTACCATCTATTTCAGGATTTTCATTGCAGACATGTTCCCACAGTATGATAAAGGCATATATATTGACAGCGACATAATCGTCCCGGGTGACATTTCTGAGCTATATAATACCAATCTTGAAGGCAATATAATAGGTGCCTGCTGTGACCGTTCTATTCAGGGCGTTCCGGATTTGGTCTTCTATACCGAAAACGCCGTTGGTACTGCTTCGGATGATTACATTAATTCGGGAATTCTTCTGATGGATTTGAAGATGATGCGCGATAGACACTTCAGCGAGCATTTCTTAAATCTCATGAACGAGTATCACTTCGACACCGTTGCACCCGATCAGGACTACATAAACGCTATGTGCAACGGAAACATCAAGTATCTTTCTGATGACTGGGATACAATGCCTCCTCAGGGCGGCGAGGTCAAGCTCAATCCTAATCCCAAGCTGATACATTTTAACCTCTTCCAGAAGCCTTGGTGCTATGATAACATCCCTTATGAGGAATATTTCTGGAAGTATGCCGAAATGTCGCCGTTCAAGAATGATATCCTTGACTTCAAGGCAAATTATGACGAATCCAAGCAAAAAGCCGATAGTGATACGCTCATGAAGCTTATTTCAAAGGCAGCTGTTCTGGATAAAAACGAAGTAACATTCAAGAAAATGTATGATAACGGAGTAAAGGTTCGTATATGATTATAGGAAGCCACAAGGACGAGGTAATTAAGAATATCGAGGAGAAGGTAGCGGAGCAGGACTTCAACAGCAAGGTTGAGGTTGATGATGCTGAGCTTTCCCATGATGAAAGGAATGCGCTTGTCGATGAGTTTATCGCAAAAAGCAAGACCCTGAAAAAGCGGGTTGACACTCTTTGCGCCAGAGCCATCACTGATTCTGTTGCAAGAATGGTCAACCGTAAGACCCGGGTCGAAGGAGCGAAGAATATAATCGGTATCACATCTGGTGCGATTATAACCAGTAATCACTTCAATCCTCTTGATCCTACGATTGTCCGCACTGCCATGAGAAGAACCGGTCACAAGCATATGCGAATCGTAAGTCAGGAGAATAATCTTGCTATGGGCGGCTTTATCGGATATATCATGAAGAATGCCGACACGATTCCACTCCCGAGCCAGAAAGAGCGCCGTTCCGAATTCTTTGCCGAAAAGATAAGGCAGGAGCTCAAAAAGAACTCAGTAATTCTCATTTACCCCGAACAGGAAATGTGGTTCAACTATCGCAAGCCCCGTCCTCCCAAACGTGGTGCTTACTATTACGCCGCAGAGAACAATGTCCCGATTATCTCCTGCTTCGTTGAGATTCGTGACACAGACGAGTTGGATAACGACGAATTCTACAAGACGGAGTATGTCATCCATATTCTCAAGCCCATCTATCCCGACCCGAATAAGTCTGCCCGTGAGAACAGCTTTGATATGATGGAGACAGATTATCGTCAGAAGATTGAAGCATACGAAAAAGCATATTCAAAGAAGCTTGTCTATGACTTTGAGGATTCGGATATCGCTGGTTGGATTGGACATGATGCTTCTGTGGCGAAATCGACGGCTTTGGCACCTATGTCAGTTGTCGAAGAGCATAAAAAGAAAAGTGCCGAGAGGAAACTCAGGCATAGAGAACGCCGTGAGTGCAGACATGTCAAGCGTAAAACGAGAATATCAAGAATATTCCGTAAGAAAAGATAACATAAAAGAGGACACCATGCTCAGGTGTCCTCTTTTTGATTATATTTATTATAGCTCTCGCCTCATATATTCGTTCCCGTCTATATCATTCCAGATAATAGTGTTGTCTTCAAGAACAATATAGCTGTGCGGGCTGTCTTCCTTCGGAATAGATACCGACCCGGGATTGACATAGATATACCCGTCATAGTCCTGACACTTCGGGACATGCGTATGTCCGCATACAAGGATAGTGCTTTTTGCAATCGGCGGAGGATTGGTTTCACCGTAGTTGTGCCCATGTATCAGGTAGAGCTCATGACCGCAGACATATACAATCGCGCTGTCTGAAAGGATAGGGAAGTGAAGCATCATCTGGTCAACATCCGCATCGCAGTTGCCTCTGATTGAAAAGACTTTGTCTTTGATTTCATTCAGCATTTCTGCAACCTCAGCCGGATTGTAATCCTTCGGCAGGGCATTTCTCGGACCGTGGTACAGAATATCGCCAAGCAGTATGAGTTTATTTGGATTCTCAGATTCAAATCTTTCAAGTAGCTTCTTGCAGTAGTATGCAGAGCCGTGGATATCGGATGCAATCATCAATTTCATATAAAAACACCTCTTGACTAAAATTCATAACGGTATTATAGTATGTGCTTGGAGATAAGTCAATAGCTCTTTGAGCTTTTTTAATAGACGGAGGAAGTATATGAACAGAGATTTAACCACATCAGACCCTACTAAAGTGCTGCTGAAATTCTGCATCCCGCTATTCGGAAGCATCATATTTCAGCAACTCTATAACATAGCCGATAGCCTTGTCGCCGGAAAGTTTATCGGAAACGACGCTCTTGCCGCAGTAGGTAACAGCTATGAGATAACGCTTATATTCATCGCATTCGCCTTCGGGTGCAATATCGGCTGTTCGGTAATCTCAGCTCAGCTTTTCGGTGCAAAGAAGTATAAGGAGCTCAAAACAGCTGTTTATTCGGCACTTATCGTAAGTGCGGTTCTCTGTGCTGTTCTCATGATTATCGGACTGATATTCTGTGGCGTTCTTCTCAGGCTCATAAATACTCCCGATGAGGTTTTTGCTGATTCAAAGCTTTATCTTGACATCTACATATGTGGGCTTCCGTTCATGTTCTTCTATAATATCGCCACCGGAATTTTTTCTGCTCTCGGCGATTCGAAGACTCCGTTCTTCTTCCTGATGTGCTCATCTGTCGCAAATATCGGCGTGGATATTCTCTTCGTTGCAGTATTTGATATGGGCGTAGCCGGTGTAGCTCTTGCAACTCTAATCTGCCAGGGAATAAGCTGTATCTTAGCTGTCACCGTGGTATTCGTGAGATTTGCGAAAATCAAAACAGAGGGCAAGGTTCAGATATTCTCGTGGGATTGCGTCAAGCAGTTCGCCGTAATCGCAATTCCGAGTATCCTCCAGCAGAGCTTCATATCCGTCGGAAATATCATAATCCAGAGTGTAATAAACGGCTTCGGCACGGCGGCGATGGCGGGCTATTCAGCCGCAGTAAAACTGAATAACATGGTCGTAACATCGCTTGCGACTCTCGGGAACGGCATCTCAAGCTTTACCGCCCAAAATCTTGGCGCGAAGAAATACTCGAGAATTAACTTAGGTTGGAAGGCGGGACTCAAGATTGTGTTCGTTCTCTGCGTCCCGATTGTTCTCATCTACTGGATATTCTCAAGCGGAATTCTTTATCTCTTCCTCGAAAGCCCGACAGGGGAGTCGGTTGACGTTGGTGTCTCGTTCTTAAGAATAATCTCCCCGTTCTACTTCGTGGTTGCGGCAAAGCTCGTAACCGACGGAGTTCTGAGAGGCGCCGGACTTATGAAGAAATTCATGGCGGCTACCTTCACGGATTTGATTATAAGAGTGGTTCTCGCTCTTGTACTCTCGCAGACTTCGCTAGGCATAACCGGTATCTGGTGCGCTTGGCCTGTCGGATGGACTATTTCCACGATAATGTCAATCACCTTCTTCAAGACCACAAAGTGGGTAGGGAAGGAAAATACCGAGGCGGAGCCTCAGGAAGCTGTCGAAAAATAAATATCAAAAAAGACTTGACTTTTGCCCCGACTGTCGCTATAATAATATAGTCGTCTGCCGATGTAACTGCGTTACGGACAGGAATCACAATCACCTGGAGAAATACCCAAGTGGTGAAGGGGCTCCCCTGCTAAGGGAGTAGGTCGGGTTACCGGCGCGAGGGTTCAAATCCCTCTTTCTCCGCCAAGAAAAAGCACCCAAATCGGGTGCTTTTTTCATGCCAAAAAGAAGCATCCGAAGTATAAAGCCTCGGATGCTTTTATTTTTATCAGTCAAGCTCCTTCTTGCCGGTATACAATTCGTAATACCTGCCTTTGAGCTTAAGAAGGTCGTCGTGGTTGCCACGCTCTATAATTTCACCGTTTTCAAGAACCATGATGGCTTCTGCATTTCGTACGGTCGAAAGCCTGTGTGCGATGACGAATGTCGTTCTGCCCTTCATAAGCCTGTCGAGACCGTGTTCGATATGACGCTCGGTTCTTGTATCGACTGAGGACGTAGCCTCGTCAAGAACGAGAATAGAAGCCTTCGAGAGAGCCGCTCTTGCGATGTTCAGAAGCTGTCTCTGACCCTGCGAGAGATTGGCTCCATCGCTTTCGAGAACGGTGTTGTAGCCGTCTTCAAGCCTCATTATGAAGGAGTGTGCGCTCGCGGTCTTAGCGGCGGCGATAACCTCGTCATCGGTCGCATCAAGTCTGCCGTAGCGGATATTCTCCATAACGGTTCCGGTGAACAGGTGAGTGTCCTGCAAAACCATTGCTATGTTCTTTCTCAGGTATTCGCGGTTGTACTCCTTGACCTCATGACCGTCAATCAGGATTTCACCTTCGTTGATGTCATAGAATCTGTTCAGAAGATTAGTAACAGTCGTCTTTCCTGCGCCGGTTGAACCTACAAACGCAATCTTTTGTCCCTGATGTGCCCAGAGGCTGATGTGCTTCAGGACTATCTTATCGGGAACATAGCCAAATGTAACATCCTTGAGAACAACTTCTCCATGAATGGGAGTTGTAAGCGCGTCAGGAGCATCGGCTACCTCCGGCTCGGAATCCATAACCTCAAATACTCTCTCAGCTCCGGCAAGCGCCGCAAAGATGGTCGACATCTGCTGAGACATCTGGTTTATCGGTCGCGAGAATTCTTTGGAGTAGTTAGAGAATACCGTCAGTGCACCTGTTGAAAGATTGCCGGTGAGCATCAGTATACCGCCGACACCGATTGTGACGCCGTACGCAATCTGAGAGGTGTTGCCCATTATGGGACCCATAACGGAGCCCCAGAACTGTGCCCTGAACTGCTTGTCACGCATATCATCGTTAAGCTGGCTGAATTCCTCAACCGCTGTTTCCTCATGGTTGAAGACCTTTACAACCTTCTGACCGGTTATTGTCTCCTCAACATAACCGTTGACAGCTCCAAGAGCCGCCTGCTGACCGGTATAGTACTTTGAAGAACGCTTTGCGATAGCCGAACCGCCGAATGCGAATATCGGGATAAAGACAATCGTAACAATAGTCAGAACCCAGTTGGTTGTTATCATGAAGATGAACGTGCCTAAAAGCGTAATGACACTTGATATAAGTGATGTCAGCGTGTTATTGATCATCGTATCAATGTTGTCGATATCGTTTGTGAATCTCGACATGATTTCGCCGGTCGGGTGGGAATCGAAGTATCTGACTGGAAGCCTCTGGAGCTTTTCAAACAGATCGTTTCTTATCTTCTCAATCGCATTGTGCGAAATTGTAATCATGATACGGGATTGCAGGTAGTTGGTGACTATGCCTACGAGATAGATACAGAGAAGAACCAATACAACTCTTACTATGTACTCCATTATCTCGCAGTCTCCTGTGATGCTTTTCAGGATGTTGTCCGCAAACTTCTCCATCGTGCTCATTTCCTGCTCGACACCGGTTACAGCAACTGTAAGCTTGTTTATAATAGGTGCCAGAAGATATGAGCAGAAGAGGGAAGTGACCGTGGTTATAAGCATACAAAGGAGTACCAGAACCAGTCTGAATTTGTACTGAGCGATATATCCGACCAGTCTTTTGACTACTTTTCCGGTGTCCTTGGGTCTTCCACCGTCTCCGCGTCCGCCTCTCGGACCGCGTCCCGGACCTCCGCCGGGTCCGCCTCTCTGGTCAGCGGCTTTTTTGTTATACTGCTTCTGAAGGGCTGTTAAGTCTCTTGCCATACTTACACCGCCTTCTTTTCTGAGTCATTCTGGGAGTAATAAATCTCCTGATATGCCTCGTTACTAGCCAAAAGCTCGTCATGAGTTCCTATTCCGGAAATCTTGCCTTCGTTCATAACGATTATCATGTCCGCATCCTTTACGGAACTGATTCTCTGGGCAATAATAATCTTTGTTGAGTCGGCAAGCTCATTTCGGAACGCTTTTCTTATCTCAGCTTCGGTCGCAGTATCAACCGCGCTTGTCGAGTCGTCAAGTATGAGAACCTTCGGGCTCTTGAGCAACGCTCTTGCAATGCAGAGTCTCTGTTTCTGACCACCGGATACGTTCGTACCGCCCTGGTCGATAGCCGTCTGATATCCATCCTTGAAGGATGATACAAACTTGTCGGCCTGAGCACTCTGCGCGGCGGATTTTATCTCTTCCTCGGTTGCATTTTCGTTGCCCCAACGAAGGTTTTCTTCGATGGTTCCGGAGAACAGTGTGTTGTTCTGGAGCACCATGCCGATTCCTTCGCGTAGGTTATAAAGAGAATAGTCCTTGACGTTCACACCGTCAACCAGAACCTCGCCTTCGTCAACCTCGTAAAGACGGGCAATCATCGATACGAGAGTTGTCTTGCCGCAACCGGTCGAACCGACTATGCCGACGGTTGAATGAGCGGGAATCTTAAGGTTGATGTCAGTCAGAACACTGTCCTCGGAATTCTTGTAGTAGCGGAAGGTGACATTCCTGAACTCGATTTCGCCGTTCTGAACGGTAAGCTCTTTGTGGGCGGCGTTGTCGTCATTGATGTCGGGCTCTTCATCAAGAACCTGAGAGATTCTTCTTGCACTTACGAGTGCTCTTGAAGAGGTCATAAGAAGCATAGAAACCATCATGAGTGACGACAGAATCTGAGCCGCATATGTGATGAATGCCGTCAGGTCTCCGACCTCCATGCCGTTATCAAGGACAATTTGTCCGCCAAAATAAATTATACAAATGGTTGTGACGTTCATTATAAGTGTCATGACAGGGGTTATGAAAATCATAATCTTCACGGCACTTAAAGAAGCCGACTTGTAGTCGCCGTTTGCCTTGCTGAATTTGTCGATTTCCTTATCTTCTCTTACAAAGCTCTTTACAACTCTTACGTTCGTGACGTTCTCACGGACTGTGGCGTTCAGACCGTCAAGCTTTTTCTGAACTGTCTGGAACTTTGAGAAGCCTTTGAAGATAATCAAGCCGACACCGCAAAGCAGTACGGGAATTGCCACAGCGAAAACCGCTGAGAGGGAAGGACTTATGCTTATAGCCATAATAAGCGCCATAATCATCATTCCCGGTGCACGAAATGCCATTCTCAGAAGCTGGTTGACAAAGTTCTGCATCTGAGTGATGTCGTTTGTGAGTCTCGTGACAAGCGAGCTTGTGGAGAATCGGTCGATATTTGCAAAAGAGAAGGTCTGCACCTTCTCAAATACATCCTGTCTTAAGTCGCAGGCAAAATTGACCGATGCCTTGGCTCCGAAATAGGAGCCACCGGCACCGCCCGCCATCATAATGACGGCACAAACAACAATTCCGAGCATAACGAGTATACAGGTTGAAAGAGTCAGTGTCCCAGCGTTCTGTTGGTTGATGATAATCGCCATCAGTCTGGGGATTATGACCTCGCCGAAAACTTCAACGAGCATACATATGGGAGTGATGATGAAAAGCGGCAAATATGGTTTGATATATTTATACCAACGTTTCACCCTTTAGCTCCTCTCAATTCTCAGCATTTGCATAAGCCTTGAGGTTTTCGATGAGTCTCTTCATATATCCGCTGAATGCGGCAATTTCCTCATCGGTAAAGTTCTCAAAAGCGGTCTCATCGATAACACCATAGAAGTCGTTGGTCTTCTTGACAATGTTCTTGCCCTTGGAGGTGATTGCAATGTTGTTGACTCTTGAATCGTCGGTTGAGGGGGTTCTTTCGATGTAGCCCTGAGTCTCGAGCTTCTTAAGAGTAACGGTTACCGCTGCGGGAGAAATCTCCATCTTTTCAGCAAGATCCTTCTGGCAGAGTCTTGAGTCACGGCTTGCTTCGATAAGCATTGAATGCTGACTTCCTCTTAATCCCAAAGTGTCAACATACTTGTCGATAAGCTGACGACGAAGACGGTCGAATCTTGCGAACTGGTTGATGCACTTTTCGTATGCTTCTTTTCTGGTGTTTGCCATAAATAACACTATCCTTTCAATGAAGTTTTGATAAAAACTATTTAACGCTAAAATTATAGCATAGCGCCGTAATTTTGTCAAGCATTTAATGTGAAAATGTGAAGAAATTTAATGTCTGATGTTTTCATTGAAACGCCTTATCTGAAATATAAAAACTTCTCAAAAGTACGTTTTGGGCAAAAAAAGTAGTTGTAATTATCGCAAAAATATGATACACTAATTGTATGTGAATGGGCGGCATGGAGCCGTGCCGAATTTGAGGTGTTTATATGATTAAGACTCGTACCGAAATAAAGAACTTTAAAATATGGATGATATGCCTTGCGTTGTTTTTGTGGGCGCTTCTGTTGGCGGCTCCATTTTTGGGGCTTCTTGATGATTCGCTCCTTTATAGCATATTCCCGTTTCTTAACTTCGGGCTTGTGATTGACGGAACGATAGCCGGCAACGAAATTCCACAGTTCATAAAGGATAATTTCAGCTTCGGTGTGAGCCTTGCATGTGTGATGCTTGCAATAGCTTTGGTCGTTCTTCTCGTATATCTCGTCGTCAGGTGCATCCTTGCGTCTCAGCACTCAAGGGCTAAGAAGGTCTTAAGAAAAACCGGCTATTCAGCCGAGTATTTTGCACTGCTTGAAAAGAAGAAAAAGAGCCTGAAGGGGAGCTATCTTGAGGCTGTCAACGACCTTTGCCTTGCGAAGGAATACGGCGACGGAAGACGTTATGACACAGCTCTCGAAATCCTCCGCAACGTCGATATTGACAAGTTCAAGGTCAGAGATGCCGCAGAGTATTATTCACTTTACGCTTACATATTTATACTGACCGGCAATCTCGACAACGCCGGATTTGCGATTGATCTGGGAGTTCCGTTTGCCGAAAAGGTCAAGGACAAGTCCGATATGGACTTTGTAAGCGCACTGCTTCTGTATGCTCAGAAGGATTACGAAGGTGCGGAGAATGCTTTCAAGCCTCTTCTCAAGTCTCGCAACAATGAAATAAGAGTATGGTCGGGAATGTATCTGGGACTCATTTATCTTCGTCAGCATAAGAATGACAGCGCAAGAAAGATTGTCGTCGCTCTCAGCAAATATAAGAAAACTCCCCGCCAGAGCGAGGATATCCTGAAGCTTCTCAAGAAGATTGAAACCGCCTATGCCCTCGAGGAAGAAGAGCGTCAGGAAGCTATCGCTTCCGGCAAAGTTCAACCTGCCTGATTTGTCATAACCGTCTACTTGTCCTCATAGTATGGACAAGGAGGCGATGTGAATGAACAAGGACACAAAGGAAACTGTTCTTATTGTTGCGTTGATTGTGGGAATAGCTGTCGGTGCCTTCATCGGCATGAATCTCTCCGAAAGCGACATCTCGTATCTCATAGAGACAAGCTATCTTACCTACAGAGAAAATAACATACGGTCTTTTATTTCTTTCTTTGTAAGCTCGGCGTCGTTGTTGATTGCTGTTTTTCTCATGGGTTTCTCTGCTGTATTTCAGCCGTTCGAAGTGCTTCTGGTTGCATTCAAAGGCTTGGGACTCGGGCTTATTGCAAGATGCGTGTATGCGAGCGATGACATGCTTTCGAGGCTCCTCATATTCCTGCCGTTCTCGGTGGTTTCGTCGGGAATTTTAATTTTTCAGGCAAGAGATGCCGTCTCGATGTCGATGGGATACTTTTCAATTTCGATAACAACTGAAAATCGCCTCGGAATGGCTAACGAATTCAGAGAGTACATTTTCAGATTTTTCATATATCTTCTCTCCTGTGCCGTAGTCAGTGCACTTGGCTGTTTTGCGCTGAGTGTGGTGGATACGCACGGACTGTTTTAGCGAACCGAAAGGATGTTTAAAAATCATGGGTCTTTTTTCAAAATACGAGGATCCCGGAAAGGGCGTTTCCAAAAATCCGGATAAGAAATTGCCGTTTTTCAGGTTCTTTGAGCTTTATTTTCAACACTTCACCAAGCTGATTCTCTTGAACTTCATTTACATCATCTGCTTTCTGCCAATGTTTGCGGGAGTAATAGTGATGCAGCTGTTCCTTGTGGACGAGGAATCAAGCTTCTACACCTTGGCTTTCTACCTGATAGTGATTGCAAGCGGCATTATCATCGGTCCAGCAACCTGTGGAGTTGCAAAGCTTTGCAGAAACATGTCCATTGAAAAGCCTACGTTTATGTGGCACGATTTCTGGAATACATTCAAAACCAACTTCAAGCAGGGCGCAATCATGGGTGTTATTGATATGCTGTTTATTTCGGCAGTATCGGTTTCGTTCCCAATGTATTACAACATGGCAGAAAGTAGCAATATCTTCTACGTTCCGTTTGCAATATGTCTTATATGCTCGGTAATCTTCCTGATGATGCACTTCTATATCTACTTCCTCATCGTAACGACTGATTTGGGGCTCTGGAAAATACTCAAGAATTCATTCCTGCTGACTGCAATCGACATCAAGAGTTCAATTATAAATCTTGTGGTAACAGCGATTGTATTGATACTTGTTGTTATTTTCTTCCCGTATACAGCTATTCTTATCATCATACTTCCGACATTTATGGTGTTCCTGTACGCCTTCAACTGTTATCCGGTCATCAGGAAATATGTCATCCAGCCTTACTACGACGAGAGAGGCGAGCGCAATCCGGAGCTCGACTATATTGACGAGGACGGCGAGACGGTGTTTGTCGATGCTCCCGAGCTTGAAGAGGCACCGCCGAAGGAAAGGGGCGGACTTCGTCAGAAGAGGGAAACAAGCGGCAATACTGCACCGAGGTCATCCGGTTCGGGCAAGAAGAAAAAGACCATCAGATAAATATGTAAACCAAAGCCGCCGAAGCGAAATGCAACGGCGGCTTTTTGCGGCAGTCAGGAGAACATGCACCCGAGCCCTTCAAGCATCGAGCTCACCGAGCGAACGGCTTTCATGGCGTTCGACTTGACCATTCTCTTGTTAGACTTCGTGGCATTTGTGACGGCATATACAGCCGCTCCCGTAACTACACCTACCGCTATTCCCTTGCAGAGTGAAGGAATATTCATGTTCATAAAAATCTCTCCTTTTTGGCTTGGTAATTGTAGTTTGCACGCTTTTCAAAAAAATACTCATAAAAGATTGTTTTGCGAAGGCAAAAGTGATATAATCGTAAAAGTTCAGAATGCAAATTGAAGGGGATATCGAAATGAACGAACAACATAAAGTAGCGGCAATTCACGACCTTTCCGGCGTTGGAAGATGCTCGCTTTCGGTTATACTTCCGACCTTGTCGGCCATGGGAATACAGGTCTGTGCCGTCCCGACGGCTCTCATGAGCTCGCATACAAACGGCTTCGGTGAAGTAGTTATGGAGGACATGACATCATACATTCCGCAGGCTCTCAAGCATTATCAGACAGCGGGGGTCAGTTTTGACTGCATATATTCAGGATTTTTAGCTTCAGGCGGACAGGTGGACTGCTGTCTCGATTTCTTCAGGGCTTATCCCGATGCCCTCAAAGTCGTCGACCCGGTAATGGGTGACCAGGGGAAGAGATACAGAACCTATACTGAGGAGCTTTGCCGCAGAATGGCTGAGCTTGTGTCTGTGGCGGATGTCATAACCCCGAACCTCACCGAGGCTTCAATACTGTTGGGGATTCCTTACCCCGTTTCACGGCTCACGATAAGCGAGATCAGAAGCATGCTCGTCCGCCTTTCCGGAAAAGGTCCCGACACCGTCGTAATAACGAGCGTTCCGATGATGGACGGCAGTGCCTGCAACGTCGGCTATGACCGAAAGAACAATTCCTTCTGGCGTGTGCCTTATGAAATAATCCCGAAGCACTATCCCGGAACAGGCGACCTATTCGCAAGCGTTCTCACCGGTGGGCTCATCTCCGGCGACAGCTTGCCGATAGCCATGAGCAGAGCGACTTCGTTCCTTGAGTATGCCATCAAGACGACCTATGGCTACGGCACCAATCCCCGTGAGGGAGTAATGCTCGAAAAGTGCCTGCCGGAGCTCATCAACCGCACGAGCTTCACAGACTATTCGGCGCTTTAAGGAGGCAATATGAATCTCAACATTGTTCTGGTCGAGCCCCAGATTCCGCAGAACACGGGGAACATTTCGAGAACCTGCGCCGTTACCGGCGCCAGGCTTCACCTCGTCAAGCCTCTCGGCTTTGAAACCGATGACAAGCACCTCAAGCGCGCCGGTCTCGACTATTGGGACGAGCTCGACATAACCTACTATGACAATCTTCAAGACTTCTTTGAGAAGACCCAAGGCGGCAAGTATTATTACTTCACGACCAAGGGAAGGAATGTCCACAGCGACGTCAGCTATGAAGACAACTGCTACATTCTTTTCGGCAGGGAAGACAAGGGTCTCCCCGAGGAGCTTCTTCACTCGAATCCCGACACCTGCGTCCGCATCCCAATGCGTCCCGACCTACGAAGCCTGAACCTCTCGAACAGCGTCGCCATCGCGACCTACGAAATCCTCCGCCAGTGGGACTATCCAGACCTGACGAGGGAAGGGAAGCTCACAAGGTTTGAATGGTAATTTTGCTTTCAAAAGCCCGATGAAAATCGGGCTTTTATTTTATTCACTTGCTATTGACAAAAAGTGTGAAATATGATAGACTTTAATCAATCGTAATCAAGGAAAGGAAGAATAGTCATGTTCAGAACAATTTTCGGGCTTGCCCTTGAAGGCATCCGCAGAAAGAAGTCCCAGACGCTGCTGATTGCGGTGGTGCTGATTATTTCGCTTGCGTTTGCGGTTATGACGATAAGCTACTCCGAGAGCATCGTTGCGACCAATTCAAATTATCGCTACTCTACCTATGGCTCGTGGTACGGAAGCTTTGCGAATGCAGATAGCGATGATATAGCATATCTCGAATCGACCGACTGGCTCGAAAGCTATGGCTTGACCACCTGCTACGGCACAGCCGGAAGCACCGGTATCGGCACTATTGACGATAATTTCGCGAGCTTTGGCGTCTCGATGAATTCGGGACATCTCCCGAAAAATTCCGGAGAGATAGCAATCGAGGCGGACACACTGAGCTCGCTTGGGTATGGGTACACATTGGGGCAGGACATCACTCTGACGGTTTCGCTTTCTGCCGGAGAGGAGACAGTCTTCGTGTCACGGACATATACCCTCTGTGGTGTTATCTCTGAATACAGCGACACTTGGACGAGCGCTTCCACGCTTAACGGCGCAATTATTACGGAAGAGGACGCCGAAGATATCTATAGTACTGCATTAAAAATGGCTTCGGCTTACGGATATGAGCTCGATACGCCTTTAACCTCCTGCTACTTCTCTGTGAAATCGGGCTTGACATCCACCGCACAGAGCGAGATTAATTACTATCTCTTCACCGTTTCAAAGGGCACCATCACAGTCAATTCAGCATACCTTGACAACGCCTCTGATTCCACTGTCAACACAGTCTATGTAGTGATGATATTCGCCGTCTCGCTTTTGGCAGTCGTTATCGTTTATATACTCCAGATGCAGTCGGAAATAAGAAAGATTGTGAGGCTTCGTAGCCTCGGCTCTACAAAGGGACAGGCACTATTACTTGTGATACTCGAAACCATTATCGTCTCTGTACCGTCAATCATAATTGGAATGGCAAGCGGGGCGGCAGGACTCTGGGCACTGCTCAGATTCAGCGTCTACGCCGGTTCGGTTGATGTAATTGTGAGCATTCCTATGGGTGTGCTTGCCGGCATGTTCGTCATGTGGATTGTGGGAATCCTCGTGGTCAGGCTTGTCACTGTGCAGGTTGCGCTCTTCACCCCTCTGACCGGAAGAATGGGGATGCAGGTTAAGAAAGCAAGAAACTCCCGCAGGCTCCAGAAAACTACGATTATCATTTTGTCGGCGGTCTTCTGCACAGTGGTTATCTACACTGTCCTGACTGCCCTGCCGACCGTTGTTGCATACCAGCTGAGAGTTACAGACCCGTCATATTACGTCGACACAACCATATTTTCAATTTCCGATGAAGAGCTCGACGAGATTGCCGAAATCCCCGGAATCTCTGACGCTTGGGGATATTCAAGGATTTATGCGGACGTGACCATCGGCGATATAGAGAGATCCAACGCCGTTTTCTATGTCGTTGACGAGACGGACGGCTGGGATGGAGCTTTTGACTTTTCAAAAGTCGACCTCGAAGCCTTCCACAACGGCGACTGTGTGATGATTGTAATTCCCAGCACAGACACAACCTCCGCAGTTCCCACTTCAGGAGAAAGCATGACCGTGACCGTTTCGGGCGTTAATGTCGATACGACAATCGGGGCTGTCAACAATTTCAAGGTATCAAACGGTATCGGTTGTAACTACGGCTTTATGATCAGTACCTATGATGTCGTCTGCTCGAAGGCATTTTTGCAGAAGCTGATTGATGCTCTGCCGGGCGGCGGCTCAGTCTCCTACTATGGCGACGTTTTTGAGAGCGGAGATACCGCAGTCTTCCATCACGCTTATGCCTTTGCGGATTCCAACGCTTCATATCTTTCAACCGACACGGCGATTTCAAGCTATGTTATTACTCGTGGATGGGGCATATCCAACTACCGTGAGAAATACTCAGCACAGCTTCAGTCATTCAGCCAGACCTTGATTCTTCTGTTCGTCGCCGGAGCGGCAATCGGAGTGGTGACTCTCATCATCCTTTCGAGCACAATCCGCCTTGAAACCGAGCGTGAAAAGAAGCGCTATGGCATTTTGCAAGCCATCGGAATGTCGAAGCGGCAGAGAAACCTCCGCCTTGCAGGTACGGCTCTATTACGTTCGCTTGCCGCCCTCGCAATTGGTTGGGTAGTGTTCATACTCAGGCTTATAGTCAGCTACTGGAGCTCGATTAAAGCCGGTGCCACGGTCTGGAGCGTAATAAAGAGCTATATGGATAATATAATCCCGCTCTCGTCCCCTGCCACAATAGTCTTCATAAACCTCGCCGCCTTCGCTGTGGTGTTCATGATCTGCTACGTCTCAAAGTTAGGGCTCAATAAATATACGCTGATGGAAATGTTACGCGAAGACCGTTAAAACCACATCTATATTCCGCCGTTGGGCTTGCTTTTCCGAAAAAAGTGCCCTTCGGCGGAATTTTTCTTGGAAAAATTCGGGGTTACCTATTGCTATTTTCGGAGAAATTTTATATAATAGCTATAGTCGCTAATTGCGGCATTGAATAGTATTATTAAAAGCAAAGGAGATATATTCAATGGCAGGATTAAACAAGGTCAGTATTGACGACATCAATGTGAAGGGCAAGAAGGTTCTCGTAAGAGTTGACTTCAACGTTCCGCTCAAGGACGGCGTTATCACCAACGACAACAGAATCACAGCGGCGCTTCCCACTATCAAGAAGTTAGTTGCAGACGGTGGCAAGGTTGTACTTTGCTCTCACCTCGGCAAGCCTAAGAACGGTCCCGAGGACAAGTTCTCTCTCAAGCCCGCAGCTGACAGACTTGCAGAGCTCATGGAAGGCACAAAGGTCACATTCGCCAAGGATGACGAGGTAGTCGGCGAGAGCGCAAAGAAGGCTGTTGCTGAGATGCAGGACGGCGAAATCGTTGTTCTCGAGAACACAAGATTCCGTGGCAACGAAGAGACCAAGAACGGCGAGGGCTTCTCGAAGGAGCTCGCAGATTTGGTTGACGATGAAGTGTTTGTAATGGACGCTTTCGGCTCCGCTCACAGAGCTCACGCTTCCACCGCAGGTGTTACAAAGTTTGTCAAGGAGACCGCTGTTGGATACCTCATGCAGAAGGAAATCACTTATCTCGGCAATGCAGTCGAGAACCCCGTAAGACCTTTCGTTGCTATCCTCGGTGGTGCAAAGGTTGCAGACAAGCTCAACGTTATCTCCAACCTCCTCGAAAAGTGCGATACACTTATCATCGGCGGCGGTATGGCTTATACCTTCCTCAAGGCTGAGGGCTACGAAATCGGCACGTCTCTCGTTGACGACGAGAAGCTTTCCTACTGCAAGGAAATGCTCGACAAGGCTAATGCTATGGGCAAGAAGCTTCTTCTCCCAATCGATACTACCATTGCAAAGGCATTCCCTGATCCTATTGACGGCGAGATTGAGACTACTGTTGTAGATTCTCACAACATTCCCGCTGATTGCATGGGTCTTGATATCGGTCCTAAGACCGCTGAGCTTTTCACTAATGAAGTAAGGTCCGCCAAGACCGTTGTCTGGAACGGACCTATGGGCGTTTTCGAGAACCCGACTTTGGCAAAGGGAACCCTTTCCGTTGCAAAGGCTCTTGCCGAGACCGACGCTACAACCGTTATCGGTGGCGGCGACTCTGTGGCGGCTGTCATCAACCTCGGCTTTGCCGACAAGATGACCCACATATCCACCGGCGGCGGAGCTTCTCTTGAATACCTCGAGGGCAAGGTTCTCCCCGGAATCGACGTTATCGCCGACAAATAATTGAAACTCTTTATGGAGCGGAGCGATGAGTTCCGCTCCGTCTGTAATGCTTTTTGAAAGGATAGATTTCATGAAAAAAGATATTCGCCGTGCGGTTATCGCCGGCAACTGGAAGATGAATAAAACCCGTCCCGAGGCAGAAACTCTTATCACAGATCTGAAGCCTTTGGCTGAGAATGCAGGCTGTGAAGTTGTCATCTGCGTTCCGTTCACAAATCTTGAAACCGCAGTAAGACTCACTGCCGGCACCAATATCAAGGTTGGTGCTCAGAACTGCCACTTCGCCAAGTCCGGCGCATATACCGGAGAAATCAGTGCCGATATGCTCAAGGAAGTCGGAGTGGAATATGTAGTACTCGGACACAGCGAGCGCAGACAGTACTTCGGTGAGACCGATGAAACCGTAAACAAGAGAACAAAGGCGGCGCTCGAAGCCGGTCTCAAGCCCATCGTTTGTGTCGGCGAGCTTCTCTGGGAGAGAGAATCGGGTATCACTGAGGAAGTCATCTCCCGTCAGATCAAGCTCGACTTTGCCGGAATCTCCGCTGATGAGCTTATGAACTGCATCATCGCCTACGAGCCGGTATGGGCAATCGGAACCGGCAAGACCGCAACCGCTGATCAGGCAGAGGAAGTCTGTGCCTTCATAAGAAATGTTATGGCAGGTCTCTATGGTACAGACGTTGCCGAGAAGATCACCATCCAGTACGGCGGCTCTATGAACGCAGGCAATGCGGCTGAACTCCTCTCTAAGACCAATGTCGACGGTGGACTTATCGGCGGCGCATCTCTCAAGGCTCCCGATTTTGCGACTATCATTAACGCCGCTACCAACGGATGAAAGGGGACCGCAATATGAAACCTGTTATACTCATAGTTATGGACGGTGTCGGCTTCTCGAAGACCGGTCTCGGAGACGCCGTAACACTTGCAAATACACCGAATCTTGATAAGCTCCTCAAGGAGCGTCCCAATACCAGACTCAAGGCTCACGGAACCGCTGTCGGACTTCCTTCCGACGACGACATGGGCAACTCCGAGGTCGGACACAACGCCCTCGGTTGCGGTCAGATTTACTCTCAGGGCGCAAAGCTCGTAAACGAGTCCATCGAATCCGGCAAGATGTTTGAATCGGACACATGGAATGAGCTCGTAGATAACTGCAAGTCCCACCATTCTACTCTTCATTTCCTCGGGCTTCTTTCTGACGGAAATGTCCACTCGAATATCTCCCACCTCAAGCAGATGATAATCAAGGCTAAGGAGTGCGGTGTTGAGCATGTAAGATGCCACATTCTCCTCGACGGAAGAGACGTTCCCGCAACCTCGGCTCTCGTTTATGTTGATGAGCTCGAGACTCTGCTTTCTTCTCTTAACGATTCTACCTTCGATGCAAAGATTGCATCCGGCGGCGGAAGAATGAAGATTACAATGGACAGATATCAGGCTAACTGGGGCATGGTTGAAGCCGGTTGGAATACCCATGTTCACGGTCAAGGAAGACAGTTCGCCTCCGCCAAGGAAGCTATTGAGACCTATAGAGCCGAAATCGAAGGCGTTATCGATCAGGATCTCCCTGCATTCGTAATCGCCGAGAACGGCGAGCCTGTCGGAAAAATCAAGGACGGCGACTCGGTTATCCTCTATAACTTCAGAGGCGACCGTGCCCTTGAAATCTCCATGGCATTCGACAACAAGGACTTCACCGCCTTCGACAGGGGAGAGAAGCCGAATGTCGTCTATGCCGGTATGCTCCAGTATGACGGCGACCTCAAGCTTCCCGAGAAGTACCTCGTTAATCCTCCGGAAATCAAGAACACCCTATCCGAGCTTTTGGTTGCAAACGGCTTGAGACAATACGCTGTTTCCGAAACCCAGAAATACGGTCACGTTACTTACTTCTGGAACGGCAACAAGTCCGAGAAGTTCTCCGAAGAGCTCGAAACCTTCAAGGAGATTCCTTCCGACAACGTTTCCTTCGACGAGCGTCCTTGGATGAAGTCCGCCGAAATCACCGACGACCTCATCAATGCTATGCGTAGCGGCAAGTATGATTTCATCAGATGCAACTACCCCAACGGCGACATGGTTGGTCACACCGGAAACCTTGATGCCACCATCACCGGCGTTGAGTCCGTAGACCTCGGAATCGCGAGGGTTCTCAAGGTTGCGGATGAGCTCGGCGTCATCGTTCTCATCACTGCAGACCACGGCAACGCCGACGAAATGCTCGAAAAGAACAAGAAGGGCGACATTCAGGTCAGAACCGCCCACTCCCTGAACCCCGTTCCGTTCATCATCTATGATAACGACCACGACTGGAAAATCAAGGACGGCAATTTCGGTCTCGCCAACGTAGCTCCGACCGTTGCAACCCTCTTCGGTCTCACTCCTCCCGATTGCTGGGAAGAGAGCATGATTTAATCCGTACATCTCAAATACAAGTAAAGCCCGAGTAAAATCGGGCTTTTTTGCTATATATAAACTTTCAGTTCGTGAAAATCGGTTGACAATGAAAATTTATCGGTTATAATGTTAAGTAGAAAACGAAAAATTGAGGTGTATTTATGCTTACTATATATCTGGCTCTCATTGATGAGCCGAGCGATAAGGAAAAGTTCACGGCTGTATATAATCTATACAAGAACATGATGTTCAGAAAAGCTATGTCCATTCTACATAATGAGTCCATAGCAGAAGAAGCAGTGCAAGAGAGCTTTTTGAAAGTTGCAAAAAATATTTCGAAAATTTCTTCCCCCGATTGCATTCAAACTCGGAATTTTATCGTTATTATAGTTAGGAACACTTCACTCGATATGCTCAAAGGCGAACGCGGTGCAGTCTCAGATGAGCTTGATGAAGACATCCCCGACATGAGTATGAACGTTTTGAACAAGGTTATTTCAGATGATGGATATGAGTATCTTCTGAGGCTGATAGATGACCTTGATGACATCTATAGCGATGCGCTTACGTTGAAACTTGTAATGGGCTATAGCAGTGAGGAGATTTCGGAGATGTTAGACGTTCCGAAAAACACCGTAATTTCTCGTGTGTCCAGAGGAAAGAGAATACTTCAAAAGAAGTTAGAGGAGTATTATGGAGAAGAAATGCACTAATAGTGACGAAATATTTGAAATACTCCTGCGTGATGGACTTGCAAAAAAGCTTAGTGAAGAATCTGAAACACTGATAGCGGAATCTGAGAATCATGAGTTCAGCGAAAGGTTTTCAAAGAACATAAGAAAAAATAGATAGCGAAAGGCGCAGAAGAGCCACCTTGAAAGTTACATCTCGCTCACTTGTAACGGTTGCTTGTACTCTCGGCATTGTATTCTGCCTGCTCCTAACCCAACAGCCTGTTTACGCTGCAGTGAATCAGGTGTTTAAGCAGGTTTTTGATGGGTACGACAAGTATTCTTTCGCTGATAGTTCGGAAGATATAGCTTTCAATACCGAAATTAGACCAGATTACATTCCTGACGGCTATAAGCTGAGAACGGTATACTATGGCGACATCAATGTAGAAGTAACTTATGAGGATTATGACGGTCAGCGGTTAAACTTTAACTACAGCCTGGCGACAGAAGGATCCAGTTTTTCTACAGACAATGATAACAGCACAGTTTCTGAATTCTTGATTGACGGCATCCGGTATTACTGCTATCAGACGTTTGATGAATACGGACTGAATACTGTTGTGTGGATTGATGACGGTTATATCTTCAGTATTTCTGCACAAATTGACATTGACGTTTTAGTGCAAATCGCTGAAAGCGTAGTATATGATTGAAAGGAGCAATAATTATGAGCTTAAAAAGATATTGCCAGAGTGCAACGGAGCTTTTTTTAATTTTTTTGCGCCAAAACCCTTGACAATTTTTTGTGGGGGGTAAAATGTATATATAAAGCAGGAAAGGTGGAAATATAATGAAAAAACTAAAAACCTTCTTAGAAACCAACAAGCTATTCTTTGAAATCGCTTGGAAATCGCACAAGTCTTACTTCTTTATCTACATCATAACGACCTTGTATGGGTTTATCAGCAATATGCTTGTGATTTACCTGCCAAAAATGTCGTTGAACGCTTTTCTTTGTAAGGAAGACCTTTGGCTCGGCGTCGGGTATATTTGCGGATATATACTGATTATTTCGGTGTGGGCATATGTCGAGCGGAGACTGACGATTAAGCAGAGTCTGAATACCGAGTATATCAGCGTCGAGCTTCGTGAGCATATCTACAGAAAGATGAACGAGAACAGTATGCTGGCGTTCGAGGACAGCAGTGAATACGATGCGCTTCAGAAGGCTCTGAACTATACATATGTCGGTGCCGATGAGGTCATCAACATACTCTCGCAGATGATTACCTGCATATTGACCTTGATAGGCGTATCGTACATCGTCGGTCAGGTCAGTGTTATAATTGTGATTATAATCTTCGTAACATTGATTCTTTCGCATCTCTGCATGAACAAGGTCAACGATTTGTGGTTCAAGTATCAGAACACTGAGCGTCTGCCGAAGGTAAGACTTTTACAGTATTTGCAGAGGCTTTTCAATGAGAAGGACTACGTTTCCACCGTCAAGCTGAACGAGGCTTTCGACTATTCGATTGAGACGGTCAACGAAAAGGGCGTGGCTATTGCTATTGAGGGAAACAAGAAGGACAGGCAGAGATTCAGGTGGAATTACCTCGCAATACTCCTCGGCAATGTTCAGCTTCTTTCGGCATATCTCTACTTCGGATATATGCTGTTTGCGGGACAGCTTGATGTCGCCACCTATTCGGCACTGTTTGTTGCAGTTCAGCAGTTCACACAGAACTTTAACAGCTTCTTAGGGCTCTTCATAAATCTTAAGAACAACGTCAACGAAGCGTCATTCTATATGGATTATATCAAGGATGAGAAGTACGTCCAAAACGGAACCGAGAAGATTGACAACTGCGAGGAGATAACGCTCGAAAACGTCAGCTTCAGATATCCGAATCAGGAGCAGAATGCGCTCAATGGCGTTTCATTCTCAATTCATGCCGGATCAAGAATCGCCATTGTCGGCGAGAATGGCGCAGGAAAGACAACACTTCTTAAGCTGATTCTGGCACTTTATCCTCCGACGAGCGGAAAGATTCTCATCAATGGCGAAACCGACATAAACGACGTGGACCTGTCCTCGTGGTACAAGCAGTTGTCGGTAGTACTTCAGAACTCGGTCAATATTCCGCTGACGCTGGAAGAAAATATCGCTTTCCGTGGCGAGAAAGATATTGATTCAGGCAAGATTGAAGATAGCATCAGGTTCTCCGGCTTGGAGGATAAAATCGACTCTCTTCCGAAGAAAGAAAAGAGCGTCTTCTCCACGAGATTTGATAAAGAAGGCGTTGACTTCTCCGGAGGTGAAAAGCAGAAAATCTCTATTGCCAGGGCTTACTACAGGGATGCAAATATCCTGGTCTTCGATGAGCCTTCGAGTGCATTGGATCCGAACGCCGAGTATGAGTTCTTCAAGAAAATCTACGAGCTTGGCAGAGATAAGACGGTTATTTTCGTCTCGCACCGACTCTCGACAGTCGTCAAAGCTGACCAGATTATCGTCATAGATAAGGGACAGGTTGCCGAAATGGGAACGCATGATGAGCTGATGGCACGGAAAGGCTTGTATTGCGAGATGTTTACCAAGCAGGCGGAGAATTATATCAGCGAATAAAGAAACTAAAAAAATCCGGCTGTCAATCGGCAGTCGGATTTATTACTTCTCCGTAAAGGCAGTTATCTTTACAAGATGTAACTTTGACGTCCCTTATTTCTTTCCATAGGGCGTCCTGAATCTTCGGAACCTTCACCATAAGATAGTCCTTAGTGTGCCCTTGATGGAAATCGCTGTCCTTCTCGTGCTCAAAGAGAACGCTGACTGTCTTGCCTATATGTGCTTCTCGGAAGGCTTCTTCGCCGATTTTTGCGGCTTCGGACATTATCTCCGCACGGCGGTATCTCTCGGCTTTCGGAATGCTTCCTGGCATCTTGGCGGCAACAGTTCCCTCACGTTCGGAGTAGGGGAAAACGTGTACTCCTGCAAAGCTGATTTCCTTTACAAACTCGACGGATTTCAAAAAATCTTCCTCAGTCTCGTCAGGGAAGCCGACCATCACGTCTGTGGTAACGGCACAGTCGGGAAAATACTCTCTGAGGAGCCATATAAGCTTTCGATATTCCTTAGTGTTGTACCGTCGTCTCATTCTCTCAAGAGTTCTGTCGCAACCCGATTGCAATGACAGATGGAAGTGCGGGCAGAGCTTTTCCTCCTGCGAAAGCCTCCTGATTATACCTTCCGTCAGCATTTCCGGCTCAATCGAGCCGAGTCTTATCCTGTCGGCAGATGATAAACAAGCCGCATGAACAGCATCCGCAAGGTCGATTTCGCCCAAATCTTCGCCGTAGCAGGAAAGATTTATTCCGACTAATATAAGCTCCCTGTGTCCCTGTAAAGCGAGCTCCCTTGCCTCAGCTTCTATCTCTTCAATCGGCTTTGAGCGAGAACGCCCACGGGCATAGGGAATAATGCAGTATGAACAAAACCGGTCGCAACCGTCCTGAATTTTGATGATTGCACGGGTCTTTTCGGCGCGCTTAGAAAGGCTCATCTCCTCAAGCTTCTCGCTTTTTTGATGTGGAGGAATCTCGCAAACGTGTTCTTTATTCGCCAGAAAATCCGAAATTAGCTCGGGAATCTTGGTCTTGTTCGCCTCGCCGACGATGATGTCCGCTTCGTTTATAAGCTCCGTCGCTCCGTGAGCCTGTGGATAGCACCCGGCAACGACAGTAATTGCGTCGGGGTTTTGTCGCCTGACCCGTCTGAGAAGCTGTCCGAGCTTCACATCCGCCGCCTGCGTTACGGTGCATGAATTGATGACAACCACGTCCGCAGTCATCGGGTCGTCAAGCGTCACAAACCCGTTCCGCTCCATCAGCTCAGCGATGCAGTCGGTTTCGTACTGATTTACCTTGCAACCGAAGGTGTAGTAGGATACGGTCATGGTCTCATCTCCAATCGAAATATGTTGAGACTAATAATACCCCACAAATCCGCCTCCGTCAACCGTCCATTCTTCACTTTTTCTCAAAAAACTCCCCGAATACCCCCTTGACAAGCCGAAAATTTCTGTTATACTGAAAGTAGCCTTTTGGAAATCTACAGCAATATCAAGTCGAATTTTAATTCGGACAACGTTTCCGGAAGGCACTTAACGAATCGGAGGTAACGCAAAATGCAAACCGTAAAAATTAAACTCGAGACAATCAACGACGTCAAGGAGTTTGTCGGAATTGTCACCTTGTGTGATTACGACATCGACCTCGTTTCCGGAAGGTATTCAATCGACGCAAAGTCTATCATGGGCATTTTCAGCCTTGATTTGGAAAAGCCGGTTGAGCTTCAGGCTCACACCGAGAACTGCGACGATCTTCTGAAGCAGATTGACAAGTTCATTGTGAAGTAAGAAAGGGACCGGCTTCAAGTCGGTCTTTTTTATGAATAGTTTCAGCGGCTCGTCTCATAGTATGGACTATCAAATATAGGGAGTCTTGCTATGAGAAAAATCATCGCCGTTATCACAGCTATTTTCGTATTCGTTTTTGAATCTATACCCGCCTTCGCCACTTCATCTGAAACAACATCAGTCCCATATTCCTATGTCCTTATGGAAGGGCAAACCGGAACGCTTCTCTATTCCGACAACGGCAATGCGGAATTTCCTGCTTTTCATTCGGCTAAGCTTATGACTCTTCTCTTGCTCATGGAAGCGATAGACGAGGGGAGATTAAGCATCGATTCGGTTGTGAAAGTCTCTGCAAATGCAAATGCCCAACAGGGGGGGCTCAGATCTGGCTCAACACCGGCGAGGAGATAACGATTGACGAGCTCGTCAAGGCGATAACCGTCGGCAACGCCAATGATGCCGCAGTCGCCATTGCCGAAGCTGTCTCGGGAAACGTTGATGATTTCACGGCATTGATGAACAGCAGGGCAGAGGAGCTCGGAATGCTCTCTACAACCTATACCGATCCGACCGGAACGCTTGACGGCAACCTGACAACCGCCTGCGATATTGCGACGCTCGCTTCGGAGCTCTCCCATTACGATGAGCTGATCCCATATTTCACGACATGGATGACCACCGTCCGTGACGGCAAGACCGAGCTTGTCTCGACAAACCGCATGATTCTCAGCTACAACGGCATAACCGGCATGAAAGCCTACTACAGCGAGGATTGCCTGAACTGCCTGATTGCAACCGCCGAGCGAAACGGTCTGACGATGATATGTGTAATTCTGGGTGAGCCTGACGAATACCAACGCTTCACCACAGCCCGGGAAAAAATGAATATTGGCTTTGCCGCTTATACACTCTACACTCCGAAGAAAACAGACATCTACATAGAGCCGGTTTCTATCAGCGGCGGCGTCAGCTTGACAGTAACTGCCGACATCGAGGATTTGGGTAGCTTTGTCGTAAGAAACAGTGAGCTTGAATCGGTTGAGATGAAGATTGAATATTTCGATGATGTAGTCGCTCCGGTCAGCATTGGTGATAAAGTCGGCAGGGTAGTATTTCTTGTTGATGATGAAGAAAGGTATGCCGTTTCGATAGTTGCAAGTCAAAGTGTAGACAGAATGAATCTTTTATCTGCCATGTTTAAGCTTTTTCGAAGCATGCTCGCGTGATAGGAAAACTTTTTGCCGAAATTGCACAATATTTTTCACTGAAATTCCTTGCATTATTGACCGTTTCGTGTTAGAATATAGACAAAGACAAATGAGAGGGATGACAGCTATGTCTATTAAATTAGTAACAAAGTACGCTGATAAGTTCGTGAATCCTTACGAACTCGAGGCAATTCGTCCTCAGATAACCGCCGCTTACAACACACTTGCTTCGCGCAGTGGTCTGGGCAACGACTTCTTGGGTTGGGTCGACCTTCCGGTTGACTACGACAAGGAAGAATTTGCCCGCATCAAAGCCGCCGCGGCAAGAATCAAGGAGAAGGCAGACGTTCTTATCGTAATCGGTATAGGCGGCTCCTATCTTGGTGCAAGAGCGGCTATTGAGCTTTTAACAAGCCCATATTACAACAACCTTAAGAAGGACACGCCCGACATCTATTTCGTCGGCAACAACATCAGCTCCACTTATCTCAATGAGATACTTTCCATCTGTGAGGGCAAGGATGTCTGCGTAAACGTTATTTCCAAGTCGGGAACCACCACCGAGCCTGCGCTTGCTTTCAGAATCTTCAAGAAGCTTCTTGAGGACAAGTACGGCAAGGAAGAGGCAAAGACGAGAATCTTCGCTACCACCGACAAGGCGAGGGGAACCCTTAAGGAGCTTTCCGATTCCGAGGGCTATGAGACCTTCGTAATTGCCGACGATGTCGGAGGCAGATATTCGGTTCTTACAGCAGTAGGACTTCTCCCGATAGCCGTTGCAGGATGTGATATCGACAATATCATGGAGGGCGCCGTCGCCGCAAGAGAAGCTTATCTCGAAGACGACATGAATGATTGCGAAAAGTACGCCGCACTCAGAAATATTCTTTACCGCAAGGGCAAGTCGGTCGAAATGCTCGTATCCTATGAGCCTTGCTTCGCAATGATGAACGAGTGGTTCAAACAGCTCTTCGGCGAGAGCGAAGGCAAGGATAATAAGGGAATTTATCCTTCTAGCGCTATTTTCTCAACCGACCTTCACTCTATGGGTCAGTTCGTTCAGGACGGCTCAAGAATCATGTTCGAGACCGTTGTCGATGTCAAGAACCCGAAGAAGGATTTGTTCCTTGAGAATGATGCCGAAAACCTTGACGGATTGAACTTCCTCACAAACCAGAATATGTCAGTCGTAAACCGCAAGGCGATGGAAGGAACTGTTCTTGCTCATACCGAAGGCGGAGTCCCGAACCTCATCATCGAGGTAGACAGGCTTGACGAATACAACTTTGGCGAGATGGTTTACTTCTTCGAGAAGGCTTGTGCACTCTCCGGCTACATGCTCGGTGTAAATCCGTTCAACCAGCCGGGTGTTGAGAGCTACAAGAAGAACATGTTCGCTCTTCTTGGAAAACCGGGCTATGAGGATCGTAAGTCTGAGCTTGAAGAAAAGCTCAAGGCAGAATAATTATTGTTTCTGACAGCTGTATAGCTGTGGAATAAAGCAAAAACAGCCCGCAAGGGCGGAAACGGAGTGTTACTATGATTAAACTGATCACCGGCAAAAAGGGATCCGGCAAAACCAAGATACTGCTTGACCTTATCAAGGACGCAGTCGCCAACACCAAGGGAAACATAGTCTGCATCGAAAAGAGCATGCAGCTCACCTATGACATTCCTTACAGTGTCAGACTCGTTGATGTCGATGGCTACAAGATTGACAGTTACGACAAGTTCTACGGCTTCATCACCGGAACTATTGCCGCAAACTATGATATATCCGAAATTTTTGTTGACGGAATTCTTAAGATTGGCGGCAGAAACTACGACGAGCTTGAAGACCTCTTCGAAAAGATTGAGGCTGTTGCTCCCGACATCCTTATCGTTTTCACGGTTTCCGAGGACAAGGAGAATCTTCCCGAGAGCATCGTAAAGCGTCTCGGCAACTGAATTCTTTTGTAAGCGTGCTTCTCCGCCGTGAATCATTGTTTTGCGGCGGAGATGAAGTGTGTTATCGGGCGAGGAATCAAAATTTTTCAAAACTATTGACATTCTGTGCTCGCTAAAGTATAATGTTTGTGATATTCTGAGGTGTAATGTGCTGCTGAAGCTTAAGCCGCTGTTTGACGGGGAGGACGGCGAACGTCCTGTCGAAACCGACATTCCCCAAAGCGATATGGACAAGTATAAGGGAGTAGGGGAGTTCATCACTCCCGTGACCTTACGGGGAAAAACAGTCTGCCGAGCCGGAATTGTAACTCTTTCCTATAATCTCGACTACGCTGTTTCACATATCTGCGACCGATGCTCGGCTGAATTCACCCGCCGGTATAATCAGGATTATTCTCATATCCTCGTAAGAGGCGACGAAGATAACGAAAATCTTCCCGATGATGATGAGTATGTCTATTGCTCCGGCGAAACTCTTGATCTTAATGAGTTAGCTATCTCAGATTTGCTACTTTCAATGCCGACCAAAATTCTTTGTCGCGAAGATTGCAAGGGCATTTGCCCGACATGCGGCAAAAATCTCAACGACGGTGATTGCGATTGCGAAAGTGACCAATAATCATTTGTGCAAAGCAAAGTAGCTATGTCATAATTTGTCAAGGAGGAGGTGCTGAAAATGGCAGTACCGAAGAGAAAAGTCTCCAAAGCAAGAAGAGACAAAAGACGTTCAAGCGTTTGGAAGCTTGAAGCTCCCGCGCTTTCAAGGTGCTCCAACTGCGGTGCTTTAACCTCACCGCACAAGGTTTGCAGTAACTGCGGCTACTATAAGGGTACCATGGTTATCGAGAAGGAAGCATAGTCTTTAAACGAAGCTTTGTCTTCTTCAAAATCAGAGAAGGAGCATTTCCTTCTCTGATTTTTTAATAACTTCTACCATTATATTCTGAATTTAAGGAGGCGGAGCATGGCTTTGCCGATTGTCGCCGTTGTGGGGCGACCCAACGTAGGGAAATCCACATTATTCAATAAGCTTATAGGCAAGAGACTTTCGATAGTCGACGACACCCCAGGCGTCACAAGAGACAGAATTTACTCAAAGTGCGAGTGGCGTACCCGTGAATTTATGCTCGTAGACACTGGAGGAATCGAGCCCAAAACAACCGATACCATACTCGTCCAGATGAGACGTCAGGCTCAGATTGCGATTGATAAAGCGTCCGTAATCATTTTGGTAACCGATATCCGTTCCGGAGTAACGGCAAACGACTATGAAGTAGCTTCGATGCTTCAGAAGTCAGGTAAATCTATTGTTCTCTGTGTCAACAAATGCGACAGATTAGGACCACCTGAGCCGGAATTCTACGAATTCTATAATCTCGGTCTTGGCGACCCGGTTGAGGTTTCATCTGTCCATGGCTACGGTACCGGTGATTTACTTGACAGAGTTTTAGAAAATCTTCCCGAGAGCGATGGAAATGAAGATAAAGACAGCATTCGTGTTGCTGTGATAGGCAAGCCGAATGTCGGTAAGTCTTCCATTATTAACAGAATCGTCGGTGAAGAAAGAGCGATTGTTTCCAATATTGCCGGAACCACCAGAGATGCCACGGATGCCGAAGTCGAAAACGAATGGGGAAAATATACTTTTGTCGACACTGCCGGTATAAGAAAGAAATCGAAAGTATACGAAAATATCGAGCACTACAGCGTCCTCAGAGCATATATGGCGGTTGACGAGGCTGATGTCGCCGTTATAGTAATAGATGCCTCTGTCGGATTCACGGAACAGGACTCCAAAGTCGCAGGTTATGCCCATGAACAAGGCAAGGCTTGCATAGTTGCCGTCAACAAGTGGGATATAATCGAAAAGGACACCAACACCATGAAGGAGTTCTCCGATAATCTCAAGGAGAAGCTCAGCTTTATGGACTATGTTCCGTTTATATTCATTTCTGCAAAGACGGGACAGCGTGTTGACAAGCTTTTCGAGCTTATTAACTGCGTCTATGCAAACAATTCAATGAGAATATCCACAGGCAAGCTCAACGACATCTTAGCTTACTCCGTCAACAGAGTACAGCCGCCGTCAGACAAGGGCAAGCGCCTGAAAATATACTATATGACTCAGCCTTCGACCAATCCGCCTACAATTGTCATGTTTGTAAATTCGGCGGAGCTGTTCCATTTCTCATATCGCAGATACCTTGAGAACCAGATAAGGGACACCTTCGGAGGACTTGAGGGAACACCTATTCGCATTATCGTCCGTGAAAGAGATAATCAGGACACTAAATAACAGGAGCTGACAAATTGTACTATCTGGCTTTACTCGTGGTTGCGGTTATATCCTATCTGATAGGAAGCCTCAACTCCGCAATTATTTCCGTTCGTCTTGTCAAAAGGCAAGATATCAGGGATTACGGTAGTCATAATGCAGGACTTACGAATGTATACCGTACCTTCGGCGGCATCAGTGCGGCAATGACTCTGATTATCGATGTCCTTAAGGGCATTGTGGTTGTTTTCGGAACAAGAGCTGTGCTTTTCTCGTCAGGATTATTTTCAAGCGATGAACACAATGTCATGACTGCCTGCATGGTTGCTTCGATGTTCGCCGTGATGGGACATTGCTTCCCGATTTTCTATGGCTTTAAAGGCGGAAAGGGAATTTTAATTGCGGCTGTTTGCACTATATGTATAAATCCGTTGGCATCTTTGTTGGCTCTGATTGTCTTTCTTATTGTATTTATTGCAACAAAATATGTGTCTCTCAGTTCCATCACATGCTGTGTGGCTTACCCGATATGCTACATCTTAGCCGACCTGATAATGCTCGGCGAGCTCAATATTTATACGGCTATACACGCAATTATAGCCCTTGCAATGGGCGCTTTCTGCTTTGTAAGGCATATGCCGAATATTCAGCGACTCAGAAACCATACGGAATCAAAATTCACATTCAGAAAGCGAGGAGATAACAAGTGACAAGCATCACAATCTTAGGCTCAGGCGGATGGGGGCTTGCGCTTGCGTGCACTTCTTCTCGACTCGGTCATGGTGTGACCGTCTGGAGTGCCTTTAAAGACGAACTCGACACGATAAGAAGAACGGGGGAATTAAGAGCGAAGCTCCCGGGCGTTCAGATTCCCAAGTCGGTCAATCTCTGCGAGGATATATCCTGTGCATCGGACAGGGACATAGTAGTAGTCGGAATACCTTCGAAATTCGTCCGCTCTGTCTGTGAACAGGCAAAACCTTACGTCAATAAAAACAGTATAATCGTGAGCAGTGCAAAGGGGCTTGAAGACGGATCTTTGAAGCGTATGAGCGAAGTCATCGGGGAAGTCTTTCCCGATAACAGGATAGCCGTTCTTTCGGGACCGTCGCATGCGGAAGAACTCGGCAGAGGAATGCCAACTGCGGTTGCGGTTGCTTCCGAGGATGAGGATGCCGCTCGTCTGATTCAGTCAAACTTTTCCGATGATGTATTAAGACTTTATGTCAATTCCGATGTTATCGGCTGCGAAGTCGGCGGTGCTGTCAAGAATGTAATTGCCCTCTGTTCGGGAGTCGTCGGAGGTCTCGGATTTGGTGACAACACAAAAGCCGCTCTTATGACAAGAGGTTTAAGTGAAATCACACGCCTCGGTGTGGCGATGGGCGCCAAACAGGACACCTTCAGCGGTCTTGCAGGACTTGGTGATCTCGTTGTAACTTGCACAAGCATGCACTCCCGCAACTATCGTGCCGGACTTCTCATAGGTCAGGGCGTCGAGCCAGAGGAAGCCGTCAGAAGAATCGGTACAGTAGAGGGTTATGCCTGCGCCAAGGCAACATTGGAGCTTGCAAATAAATACGGAGTAGATATGCCGATAACGACAGAAGTCAATAAAGTGCTGTTTGAAGGCAAATCGCCAAGCGTGGCAATTAATGAGCTGATGCTCCGACCTGTCAGAACCGAGTAAAATTTATTCATGAGATTTGTGTGAAACCTATTTACTTTGGAGCGATTTTAGGTTAAAATTAGATGTGGTTAGCAGTGACTTGCTATGCCATATGTAAACAAAACAAATAAATATATTGGAGAGTGCTGTTTATGGAGCCGAAGTATAAGCGTATTCTTTTAAAGCTGAGCGGAGAAGCTCTTGCCGGTGATAAGAAGACCGGACTTGATTTCGACACAATCGGAAATATTTGCCGTAGTGTCAAGAGGTGCTATGATGCCGGAGTTCAGATAGGAATAGTCGTCGGAGGCGGCAATTTCTGGCGTGGACGTTCAAGCGGCGCAATGGACAGAACAAGAGCCGACCACATCGGTATGCTCGCAACGGCGATGAACGCTTTGGCGGTTGCCGACAGTCTCGAAGCGTTGGGTGCTGAAGTAAGAGTCCAGACAGCGATTGAAATGCGTCAGATTGCCGAGCCATATATAAGAAACAAGGCAGTAAGACATCTCGAAAAAGGAAGAATAGTCATCTTCGGTTGCGGAACTGGAAGCCCGTTCTTCTCTACCGACACGGCATCTTCTCTTCGTGCGGCTGAAATTGAGGCGGACGTAATGCTGAAAGCCACTATGGTCGACGGCGTATACGATAAAGACCCGCATAAGTATACCGATGCCGTCAAGTATGATAAGCTTGACCTTGACGACGTAGTCTCAAAGCACTTGGGGGTAATGGATGCTACAGCCGCTTCCATGTGCAAGGAAAACGAAATCCCCGTAATCGTATTCAATCTCGAAAATCCCGACAATATCTACGATGCCGTTATGGGCGAAGATGTCGGAACAATACTTTACTGACAACTGAAAGGAAGGAATCATAATGAAAGATACTTTGAATAACGCTAAGGAAAAGATGGAGAAAACCCTTAAGGTTCTGGCTTCCGATTTTGCGGCAATAAGAGCCGGCAGAGCTAATCCTGCTGTTCTTGACAGAATCATGGTTGATTACTACGGAACCCAGACTCCCATCAATCAGATGGCGGCTATATCGGTTCAGGACGCAAGAATTCTTGTAATCCAGCCGTGGGACAAGTCCTCCCTTAAAGCTATCGAAAAGGCAATTCAGGCGAGCGACCTCGGGATCAATCCAATTAATGACGGCACCGTCATCCGCCTGACCTTCCCACAGCTCAGTGAGGAGCGTCGTAAGGATCTCACAAAGGATATAAGGAAGCTCGGTGAGGATTCAAAGGTTGCTGTCCGTTCGATAAGACGTGACGCAAACGAGAAGATAAAGACCATGAAGAAGAACGGTGATGTCACCGAGGACGATGTAAAGCAGTTCGACAAGGACATCCAGAAGCTCACCGACAAATATATCGCACAGGTTGACGAGCAGGTTTCAGTCAAGGAAAAAGAAATTCTTTCCGTCTGATTTTAATCAAAATACCCTGAACAGTTTCACCCTTCGGGGTGAGACTGTTTGATTGTTTACTTACAGGAGTGATTTGCTTGGCAGATGAGATAAAGCAGCTTAAAATACCGACGCATGTTGCATTTATTATGGACGGCAACGGCAGATGGGCGAAAAAACGCCTTATGCCCCGCAATTACGGTCACCGAGAGGGTGCAAAGGCTCTCAAAACCGTTATAAGAGCATGCAAAGACCTCGATATTAAATATGCTACATTCTATGCGTTTTCCACAGAAAACTGGAGTCGCCCCGATGATGAAGTAAAAGGGCTGCTGGATTTATTTGACGAACAGCTCGACACCCTCAAGCAATATACTGATGAAAACGCCAGGTTTATATTTATCGGTGACAGAACAAAGCTGAGCGATAGCCTCCAGAAGAAGATGGCTGAAAACGAAGAAGGCTCAAAGGACAACACCGGTCTTACCGTTCTTATTGCCGTTAATTACGGCAGTCATGACGAAATCACTAGGGCAGTGAAACAAATTGCTTCATTGTCAAAAGAGGGCTATATTTCCGAAGAACAGATAACTCCGGAGCTTATAAATTCATTCCTGGATACAAAAGATATCCCTCCGGTTGATTTGCTTATAAGAACCGGTGGAGAAGAGAGAATATCGAATTTTTTGATATGGCAATGCGCATATGCTGAATTTTACTTCTGCTCGACACTTTGGCCCGATTTCGGGAAAAATGAACTGATAGATGCTCTTAAAAATTATACATCCAGAGACAGACGCTTCGGCGGAGTTATGAACTGAAAAGAAGGGACATAAATTGAAAACAAGAATAATAACGGCTGTTGTATCACTTGCTCTTTTGGCGGTTGTTCTCTGCTTTCACAGCACAATAGTGCTCAATATTGCCGTAGCCGCTCTAACGGCTGTAATGATGTTCGAGCTTTTCCGTGCAACCAAGCTTTTAAAGAGCACTTTATTTATTGGAAGTCTGTGCCTGTCCGTATTTTTCCCGTTTGCAGTCAGGTTTCTTTCAGTGAGCGACGGTTTGTATATATATTTAGCCGTTATATTTGCATATATCATACTGTATGCCCTGGATGTCTTCATCGGCTATGAAAAGACCGATGTCGGCGTATATTCGACGGTCGCACTTTATTCGCTGTTGATTTCTGTTGCAATGTCAAGTCTCTGCGCTATTGAGGCTTCAAGCAAGCAATTCGGGCTTCTGACGTTGATTCTGACATTCTGCGGAGCATGGCTTGACGATACGGGAGCGTACTTTGCAGGAACATTTCTCGGCAAACACAAGCTCTGCCCGAAAATCAGTCCCAAGAAAACTGTCGAGGGCTTTATCGGCGGTATTATCACCGATGTAATACTGTTTGTAATATTCGGACTCGTCGTTGATCTGGTAATGGTTCAGGCACAGGTTAATTACATACTCATGGCACTTCTGGGTGCAGGTTGTGCGCTTTTGGGTGTAACAGGCGACCTGTTTGCGTCAGTTGTCAAACGCCACTGCGACGTCAAGGACTATGGTAATCTGTTTCCCGGACACGGCGGAGCTCTCGACAGGTTTGACAGCGTTGTTTTTGTAGCTCCGTTTATGGCACTCTGTGCTTCGGGCATCGGCATATTCTGATTTGAGGTTGATATAGATGAAGAAAGTATCTCTTTTAGGTTCAACCGGTTCAATCGGCGTTCAGTCTCTTGATGTTATCAAAAGACATGGTCTTTCCGTAACCGCTCTTTCCGCAAAATCCAACTGGAAGCTTCTTTCTGAACAAGCTCTCGAATTCAAGCCGAAGCTTGTCTGTATCTATGACAGCGAATATGTTGAACCGCTCAAAGATGAACTGAAGGGGACAGGTATAACCGTATTATCCGGCATGAACGGACTCTGCGAAGCGGCTTGTGAACCTGAATCGGATATTGTTCTGAATTCGGTAGTCGGCATGGTCGGACTTGAACCGACACTTGCGGCGATAAACGCCGGAAAAAACATAGCTCTTGCAAACAAAGAGACTCTGGTCGCAGGCGGAATGCTTGTAACCGAGGCTATAAAGCAAAAGGGCGTTGAGCTCTATCCAGTCGACAGCGAGCATTCGGCGATATTTCAGTCTCTGGAATCCGGAAACCGCAGAGATTTGCATAAAATAATACTCACAGCATCGGGCGGACCGTTCTTCGGAAAGAGCTATGCAGAGCTCGAAAATATGACGGCTAAGGACGCCCTGAAGCATCCGAACTGGAACATGGGCGCAAAGATAACTATTGATTCTTCAACCCTGATGAATAAAGGCTTTGAGTTTTTGGAGGCAATGTGGCTCTTTGGCGTCAAGCCTTCGCAGATTGAAATCGTTGTTCACAGAGAAAGCGTTGTCCATTCGGCGGTTGAATTCAACGACGGCTCTATAATTGCTCAGCTCGGTGTCCCGGATATGAGAATTCCTATTCAGTATGCGCTGTTGTATCCGAATCGTCCCGAATCAAACGTCAAGAAATTATCCTTGACAGATTACGGAACCCTGAGTTTTTTGAAGCCGGATATCGAGACGTTCAGATGCCTCGGGCTTTGTATAAAAGCCGCAGAAATAGCCGATACTACAGCACCGGCGATTGTAAACGCCGCCAATGAGATAGCCGTAGCAAGCTTTTTGAGGGACGAAATCGGTTTCAACGACATAGCAAGGCTTGCTGAAAGTGCGTTTAACAGCTTAGAGCATAAGACCGTAAATGGCCTGAGCGATGTTCTTTCGGCAGACAAATCGGCGAGGGATTTTGTATCGAGCAAAATCAGAAAGGATTGATACCTTGACCATAGTCTATATCTTAGTAGCGATTATCATTTTCGGAATTATAATTATAATCCACGAGCTCGGGCACTTTGCCATGGCAAAGGCTATGGGAATAAGAGTGAACGAGTTTTCTATAGGTATGGGTCCGAAGATAGTCTCCTGGGGCAAAAAGGAAACGGCATACTCAATAAGATGCCTTCCCATCGGCGGTTTCGTCTCAATGGAAGGAGAGGACGAGTCGAGCGATGACCCCAGAGCTTTCCGCAACAGACCGGTCTGGAGGAGACTCCTCGTGGTCCTTATGGGACCGTTTATGAACATAGTTCTCGGCTTTCTGATTCTGGTTATTGTAACGGCATGCTCCGATGCTATAGTTTCCACTACCGTTGCCCAATTCTATGCCGAAGGTGCTTCGTCGCACATGACAGGTCTCGAGGTCGGCGATAAAATAGTTGAGGTAAACGGTCGGAAGATATATACCGATACCGATATATCCTATGAGTTCCAGATTGACGAAGACGCAGTTTTTGATATGGTTGTAGTCCGAGATGGCAAGAAAGTATCGCTCAGTGGTGTCACGTTTGAATCAGCTGTAGCCGAAGATGGTACTTCAACCCTCTATATTGATTTTATGGTTGTCGGCGAGAAAGTCACCCCGGCTTCGGTTATAAGCTACTCTGCAAGAAAAACCGTCTCTGTGTCGAGAATGATATGGCTCTCGCTTGCTGACCTTATCAAAGGCAACTACTCGATTAACGATTTATCGGGTCCTGTCGGAATTGTCGACGCGATAGGTGAGGTTGTCAGCACCACTTCACAAGGCGTAGCGTTTACGGAAATGCTTGAGACCCTCATGACCTTTGTCGTTTATATAACCATCAATGTCGGCATATTTAATCTTCTTCCGATTCCCGCGCTTGACGGTTCAAGAGCTATTTTCCTCATTATCGAGGGAATAAGAAGAAAGCCCGTCAAGCCCGAGCACGAGGGAATGGTTCACTTTATCGGAATGGCGGCAATGCTTCTTCTGATGCTCGTTGTCACTGTGAACGACATAATAAAGCTGTTTTAAAGGGCGGTGCCATAATGGCTGTCAGAAAAGTCAAAATCGGAAATCTAATGCTCGGTGACGGCAGAATTTATGTCCAGTCGATGCTCAATACCAGAGCCGATGACATAGAGGGAAGCGTTAAACAAGCTGTAGCTCTTGAAAAAGCCGGTTGTGAGATTATCAGGGCATCTATTCCCAACGAAGAAGCCCTCGCTCTTATTCCGGCAATCAAAAACGAGATTTCGGTTCCCCTTGTTGCCGATATTCATTTCAACTATCGCCTTGCAATCGCTGCCTGTGAAAGAGGCATTGACAAGATAAGAATCAATCCCGGAAACATCGGTGATATTGATAAAGTCAAAGCGGTTGCCGATTGTTGCAGAAGTCACAATGTTCCGATAAGAATCGGCGTTAATTCCGGTTCACTCGAGAAAGATATTCTTGCAAAATACGGCTCTCCGACTCCCGAAGCCCTCTGCGAAAGCGCAATGAAGCATATTGAGCTTCTTGAAAGATTCGATTTCAATGACATCGTCGTTTCTATCAAGTCGTCTGACGTCAGACGTAATATTGTCGCTTATCGGCTTATGCGTGAGATGACCGACTACCCGCTTCACTTGGGAGTAACCGAAGCCGGTACATATAACATGGGACTTGTCAAGTCCTCAATCGGAATCGGTTCGCTTCTGGCAGACGGAATAGGGGAGACTATAAGAGTATCCCTTACCGACGACCCTGTCAAGGAAGTCGAAGCCGGAATCTCGATTCTGAAAGCTCTGAATTTAAGAGGCGGAGTCAAACTCGTTTCCTGTCCTACCTGCGGCAGAACCAAGATAGATTTGATTTCGCTTGCAAATAAGGTCGAAAAGGCTCTTGCAAATGTCGATAAAGACATAACGGTTGCAGTCATGGGGTGTGTTGTAAACGGTCCCGGCGAGGCAAGAGAAGCCGATATCGGTCTGGCGGGAGGAGACGGCTCGGTCGTCATCTTCAAAAAGGACGAAATTATAGGAAAGTATTCTGAGGAAGACGCATTCACGGCTTTTCTCGGTGAAATAGACAAGCTTTGAATCAAGGGCGAAGGAACGGTGTGTAAATGGGCTTCAAAACAGTAGGCGACTTTTTCAGTGCATACGGAAATATAATACCCGAGTCGATTAAATCGGGAGAGATTCAGAGACTCGGCTTCTCTAAAGACCACACTAAGGTTGCTGTTGTGGTCAAGTTTTCATGCTCTGTAACATCAGCCGACCTTGAAGCTTTTGAATACGGTCTCAAGCGTGCCCTCGGCATCAATGAAGTTTATATAAGTCCACGATTTGAGCCTCACATGCTCACGGAAGAAATGATGCCTACGGTTATTTCCGAGCTCAAAAAGCGTCTTCCCGTGAACGGCTTCTTCGACGGAGCGGATTATAACCTTGACGGTGATGACCTTAAAATTCACTTAAAGAATTCCGGCGAAAACTTTATTAAGAATGCCGGTGTAACCGATGTACTTCCAAAGATTATAAATTCCTGGTTCTCAAAAAATATTACTGTCGAGATTACCGGCGATTCTCAGCCTGTCGGCGAGGCACCTGTACCCGAATTTACAGCTCCGTCGCGTGATGCAGAGCTCGACAAGCTTGTCAGCGAGCGTATGGTCGCCGCTCCGAGCCAGAAAAAAGATAAATCTCATGCAATCCCGACAGATACATACAAAATTGAACCGCCGTCGGACGACATCTTACCGGAAGCTACTCTTATAATGGGCAAGCGTATCACTGGCAAGATTGAAATCATGCCGATTCCAGAGGTTTATAATGCCGCCGTGAACACAAAGACTACTGTTTTGGGCGATATTTTCGACATAGATTCCCGTGCCACCAAGGACAACAAGCGCCTCATAATCACCGTCAAGATGACCGATTATAAGAGCTCTATAGTCGTTAAAATAATCGAGCTTACTGCCAAGGGTGAAGCATTGCTCGAAATGCTCAAAAAGGGCATGACGGTAATAATCAACGGCGACATAACATTCGATACATATGACAACGAGACGAACATCAAGCCTCGCGATATAAGCGCCGTTTCAAGAGTTAAGAGAACCGACAATGCTCCCGTAAAGCGTGTTGAGCTTCACTGTCACTCGAATATGTCCATCATGGATGGTATAGCCCCTTCAAATGAGATTGTAAGGCGTGCCTACAACTGGGGAATGCCCGCAATCGCAATCACCGACTATGGCGTTGTTCAGGGCTTCCCGGACGCTATGTACGAGGTTGACAAGATTCGCAAGGAAGGCGGCAATTTCAAGGTTATATACGGTGTTGAAGCCTATCAGGTGAACGACGAGACAAACATCTACTTTGGTCACGATGAAAGAAAGCTCAAGGACGAGTTTATTGTCTTTGACCTTGAAACCACGGGACTTTCAGCTGTAACCGAAAAGATAATCGAAATCGGCGCTGTCCGGGTCAAGGGCTTGCAGGTGGTCGAGAGAATGGACACCTTCGTCAATCCCGGAAAGCATATTCCATCCCGTATCACTGAGCTGACCAGTATAAATGACAGCATGGTAGCGGATGCTCCTTACGAAGATGAGGCTCTCGACCAGTTTATGAAGTTCTGCGGAGATAATCCGGTTTTGATTGCACATAACGCGTCTTTTGATACTTCGTTCATCAAGACTGCCGTTAAGCGCTGCGGAAAGAAATTTGATTTTTCGTACCTGGATACCGTAGCCATGTCAAGAGCAATGCTCCCGCATTTGGGTAAGTTCACGCTTGACTATGTAGCGAAAAATCTTGGATTGGGCGATTTCCATCACCACAGAGCCTGCGATGATGCCGAGGTCAATGCCGGCATATTCATGAAGCTTTCGGAAAGGCTTCTTGAGAAGGATAAAGACCTAACTATAGAAGGCGTAAATGCCGCCGTCGCCAAAACCGATACTTCAAAGCTTCCGACGTTCCATCAGACAATCATTGCCAAGGACAAAGTCGGGCTTAAGAATCTTTACATACTTATATCCGACTCTAATCTTAAATATTATCATAAGACCCCGAGAATCCCGAAGTCTGAGCTCATCAAGCATCGTGAAGGGCTCATAGTCGGCTCTGCGTGCGAGGGAGGGGAGCTTTTCAGGGCAGTATTCCAAGGAAAGCCGTGGGACGAGCTTTGTGAAATTGCCCGGTTCTATGACTATCTTGAAATCCAGCCTATTGAGAATAATGCGTTTATGCTCAACGACGGCAGTGTCACAAGCGAAGAACAATTAGAAGAATTCAATAGAACTATAGTCAAGCTTGGCGAAGAGCTTTCGATTCCTGTTGTTGCAACGGGTGATGTTCATTTCCTTGATGCCTCAGACGCTATATATCGTTCTATTCTTACAGGTGTTACACATACGCCTTCAAGCGTTTCATCTCCTCTTTATCTGAAGACAACCGACGAAATGCTCGCTGATTTTGCATATCTCGGTGAAGAAAAGGCATATGAGGTTGTAGTCACCAATTCCAATCTCATCGCCGATATGACCGATCCGGATCTGAGAGCTTTTCCGAAGGGCACATTCACGCCTCATATCGACGGTGCGGACGAAGAGCTTGTCGAAATCTGCCAGAGAAGAGCCCGTGAAATCTATGGCGACCCTCTTCCTGAAATCGTATCGAAACGTCTTGATAAAGAGCTTGATTCAATTATCAAGCACGGCTTCGCTGTTCTCTATGTCATTGCAAAAAGACTTGTCGCAAATTCCGTTGAGCACGGCTATCAGGTCGGCTCCCGTGGTTCGGTCGGTTCATCATTCGTAGCGTCTATGGCGGGAATATCCGAGGTAAATCCTCTTGTTCCGCATTATGTCTGCCCAAAGTGCAAACACTCCGAATTCTTCTCTAACGGTGAAATCGGTTCGGGCTTTGACCTTCCCGAGAAGAATTGCCCTGAATGCGGTACACCCATGCACCGTGACGGTCACGATATTCCGTTCGAAACCTTCCTTGGCTTCAACGGCGACAAATCTCCCGATATCGACCTTAACTTCTCAGGAGACTATCAGGCAAGTGCGCATAAGTACACAGAAGAGCTTTTCGGCTCCGATAAGGTATTCAAAGTGGGAACTATTTCGACTGTTACGGATAAGACCGCTTATGGCTATGTCATGCGCTATATGGAAAACAAGGGCATAAAGCTTCCGAATGCCGAAATAGAACGGCTCGCAAAGGGCTGTACCGGCACAAAGCGCACAACAGGTCAGCATCCCGGAGGCATGGTCGTTATCCCGAGCGAATACGACGTATATGATTTTACACCCGTTCAGCATCCGGCGGATAAAGCAGATTCCGATATCGTCACCACGCATTTTGACTTCAACTCTCTTCATGACACTATCCTCAAGCTTGACGAGCTCGGGCATGATGTTCCGACGCTTTATAAGTATCTTGAAGACATGACCGGCACCGTCATCACCGAAACCCCGATGAGTGACCCGGCTGTTTATTCGCTCTTTACTTCTCCTGAAGCATTGGGAGTTAATGAAGAAGAAATCTTCTGCAACACAGGCACACTTGGAATCCCCGAAATGGGCACCGGATTTGTCCGTGGAATGCTTAAAGAATGTAAGCCGACAAGATTTTCTGACCTTCTTCAGATTTCCGGTTTGTCTCATGGTACTGACGTATGGCTTGGCAACGCCTCCGAGCTCATTAAAAACGGCACCTGTACCATCGACCAGGTTATAGGAACGCGTGACAGTATCATGACCTATCTTATCTATCATGGCATGGATCCGAGTCTCTCGTTCAAGATAATGGAGATAGTCAGAAAGGGCAACGCTCCGAAGCTTCTGACTGACGAAATGAAGCAGACGATGCGCGACCACGACGTTCCCGAATGGTACATCGACAGCTGTATGAAGATAAAGTACATGTTCCCGAAGGCGCATGCCGCGGCATATGTTACCGCCGCAATCCGTCTCAGTTGGTATAAGGTTCACTATCCGCTTCAGTTCTATGCCGCAATCTTCACCGCCCGAGGCGAAGATTTCGATGCAGAAACCGCTGTCAGAGGCAAACGTGCCGCCAAGAATAAGATTGAGGAGTATCGTCAGAAAGGCGACAGAACCGATAAAGAAGACGGCGTTCTGGATACTCTTATGATTATAAACGAGGCTCTCTGCCGCGGAATCGAATTCCTGCCGATTGATATACATAAATCCCACTACAAGATTTATCAGATAGAGGACGGAAAAATCAGACTGCCCTTTATCTCTGTTCCAGGAGTAGGCGAGAGTGCGGCTTTTGCCATCTATGAGGCGGCGCAGAACAGTAACTTCATCACTGTTGAGGAATTCAGAAGTCAGGCTGGCGTTTCAAAGTCGACCGTCGACTCACTTGTGGCACTCGGTGCGTTCGGCGATATGCCTCTCGAATCTCAGATGACTCTCTTCTGAAAGAAATCGCCAGTCACTAAAATACCCATATCCGAATAATATGTAGAGAAGTTTCATAACTTTAATACTTAATAGGAGGATATACAATGGCTGATTTCGGATCTAACCCATATGGCTTCAAGGAAGCGGTAACCATTGAAGCACAGCGGATATTCGACAGTTGCTCCGACAGGGATTGCCTTGAGGATCTGGAAGTTTCGTTTGCGGATTTTGAGTCTATCAAGCTTGTGAACGAGGCAAATTACGCAAAGGCAAGATGTGCCGAGGTGACAAGCGTATACTTCTCGGTTGAGCCGATACCGTTCAATAAAGGCTTCTACTCGGTCGACATTACTTACACCTTCAACGTTGAAATCGACCTTGCGGCTTCGGCGTCTTCACCGGCTGAAACCGTTACGGGAACGGCAACATTCACAAAGAAAGTAATTCTCTACGGAAGCGACGGAGGCACCAAATACTTCACATCGAGTGACAACGGAGCAGTAACATCGACCGGTTGCAGCTACAGCAATCCGCCGAAGGCGACTTTGGCAGTCGCCGACCCGATTGTTCTCGGCATCCGTCTCGTCGCCGTCCCGTCACCGGCTTGCATTATGGACACAGGTGTGGAGAATGCCGTACTCTCGGCGTCAAGAAAGGCTATCTATGTAACGCTCGGCGTGTTCTCAATAGTCTCTCTTGCAAGGACAGTACCCATCATGGTTCCGTCTTACGACTACTCTGTGCCGAGCAAGGAATGTGTTTCCAACACGGAAAGCCCCTGCGAACTCTTCGAGAAAATCAGTTTCCCGTCAAACGAATTCTTCCCGAAGAGCCTTGAGGACGCCACCTGCGGCTGTCAGACTTCCGCCTCGAACGACTGAAAATGATTCCGGAATAATAAATTGCCCGCCTCAGTCATATTATTTGACTGAGGTGAGTTTTTATGAAATGCACATTGACTGAGCTTAAGCACAAAGAGATTATAGAAACAAAAACCGGCACCATGCTCGGGAAAATCAGCGATATAGAAATAGACACCGACGACGCCTCGGTGGTCTCAGTAATAGTCTACGGGAGACCGAGGCTCTTCGGCATCTTAGGAAGAGACAGCGATATGATAATCAGATACTCAGATATTGATTTGGTGGGACGGGACGCCGTTTTAATCTCATCAGATGAAAAGCTCTCATGGCGCGACCAACAACCCCGCCTCGGCTTCATAGGAAAGCAGACACCCGACAACGAATCCCAGACAGTATTTGCATAATCATTAAGACCGAGCAGAACTCAGGCTCGGTCTTATTTTATGAGTTTTCTTTCCGCTTGTATTGACAACTTCCGACAATAAGTTTATAATTAGTTCATATACATTATGCAGGAGTGATTATGTTTGAAAATCGAAAGAATCAACAACTACACCGATGTGAGATTTTCGGAAGTTGTCCTGAAACAACACGGAGCTTTTCTTGTTGACGGCGAACCATTCGGTTTTGAGATAATAAGCACCAATTCTGCGGTAGTTCATATGTCGGAAAAAGACTGTCCAAACGAACTCATCGACGATTTCAGGTACTATGCCGAACATATAACTAAGTTCTACAGGGAAGACGGAACTCTGATTCGGGAATATCCAGCAGTAGTATTATTCAAAGTGAGTCTTAGAGACATACAGCCATCGCAGTTCTATATTGACGAGGATAAATTAAAAGCTGTGTCGAGCTTTATAGGAAAGCCTGAGGACGTAATTATCCCGCTTGTCGAGTATAACAACAGATACATATCCGCTGATGGACATACACGGCTTGCACTGGCTGTAAGCTTAGGATTCGATGAAATAATGGGCTTTACAACAGAATTAAACGATATCATAGTTGCATTCGCTGAAGAAGCTAAGAAGAGAAATATTTTATCGCCATATGACTTAAAAATTGTATCCCGTAGTGAATATGAAGTTGTGTGGAATAAGTTCTGTGATGAATTTTTAGAGGAGTATCAATAATGTTCAACTGGAGTTCAGACCAATACTTAAAATTTAAAGCTCAAAGAACCCAACCGGCGATAGACTTGGCTAAAAGAATAGAGGATAGAAATCCTCGGACAGTTCTTGACATCGGTTGCGGTCCCGGGAATAGTACGGCGGTGCTTAAGGCTGTTTTTCCTGATGCTTGTATTTTGGGAATTGACACCTCGCAGGATATGATAGACAAGGCAAAGAGAGCTTATCCCGATATTGATTTCGATTTGAGAGACGCAAGAGAAATTGCTGATAAATACGATTTATTATTTTCAAATGCTTGCTTGCAGTGGATTCCAAACCATAAAGAGCTTATTCCATATCTCATGAGTAAGCTTAATGACGGCAGAGCGCTTGCTGTACAGATTCCGATGAACGGGGAAGAGCCACTGTTCAGGATTATAAAAGACGTTGTTTCGGAATTTAAACTGAATAGTGTTTCAAGGCAGTGGACTCTTAATCCAGATGAATATTACGAGATTCTTTCCGGCTGTTCAAGTAGCTTTCGGACTTGGGAAACGATTTACTATCATGATTTGCCAAATCACGAATCATTACTCGAATGGGTCAAGGGCACTCATATACGCCCGTATCTGGCACTGCTTAGTGAAGATGATGGTTTGGAATTTGAGAATGAAATTCTCAGGAGAGTCAGGAAAACTTATCCAGTTATGAGTGATGGTAAAGTAGTCTTGCGGTTCAGAAGATTTTTCTTCACAGCTGAGAAATAATCACTTTACAACTTGTCATTACGATGTTATAATATGCGTTACTGAAAACATATACCCACACGGAGGTTACCAATATGACAAAAGCTATGGAAATACTTAATAGTCTCACCCTTGAAGAAAAAGCATCTCTGACGTCCGGTAAGGACTGTTGGAGGACGGTTGACATTGAGGGGAAGCTCGCAAGCGTTATGATGAGCGACGGTCCTCATGGCTTGAGAAAAGAGGAGAACGGCGGGACTGTGGCGGCGACTTGCTTCCCGTCAAGTGCGACTGTTGCAAACAGCTGGGATGAGGACTTGATTTATAAGATTGGCGAGGCTCTCAGTGAAGAATGCCTTACAAACGATGTTCAAGTTATTCTGGGACCGGGAGTCAATATCAAGAGATCACCTCTTTGCGGAAGAAATTTCGAATATTTTTCGGAAGACCCGCTTCTTGCAACAAAAATGGCTTCCGGACATATAAAGGGAGTGCAATCAAAGGGAGTCGGAGCCTGCATCAAGCACTTTGCCGCCAACAATCAGGAAACCGACCGCTTCTCTGTCAATGCTGTTATCGACGAGAGGACTCTCAGAGAGATTTATCTTTCAAGCTTCGAGGAAGCCGTCAAAGAGGCAAAGCCCTGGATGATAATGTCCGCATACAATCGTCTTAACGGAGATTATTGCTCCGAAAGCAAGTATCTCCTCACCGACGTTCTCCGTGATGATTGGGGATATGAAGGCGTGGTCGTTTCCGACTGGGGAGCCGCAAACGAACCGGTCGACGGCGTAAAAGCCGGTCTCGATATCCGCATGCCCGGACCGGTTCCGTCAGCGGACGCCGCCATAGTCGAAGCTGTGAAGTCCGGTAAACTATCTATGGAAGATCTCGACAAGAACGTCCTGAGAATAATTGAGCTCGTAGAGAAGGGAATTGCCGGCAGAATTGCTGATTATAAAACTGATATGACAGCCCACAATGAGCTCGCTATGAGAGCTGCAGAAGAAAGCGCAGTTCTTCTCAAGAATAATAATGGCGTTTTGCCTCTCAACAAATCCGACAGGATAGCGCTCGTCGGAGCCTTTGCCGAAGAAATCCGCTATCAGGGCGGCGGCAGTAGCTGTGTCAATGCAATTGAGGTCTTGAATCTGTTGCAGGCTCTTGACGACAAGAATATCGACTATACATATGCCAAAGGCTTTAAGACAGAGGATGATTCCGTAGATGATAGTCTTGTATCGGAAGCCGTTGCAATCGCCGAGAAATCCGATAAAATCGTTATGTGTATGGGTCTGCCTTTCAGAATGGAAAGCGAAGGCTTCGACAGATGGACAATGTCATTGCCTTTGAATCAGATTGAGCTATTCAACAAGCTTTGTGCACTCCGCAAGCCGATTGTAGTCGTTCTCTTCCAAGGTTCACCCGTAGAGATGGAATGGAGCAAGAATGCCGACTCCATACTTGCAATGTACACAGGCGGACAAGCAGTCGCAAAGGCATGCACAAATCTTCTGTTCGGCGACGCAGTTCCCTGCGGAAAGCTCTCCGAAACTTGGGCTCTCAGGCTCGAAAATAATCCTACTGCCCTGAGCTTCCCCGAAAAAGGAACTGCAACCTATAGCGAAGGCGTATATGTCGGCTACAGATACTACGACAAGAAAAAGCTTGACGTCATGTATCCGTTCGGCTACGGTCTCAGCTATACAGATTTTGAGTACAGCGACCTGAAGCTTTCGGCAACCGACATTTCCGAATCCGACATGCTCGAAGTCAGCTTCAAAGTTAAAAATACTGGCTGTGTAGCTGGAAAAGAAATATGTGAGCTCTATGTCGAACCGACCTATCCGTCTGTTTCAAGACCCATCAGGGAGCTTAAGGGCTTCAAGAAGATTTATCTCAAGCCGAATGAGGAAAAGACCGTCACAATGCCCCTTGACAAGCGCAGTTTCGCTTTCTACGATGTCGAAACCCATGACTGGCAGGTTGACACCACCGTCTACAAGATTCTCATCGGTCCGTCATCAAGAGACTTTCCGCTTATGGCTTCCGTCAAAGTCAACAGCTTGCGCACGAGCAAAACTTTCTTCACGACCGATTCAAGGGTCTATGAGCTCAATGCCAATCCAGTCTCGAAAGAAGCCCTGAATAAACTTCTTACGGAAGATTTAAAGCTTGATATATCTGCACTTTCGATAGATTTACCGCTTTCAAAGCTCGTCGGCTTCAGCGGAGGAATCCTCAGTGTAGATATGCTTGATAAGTTTGTAGCCGAGCTTAATAAGAAAATCAAGTAATATAAAAAACGAGGCATTTTCCACTACCTCGTTAATTTTTACTTTTTATCGCTGACAGCACTGTCAATGCTGTCCCCAAACACAAAGAACCTGTCGTAAAGAAACTCTAAAACAAAGTTCAGTATCATCGACACGGCGAGAACTATGTACTCATTGACTCCGATGTTTTCAAGAGCATTACCTCCGATAGTCGAAAGGGGAGTGAATACAAGATAGAAAACCGCTACTTTCACCATTGCTATCGGAATATTATTTGCAGAGCGGAAGGTGAATTTTCGGTTGAAGGTGAAGTTCCACAGCACAGATGCCACAAGCGCAGTTAAATAGCAAACCCAGTAATTCAGCAAAAAGCCCTCATTCAGAATCGTAAATACAATAATCTGAATCACACCTGCACTGATTGAGAACAGCACAAATTTCGATGCCCGGATTATTTCTTCTTTGGTTTTCATAAATTCTCGCCTCACTCAGAATATCATCACTTTTAATCCAAGTGTAGCATCTAATCAATATTTTGTCAAGCATTATTACCTGAATCAGAAGAATCACTTTCACCATTTTCAAAAAAACTGTTTACCGTTTTCGCCTTGACAAAAAATCATACATCCTGTATTATTACTGTATTATGAATCGTAATTCCGGAAGGTGATTGAAGCATTTTTTGAGAGGGCGAGGTAAATGAACCCTAAAATAAGAGAAAAAACTATGGAGGCATTTGCTTCCGTCTTACCTATAACAATAATCGTGCTCGTTCTGAGCATAGTTCTGGTTCCCGTAGAACTTGGAACATTCGTAATGTTCCTGACGGGTGCGGTCATGCTTATTGTCGGCATGGGCTTCTTCCAGCTCGGTGCCGAAATGGCAATGACACCTCTCGGCGAGGGCATAGGCGTAATGATTTCAACGTCCAGCAAAACTGTCATCGCATTGGTGACGAGCTTTGCCATGGGCACAATCATAACGCTTGCCGAGCCTGATTTGCAGGTCTTGGCGAATCAGGTTCCCTCAATTCCGAATCGTGTTCTCATATGGGCGGTAGCTGTCGGAATGGGAGGGCTATTCTCGGTCGCCGTTGTAAGAATCGGCAAGCGAATCAAGCTTTCAAATCTTTTGTTAATTCTCTATGCAATAGTCATAGCGCTTTCATTCTTTGTGCCGTCTGAATTTTTGACGGTCTCATTTGATGCCGGAGGTGTTACAACCGGTCCTATAACCGTCCCATTTATAATGGCGATGGGTGTCGGCATGGCTTCCGTCAGAAGCGATAAGAACGCCTCGGATGACAGCTTCGGTCTTGTTGCTATATCAAGCATAGGACCGATAATTGCAGTTCTTATCTTGGGAATCTTTTATAAGCCGACCAGTGCAGAATATGCGGAGGCAGAGCTTTCAACGGCAGTCACAACTCAGGACGCCGCAAAGGAGTTTCTGTTTGCGATTCCTGAATATATAGAGGAAGTTCTTATTTCTATACTGCCGATACTCGGCATGTTCGTAATCTTCCAGCTCATAAGCCACCGTTATCGCAAAAGACAGATTAAGAGGATTCTCGTCGGATTTGTCTATACTTTCATAGGCTTGGTTCTCTTCCTTACGGGCGTCAATGTCGGCTTCTCGCAGGTTGGAACCGTTCTGGGAAGGGATTTAGCTTCATCAAATATGAAATGGCTTCTCGTACCTGTCGGAATGCTTATAGGCTACTACATAGTAAAAGCAGAACCCGCAATCCAGATTCTTAACAAACAGGTTTCGGATGTCACAAACGGTGTCGTTTCCGCAAAGCAAATGAACATCTGCATGTCAATCGGCGTATCTGTTTCGGTTGGACTTTCGATGCTAAGAGTAATCTTGGGTATACCGATTCAATATGTCCTGATACCCGGCTACCTGATAGCAATAATTCTATCAAGGTTCGTGCCTGATATATTTGTGGGTATAGCCTTTGACTCAGGCGGTGTTGCCAGCGGACCGATGACAAGCACATTTCTTCTTCCGCTCAGTATAGGAGCATGCGGGGCTCTCGGCGGAAATATAATGACAGACGCGTTCGGAGTTGTTGCACTCGTAGCTCTTACACCGCTTATAGCGGTTCAGCTTATGGGACTTTCATATAAGCTGAAGCAGAAAAAGGCGGAAAAGGCAGCTGTTGCAATTACAGAGCCGGATGTTACTGAAGATTTTGATGAGATTATAGATTTTGAGGAGGTAGGAAAGAATGGAGAATGACCGTCTGGCTTTCAGAATGCTGTTTATGATATCAAATCCGAAGCTCGCTGACAAGGCAAATTCATTGTTCAGGCAGAGCGGAATTCCTCTTTATTACCGTTTCCACGGCAAGGGAACCGCTTCAAGCGAGATTAAGGAAATATTAGGTCTCGGAAACATCGACAGGATGATTTTAATCAGTATTCTTCCGAAGCCGATGTCCGACAAGATGCTTCAAAAGCTGGATAAAGAGCTGATTCTCAACTCACCCAACAGCGGTATCGCATTCAGCACCGTTTTGTCGGGAGGTAGCGGAATGCTCCTCAATCGTCTAAAAAAGCTGAATTCACAATATACCGATGATGCAGAAAAGCTTATAGGCAAAGAAAGGAATGTATACGAAATGCCCGAGCCAAGACACGCACTTATTATGGCAATAGTAAATCAAGGCTACTCGGAGGATGTAATGGATGCCGCAAGGGATGCCGGTGCCACCGGCGGAACTGTCTTGCATGTAAGGGAAGCCGTCAACGAAGATACTTATGAGTTCTGGGGAGTTCCGGTTCAGCCGGAGCGCGAGATTATCATGATAATCTCGTCACAGGAGGACAAGCTTCCAATCATGAAGGCGATAGGCGAGAACTGCGGGTTAAATTCTCCGGCGAAAGGACTCGTTGTTTCGATGCCCGTCGACAATGTTGCCGGAATTGCCTGATAATTATCATAAGCGAGGCAGTATTTCTGCCTTGCTTTTTTATGCCGCAATTCTTGACAAGAGCCCCACTATGCGCTATAATGTCTAAAGTCTATTTTTTTGATAGGTTTTTCGTTTTATAAAGGAGAAATTGCTATGAGCGAGAAATTGAATTACACAAGAGCCGAGGCTTGGGAGCTTCTGAACGAATTTAATAAAGAGCCGTTTCATATCCGTCATGCTGTAACCGTTGAAGGCGTTATGAGATACTTTGCTGAAACTTTAGGATACGGTGACGAAGTTGATTTCTGGGGGATAGTGGGACTTCTGCACGACCTCGATTTCGAAATGTACCCCGACCAGCACTGCATCAAGAGTCAGGAGATAATGCGTGAACGTGGTCTGGATGAAAGAATCATTCACGGTACAGCCAGCCACGGCTATGGGTTGACAGTTGATATAAAGCCTGAGCATGAAATGGAGAAAGTTCTCTATGCAACCGATGAGCTCACCGGTTTAATCGGAGCAGTCGCCATAATGAGACCGTCGAAGAGCGTTCAGGACCTTGAGCTCAAATCCGTCAAGAAGAAGTTCAAGACTCTTAACTTTGCCGCCGGATGCTCCCGTGAAGTAATCCAGAACGGCGCGGATATGCTCGGATGGACATTGGATGAGCTTATCGAGAAGACAATTCTTGCCATGAGAAGCTGTGAGAGTGAGTATGAAAGATACTGATATAATTTTTCACAGTGTAGAGCCTATGGAGCTTGACAGAAACGGTGTTCTGATAGCCATGAGTGGCGGAGTTGACAGCTCTGTAGCGGCGTTTCTTATGAAAGAGCAAGGCTACAACTGCCTTAGCACTACAATGCGCCTTTATGATAATAATTTTTCAACCTCAACCGTTCTTCACACCTGCTGTACCGAAAAAGACGTTGAAGATGCCGCTGAATGCGCATCAAGACTTGGAATTCCGTTTGAGGTTGCAAACTTCACAGCCGATTTCAAAGAAAAGATCATAGATAAGTTTATCAGAACCTACGAAAACGGCGGAACACCGAACCCCTGCATAGACTGCAACCGATATATGAAGTTCGGCAAGCTCATAGAGCACGCCAGGAGAAGGGGACTTTTCTATATCTGCACCGGTCACTACGCCCAAGTCGAAGAAAGTGATGGCAGATTCCTCCTGAAAAAAGCTGTTGACCAGACGAAAGACCAAAGCTACGTCTTATATTCTCTCACACAGAATCAGCTTGAGCATATAAAATTCCCACTTGGCGAGATGACAAAAGCCGAAGTCAGAGCTTTGGCAGAACGTGAAGGCTTCCTGAACGCTCACAAGCACGACAGTCAGGACATCTGCTTTGTACCTGACGGCGATTACGAGGCTTTTATGGAGAAGTACACCGGTAAGAGCTACCCTGAAGGTGATTTCAAGTTTTCCGATGGCAAAGTTGTCGGCAAGCACCACGGCGCGGTTGGATACACGATAGGTCAGAGAAGAGGCCTAGGCATCTCATTTAGCGAGCCGGTATATGTTTATGATAAGGATATGGACAACAATATCGTTTATGTCGGGACAAATAGCATGCTCTACAGCATCGGTCTTATTGCTGATGATTTAAACTGGATTTCATTTGATGAGCTGACTGATAAGCTTCACGTAACTGTAAAAACAAGATACCGCCAGAAGGAATTTCCGGCAACGGTTGAGCCGCTTGATGATGGCAAATTCAGACTTATATTCGATGAACCGCAAAGAGCCGTTACAAAGGGACAAGCAGTTGTGCTTTATCAAGGCGACGTAGTCGTTGGCGGAGGAACAATTGTGGAGGCAATTAAATGATATATCTCGATTACTCAGCAAATTATCCCACTGACAAAGAGGTCTTAAAAGTCTTCTGCGAAACGGAACATTTATTTATTGCAAATCCAAATTCAAATCATATAGGCGGATTGAATGCAAGGGCTAAAATGCATGAAGTTACCGAAAATATAGCTTCAATGCTTGGTGTTGATAGTGAAGAGATAATCTATACTTCCGGTGCGAGCGAATCAAACAATACTGCTATAAAAGGGATCGCGCGATCCATGCGTCATAACGGCAAACATATCATTTCTACACCATTAGAGCATCCTTCTGTCTCTATGAGCCTTGCTACGCTCAAGGAGCAGGGATGGGAAATCGACTATGTAAGAATTGGCAGAGATGGCAAAGTCGATCTTGATGATCTTAAAGAACTGATTCGAAACGATACAATTTTACTTTGCGTATCAGCCGTTGATAGCGAACTTGGAACTATTCAGCCTATTTCTGAAATCTCTGAAGTCGTAAAATCATATCCTAATTGTCGCCTGCATGTAGACGCTACTCAAGCAATTGGCAAGATAAAATTCTCATTTGATGGGATAGATACTGCCGCAATAGCGCCACATAAATTTGGCGGACTTAACGGCAGTGGACTGTTGATAAAAAAGCGCAATGTTGACATGGTACCGCTAATTCATGGTGGAGCAGGAACAACACTCTACAGGAGTGGTACTCCCGCTTTATCCTTGGCTGTTTCTGCGGAAAAAGCTTTGGTCATAGCTCTTAACGATTTTGATAAGCGATTAGAAACAGTCACGAGACTTAATCTCAGACTCAGAGAAGAACTTTCAAAGTACCCAAACGTGAGGTTTAACAGCCCTGCTGATGCTGTTCCGCACATACTAAATTTAAGTATAAACGGGATTATGGGTACAACTTTTCAGAAGGCTTTATCTGAAAAAGACATCTGTGTATCTGTTAAATCTGCTTGTTCGTCTGATGGTACACCTTCGAAAGCGGTTTTAGCTGTAAGTGGCGATAGAAAAAATGCATTATCATCATGGAGAATAAGTCTTGGACATTTGACCACAGATGATGAAATCGATAAGTTTCTCAATGCATTTGATGAAATTCAATTGGAGATGAAATAATGGCAAAAGAGCTTTTACCATATCAGCAAATAGAACGAAGCATACAAACCAAGTTTTCAAGAAACATCTGGAGCCCATTCATGACTGCTGTGCGGGATTATAAACTGATTGAGCCGGGCGATACAATAGCTGCCTGTATGTCCGGTGGCAAAGATTCTATGCTTATGGCCAAGCTTCTGCAAATCCTCCAACGTCACAGCGAAGTTCCATTTGAACTTATTTTTCTCGTGATGGATCCCGGCTATAATGAGCTGAACCGCCGTAAAATTGAACAAAATGCAGAGCTTCTAGGGATTCCCATAACCATTTTTGATACGAACATTTTCCAAGTTGCAAATAACACTTATCGTAACCCTTGCTACCTCTGTGCAAGAATGAGAAGGGGACACCTATATAACAAAGCAAAAGAGCTCGGTTGCAATAAAATCGCTCTTGGTCATCACTTTAACGACGTTGTTGAAACTACTGTCATGAGCATGTTTTACAGTTCTCAGCTTCAGGCAATGCCTCCAAAAGTACACTCCAAGAACTTCGAGGGAATGCAGCTCATAAGACCACTGTATTGTGTTCATGAGGAGGATATTATTGCTTGGAAGCAGTATAATGACCTTGAGTTTATTCAGTGTGCCTGTCGGTTTACTGAAAACTGTTCTTCGTGCGACAATGGCTCCAAAAGGCAAGAAGTAAAGGCTCTTCTCAGACGTCTCCAGAAAGATAATCCTCGTATCTGCAAGAGCATTTTTAACAGCATACATAATGTCTGCCTTGATACAATGGTCGGATACAAAACGAAAGGCAAGCTCTACGACTTCAATGAGATTTACGAAAATAAGGTTGACGACCGGCAAAATAAAAGTTATAATACACAGTAGGAGATTGTGAAAATACAAAGGAGAGAATAGAATGTCAAAGAAAAACGGAACATCAAAATCTATAGCCGGGACTATAGCGATAATAGTTATCATACTCGTAGTGCTCATTGTGGCTGTTTTGTGGATTCTTGACATCGGCGGAAGTGAATCCGAGGGGATTCTTAATTCCGGAGATGTATCTTCTGTTGACGGGGAAACCGACGGTACCGGCACTTACAAAGAGCTATTGAACGAAAACGCCCTTGCGGACGCCACTCAGGCAGTTCAGACTACAGACGAAAGCGGAGACACGGTTATCGCCCTCTCTGGCTCTTCTGTGAGCATTTCTGGTGACGATTCGGGGGTCACCCTTGAAGACAAGGATATAATCATCACCCGCGAAGGTACTTATGAATTCATGGGAACTCTTGACGACGGAAGAATTATTGTCAATGCCGTCAATCAGAATGTTGTACTTATACTGAACGGTGCAAATATCACATGCTCCAATGGCTCGGCAATTTATGTCTACCAAGCCGGAACATGCACAATTCTCCTGAACGGCAACACCGAGAATACTATCTCTGATGGCTCAAGCTATGACTTCTCGCTTTCGTTCTGCGATGAAACTTCCGAAGAACCGAATGCCGCAATATTTGCAAAAGATGATTTAATCATAAGAGGCACCGGCTCACTTATCGTAAACGGCAACTATGCCGCCGGAATCATCGGCAAGGACACGCTCAAGATAATCAATACAAACGTCACGGTGAACGCTGTCGGCAACGGCATCAACGGTAAGGACAGCCTGACGATTCAGAATTCCACCGTTAATGTTACATCCGGAAAGGATGCACTTCGCTCCACCAATGACACCGACGCAACTCTTGGATATGCAACTTTCACCGATTCCAATATCACTCTCGTCGCCGGAAACGACGGCGTTCAGACCGAGACCGGGATAACAGTTTCAAACTGCTCAATCAGCATTGTCACAGCAGGCGGAGCATACGAAACCACAGAAGTCAGCGCAAAGGGGCTTAAGTGTGTTCAAGGGTCTGTCACTATCGACAGCGGTAGCATTGTCATCGACAGCGCAGACGATTCGATTCATGCGGCTGGGGACATCTCAATTAACGGCGGAGTATTGAATCTTTCATCGGGAGACGATGCCGTCCACAGCGACAGCTCGGTAACAGTGACCGGCGGAATAACTGTAATCTCCACATCAAGCGAAGGCTTGGAGGGCGAGAGCGTCCTCATCAGCGATGGTACAATTTACATAAATGCCAAGTCAAACGCTATCAACGCTTCAAACGAGGACGCAACGGACGGAAATGTCAATATCACAGGCGGATATGTTTACATCAGCTCAAATGACGATACTATCGACTCCAAGGGCGATATCACAATCAGTGGCGGAACTGTTATAGTAAACGGCAATTCCGACGGTGGTCTCAAGTATGAGAATAACTTCACCGTCGATGGCGGAACGGTCCTTATGCTTGGTTACGCTTCAACAGCGAAGAATCCGAGCTCTGCTCCTCAGAACACTATTTCTGTTTCATTTGCAAGCGCAGTTTCCACAGGCTCTTATATCAGAATCTCCTGCGGAAGTGAAGAATTCGTCTTCAAAACCACTAAGCCGGTTGAGAATGTTCTGTTCTCATCCACAATGCTCGTAACAGGTGAGACTGTTACCATAAGCTATGGCGGAACCTATAAGAATGGCGAAAGCATCGACAATATATGCACCGGCGGAACCTATTCCAGCGGAAGCGAGCTGACTCTCACCGTATCGGACGGCTTGACAATTTACGGTTAATATCAAATAATCATATATGGAGGAATCATCATGACAGAATCAAGCGAAGCAACCAGCGTTGCTAAGAAAGTAATATTCAGTGGAATACAACCTACAGGCGTATTTACTCTCGGAAATTATCTCGGTGCAATCAAGAACTGGGGACCACTTCAGGATGAGTACGATTGCATTTATTCGATAGTAGATGAACATGCACTGACGGTCAAGCGTGACCCCGCAACCTTCAGAAAGCAGACTATCGAGTGCTATGCGCTTCTCTTGGCATGCGGACTCGACCCCGAAAAGTCAATAGTTTTCATCCAGAGCCATAATCCCAATCATGCACAGCTCAGTTGGATTCTTTCATGTTGCACTCAGTTCGGCGAGCTCACCCGCATGACCCAGTTCAAGGACAAATCTCAGAAGCACCCCGACGACGTCAATGCCGGTCTTTTCACTTATCCCGTGCTCATGGCGGCTGACATTCTCGTTTACAATGCTGATCTGGTTCCTATTGGCGAAGACCAGAAACAGCATCTCGAGCTCGCAAGAAACATCGCTGTCCGATTCAATCAGCGTTATGGCGACATGTTCACCGTTCCGGAAGCTTATATTCCGAAGACCGGTGCCCGAATCAAGAGCCTTCAGGACCCGACCAAGAAGATGTCAAAGTCCGATGATAATCCCAATGCCTGCATATTGATCTTAGACGATAAGGACACAATTATTCGCAAGTTCAAGCGTGCGGTAACCGACAGCGACACCGAGGTAAGATATGCAGAGGGCAAGGACGGCATCAACAACCTGATGACTATCTACTCATGCGTCACCGGCAAGAATATGGATGAAATCGAGAGCGAATTCTCTGGAAAGGGCTACGGTGATTTCAAGCTTGCGGTTGGCGAAGTGGTTGCAGACAGCCTGGAGCCTGTAAGAACCGAATATTCGAAGCTTATTGCCGATAAGGCTTATCTCAAGCAATGCTATACCGACGGTGCGCAACGTGCATTCAGACTTTCCAACAAGATTCTCACCAAGGCTTCCCGCAAGGTCGGCTTCGTTGATTACAGATAACAAAGGCAGGTAACAAATACAATGAAATTAGGCATGGTAGGACTTCCTAACATAGGAAAGAGTACACTTTTCAATGCGCTTACAAACGCCGGTGCGGAATCAGCGAACTATCCCTTTTGTACAATAGAGCCGAATGTCGGCGTCGTCAGTGTTCCCGATGAAAGGCTTGACAAGCTCGCCAAGATGTACAATCCGACTAAATTCACTCCTGCAACGCTCGAGTTCGTCGACATAGCAGGACTCGTCAAGGGAGCATCTAAGGGTGAGGGTCTTGGCAACAAGTTCTTAGCCAATATCCGCGAATGCGACGCTATAATCCATGTTGTCAGATGCTTTGAATCGGACGACATCATCCATGTTGAAGGTTCGGTCGACCCGAAGCGCGATATCGAAACGATAGATCTGGAGCTTATATTTGCTGATATCGAAGTCCTCGAGCGTCGCCTCGATAAAGCAAAGAAGATGGTCAAGGGCGACAAGAAATATCAGGCTGATATCGACCTGACAGAAGCTCTGCTTGCTCACCTGACCGAGGGCAAACCCGCAAGAAGCTATCCATTCACCGATGACGAAAGGGAAATGATTCGTTCAACTCCGCTTCTTTCCCAGAAGCCGGTCATCTATGCTGCGAATCTCTCGGAGGATGACTTCCGTGCAGACATCAATAGCTCGAAGCACTACCTCACTGTAAAAGAAATCGCAGAAGCCGAGCATTCGGCAGTCCTGCCTATTTGTGCAGAAATAGAAGCCGAACTTTCCGACATGTCCGAAGAGGACAGACAGCTCTTCCTTGAGGATCTGGGATTGGAAGTTTCAGGTTTGGACAGAGTCATCAAAGAAGGCTATTCGCTTCTGGGGCTCATTTCGTTCCTGACAGCAGGGAAGGACGAATGCAGAGCTTGGACAATAAAGAAGGGCACCAAAGCTCCTCAGGCGGCAGGAAAGATTCATACCGACTTCGAGAGAGGCTTTATAAGAGCCGAAGTAATTGCATTCAAAGATCTCGAAGCATGTGGAAGCATGGTTGCCGCAAAGGAAAAAGGTCTTATCCGCTCCGAGGGCAAGGAATACGTCATGCAGGACGGCGACGTTGTTCTGTTCAGATTCAACGTGTAAATCCAACATAAATAGTAAAACCGTCGGGATTGATTTCCTGACGGTTTTCTTTTATGGCGTTCCCGGGGTGATTCGAACACCCGACCTACCGCTTAGGAGGCGGTCGCTCTATCCAGCTGAGCTACGGAAACATATCTGATTTTTGGTACCATGACATTATACATCATGCCCTCGAAAAAATCAATACTTGGAGCCAAATTATTTCGTTTCCTACGTTTCGACAATATACTTGTCCCGACAGTGCTATTCTCGTATTATCAAGGCAGAAAGGCTGATAGACGTGAAAAATGTACTCAGGGGACTTATATTTGTAACAATTGCACTCGTAGCATTTCCGATTATCACAGTGCTTATTTCCGAAGGCTCTGCATATTTCTTTCAGGCGGATAAAGAGACTGTGGAAGCTTTTGCGGACAGTTCTACCTCTGCTTATCCACTCATCGAAGAAGTCTATGTCTATGATATAACCACCGAAGCGGTAACAACACTTTCTATCGAGGATTATCTTACATATTCTGTTTTGGGAACTCTTCAAATGGATACAGAACCTGAACTCATCAAAGCTCAGACTGTTCTGATGTACACATATATTTTGGGCAGGCGTATTGAAGAAGAGTCAAATCAAACTGAAGAACTGCGTGGCTGTGACATCAGTACCGATATAAACAAATATGTCCGGCTTGCATATGACTCCGATTATATTGAAAAAGTCCGAAGTGCGGTCGGTGATGTAGCAGGGGAGTACATCACCTATAGTGGCAATATCATAGCGCCTGCTTACTGTGTTTTAAACGGTGGCATAAGCGAGAGCGCACTGACGGTCCTGGGTGAAGACGTTCCGTATCTTCAAAGCGTTGTGAGCAATTATGACAGCGACTATATAACCGAAATCAGTTATACATCCGAAGAGATTTTTGCGAGGATAACCACTCAGGACGAAAGCATCACTTTGCTAGGTAACCCATCCGATTGGATAGTCATAGCCGGCACAACCGACACCGGCTATGTCACGGAGATTACTCTTGATAAAGACATAATCGTAACGGGCAAACAGCTTGCCTCTTGGCTTAATCTTCCGTCGGCGAGATTCACCGTGTCCCATTCGGAAGAATTCAACAGGTTCACCTTCAGCGTTTCGGGATGCGGGCATCTCGTCGGGCTTTCACAATACGGCGGAAATAAAATGGCAGAAGAAGGTTATAGCTACTCGGACATTATCGGCTTCTATTTCACAGGAGTCGAGATAGTTTCCTCCAAATAAAATTGCCGTAGGATTCACCTGCGGCAAAAATTATTGAAATCAGTACTCCGCTCCGTTGACAATTTCACTTACCTGAAGTGAAGAAATAGTATAGCTGAGTCCGGAGCTTGTAACCGTACATGTCATAATCTTTTCCGGAGAGGCATCGGTTGAAGTCCAGTTATTAATCGGCATATAGTAGGCAATCTGAATTGTGTAACCGTCATCTGTTGCCTCTATGTCCTGAACAACGGCGTAATACGCCATTGAGCGAGGACTTACCGGAATTGAATACATTCCTGTGCTCTCGTCATATTCAAAGCTCAGTTCTTCATCGCCGACGGTTCCATGGGTGTAACTCAATCCTGAGCCGAACAGCTTGATGATTCTCGAATCAATCTCGAAGTAGGAAATCGAATAATATCCATTCTCGGATGTGTATGTCGAGGAAGGATTCAAAATAACATCCCAGCAAGCCGCTGTTATGATAACGTCCTGATTCAGAAGAGATGTGTTCTCAAAGGAGGGAACATCAGCCGCCGAAAGAGGAAGGACAAGCCGCTCAAGAGAGCTTATCAGCGCCGAATTGTCGTTTTTTGACTCTGCATACGCATGATAATCTATTATGGCGGTAACGATTCCGAATATCGCAAATCCGAGCACGACCAACCCGAAAACAGCCGTCAGAATCTGCGAAAGGCTTATATTGACAGCGGAAGTTTCCTGTTCATCCTCATTAACGCCGAGACTTTCGGTGTCCTCATCCAAAGCGTCGTCCAGAATTTCCTTGACCTGCTCGTCGAGCTCCTTGCGTTCTTTCTCAGCAGTCTCGGAAATCTCTTTGAGCTTCTTTTTCCTCTTGGATTTTTTATTACCATCGTCCGTCTGCTTGGGTTCTTGAGCTGATTCAACCTGCTTTTCCTCAGGGATAGCTTCAATAATCCCTGCGGCGTCGGCAAGACTTGTCAGGTCGTCGGAAACGGTCTCGGTTTCAACGTTATCGGTTTTAATCTCGTTTTTGTTTTCTGTTTCTGTGCTCATATCTGACCTCAGTAGCTTTATCTTATCTGTCCGTTACCTGTTATGATGTACTTGTAAGTCGTCATCTCTTTAAGTCCCATAGGTCCTCTTGCGTGAAGCTTCTGGGTTGAGATTCCTATTTCCGCTCCGAGTCCGAATTCGTAACCGTCGGTAAATCTCGTCGAAGCGTTGACATAAACGGCGGCGGCATCAATTCTCTTCTGAAATTCCTCTGCGGCGGAAACGCTTTCGGTTACTATGCACTCGGAATGTCCCGAAGAATACTTCTGTATGTGCTCGATAGCTTCATAGATATTGTCGACAACCTTGACGGCAAGTATATAGTCAAGGAACTCTTTTTCGTAATCTTCCTCGGTTGCCGGAACGACAGACTTGCCTAATATCATCTGCGTCAGTTCACAACCTCTCAGCTCGACATGAGATTTGTCGAGCCTCTTTTTGAGCGCCGGCAGAAAGTCTTCTGCGATGCTCTTATGGACAAGAAGCGTCTCGGCGGCATTGCAAACCGAAGGTCTTGATGTCTTTGCATTGTCGACAATATCAACAGCCATCGGGATGCTTGCGGAAGAATCGACATAGATGTGGCAGTTTCCGGTCCCTGTCTGGATAACGGGAACGGTCGCATTCTGAACAACGGAATTTATGAGCCCTGCGCCGCCTCTCGGGATAAGCAAGTCAATAACCCCGTTTGCCTTCATCATCTGCTCGGATGACTGTCTTGTAACGTCCTCAACAAGCTGAACCGAATCCTTGGGAAGTCCCGCTTCGCTGACTGCATCTCGCATAATCATCGCAAGAATTGTGTTTGTGTAGATAGCTTCTTTTCCGCCTCTCAGTATAACGGCATTGCCGCTCTTGATGCACAGAACTCCGGCATCAACGGTGACATTCGGTCGCGATTCGTATATGATTCCGATAACACCCATCGGAACACTTATCTTTGTGATTTTAAGACCGTTCGGTCTTATCTCTCCGCCTTCGACAATGCCGACAGGGTCGGGGAGAGCCGCAACCTTTCTTACACCGTCAGCTATATCAAGAATTCTCTTCTCATTCAGATAGAGCCTGTCAGTCATGGTATCACTCATACCTGCTTTTTCGGCATTCTTGACATCAATTCTGTTCTGCTCAAGAATCTCACGCTTATGCTTTTCAAGAGAGCCGGCAATAAGCATGAGCGCGGAATTCCTCAGAGTTACCGAAGAGCAGGAAAGCTCCTTCTTCGCTTCAACAGCATTTAATCCGATAGTACCAAAATCCATATCTTTGTCACTCCTTCTTAGATGTGAACAGCGTTCCGATTTTCTTCCCGTCAAACACGTCATAAAGATTGGTCGGACGCTTGCCGTTTATAATCATCATATCTATACCTTCATTGAGCGCAATTCTTGCGGCTCTTAGCTTTGTCGCCATTCCGCCTGTTCCGAGTCCCGAAGCTTCACCGCCTGCCATCTCAAGAAGGTCGTCCGAAATCTCTGTAATCTCAGAGATAAGCTTTGCGTCGGGATTCTTCTTCGGGTCGGTTTCATAGAGACCATCAATGTCAGACATTATGATAAGAGTATCGGCTTTCGTTATAACGGCAACAATCGCGGCAAGAGAATCGTTTTCACCAACCTCAAGCTCCAACTCATCAATAGCCACAACGTCGTTTTCATTGACAATCGGAATAGTTCCGCATTCAATCAGCTTTCCCAACGAGTTGATAACATTCTCTTTTCTCTCGTCGGTCAGAACAAACTTTGTAAGAAGCACCTGAGCGGCGATAATCCCGTATTCGTTGAACTGCTTTTCGTATATGTTCATGAGCTCGCACTGCCCGACAGCGGCGCACGCCTGCTTTGTGGGAGTGTCCTTCGGACGTTCTTTGAATCCAAGTCTTGCCGCACCCAATCCGATTGCTCCCGATGTCACCAGAATCACATCGACGCCGGAATTCTTGATATCCGAGATTACCTTGACAAGCTCCTCGACATGGCGGATGTTAAGCTGTCCGGAAGGATGGGTAAGGGTAGAGGTTCCTACCTTTATAACTACTCGCTTGAGTTTATCTGACATATGTATCAAAACCTTTACTTTAAATTATCCTGCAACATTGTTTGTGGGGGTGCCGCTTAGATACGCTTTTATGTTGTCCGCCACAAATTCAATCAATCTTACTCTCGTTTCAATCGGAGCCCATGCGACATGCGGAGTTATCACACAGTTCGGAAGACCGAGAAGGGGACAATCCGGCGATATAGGCTCAGTTGTAAGAACGTCTATTGCGGCAGATGCAATCTTGCCGGATTTCAGAGACTCCGCCAAATCTCTTTCGTTTATAACTCCGCCGCGGGAAGTGTTCACCAAAAGTGCAGTCGGCTTCATCATCGAAAGAGTCTCGGCATTTATGAGCTCCTTCGTGCCTTCATTAAGAGGGCAGTGCAGGGTTACAATGTCCGAATTCTCAAGAAGATCGGGGAGCTCGCATACGGTGACGCCACCACAATCGCTTGGCGCAGTTCTTGTATACACCAGAACATTCATAGTGAACGCCATAGCTATCTTTACAACCGCCCTTCCGATAGCTCCGTATCCGATTATTCCGATAGTTTTGCCCGAAAGCTCATTGAGAGGTATCTCAAAGTGAGTAAACAGCTTTGACTTGCCCCAGCTTCCGCTCTGAACATAGTCGTCATACTCATGAATCTTCGAAAAGTGATTGAGAATCAGTGCAAAAGTATGCTGTGCAACAGCATCGGACGAGTATCCGGGAACATTCGCAACGACACAGCCGTGCCTCTTTGCGGCATCTATTTCGATATTATTGTAGCCGGTAGCAAAAAGCCCGATAAACTTTAAATTAGGACACTTTTCAAAAACATCCTCGGTGATCCTGCACTTGTTCGTAAGAACTATTTCTGCATCACCGATATTAGTTGCGATTTCATCAGGTGAGGTAAATCCAAAAACAGCAGTCTCCATAAGAGAAGTAAGCGGTCCAAGCGATACATCGCCGCTCGTAACCGTATCCGCATCAAGAATTACAGCTCTCGGCATAGTCAATTCTCCGTTCATCAGGTATTATAGTTGTCAAACGCCTGAGAGATTACGTTGTCATCGGCATCATTTCCGGCAAGCTTCGAACGTTCAACCTTGACGGCTTGCTCAACATCCTTGAGGTCGTCGACATCTTCGCCGCCTTCGCCTGATTGGGAATCGTCCTCAGACTGATTCCTGGCGGCTTTTCTGTCCTGTACATGGAACACGAATATTGCGATCAGAAGTATTACTTCACAGACACCTATGACCGCGGCAGTCGTTGAATCGCCGTAGAATTGCAATATAAGAGGCAAGTCACAGACCAAAAGCCAGAGAAAGTCAACCATTTTCCGCTTTCTGATATAAAGCGCCACGAAGACAACAGTAGCAATTATGCAGAATACTATGTGCATATTTTTAGGCAGGGGAGCAAACCTCGATTGAAGTGCCGCAGTTAAAACTATATTCATAATGACATTATCACCTTTCCAAATCTAATAAAGAGCATTGCGCATTTATTGTATCATTTATTGTATTATAACATGAACGGCTCAAAATTGCAATACAAGATATGAGTTTGTGGTAATAATGAACAAATCCAATTTCTTTATTGCCCAAAATTTCTATTTTATTTTGACTTTCAAAAATGTTCCCAACCTGTTGACATTTGTCTTCTCATCGTGTACTATATATTGTGTGATGAGTTTGTGACTGTAAGTGATTAATTCGTCAACAAAAGCAGACGGAAATCTGAAATTCCTTCTGCAAAACCGATTCGGTTCTCTTACACCTTCTGTACTCAAAGACAGTATGGTGGGCGATACCGCATATCCGACAATGGTTCTCACCGTCGTCACTATCTTTGTCGGTCTCTTCGCAATGATTATCCTCAAGCACTACAATGTCAAGGCTAACGTGCTTTTGGGCATGCTCATCGGTGCAGTCGTTTATTGGGCAGGAGAGGCTATTTTCCTGGGCGTTAATCCGTTCGCAAGCCTCGCAAGCGCATCGTTCCTTCCTGCGTTCGGCGATATGGCAGAAACCACACTCTTCAAGTTCAACTTCTCAACGCTGTTTGATATCGGATGGTTCACTGTAATCACTCTTATCATCACCTTCTGCATGATTGACATGTTCGATACCATCGGAACTCTTGTCGGTACCGCTTCAAGAGCCGGCATGGTTGATGAGAACGGCAACATGCCTCAGATGAAGGAAGCGCTCCTTTCCGACTCTGTCGGTACTCTTGTTGGCTCAGCAACCGGTACTTCCACCGTCACCACCTTCGTTGAGTCTGCATCAGGCGTTGAGGCAGGAGGAAGAACAGGTCTTACCGCACTTACAACCGGCATCCTCTTCCTGGTGTGCATGTTCTTGGCTCCTATTGCGGCTATAATCCCTGCGGCGGCTACGTCTTCTGCACTCATTTATGTCGGAATTCTCATGCTCTCCGGGCTTAAGAATCTCGACTTCAGTGATTTCTCACAGCTTGCTCCTGCGGCAATCATGCTCATAGGTATGCCGATAACCGGTTCTATCGGTCACGCAATCGGTTTGGGTCTCATCACCTACACCGTAATCAAGCTCTGCACCGGCAAGTTCAAGGAAGTTTCCTGGCTGACAATCGTCATCTCGCTTATTTTCCTTATCAAGTTCTTCGTTGTAGCATAATCCACCTTTCTATATTATTTTTCATGAAAGATCGTCGGCAGTTTGTCGGCGATTTTTCTTTTCTTAGGATAAATCAATAATCTTCTCAGCTTTTGTAATTGACACGATTACTTTCGTATGTTAATATAAATACTGATATAAAATTTTGGGAGGAAATACAATGCGTAAATTATCAAAGGCTCTTTCACTTGTACTGGCTGTGGCATTATCTTTGCCTTCTCTATGTATAAATGCTTTTGCGGAAACCTTCGTCACGATAGATATGGACTCAACTTATCAGACGATTGACGGCTTCGGAGCATCCTACACATGGTACGGAGACTGGCTTACAACCAATGTCAACGCTGAAACCGGATATGACTGGATTTTCTGTGATACTGAGTTCAATATCCTGAGATTCAGGGATCTCAATCATGTAGGAGACGAGTACCAGAACGCTCTTGACGGTTATCAGGCGTATTATTCTTACTATTCGGCGGCAGTAGAACGCGGAATCGAGCCGATAGTTCTTGTTACGAGCTGGGGACAGTATGACCGCGACCTCGATTTTGTGGCTTTCACCGAGCTTGATGACAACGGCTATACATATTACACTCTCGCCAAAGACGAAAACGGCGAATATATGTATGACGAATTGGCTCAGTTTTGCGTTGAATCGGTTCAGCTCTTCTTTGACGCCGGAATTCCCGTTGATTACTTCTCGATTTCAAACGAAACCGAGTTGCAAGGCTTACAGATAGACGAAAACGGCAATGCAAGAGACGAAGCTGGGTTCTACTTCGGTGCTGACGAAGACGAGTATCACTGTGCCTATTGGAAGGCTCATCTCGCAGTGTACGAAGCGTTTCAGGAAGCATTCGGAGAATATGCCCCGAGCATAACCGGTGCCGAGGTAATGGCGGACACCGTGTCAAGACTTGAAGCGTATATCACGCCTCTTATCGAAAACGGAGGTTCCGATACCTTTGAAGTCATAGCGCACCATCTCTACGGAAGTGACAATACCAAATCTTCATATTCCGCAGTTGCAGATCTCTACTATGGCGACTATACTCTCTGGCAGACTGAATGGTACTACAACGAATACATAAACCATGCAGAAAAGATGGCTAACGAGTTTATCTACGAAGGAATCAGTGCTTATCTCTACTGGAACGGCGTCTGGATTGCAGACACAGGTAACTGTCTTATTGAAATAGACAGCTCAAGTGAGAATGCTTCTATATCGAGAAACGGCAATCATTACATAATGATGCACTTTTCAAAGTACGTCAAAAACGGCTATAAGCGTGTTGACGTAGGGAACGACTCGGGCTCAACAATAGTTGCATTCAAGGCACCTGACGACTCAAGGCTTGTAATTATAGTCGTAAACAACACCGACGACGATGATGAAATTACTTTTGATTTAGGCGATGCCACAGTGACCGATTCGTTTGGTTACCAGACGATAGGCAACGAAAACAGATTCAAGTATTCCTACTGGAACGAGGTTTCCTATTCAGAAGTACGAAACTACATTCCGTCACAAAGCGTGACAACATTCGTTATCGACATGCCCGCAAATCCCGACTATGTTGAAGTGACCGTTGAAAAAGGAGCAAATCCGTTTGTTAAAACGCCATCAAGCAATGATATTGATGTCTGGTCGATAGTAGTAATTGCGTGTGGAATAGTTGCGGTTATTGTGATAGCTATAGTCCTTATTGTTCCGACAAAGAAAAAGAAGTCTTCTACTGAAGACACCAACACTCAGGAATAACCCCACAAAATCAGTCGCCTAGAAAGCGGCTGGTTTTTTTGAAAAATTTTTTATTTGGATGCAATAATTAGGGATGCTGATGTGTATTAGTATTGAGAATGTGAAAAAGTCCTTGACAGTGCAACTCAATTATTAAGATTTGATTAAGATTTCTCCGTAAATCTTGAAATAGATTGGAAAATAGCCTATAATGTTAGACAGCTTGAGGAAGAAAGGAAGGAATAATGGATGGACGACGGATTAAACTTCAACCTGCGTGAAGTATCAACAAACACTCCCGACAAGATTGCCGAGTTGGCACTCAGACAGACGCAAGCAAAAGATACAGCCGAAATTCCCGCGGAAAACGAATCCAAAAAGCCGACAATAATAATTCAGGATTTATCGAAGGTTTTCGTAATCGGAAAAGAAAAAGTGAGAGCTTTATATAACGTAAATCTGACAATCTATGAAGACGAAATTGTCTGCCTTCTGGGAACGTCCGGCTCCGGAAAATCGACGCTTCTGAACCTGATGGCAGGACTCGAGAAGCCTACAAAGGGTTCGGTCACCATCTTCGGCGAACGAGTGGACAAGATGAGTGAGCGAAAGCTTGCAGTGTTCCGACAAAAGAACATGGGCTTTGTCTTTCAGTCGTACAATCTTCTACCGACTCAGAACGCCATAGACAATGTCAGTATGCCTCTGGCATTTGCGGGAGTCAAACGTAAAGACAGGACCAAGCGTGCCAAGGAAATGCTTCGGCTCGTCGGACTGGGAAAGAGAATGAAGCACAAACCGACGCAGATGTCCGGCGGTCAGCAACAGAGAGTGGGCATAGCGAGAGCGTTTGTAGCGAAGCCAAAGATAGTCTTTGCCGACGAACCCACGGGAAACCTTGACACAAGAACCACAATCGAAGTAATGGAAATGATGGTCTCGATGTCAAGAGAGAACCACCAGACTTTGGTCATAGTAACCCACGACGTCGAGATTGCGGCGTATGCCGATAAAATTTATCACATCACCGACGGAGTAATCTCCGCCGTAGAAGATAACCGTTCAAAGCAAATAGCGGTCGGTTCCACGGAAGCCTCCGAAATAATCAAGGCCGCCGAGTCTGTATAAGTAAGCAAAGAAAGGACACTGAATCATGAAAAATATTGTAAGCATTATGCTAAGCCTTTTGCTCGTTATGAGCGTTCTTCCGTTGGGAGTTTTTGCGGATGAAGACGGTGAAGACAACACCACTGTCAATAACACTCCCGCAATCACCACTACATACGGCGTAACCATCCAGAATCCTACAGTCAGCAGTCAGTCAATAAATGCCGGTGACACATTCACAATAGGGTTTACTCTTTCAAGTAACGCCACTCTCAATTATGAATACACTTACGGTACATATAGCTACGCCACTTGGGATTCAGCCGCTCAGGTAACAGCTTCCGTATCGGGAACCGGTTTCAGCTTCGAAGGATACCTTGCCGAGCAGGAGCTTCACAGCGGCTATAACTCCGTAACAGTTCTTTCCGACAGCTCCCTTGAATCTGGCAGATATCAGGTTACCCTCACCGTAACCTGCACTTCACAGTCCGGCTCGGTCGTTTCAGACACAAGAACCTTCAATATCGACGTTGAAGCTTCCGAGGTAACCCTCAACGAAGATAACGACACACCGAGCTTCACCCTGGCCGGTGCTTCCATTCCCGAGGGCAAAGGCAAGTCGAATCTGTCAACCAAGCTTACATTAAGCTTCGAGAACAACACCGGCTACACCGCAAATAACGTCAAAGTCGTTCTTTCAAGCCTCGGTGGTCTTGTTCTCAATACCTATACTGACACCGTCGATTGCGGAACCGTTGTCGGCGGGGACACAATCACTGCAACATTCCCGGTCGTCTTCCCGGAATATCCGTCCGCTCAGCACACACTACAGGCAACGGTAACCTATACCGATACGAGCGGAAATGAGCACACCGAGAACTTCAATATCTACTTGAGAGCTACCGAAAAGTCAGAAGCCACCGAAACATCCGGCGAAAAATCTCTCGAACCGAAGGTTATCGTTTCCGGTTATACCATTGATGTCGACACGGTCGAATCCGGCGAAGAGTTCACCCTCACATTCACTCTCAGAAATACCAGTCACGACAAAGCTATCAAGAATATGACCGTCGACGTCGAGACCGCAAGCAGCAGTAATTCGACCACAAGCACCAATATCTTCTCAGCTATCGACGGAACAACTTCCTTCTACACAGAGGAAATCCCGACCGACGGCGAGATGGAGTATTCCATCAAGCTTAAAACCAGTGCCACAGCCGGTGCTGGTACATATCCTATAACCATTCAATATGATTTCGAGTATGACAACGGCACAAGCTACTCCGCAAGCAGTAACTCGATTACAATCAACCTGCAGGTTTCACAGGCTATCAAATTTGAGCTTATGGAGTGGGATCCGCCAACGGAATGCTATGGCTCTCAGGGCTGCAGTATCTACTTCCAGTTCTTCAACAAGTCGAAGACTGCAATGTCTAGCCTCACAATCGGTGTCGGCGGAGACTTCTACATGGCAACCGAATACTACGGGACCCTCAGCGCATCAAGCTATGACTATTTCAGCGGCATGATTTACCCGAATGACCCGGACGCAGTAGGGGAGACCAAGACAGCAATCCTCACGTTCTCGTTTGAGGATGAGTCAGGTGCAGAGCACACCCTTGAATACGAATTCGATGTCCTCGTTTGCGAAGAGCAGGAGACAACCTATTTCGATGATTCAAGCTTTATGGGTGATAACTACTACTTCGATGATGATTTCACTGTAGATGTAGATTCAAGCAACGTTTCAGAATCCAGTCTCAGCACCGTCGCTAAGATTGCAATCGGCGTCGGAGCAGGTGTAGTAGTAATCGCAATTATAGTTGTAGTAGTTATAGTCATCAAGAACAAGAAAAAGAAGGCACTTCTTGACGGTCTTGATGATGACGATGATGACGAATAAATTCCGCTTTTCCCTATAAGGAGGGATGACTGATTATGAGAAAAACGGATATCGTAAGATTTGCCTTTTCCAACTTCTTAAGACGTAAAGCCAGAAGTATGCTAACCGTCTTGGGCGTTGTAATCGGCACGGCGGCAGTCGTTATAATGCTTTCGATAGGCATCGGTATGAATAAGGGCTTCGAAGACCAGATAAGCTCCTATTCAAACCTTAAACAGATAACCATCTATTCCTATGGCGGCTCGTACCAGTATGACGAGGATACGGGCGAATACGTTTATACGGAATCGAACGTAGTTCTTGATAACATTGCCATTGAGGAAATAAGCGAAATAGACCATGTTCAGGTGGTTTCCCCGTATTACTACTACTGGGGATACCTGATAATGGACAACACTGAAAAGTGCTCTTCAATGTCGATTATCGGCATAGACGCCGCTTCAATGGCGGATATGGGCTATGAAATTCTTTATGGTCGACTACTTGACGAGAATGATGTTGGGACAACCAACTTCGTGATGACCTATGCCATGCCTTTCTACTTCTACACAATGCGAGAGGAAGACGAGATATGGTGGAAGACGATAACAGAAGACGATGAATTGCCATTTAACCCTGTAGGCAGTAATCACACATACCAGTTTACATGGTATTGGTCCTATGGCGAAAGTGCTGTTGATACTTCAAGACCAAAGATTGATCTTGTCGACGGCAACTGCGTGGGTATACTTGCATATAACGAAAGCGGTAACTACGAGACCTATGCTTACATGGATGTAAACGGTGTTTTCAGTCTCGCCCTTGAGTTTGAAGAAAACCAAGCAAAGTATTATGGCTATGAATACACACCAACGGACATAGAAAGCACCGAGGATAACCGTCAGAATATCTACGATCAGGCAATAGTTCTTGTCGAAGATTCAAAGTATGTTCAGGGTGTAGAAGCCAAGCTCAACGAGATGGGCTATGAGACCTATTCTTCGATGGAATACCTGACCCAGCTTCAGGATCAGACCAAGTTCTTAAGAGCTATTTTAGGTGCTATCGGCGTCGTAGCATTCATCGTAGCGGCTATCAGTATCGCCAACACGATGGTAATGTCCATCTACGAAAGAACCAGAGAGATAGGCATTATGAAGGTTCTCGGGTGTAAGCTTTCGGATATAAGAAGCATGTTCCTGATTGAAGCCGGCATAATCGGCGCTGTCGGAGGAGTTTTAGGCGTAATATTCAGCTATGGAGCCTCAGCGGCTGTAAACTACTTGGCGAGCGCAGGCGGAATGTCGATGCTCGGAATTGACGCTTCCACTTCGGCGCTCTCTGTTATCCCGCCGTGGCTTGACGGTGTCGCAGTGCTCCTGGCTATTGCAGTAGGTATAGTCTCAGGACTTTATCCCGCAATCAGAGCGACAAGACTTTCAGCGCTCGAAGCCATCAAGAACGAATAATAATTGACAGTCAGAGTCAGTACCTCTATCCATATATGTTTGCCGCACGGGGCTATCCACTCCGTGCGGCAATCTATTTCCAGTGTTTTTTATAAAAAAGAGATTGAAAACCTACTGAATATATGTTATTATTAGAGTATCGAAAATACAGGTGGTATCGACTATGAAAATATCGACAAAAGGCAGATACGCTCTTCGGATGCTCGTTGACCTCGCCGAGAATCAGGGCGACGGCTATGTTTCCCTCAAAGACATTGCCGAAAGGCAGAATATCTCGAAAAAATATCTCGAGCAGATAGTCCCCGCATTTAACGGCGCAGACGTACTCAGAACAAACAGAGGATATCAGGGTGGCTACAGACTTTCCCAGACTCCTGACAAATATACGGTAGGGGAGATTTTAAGGCTAACCGAGGGCAGTCTCGCTCCTGTTTCCTGTCTCGAATGCGACCCGATTGAGTGCAAACGCAAAGATATCTGCCCGACTCTCCCTGTCTGGCAAGGATTATACAAAGCAATCACCGACTATCTTGACAGTATAACGCTACAGGACATCATGAATAACGAAAACCGCCTGCCGTAATCCAGCAGACGGTTTTGATTTATTCCGCGAACATCGGTGTTGACAAATACCTGTCACCTGTGTCAGGGAGAAGTGCAACTATTGTCTTGCCTTCGTTTTCGGGACGCTTTGCAAGAATTGAAGCGGCATAAACTGCGGCTCCAGATGTGATTCCTACCAAAAGTCCTTCTACTTTTGCAAGCTTCCTGCCTGTGTCGAATGCTTCTTCATCCTTGATGGTGATAATCTCGTCGTATATGCTTGTGTCAAGAGTATCGGGAACGAATCCTGCACCGATTCCCTGAAGCTTGTGTGAGCCGGCAACACCTGTTGACAAAACAGGAGAGCCTGCCGGTTCAACTGCGACTATTTTAACGTCCGGATTCCTGCTCTTAAGATACTTTCCTACACCGCTTATCGTTCCACCTGTACCGACACCGGCAACGAAAATATCAACCTTGCCGTCAGTATCGTTCCAGATTTCCGGACCTGTGGTCTCAAAGTGAGCCTTCGGGTTGGCGGGATTCACAAACTGACCGGGAATAAAGCTGTCTGGAATAGTTTCAGCAAGCTCATTCGCCTTCGCAATAGCACCTTTCATGCCCTTGGAGCCTTCTGTCAACACGAGCTCTGCACCGTAAGCTTTCAAGAGATTTCTTCTCTCAACACTCATAGTCTCGGGCATGGTAAGAATGATTCTGTAGCCTTTGGATGCAGCAATCGCCGCCAGACCGATTCCGGTGTTGCCGCTGGTTGGCTCTATGATGACTGAACCTTCTTTCAAATCGCCAGTGGCTTCTGCGTTATCAATCATTGCTTTTGCAATTCTGTCCTTGACGCTTCCTGCGGGGTTCAGATATTCGAGCTTTGCAAGAATATCAGCGTAATACTTATCCGCCTTCAGGTAATTGTTGAGCCTGAGAAGGGGAGTTCCACCTACCAGGTCGGTTATTTTGTTGTATACAGTCATTGTATTATCCTCCTTAGAGTTTTTGCTGGATTAAAACCTACCAGTATTGTAGGTAATTATATCATATACAGCTTTTGCTGTCAACATGTTTTTCAGAGAATCTGAAAAATTTTTTTACAACAAAAAAATCGGAAAGTGTGCCGCTTTCTTTTTTCCATTTCATCACCTTCACACAATATATTCATGAAAGATAAATCGATTTGCGATAAAATCATGTTGACAGAATTATAGGAGTGATATAATGAACTCGTTTATTGAATTTGATAAAGTAACAAAGATATATAAAACCGGCGACGTTGAAGTAAAAGCCTTGTCGGAAGCAAGCTTCACTATTGAGAAGGGTGAGGTCTGCGTAATAGTCGGAGAGTCGGGAGCGGGGAAGACAACACTTCTTAACATCCTCGGCGGAATGGACACTCTTACGAGCGGAAAAGTAATTATGGACGGTAACGACGTCGGCAGTCTCAAAAAAGACGACCTCGTCAACTATCGCCGCCATGATATCGGCTTCGTATTTCAATTCTACAACCTGATACCGAATCTTACAGCACTTGAGAATGTCGAAATTGCGTCTCAGCTCTGCAAAGACCCGATTCCTGCAAAGGAAGCCTTGACGGCTGTCGGGCTTTCTCACAGACTCGATAACTTCCCGGCACAGCTTTCCGGCGGAGAACAACAGAGAGTTTCTATAGCCCGAGCACTTGCCAAAAAGCCGAAGCTACTGCTATGCGATGAGCCTACCGGTGCCCTTGATTATGAGACAGGTAAATCCATCCTAAAACTCTTGCAGGACTGCTGTCGTAATGACGGCATGACAGTTGTCATCATAACGCATAACTCTGCTCTTTCAGCAATGGCGAACAGAATCATCCGTGTCAAGAGCGGAACCATTCATTCGGTCAAGTTGAACGACCATATCGTTCCCATCGAGAATATTGAGTGGTGACCGAACTATGAAGAACGCATACAGTAAAAACATCAGAAGAAGCATAACCGGGAGTATGGGCAGATACATAGCCATAATGCTCATTATCATGCTCGGAGTCGCTTTCTTCGCAGGGCTCCGGCAGACCCATTCCTCAATGCTCGCCGTCGAATTTGAGTATCTCGAAGAGACCAAGCTTTACGATCTGAGACTTATTTCAACCATAGGCTTCGAAGACGAAGATATCGAAAAGATTTCGGAAATAGACGGAGTAGAAACCGCAGTCGGCTCAATAAACGCTGATTTCATCACCCAAATAGGCAGTGATGAATACGTTTATCACGCAATGATGCTGACTGTTGGGGTAAACGAGCCTCAGCTTGTCTCTGGTCGTATGCCGGAATCAGCGAACGAATGCCTTGCTGACTCACAGGAATTCTCGGAAGATGACATCGGCACAACCATAGTCATCTCTGACAGCAACGACGAAGACACTCTTGATACGTTTGCATACGCCGAGTATACAATAGTTGGTATCTGCCGCTCACCGTTGTATCTGGATATCTCGAGAGGCACAACGTCCTTGGGAAGCGGAAGTGTCACAGGCTTCATAATCATCCCCGAGGAAGGCTTCAACAGCGAATACTACACTGAAGTGTATGTCACGAGCACAGAGAAATACGACCCTTATACCGACGAGTATAACGATATGATAGACTCGTTTTCTGAACTCGTAGGGGATGAGACCGAAGCAATAATAAATTCCCGCTTTGACGGAATCGTTTCAGATGCCGAAGCTGAAATCACAGACGCTGAAAGCGAGCTTGAAGAAAGCAGAGCAGAAGCCCAGAAGGAGCTTGACGACGCTTGGGCGGAGCTACAGGGCGCGCTTACAATCCTTGAAGAGTATGAAAGCCTTGGAATCCACCTTGAGGATTCTTGGACTGAGTATTACGACGGTCTTGCAGAATATGAAGATGGTGTTGCAGAGCTTGAATCTGAAGTAGCCGATGCTGAGGCTGAAATCGCTGACGCAAGAGCCGAGCTTGACGATCTTGAAGAGCCCGAGCTCTATACCTTCACAAGAAGTATCAATACGGGCTATGTGACATTCGAGAGCGACTCGCTGATCGTCAGCAATGTCGCAAGACTTCTCCCGATATTCTTCTTCCTGATTGCGGCGCTCGTATGCTCAACAACAATGACCAGAATGGTAGACGATGAAAGAACCCAGATAGGAATACTGAGCGCTTTAGGCTACGGCAAGGGTGCAACACTTTCAAAGTATATCACCTATTCCGGAACAGCTGCCGTGATAGGGAGTGTAGTCGGATATTTTGTCGGAACCTTCCTGTTCCCATTTGTCATAATCAAGGCATACACGATGCTCTATAACCTTGAAGGCTTTGTCTACATATTCAATGCGGGATATTTCGCAGTATCGCTTGTACTGTCGCTTTTGTGCTCTGTGGGTCCAACTGTTATAGCCTGTCGAAGCGCTCTCAAGTGCCCACCGGCAGACCTTATAAGACCGAAATCACCACCTGCAGGAAAGAGAATCTGGCTTGAGAGGATAACACCGGTCTGGTCACATCTCAAGTTCATGCATAAGGTAACCGTCCGCAACATTTTCCGATTCAAAAAAAGAATGGTAATGATGCTGATGGGAATTGCCGGATGTACGGCGCTTGTCCTCACTGCCTTCGGAATCAATGACTCAATCGCCAATTTAGGTAACTTCCAGTTTGACGACATTCTGACCTATGATATCTCAGTTAATTTCTCTGACGAGATTACAGAAGAGGATCTTGCAAACATTTCCGATGAGCTTTCAGACACAATTTCTTCTCAGGCAACTTCAATGTCCTATTCGACAGACGTCAGCGCAAACGATGTCTACAAGACAGCTTACTATATCATTTCGGATGATGAGCATTTCAGCGATGTGATAAGTCTCCACTTAGATGATGAGGAGATTTCACTGCTGACCGATGGCGGGGTTCTGGTTTCGGAAAAACTTGCTTCAATGCTCGGTGTTGATGTAGGGGACAGCATTACCGTCTACACCACCGAAGGTGAAACAGCTGAAGCCACTGTTTCAGGACTCGTAGAAAATTATGTACAGCACTATATCTACATGACCGGCGAAGCCTATGAAGAGATTTTTGGAGAAGAATATGAGCCTTCAACACTTATGCTCAGTCTCAATGATGACGCCAACGATTATAGCGTTTCCGCAGCCCTTCTGAACATGGATGGGATTTCGTCTGTTACCGTTGTAAACGACACAAGGCAGATGATCGACAACATGATGCAGAGCCTCAACTATGTTGTACTGCTGATTCTCTTCTGTGCCGCCGCACTTGCTTTGATAGTCATGTTCAACTTAGGAAATATCAATATTTCCGAACGTGCAAGAGAAATCGCCACTATCAAAGTTATCGGTTTCCGAAAGAGTGAGACTAATGATTACGTTTTCAGAGAGAACATCGTTCTGACGCTGATGGGAATAGTCATAGGATTGCCACTTGGAGTTCTTCTGCACGCCTTTGTAATGTCTCAGATAAAAGTCGACATGGTCTCGTTCAAAATAATTATAAGCCCAAGGAGCTTTGTACTTACGGTTATACTTGTAGTACTGTTTGCAATTATAACCGATCTGATATTGCGAAAGAAGATATCAGCCATTGATATGGCGGAATCCCTAAAATCGGTCGAATAAAGATTACATAAAAAACATCGGAGCCGTAGAAGACGACTCCGATGTTTTTGCGGCTCGGGATGCCGCCAAAGGAAAGAATATGATTGAAAGTGGTGCTTGCAAAAATTATGGAGTGTGTCAGCCCTTGGCATTAGCCTCCGCTTTTTTCTTCTGAACTTCGTCCCGCAGCTTATCCGCTGTAGGTGTCCAGTTCTCGGCGTAGCTTTCACACTTGTCGCAAAGATGGTCCGCACTCTCGTAGCTTTCATAGTCGGTGCTCTTTGCTTTTGTTTCCTTGACCATGGCTCTTAGCTTTTCGGGATTTTCGAGCATCGGGCAAGGTCTGAACATGTTATCATTAAACGGCTGATTGTCATGGTATGCCTTGAAGAGGGGACTCCTCAGTGCATCCAGAAGCGTGCAGTCGTGGATATTGACATTTGAATAGTGGATGAATACGCAAGGCTCAACATCGCCCTTTGCATTGATGTGGAGATATTTTCTGCCGCCGGCAATACAGCCGCCTATGTACTGCGCATCGTTCTGGAAGTCAATGCTGAAGATAGCCTTTGAACCGCGATACTCCCTTATTCTTCTGCAAACCTTCTCACGTTGTTTGGGTGAGGGGAGAAGCTCCGTTACTGCGCCGTTTCCGACAGGCATATAGTGGAAGAACCAGATAAAGAGAGCTCCCGCATCTATAATCATATCAAAGAACTCTTCGCTTGTGATGTCATCGCAGTTGTGCGATGTGTAGCAGGCGGAAATTCCGAACGGAAGCTTATTGTCCTTCAAAAGCTTCATAGCGTTATGAACCTTGTCGTAAACGCCTTCGCCGCGTCTCGAGTCGTTGGCGTCCTCAAAGCCCTCAAGGCTGATGGCGGGAACAAAGTTCTTGACTCTGAGCAGCTCTTTACAGAAATCCTCGTCAATGAGCGTACCGTTTGTGAATGCAATGAACTCGCAATCGGGATTCATCTCACAAATTTTGATTAAATCGTTCTTTCTGACCATAGGCTCGCCGCCTGTGTAGATATACATGTAACAGCCAAGCTCCTTGCCTTGCTTTACGATAGAATCTATCGTTTCGAGGCTCAGATTGAGCTTGTTTCCGTACTCAGCCGCCCAACAACCGGTGCAATGAAGATTGCATGCCGAGAATCGCCCATGGAATATTGCAGTTATACTTCTTGGACATCTCCTGCTGATAGGCATAGCCGTCTATACTGCCATTAAGAAGTAAATTTTCGAAAACAGCTTTACGAACGCCCGGGTCAAGCTCATACATTTTCATCATGAGCTGATACCAGTTATTTTTTTCTTCGACTGCTTTCTTGATAATTGCAATCTGTTTCTGGAAGGTCTCTCCACTGTAGCTCTTTTCGAGCATATTAACGAGCTTTGGAATATTCTCTTCGGGATTTTTCTCGAGGTAGTTGAATGCCTGTCTGATTCCGAAATTCTTAAGAAGATTTTTCTTCATTTATATCTGTCCTTTCTTGTGTGCAGAGTATTTCTCCGCTTTCTTTTACATTATTTTAATTCAAGCAAAGAAAAAAGTCATTGGACACGAAAGCACAAAGTGTGGTAAAATCGGACCTCACAAAAAAGTGTTACTTTTCGGGACAAAACAGTTTATTTGTCCGTGTTTAAAAAAAGGACAGCAGTTTATAATTAATACGTCTGAATTTTGTTTGAAAGAGGGTTTCTTATGGAACAGAAAACAACTCAAAGCAACGCAAAATCTATTATCGAAGCGTATGTCGGCAAAAAGCTTGAAGCTATGCGCAACAATCCCGACCGGGAATCAAGAAATCTCGTCGATCTGGCACTCGGTCTTTCCGCAGGGAGATTTCAGAAGCATTTCCTGAGCATAGCTCATTCCATGCTTGAGGACGAGAACAGCCCCTATTACGCACTTATTCATGATGCAATCAAAAATGTGGGAACGGCAAATATCCTTAAATTCGGAATGAACATCGGCTACAACAGCTTTACTGCCGGTGCAAAAACAATAAGAAATCTTGAAAAAGAATGCGGTTATAATATCCCATGGGTCATAACATTCTATGTTGATGACAAATCATTCTCGCAGGAAGCATACACCGAAGCAATCAGACAAGGAAAGAAGATGGGAATATATACCTACGTCTTCTTCTGCAAAGGCATTCCCGGAAAGCTCACGGAGATATTCGACGGTGAGACGGAATGTGCTTTTATGCTGTTTTCGGATGCCGAAAGTATCGAAAAAGAGATATTGTCACAGGCAAGCGAAATCAAAAATCTTATGCTATGCGTCAAATACTCCGATTCAGCGGCTGAAGTATGTGAGGACTTAAGAAGCAAAAAAGCTCTCTACTCGTTGTGGTATGAGTATGATAAGAATCCAATGTGTGAGGAGCTTCTCAATACTGCGGATGAGCTTCATCCTATTCTTACGTTCTTTGTTAATACAGAAGATGACTATGCCGGCTATAGTGAAGTATACAGAGAGGCATATACTTTAAGAGACACAAGGACTGTAGCAAGTGTACCGTTAGAGTTTTCAGGAACAGCAAGAATGATTGATGAGATAATCTCTGATGACGCTTGCATTGCTGTTTTCAACGAGTCTGGAAAGCTGATTTCAGTTGACAGCTCGGCAGAGGAGCAGAATTTCAAGAATCAGCCTCTTTCTGAGATTTTTGAAACGTGCTATCCTAAAGCGGTCAAGTAAAAACTGAAAGAGGGAATATCATGAAAACAGGTATTGTCGATGTCGGTGGCGGAATGAGGGGAATTTATGCCTGCGGCGTTATGGATTACTGCATAGAGCATAAGATAAATTTCAATCTCGGAATCGGTGTTTCCGCCGGTGCCGCAAACATCTGCACGTTTCTTGCAGGACAGAAATGCAGAAATTACATGTTCTACACTGAATATAATTGCAGAAAAGAAGCCATGAGCCTTTCTAATCTCGTCAGGAAAGGCTCATACATAGATATGGACTATATTTACGGAAAGCTCAGTAATGCGGACGGGGAATATCCGTTTGACTTTGATGCCTTATTGACTAACCCCACAGAGCTATTGGTTGTAGCCGAGAATGCAATAACCGGCGAAACGAAATATTTTACGAAGGATTACGTCTCCCAGGACAATCTCGACATTGTGAAAGCCTCCTGCTCAATTCCATATGTCAACAAACCGTACTATGTTGATGGCGAGCCGTACTTTGACGGAGCTCTCAGAGATCCTGTTCCGGTTGAGAAAGCAATCTCTATGGGATGCGATAAAGTGGTTCTGATTCTCAGTAAACCCCGTGATGTCTTAAGACTTCCGAAGCGCGACATTGCAATAGCAAAAAGAATCAGAAAAGAATATCCCGTCTCTGCCGAAAGAATTAGCGGCAGGGCAGACCACTACAATTCTCAGCTTGAAACGGCAAAGAAATTAGAGGCAGAGGGCAAGGTTCTCATTCTTACTCCCGATGATACATGCGGTGTTGACACCCTCACAAAAGAAAAAGAACCCCTCGATAAGCTTTATCAGAAGGGAATCAAAGATGCAGAAAAAATCCCGTCGTTCCTGTCTTAGCCGGAGCGACGGGTAAATATTCAGTTCTCCGGAGGAAAAACCTCGTCCGAAATCTTTGAAAACGAGTGGGCGCAGGACGAAAGCTTTTTCGTGAACTCGTCCGGAGTATCACATTTCTTGGATATGAGCCACCTTTCGATGGTACAAACGAGAGCATCAGCATAGAAGTTAAGCTGGAAGTCCTCATATTCATCCAAAAGCCTGCTGAAGCTTGAACGGAGTGTCACTCTGAACATCTCTCTGAAATGGTCTGAAAACGAGTTCTGACCCTCAATCTGAAGCGCAGGTTTATAGAATTTACGATTATCATAGAGGTAGTAGCAGAGAACGCCAAAAAGCTCCCAGCTCGTCTTTGCTGAGTTATCTCTGACGAGAAGCAAAAACTCAGAATCGAAAATCCAGTTTATGAGGTCATACTTGTCCTTGAAATGATAGTAGAAACTCTTTCTGTTCATCCCGCATCGCTCGCATATATCGGTTACGCTGATTTTTGAAAAAGGCTCTTCGGTCATCAATTCTTTCAGCGCAGATGCAAGAGCACGCTTTGTGATATTTGAGTCTGCCACTTCCATTCCTCCCTTCGTCGCAATATCATTATTGTACAAAAAAATTGACAAAATTTCAAGCGTTGGACGTATAAAGAATCACGGACAAACTATTGCGTTTGTCCAAACAACAAAGGAGAAATTGTATGAAACTCGATTGGAAAACCTGCTTCAAGGTTGTAGTCACAGTAGTTATAGCATTTCTTGTAATCCACTTCGTCGACAGCATATTCGCGGCATTGGGAATCGCTATGAATGCGCTCAATCCGCTTATCGCGGGGCTCGTAATCGCATATGTAGTAAATATCCCAATGAGCTTTTATGAGCTTCACTATTTTCCGAACAGTGAGAAAAGCTCTGTAGTAAAAAGTCGCAGACCGGTCTGCATGCTCTTAGGCTACCTGACTATAATTCTCGTTATCGTTTTAGTGCTCCTGCTCGTAATCCCGCAGTTCGTTTCCTGCATCAAGACATTCATAGATCAACTTCCGTCGCTAGTTCTTTCAATTCTTGAGAACAAGACAATTATCGGGTTGCTTCCCGACAGCATTATAGAATGGCTTGAAGGCATTAATTGGAACGAAATAGCTTCCAACGTAAGCAGTATTATCGGTATAATATCGTTGCTTTCAACAAGCATAACCGACGTAATAAGCGACATCCAAGGCACCGTGGACACTGTAACAAGTGTTGCTCCCGCAGTGGTATCTGTTTTGTCCACCGCTATAATCGGCGTTGTATTCTCAGTGTATTTCCTCTCCGCCAAAGGCAGACTTCTCGGACAGTTCAGAAAGCTTTCCGAAACCTACCTCAAGCCCAGGCGGCACGACAGAATTTATTATGTCTTGGGAACTCTCAACGAAAGCTATCACGGCTACATCGTTGTCCAGTGCACGGAAGCGGTTCTTTTGGGAACGCTCTGCACCATCGGAATGCTGATATTACAGCTTCCGTATCCCACCATGATAGGTGCGCTGATCGGATTAACTGCACTCATTCCTATAGCAGGAGCATGGATAGGAACGATAATCGGCGCATTCATGATACTGACAGTAAGCCCGATTCAGGCATTGATATTCATACTTTTCATTCTGGTTCTGCAGTTTGTCGACAACTACTTCATTTACCCGAGGATAGTAGGCAAGTCAATCGGACTTCCGTCCGTATGGGTGCTCGCCGCCGTAAGCGTGGGAGGAGGAATATTCGGAATTCCCGGAATGCTCATTTGCGTGCCGTTGTTCTCAGCGATATACAAGCTCTTAAAGACAGATGTTGATAAGAGAAACGGCAAAAGTGGGGAAGCAGTCGAGGTTCCCAAAATTGAGACGATTGAAAACGCGGAAACGTGAATATAAAATAAAAAATCCTCTTCCGAGGATTTTTTATTGGTGGACCCGATGGGACTTGAACCCACGCTCTCCGCGTTGCGAACGCGGCGCTTTACCAACTAAGCCACGAGCCCGTATCAACGAGAATTATTTTATCTCTAAATGCGCCGTTTGTCAAGTCATTTTTGAGATTTTTCTCGTTGAATTTGAATTTAAATGCGTCCGGACGCATCAGTCTTTGTCTTCGTCCTCGTCTTCGTTGACCTCCGGAGGAAGCTTTTTGACGATTGCGTAGTCAATCATGTGATCCTTAACATTCTTGACGTCAATCGCAAGCCCGCAGGACTCGCACTGGAAGCTTTCGCCCTCCTCGGGAACTCTGCTTATAATCTCGCAGATAAATCCGCTGAACGTGTCAAACGTGTCGGTCGGGAGCGATACCCCGAGAGCTTCTTCAACCTCGTCGAGCTCGGCACAGCCCTGGATGCACCATGTGTCTTCATCAAGCTCTGCAATGTCGTCAGGCTTCGGGGGAGCTTCTTCCTCCTCAAGCTCGCCGACGAGCTCCTCTATAAGGTCGTGAAGAGTAACAATACCCGACATCCCACCGTATTCATCCAGGACTACGGCAAAGTAGTTTCTCGACTTCTTCATCTCGGCAAACAGAGCATTTGCACGCATTTCCTCGGGAACAAAGAACGGCTTGTTGACGGCATGCTCCATCATATAGTCGATGCTTCTGTCCTCGGAGTGGAAATAGTCCTTGGTGTCAAGAATTCCGACGACATTATCGGGCGAGTCCTGACATACAGGATAATATGAATGTCGGCTCTCCATAATCGTCTTTGCCCAGATTTCTTCGCCATCCTCGATATAGAGGAATATAACATCTCTACGCCGCGTGCTGACCTGCTCAGCGGTCATGTCTGTGAAATCGAAAACGTTATTGATAAGCTCGCTTTCTTCCTCCATAATAGTGCCTTGCTCGTTGCCCTCGGCAAGCATAAGCTTGATTTCCTCTTCGGTCACAACGTCATCATCGCTGTCGGGGTCGATTCCCAATATTCTGAGAACCCCATTGGTTGACTTTGTAAGTAGCCAGACAAGGGGAGCACATAATTTCGACATGACATACATCACTCCGGAAAGACCGAGAGCAATATGCTCGGTTTTCTTCATCGCAAGTCTTTTAGGGACAAGCTCGCCGAAAACTATGCTGAAATAGGTCACAAGAAGCGTCACGATAACAAGGATAATAGGGTAGAGAACAGCTCTTGTAACCGGAATCCCGACGCTTATGAGCGCCTCTGTAAGAGGGTCCGCAAAGTTGTCGGCGGCGATAGCACCGCCGAGCAAGCTTGCCAAGGTTATTGCAACCTGAATCGTTGCCAGGAATTTGGACGGCTCCTCTGTAAGCGCAAGAAGCTTCTTTGCTCTTTTGTCGCCATCCCGAGCCATCTGTTTAAGCTTGATGTCGTTCATGGAAATAACGGCGATTTCGGCACAGGAAAAGACGGAATTAAACGCTATAAGTAATATTTGCAATATAATTGCCTGAACCATGATTAGTATAAGATCCTTTCGTAAAAACAGTATGAAACACAAAAAGGCACAGCCTTTCACTACGTTGTGAAGACCATACCTACTCAATCATTCTGTTCAAAACGACGCAAGATGCTACTATATACTCAGTATTGTGGTCACAATCCCCATCGGAACTGTCATCCATCAAGTCTCACACTCCTAATAAATACTCGCCGGAAATATCCGGTTGCGATAAATATATCACATTCTCAAAGTTTTGTCAATAGGGAAACGAGGGACAAATGAACTGATTCGAGAAAAGATAAAAAAATAACCTCCGAAAAATCGGAGGTTGGCGCGCCCGGGGGGATTCGAACCCACGACCTACCGGTTCGTAGCCGGGCACTCTATCCACTGAGCTACGGGCGCATTTGCAAGCGGTATTCCGCTCACAGTTAGATATAATAACACACCGACTTAAATTTGTCAAGGCTTTTTTCTTCAAATTCTGTACCAAAAAACATAACCGCACAACTGTCACATTTTGTACCTCTATTTGCTATTGCAAATAAGAAAGCTTTTTGATATAATAGGACAAGTAGTATTATTCCGTATAAGCTACGGGACATATTGCTTCTGAATAATTATGAAATAACTATTTGTGCCTGCGCAACATTTTGCGCATCGCATTTGTACTGATAAGGAGAAAGATAATGGCACCTACAAAAAATACTCAGCTGAGTCTGCCGTGTGTCGCAACAAGAGACTTTATCGTCATGCCTCATATGTCTTTGAAGTTTGACGTTATGCGTCCCAAGTCCGTAGCGGCTCTCCGGGAGGCACTCCTCGGCGACAGACTCGTTTTCATGACCGCACAGAAAGACATTAACATCTCAGACCCCGCAGAAAATGATATCTACAGAATAGGCACAGTCTGCGAAATAAAGCAGATTATAAATCTCAGCGAAGGAGCTTCGAGAGTCAGGGTAGAGGGTCTGTACAGAGCCAAGCTTCTCGAATATTCCGACGACGGAATCAGCCTTCATGCGGTTGTCAAGCCAATGAAGAATTACGGCAAGGATAAAATCCCCGATGAGGAGATTGACGCCTTCTGCCGTGTCGTAAAGGCGGCGTTTGAGGCTTACTCTTCGGTCGTTCCGAAGATGCCTGATGAACTCAAGCATGCTGTCATGACCGCCGAAGACCCAGTAACACTTTTCGAGAGCATAGTCTTCAATATCCCGATGCTCACCGAAGACCGTCAACAGCTTCTTGAGGCTAACACACTCAGTGAAAAGCTTTCAATAACCCTGGCTCTTCTCACGAGAGAGACTCAGGTATTGTCAATCGAGAACGATATACATACCAAGGTCAGTGAGGCTATAGACAAGGGTCAGCGGGAATATTATCTCCGCGAAGAACTCCGCATCATCAAGGATGAGCTCGGCGAAACCGACGATATCGACGAAGAGGCGGAGGAGTATGCCGAAAAGATATACAGCCTCAAACTCAACGAAGAATGCACCGAAAAGCTCATATCCGAGGCTGAAAGGCTGATGAAGATGCCCTACGGCTCTCAGGAGGCGGCTGTAATAAGAAGCTATCTCGATACCGTTCTGGAGCTTCCGTGGAATATCGAAACGGAAGATAATCTTGATATAGAGAAAGTATCCGCTCAGCTCGACAAAGACCACTACGGCATGAAGAAGGTCAAGGAAAGAATTCTTGAACTCCTGTCTGTCAGAGCGCTCAACAGCGACGTAAAGGGTCAGATTATCTGCCTTGTCGGACCTCCCGGCGTCGGAAAGACTTCAATCGGCAAGTCCATTGCGGACGCTCTCGGAAGAAAGCACGTCAGGGTCTCACTCGGCGGAGTTAAAGACGAAGCCGATATAAGAGGTCACAGAAAGACCTACATAGGCTCAATGCCCGGAAGAATCATGACAGCCATCAAGCAAGCAGGTTCAAGTAATCCTCTCATACTTCTTGACGAAATCGACAAGATGGCTAACGATTTCAGGGGAGATCCCGCAAGCGCAATGCTTGAGGTTCTCGACAGCGAGCAGAACAAGGAATTCAGAGACCACTATATCGAGCTTCCGTTCGATTTGTCTCATGCTATCTTTGTAACTACCGCAAATAACATAGATACCATTTCGCCTCCGCTTCTTGACAGAATGGACGTTATCGAGCTTCCAAGCTACACTCGCGAAGAGAAGTTCGAGATTGCAAAACGCCATCTCGTTCCGAAGCAGGTTAAACTTAATGGCTTGAACGGTAATAAAATCCGCTTCACAGATACGGCTCTCTATGAGCTTATCGACTATTACATAAGAGAAGCCGGTGTAAGAACTCTCGAAAGGCTTTTAGCGACAGTCTGCCGTAAAGCCGCAAAGGAAATCGTAACAGGCGAATCCCACAGAGTTACGGTCTCCCCCGAAACTATAGAAAAGTACCTCGGCGCAAGAAAGTTCTTGGGCGACCTGAAATCGGATAAGTCTCAGGTCGGCGAAGTCAACGGTCTTGCATGGACATCTGTCGGCGGCACTCTGATGCCTCTTGAAGTTCTCTCGGTTCCCGGCAAGGGAGCAATAGAGCTTACAGGCTCTTTGGGCGACGTCATGAAGGAAAGCGCAAAGATTGCCGTGACATATGCAAGAAGCGTTGCGGATAAGTACGATATAGACAGTGACTTCTATCAGAAGCGCGATATCCATATCCATGCACCGGAGGGTGCGATTCCGAAGGATGGACCTTCGGCGGGCGTAACACTCGCAACTGGAATAATCTCCGAGCTTTCCGGACTGAAGGTCCGCTCGGATGTAGCTATGACCGGAGAAATAACGCTTCGCGGAAAAGTCCTTGCAATAGGCGGACTCAGAGAGAAAACAATGGCGGCATACAAAGCCGGAATCAAGACAGTCATCATTCCCGCCGCCAACAAGCCAGATCTTGAAGAAGTCGACGACAAGGTCAAGCAGGGATTAGACTTCGTCTTTGCCGATACTATCGAAGATGTCCTCGATGTTGCGTTAATTCGGGAACAGACTGAGCAAAGGAAGACAATAAATCCTGCGGCTTTCAAGCAGATTGAGAAAACTCCCGTGGGGGTGCGACTCGATGGGAAACAATAATCATCGCTTCGATAATGCGGAATTCTACGCGGCATATGGTACGTTTGAACAGCTTCCGAAGCCGGAAAAAACAGAAATCGTCTTCGTCGGGCGTTCAAATGTCGGTAAGTCCTCGCTGATTAATAAGATTTTCGCAAGAAAATCCCTTGCCCGAGTCAGCTCCGAGCCCGGAAAAACAAGAACAATCAACTTTTACCGCCTCGGGGAAATCTATTTCGTGGACCTTCCCGGGTACGGTTATGCAAAAGTCTCAAAGTCCGAAAAGGCGAGATGGAATAAACTTATTTCCGGATACCTTTCCGACCCCGAGCGTGATATCGGAATAGTATTTTCGCTTATAGACATGCGGCATCCACCGACTGCGGACGACATCACAATGATAAACTTCCTTATCGACACCGAGCTTCCGTTCTGCATTGTACTGACTAAATCTGATAAGCTGAACAAATCTGAGAGGGCGGCACGTCTTGAAGCTCTGAAGGATGAAATACCTTGCTTTTCACAGATAACCGTAATTCCATTTTCAGCATTGTCCGGAGAGGGAACAGAGGAAATCAGGGGAGTTATCGAAGAAGTTACGGAAAATCAGGACTAAAATTTCGTCAATCTTTCACAAATATATTGATATAGGTCTTTACTTTTTACTTTCAGTATGTTAAAATGTGTTTGTACGAAATACAAAATCGAGATTTTGAACAAGACATTGAAAAGGTGATAACATGAATCCAAAATCCAACAAAAAGCATATCGAGGACCTTTATGCGGCTATCCTTACTCTCGAAACCCGTGACGAATGCGAGCAATTCTTCGCAGATTTGTGCACTGCTATCGAGGTCGACACCCTTGCACAGCGTTTCGAAGTTGCCAAGATGCTCAAAGAAGGTCACATCTATGCAGATATAGTTGTCGCTACAGGTGCTTCGACAGCTACTATCAGCCGTGTCAACCGTTCTGTCAACTACGGAGTCGGCGGATATGACATCGCCCTCGGCAGACTCAAGGAAAATGAATCCGACAGCGAAAACTGATAGCTACGGCATCTTTGCCGACTACTATGATCGGTTCACAAAAAACGTGAGCTATGTTTCTTATGCCAGAAGGATAGACGAAATCGTTATGCAGAGGCACAGGAAACGTGGCTCTGTTGTTGATATAGGCTGTGGGACGGGGACTCTTGATTTGCTTTTAACCAAAATGGGCTATCGGGTTACCGGAATCGACCGTTCCTATGAAATGCTTACGGTTGCCGATAAAAAGCTACGGGATGCCGGATTGAAAGCCACATTTGTCCGTCAGGACATGACAAGGTTGACTTTGCCGTATAAGGCAGATGTGATTGTATCGACTCTTGACGGCATCAACCACCTGAGATCCGCAGATGATGTATTAACGACGTTTTCACGGGTATCGAAAAATCTCCGGCACGGCGGCATTTTTGTCTTTGACATAAATACAATATACAAGCATAGAAGTATTCTCGGTAACAACTGTTTTATCTTTGACACCGATGATGTTTATTTGGGCTGGCAGAATGATTACGGAGCATGTGATGAGAGTGTGCTGATTACTCTTGATTTCTTTGTCAGAGAGGATAAAATCAGGCGTTATACCGAATCATTCAGAGAAAAAGCCTATCCCGTAATGAAGATTTTCGGTATGCTCATCAAATCCGGGCTTATTCCGCTTGAAATCTACGACGGCATCGGTCACAAGCCGCCGAAGAAAACGTCTGACAGACTGCTCATAGTTGCGGGCAAGCTTTGAACTAAGGAAGATACAAATGGGAAGAATAGTAAGAACAATATCAAAGGACGCCTCGGTTGTCTGCTCCGCTATTGACGGAACAGACATCGTCTCTGAAATAGAGAAAATTCACAAGACCTCCGCAGTCGTAACCGCCGCTCTCGGCAGACTTGCGATGGGAACCTCGCTTATCGGCTTCGGCTTAAAAGATGAGGGCGACAGCGTAACCCTCAGAATCAACGGTGGGGGACCAATCGGAAGCCTCACTGCCGTATCCGACTACCTCGGAAATGTAAAATGCTACTGCGATAACAATATCGTCGAAATTCCACTAAGACCCGACGGTAAACTCAATGTCGGCGGGGCTGTGGGCACTGACGGCACGCTCTCGGTTATTAAGGACCTTGGATTGAAAGAGCCATACATCGGACAGACCGAGCTCATGAGCGGAGAAATAGCTGAAGATATTACCGAATACTTTGCCGAAAGCGAACAGACTCCGACAGTCTGCGCTCTTGGCGTTCTTGTAAATCCCGACCTGACCGTCAAGCGTGCCGGAGGATTTCTTTTACAGCTTCTTCCTTTTGCCCCCGATGAGTCGATAGATATAATCGAAAGAAATATCTCGAAAATCTCGAGCGTTACGAGTCTCATGGAGCAGGGGATGAGTGCCGAGGATATCGCTCTTATGACACTTGATGGTCTCGAGCCGAACGTGCTTGATGACTTCGAAGTGAGCTATCGTTGCGACTGTTCACGCGAAAGAACAGAAAGGATTCTGAAGAGCCTCGGAGAAAAGGAGCTCAGGGAGCTCTCGCAGGATGAGACAACGGAAGTCAAGTGCCATTTCTGCGGCAAAGCATATAAATTCACTTCTGCGGAAATTCTTTCTCTTATAGAAAAATAGGTCTTGACAAATGGCGCATTCTCGTGTATAATACTGGAGTCGGTTGCGAAAAGTGACCGACGGAATATGGTGTCATAGCCAAGTGGTAAGGCGTAGGACTGCAACTCCTTGACCCCCGGTTCAAATCCGGGTGACACCTCCAAAAATCCCCGACTGCTTCGGTCGGGGATTTTCTTGTTTTACACTACTCATGATGTTCGTTTTTTCGATAAGCCAGTGGGGAAGTACCGGTAACGGCTTTGAACTGCCGGCAGAAATGCTCAACATTCTGATAACCGCAAAGGCTCGCTATCTTCTGAGAGTTGAAATCGGTCGTTACAAGATAATTCTTTGCAAGATCGATTCGCATATTGACAACGTCCTGCATACATGAGACACCAAATTGCTTCTTATAGATATTCTGGAGGTAGCCGGAGCTTAAATGAAGCTTGTCCGCCATAATGTCCACTGTCCAATGGAAATATGGCTTAAGCCTTATCTCATATCTCAAATCTATAAGTGCTCTCTGCTGATCTGTAATCTCGGCTTCCTGTGCAGACTCTTTTATTTTCCAGAGAAGCATCCTTAAGAGCATTGATATCGACATTGAAGAATAGTCAAACCTGAAATAATTCTCCATAGACAAGAGTTCAAAGAGCTTCTGAAAGCTTTCGGGAGAATTTAGCTGAACCAAAGTTTCCGTCGGGACGTTATCATCCGTTACGAAGCTTTCGTCCGTCTTGAATCTTACATAATCGTTTACATAAGGGCAGTTATACGCCTGATAGTAAGCAAGGGCGTTCGGGGGATACAGGATTGCACTGTTGGGATGGCAGATAACATCGCCCGAAGGCAGATGAAACAGCGCCGGAGATTTGACGTACAGAAGTAGCCAAAAGTCATTCCTTACTCCGTATACAAAATCCTCCGGATGGGCTGCATTAAGTTGCATAAAGCATATATCAATCATAATAAGCCTCCCGTTGATAAGAACACTTCGCCTGACCTCAGTATGAAACATTTTTTTGAAAATGTCAAGTGGATATCAGGTATTTTGGGTGAGAATCAATCAATCTCAGGTGAAAATGTGCGTGATGTCAAACATGATTTGTGAGTTTGCTATTGCAAAATTGTCCGTGATGTGCTAAAATGTATGAAAAGCTAATCTCAGCAGTAAATCTGTGGATGGGGATGTATAATGATGAAAATAAAAAGAATAATCTGTATCGTACTGGCAACTGTGATGATGTCCGTTCTGGCGGTGAACACTTTTGCCATAGCCGTTGTTACGGCATCGACATCAGCAAGTGCCAAGCAGGGCGATGAAGTAGCGGTTTCCGTATCAATCACCGATTTATCCGGAATTGTCTCCGGAACAGTAAAGGTATCATACAACACGAGCGAACTGAAATATGTGAAGTCACGTTATGACAGCAGTGTGGTTTCAACTCCGCATTCCAGCGGCGAAACCGTAACATTCTCCATTAACAACAGCAGTGGAGACAAGCTCAGCGGAACACTTGCAACTATCACTTTCACGACTCTTGCCGATGAATATACGCAGTGCTACATCAGCGTTGAAATCAGCGACGCCGTAGATGCTTCCGGCGAATCCGTCACGGTAAATGGCAACACGACCGTCCTGGTAATCGAAGACGACGAGGGAAATACCTATGATCCCAATGCTGTCACCAATAATGATGACGGTGACGACAGTGACTCCGATGACAACAGCGAAGCAGTTACCACCACCGCTGAAGCCGAAGCAACCACAACAACCGCAACAACAACGGAAGCCACGACCACCACGACAAAGGCAACAACCACCCAAGCTACGACAACGACCAAGGCGACTACCACAACAGCCGCTACCACTACAACCGAAGCAACCACAACAACTGAGGAAACCACCACGGAAGCCACGACTACCATCGAAGTAACTACCTCTGAAGTAACTACATCCGAAACAATCATCAGCTCCGATTCAACCGCTACTCTCGTCACATCCGACGAAACGGCGGCATTCGCAACTGTTGATGATTCGGAAGAGGACAAGAGTAAAGCGTCATCCCAGACAATAGCGGTCGTTCTGGTCGTATTGGCGTTGACAGTAATCGGCGTTATTATTCTTGAGGTATTCAGAAGAAGGTAAAATCCTGAGGAGGACTAAATGCAGCAAACACTGTCCAAAATATTCAATAAGAAGGTCATTCTGCCGATTCTTATAGCTATAGTCGTGATAATCGTTTTAGCTAACTGCATTACAGTAGTCTCGGCGGGACATACAGGAGTACTCGTCACTCTAGGAAAAGTTGAAGATAACGTTTTTCAGGAAGGACTTCATTTCAAAGCCCCGTTCATTCAGGAAGTCATAGAGATTGATAACCGTATAACCAAGCTTGAGGTTTCGACCGAAGCGTTTTCGAAGGACCTTCAGACCGTTTCAACTACTCTCGCCATCAATTATCGTGTTGACACGGGCATGTCCTACAGCATTTATAAGAATGTCGGAAGCGACTATGAAATGGTTCTCATAACTCCCGCCGTGAACGAAGTTCTTAAGGCTACAGTCTCGCAGTATACGGCAGAGGAGAGTGTAACCAACAGGACTCTTATATCCGACGGATTGTTGGAGGGGCTCAACGAAAAGTTGAACGACAGCGGTCTCTACATTACCGATGTCAATATCATCGACTTCGACTTCTCCGAGGCATACATCACGGCTATTGAAGAAAAGCAGGTAGCTCAGCAACAGCTTCTCAAGGCTGAAACCGAGAAGGAAACCACGATAACCAACGCTGAGGCAGAAGCGGAAGCAATGAAGATTCAGGCGGAGGCAGAGGCGGAAGCCAACAGGATTCTTTCCGAGTCCATCTCCGATGAACTTGTTGAATACTATAAGATTGAGAAGTGGGACGGCAAGCTCCCGACAATAACCGGTGGTAGTTCCATGATGCTTGATGTGAGCTCGATTCTTGAATCATCAGACACAAGCTCTGATTCCGCAACCGTTTCCGACTCTACGGGCGAATAAAACCATGAAAATTTTCAGAAAATTGATATCAATAGTATTGATTGCGACTGTGACATTGTGTCTGGGCGGTTGCTCATTTTTCGACACGCTGACAGCATATGGTCTCTATTCAAGAGCGGTCAGCAAACTCGAAAAAGCCGGAGGATATGATGCCGATTGCGTTATGTCCATCTCATTTGACATATTGGGCGAAATGCTTACTTCCGAGACGGTGATGAATATCAAAGAGAATTCAACCGGAACTCAGATTGTGACCGAAATGGATGGCGAAACAATCACAAGCACCTATACAGACGATAAAGTCTATGTTGAGTACGGAGACACCCTGATTTTCTACACCGTAACCGACAGCGATTCGACCGAATCAATCGGCGATGCCAACCTGCCCAAGCTTACAGAGGATATTTTCGACAACATAAGCGTTGTCAAAAACGATGACGGAACGAAGCAGATTGCAATCGTTCTGGAGAGTGAAGACGCCGAAAGCATACTGGGCTCGTTTGTCGCTGATCTGGATGACCTGACTTTTGACGATATCATCTACACCATGATTTTCGACAGCAGTAACGATCTCTACATGATGACTCTGTCTTGCAGTGCATCAATGGGTGTCCTTGGTTACACCATTACCGGCTACGTCACCGCCGAATATACATTCATAGATTTCGGCACGGCTCCCGAGTTTGACCTTGGGCACGACGAAAGCGAGTTCGAAGACGGTGGGGAATACAGCGACTGACGCAAAGCACATCAAAAAAATCCGAAATCAACTATTGACAACACGTTTTCAATGTGGTATCATATTGGGGCTGTGAAATTCACGGCTCCCATCTATGGAGAGGTATCGAAGCGGTCATAACGAGGCGGTCTTGAAAACCGTTTGGTCAAAAGCCACAAGGGTTCGAATCCCTTCCTCTCCGCCAATCGCCAAACGACGTATTTACGTTGTTTGGCGTTATTTTTTATCAATAATAACTTTGCTTCTATTTATATCTAATCGCAAGAACTTGCGAAAAAACATTAATAACAAAGCAAAAACTGTTGACTTTTTCGACTGGTTGTGATAACATAAAATAAAAGCTTATGGGCGATTTGATGACAGAGGTACGCAAAATGAAAATCAGAAAGAAAATAAGCTACAAAAAACTATGGCTGATGCTTGTTGAAAAAGAGATATCTCCTGTGGAACTTCGAAAGGACCTGAATATTGCCACTGGGACGATGACAAAGCTACGTCGTAACGAAGAAGTTGCACTGTCCGTATTGCTTCGTATATGTGAGTATCTGGATTGTAATATAGGTGACATCTGTGACGCAATAAGCGTTGAAGATTTTGAAAAATAATCTTTGTGGGGGAGATATAAATGGCATTTTGTAGTAATTGCGGAAAAGAACTTTCTGCCAATGATAAGTTCTGTTCCGAGTGCGGCACACCGGTGCAGGGTGTTACCGCTTCGCAAAGAAAAACAGTTTACGATGGCGAACTACATAAGTGCCCGAACTGCGGAGAAGTGTTGGATTCGTTCTCGTCAGTATGTCCTACTTGTGGATATGAGATTAGAGGTGCTACGAACTCGATTGCGGCACGGGAATTTGCAATGAGATTGGAGAAAGCGGGTTCTCAGCAGGAAAAAATTACGATCATCAGAAATTACCCGATACCGAATACCAAAGAAGATATTTTCGAGTTTTTGATTCTTGCATCGTCTAACATTTCTGATAATCTTGATAATGGAATTTCAAAAGCGTGGCAATCAAAGGTGGAGCAAGCCTATCAAAAGGCACAACTTGTCTTTAAGAACTCTGACGAATTTGCATACATACAAAGCATTTACAATCAAGTGATGCGAAGTTTGCCAAGGCTCAAGCAATTAAGAACGTAAAGAAAGCCGGAGCTTCGATTTCTAAGTTGATGCCTAGTATTCCGAGTATCATTATTGTATCAGTTTGGATTATTAGTATATTCGTACTGATACCGCTATGCTCAATCAATCTTGATAATGTCGGTTCTAATGGTTATCAGTTAATTCTTATATTCGACTTTATAGCTGGTGCGGCTCTTATTCCGTTTACGCTACAATGCAAGTCGTCTTTACCCAAAGTAATTGTAGTAGCAGGACTGATTTTGAGTATTCTTGTTTTGATTTGTCTCAGTAGCAATTCTAGGAGTATGGCGGCGACAGCGTATGAGATGATGTTATTGTTTGACGGTGTTTGCAGTATTGTTATTCTTGTCAGGATGTTCAAAAAGAAGTAATTTGCACACTTAAGATTGGAGGTCTAAATATGTCAATATTCAACAGAAACAAAAAAGCAGGGCTTATGGACGTGATTCGGTGTGATGAGGCTTCCTATTTGATATGGAAATGGCATCCGGTGGGGTCGGTTGCGGGAAGCAATAAAAGGGAAAACGCTATCAGATGGGGCTCTTCTTTGAGGGTGAAAGACGGAGAAATGGCTGTGTTTGTATATTCCAGAACTGATGGTACGGCTCAGGAATATATCGAAGGTCCTTGCGATACGGTATTGAGCACCGATAACCTTCCAGTTCTTGCAAGCTTTGCAGGTTTAGCATATAAAGGCGGGACGCCTTTCCAAGCTGAAGTGTATTTTATCAACCTTGCAAATATCGTTCAGGTAAAATTCGGCGTTCCGTTCTTTGATGTGTATGACCCACGATTCCCCGATTTCGGCGTGCCTGTCGCCGTAAGAGGTACAATAAGCTTCAGGATTGCCGATTACAGAGAATTTATCAAGCTACATAGATTGAGTAATTTCAGCCTTGAGGATTTTCAGAATCAAATCCGTGATGCCGTTTGCCGCTACGTCAAGGATTGTGTTGCAAATGCTCCTGCTTCGCACAACATTCCGGTTGTACAGCTTGAGAGCAAAATATCGCAGATTAATGATGCTGTTGAGTATGATGTGAGCGAACGCTTGAAAGAAAATTTTGGCGTCCTTGTTTCTAGCGTTGATATCGGTGCGATTGAAATTGACAAGTCTTGTGAGGATTATCGTCAGTTAATGAGCGTGACGAAGGAACTTGCCGGCGCAACCGCAAAAGCCGAAACAGAAGCGAAAATCAGGGACATTTCCGATAAACAGCGTATTGAGGCAGTAAATTACGAAGAAACATTGCGTATTCAGAGGGAAAAAGCGCAGAAAAAGACGTAAGCAAGATATTAAGTAGCAACAATAAAAGCACTCATCAGGTTGAGTGCTTTTTTTTGTTATGTATAATTGAATACAGTCGTGAGAAACTATCAAAATGAAAAAAATCTGAAATACCCCTTGACAACCACTCAGATATAGTGTATACTATATTCAGTTAGCCAAGCCTAACTATATTTTAAAGCTTGCAGTTAGCAAAAGCTAACTTATAATCACAGAGGTGATATAATGCCCGATGAGCTCTTGGTTCGTCATTGCGCGCCGACTATGGCGGGAATAAAGACAGCCGCTATATTCAACTATCATTATGAGGATGAGCAGTCACTCCACGAAAGTGTCTGCAACCTGAACAGAACCATCACGCCGAAGGGGATGTGCATGATAATTCTTCGGCGTCAGAATAACACTGCGCTTATCTATCTCTATCGTCCGGATATGCTGAAATCAGACCTTTCCGATAGCCTCGGAAAGAGTATTCTTGACGAACGTGGGTATCCTACTGATAACGTCAACAGATGCCTGTGGAGGTTGAGAGACAGGCTCTCGGAGTCTTCCGAATTTCCTCATGAAATCGGGCTGTTCCTCGGTTATCCGCCGGAGGACGTGAAAGGCTTCATAGATAACAAAGCCGAAAGTGCCAAGTGCGTCGGCTTCTGGAAGGTATACGGCGACGAAAAAGCCGCCAAGGAGAAATTCCGTCAATACAAACAGTGCATCGGCAGTTACTGCAAGCACTACAACAAATATCATTCACTTGACAGGCTTCTTGTAGCCACATGAATTCAGAAAGGAAGATAAGAATGTCAAAAGTAGCAGTAGTTTATTGGAGCGGTACGGGAAATACCGAGCAGATGGCAAACGCCGTTCTGGAAGGTATCAATAAAGCAGGTGGTGAGGGAGGGCTCTTCACTGCCTCTGAATTCGATACATCCACAGTATCCGCATACGGCGCCATAGCCTTCGGTTGCTCCGCCATGGGTGACGAACAGCTTGAAGAAAGTGAATTCGAGCCGATGTTCCAAGCCTGCGAGCCGGCTTTAAACGGAAAGAAAATAGCCCTCTTTGGCTCTTACGGATGGGGAGACGGCGAATGGATGCGCTCATGGGAAGAAACCTGCCGTAATGACGGCGCAGTCTTAGCCACCGAAAGCGTCATCTGCAACGACGCTCCCGATGAAGAAGCAATATCCTCTTGCCAAGCCCTCGGTGCGGCTTTGGTGTAAGCAATCATGATACATGCGGTGTACATAAGTACACAGCAAAAAGAAATCCGAGTAGGGAAGTGCTCCTTACTCGGGTTTTCTTTATGCAGATAAAAAGTTCTTTACAAAAACGACCGTATATGCTATAATAATTGTGCCAAACAATCTGAATTTATATTTTTCGCCACAAAGGAAAGAATACCTTGGTAAAAGGTGTTTTTCCTCTTACTCATATTTCCTTTGTGGTGCATTGAGATTGTTTGGCGACAATGAGGGACTCACTTTTTCGGTGCGTTCCTTGTGGGCGCACTTTTTTATTTGTGCCGAAAAAATATTATAGTGGAGGAAGTACAATGGACGAAAACAAAAATGAAAACGAGGTATTAGAAAACAATTCCGAGGATGTAAGTTCAACCGATTACGTCACTTGTCCGTCGTGTGGAGGAAAAGTTTCTAATGACGATAAGTTTTGTATGCACTGTGGTGCAAAACTAGCCCAAGACAATGAATCAGGTATAAAAACCATAAAAGAGAGCAAAAAACATAGTTCAGGATTTGTTGCATGGTTAATAACACTTGTAGTAATAGTTGTGTTGTTTGTTCCAATTTGTTCTTTTCTTATTCCTCTTGTCTCTGTTTCAACAACTGATGATTCAAACTCTTCGAGTACAAACACCACTGCTCAAGTTACGACAAGCGTACCTGAACTCACAACGATCACAAGGTCAACAAAAAATGCTTCAACTACAACAACTACAGAAGTAACAACCACACCTGCAACAACTACAACTGTTGAAGAAACAACAAAAGCTTCAACTACCGAAGCAACAACTAAAGCAACTACTACCACAGAAGCAACAACAAAGGCGACTACAACAACTAAAGCTACGACAACCGCAACGACCAAAGAGGATAAAACTGTTGAAATTACCTTTAGAGATATTCCTTGGGGGACTAGTTACGCAGACGCAAAAGAGATGGTAAGTGAATTAGGGTTATGGAAAATAGTAGGTGATGGCTACAAAACATATTCGATAGATCAGATAGTACTCGGCGACAGTGAAGGAATCAATTTTGAAAGAGATGACATTAACATAATTGGTTGCACAACGAATGGCAAAATAGAAGTGGCAGGATACACTACTGAAGATGTTAAATTGTTCTTTGCATACGTGCCTGTTAATGGCGTATTGACAAAAACAGAAGAAGATAGTGCACTATACGGAGCAAGATATGAATTTGAACCTTTAGATCTTGATAAAGCATCTAAAGATTTGGAGGCAAAATTAACTTCCTTGTATGGTAATCCAGATTCTACAAAAAAGGACAGTGATTTTTGGGGTAATAAATATAAGTATATCTACTGGACAGGGGCTAACGATACAGAAGTTGTACTAAAAATACAAGACTCATCTGAAAGTACTTGGTCGTACGATTGTGATACAATCTACATATCTTACATATGGCTAAAAGGTGACGAGCTATTACAAACCGCTTGTGATACAATCATACAGAACGAAAAAGATGCGGAATCAAAAGTTTATGGTGATGGTTCAACTGGCGGACTATAACACTTAAATTAAAAGCTCAGAAGCGAAAACTTCTGAGCTTTTTTCATTCCTCCGGACAAGTAATCTCCATTATCTTCTCAATAATGAGATGCAATGACTGGCTTTGGATATTGTCGGCGGCTTTATAGTAGACTTCTTTGCCTTCACGGTGGCTGGTGATAAGACCGCTCGCTTTCAGGAGCTTAAGGTGGTGGGAAACCGCAGGACTGGTCATGCCCATGAGGACAGAGATGTTAGTTACACATTCCTCACAATGGCAGAGAAGCCAGAAAATCTGAACCCTACTGCAATCGCCGAGCTGTTTGAACATGTCGGCAACCGCCTGAAAATCGGTCTTCTCGAGGGTTTCCTTCAAAGATTCTATATCATATTCATCTGTGTGATGATGGGGGAGCAGTTCTTCGGGCATTATTTTATCTCCTTACGCCGTAATTCTGAGTATATTATAACACATAAAAATCGGTTAGACAAGGCTTATTGTGAGGCAGTCACAGCGCAAATGTCAATTTTCTCAGAAAAATTTGATTTTCCTATTGACAAACATGTAGAGACAGCATATAATGTAATAGGACATTTAAACGACTGCTTAATCGTTTAATATTGCTAATCTAATTCTTACTCAGGAAAGGTGATTCAAAATGAAGAAGACCTATAATATCGAAGTTGACTGCGCTAACTGTGCCAATCTCATGGAGGGTGCGGCTAAAAAGACCGAAGGCGTTATAAACGTTGTTGTGAATTTTATGACTCAGAAGATGATTGTCGAGTTTGAAGAGGGCGTAAACGAGGCTAAGGTCATGAAAAGTGTGCTCAAGGCTTGCCGCAAAGTCGAGCCCGATTGCGAAATCGAAATCTGAATCCACAGGCAAGTGGGAGAGATTGATATGACAAAGAAGCAAAAGAAGATGCTTGCAAGGATTCTTGTCACGGCGGTGATGATGATTCTGCTTGCAATATTGCCGATTCTGGGAATACCGCAATTTATTCTCTATTTGGTTGCATACATAATAATCGGCTACGACATTCTGCTCAAGGCTTTCAGGGGGATTCTGAACGGAAGGGTGTTTGATGAAAACTTCCTGATGGCGATAGCCACCGTCGGAGCGTTTGCACTTGCTATCTATGAGCAAAGCGGTGAATACAGCGAAGCGATTGCCGTTATGCTATTCTATCAGATAGGGGAGCTGTTCCAGAGCTATGCCGTCGGGAAAAGCCGCCGCAGTATCAGCGACCTGATGGACATCCGACCCGATTATGCCAATATTGAGATTGATGGCAAGCTCACTCAGGTTTCGCCCGATGAAGTCGGGATAGGTAGCATAATCGTCGTCCAGCCGGGCGAAAAGATTCCGATTGACGGCATTATCGAAGAGGGGACATCCACTCTCAATACCTCCGCACTGACCGGAGAGAGTCTCCCAAGAGATGTAAAGTCCGGCGACGAAGTAATCAGCGGCTGTATCAGCATGACGGGCTTGTTGAAAATCAGAACAACAAAAGAATTCGGCGAATCAACCGTCTCAAAGATTCTCGATTTGGTCGAAAATGCAAGCTCACGCAAATCTAAATCGGAGGACTTCATCTCAAAATTTGCAAGAATCTATACTCCCGCCGTATGCGGTTCCGCACTCGCGTTGGCGATAATCCCGCCCATTGTCAGACTTGTTATGGGTCTTCCCGCAGAATTCGGCGATTGGATTTATCGTGCGCTCACTTTCCTCGTAATCAGTTGCCCATGTGCATTGGTTGTCAGCATTCCACTCAGCTTCTTTGCGGGAATCGGCGGAGCAAGCAAAGAGGGAATACTTATAAAGGGTTCAAACTATCTTGAAACACTCTCGGAGACGAAATATGTAGTCTTCGACAAGACTGGAACCCTCACTGAAGGCTCATTTGAAGTAAACGCCATTCACCACGGCACTATCGACAATTCAAAGCTCATCGAGCTTGCGGCGCTTGCCGAGAGCGCATCATCTCATCCCATAAGTAAGAGCCTCCAACACGCCTATGGCAAAGAACTTGACCGAAGCCGTGTTTCCGATATCTCCGAAATCAGCGGGGAAGGAGTAATTGCAAATGTCGACGGTCACAGCGTGGCAGTCGGCAACAAGAAGCTGATGCAACGAGTGGGGAGTGAGTACATCTCCTGTCATTCGGTCGGTACTATAATTCATGTTGCAGTTGACGGAAGCTACTGCGGACACATAGTGATTTCCGACGTCATAAAGTCGAATTCAAAAGAAGCTATCAGATCTCTCAAGCAATCCGGAATTGAAAGAACAATAATGCTCAGCGGTGATTCAAAAGCAGTCGCCGAAAGCGTTGCTGATGAACTGGGTATCGACGAAGTCCATGGCGAACTGATGCCGGATGATAAGGTCACAAAAGTCGAAGAGCTTCTTAAATCCAAGCAAAGCGGCAAGCTTGCCTTCGTCGGCGATGGCATCAACGATGCACCGGTTCTTTCGAGGGCAGATATAGGCATCGCAATGGGCGCCATGGGCTCCGACGCCGCAATAGAAGCGGCAGACGTGGTCCTTATGGATGACGACCCGATGAAAATAGCAAAAGCTATCAGGATATCTAAAAAGTGCCTCAGAATCGTCAAGGAAAACATCGTCTTCGCAATAGGAGTAAAGCTTATCTGCCTTGTATTGGGCGCGCTCGGAATGGCAAGCATGTGGCTTGCGATATTCGCCGATGTCGGAGTAATGATTCTGGCGGTCCTCAATGCGATAAGAGTATTGTTTGTCAGAAAGCTTTGATTGAATATTTTTCATACCCGTCGTGACTTGTTGAAGTTACGACGGGTTTTAAAATTTTATCACCTCAAAATTCGCCTGTTTCCGCCTTTGAAAGTTGCACTTTTTCTGTCATAACGCCGAAATTAATATTTGCTCTTGAAATAATCCCGTCAAATTGATATAGTAGAAGTGTGAAAATGTGATTTGATGTAATGAGAATGTTAAAGAAAAGTAAAGACGACGTCTTGAAAGGACACTTATGGACTTAGCTCATATTATTTCTCTTATCGGTGGAGTGGCGTTCTTCCTCTTTGGAATGGAAACAATGGGAAACGGGCTTAAAAGCCTTGCCGGAAACAGGATGGAAGGAATCCTGTTCAGGCTTTCTTCTCCTGCCATCAAAGGCTTCTTCCTTGGAATTTTGGTAACTGCCGTAATTCAATCTTCCGGTGCCACGACCGTTATGGTTATAAGCTTCGTAAGCGCCGGAATGATGACCCTCACTCAGGCTATCCCGATTGTTCTCGGTACTAATATCGGTACCACAATGACCGGCTGGATTCTTTCCATTTCCGGTTCCGAAAGTGTTGCCAGTCAGCTCCTTTCTACCGAAGTGCTCATAGCTATATTTGCGACTATTGGCGCAGTTCTTTATACGTTCACAAGTAAGAATTCGACCAAAAGTATCGGTCTTGTCCTTCTGGGGCTCGGTACCATTCTTTTGTCAATGTCTCTTATAAGCGATTCCGCCGATCCGTTAAAAGAAAGTGAAGCCTTCCAGAATATACTTCTTTTGTTCAAGAACCCGGTTCTCGGCATTCTTGCAGGCATATTTGTTGCGGCTGTTATTCAGTCGTGCTCCGCCGGCGTCGGCATCTTGCAGGCACTCTGTACATCGGTTGTAATTCCGTACAGTGTCTGCCTCCCTTTGATTTTAGGTATAAAAATAGGCGCAAGCTCTCCCGTTCTGATTGCAATGATAGGGAAGAACAAAAACTCAAAGAGAACGGCTTTGGTATATCTCATAGCGAATATACTCACAGCCATACTCGCTTGTATTGTCATTCTTCCCATAAACGCAATCGCCGGAGGGCTTTCATTTATGAACGAGAGTGCAACTACAACCGGCATCGCACTTATGAACTCTGTAATAAGCATAGTCGGCATGGTTGTCCTCCTCCCAATGAGCAAGCTTATCGAAAAGATTTGCTATATCGTAATCAAGCCCGACCCTTCAGAGAGTGAAGATACGAGCGAGATTGACTCTCTCGATGAAAACCTTCTTGACTATGTTCCCGCCGCAATCGAAGTCAGCCGAAAAGCCGCCCTCAAAATGTGCGATATTGCAAGAAAGAACATATTCCGTGCAATCAGGCTCATAACCGAATATGACAAGTCAAAATACCAGAAGGTTGCCGAGAAAGAATCCCTCTGCGACAAATATGAGGACAAGCTCGGGAACTATCTCGTCAAGATAGGAAAGAACGTCATGGACGAGAAGCAACAGGCTATTTCAAGTGAGCTTCTGAGCGTTATAGGTGACTTCGAGAGAATAAGCGATCATGCGGCAAATATTGCCGAGAATGCCGAAGAGATTCACGATAAAAAGATTGTATTCTCCGATGAGGCGGCAATGGAGTTGCAAACTCTCACGGATGCCGTCAGTGAGATTATCAATCTTGCATCGTCCGCATTCGTCGAGAGAAGACGCGATCTGGCAGTTAAAGTCGAACCGCTCGAAGAAACCATCGACGAAATGTCCAAAGTTATCAAGAACAATCATATCGAGCGTGTACAGTCGGGTGCATGCACGATAGTTACGGGATTCGTCTACAGTGATCTTCTCACAAACTTTGAGAGAGTCGCCGACCACTGCTCGAATATAGCGCTTTCCGTCCTTAGTTATGACTTGAACGCGGAAGGGCATACATACGTCGCACAGATTCCCGATTCGCCAGAATTCAAACAAAATCTTGACGACTACAGAAAGAAATATCTTTTTGCTGTCGCAAAGAGTAAATAAATGCAAAGGAGCAATCACCATGTTTTTTGAAGAGCTGAAAAACTTTGATCCGGAGGTAGCCGCATCATGTGAGCGGGAGCTTAACCGCCAGCGCCACAGCATCGAGCTTATCGCCTCGGAAAATATCGTTTCCGAAGGAGTGCTTTTGGCGGCAGGAAGCGTGCTCACAAACAAGTACGCCGAGGGTTATCCCGCAAAGAGATACTACGGCGGATGCCAGTATGTCGACGAAGTCGAGGAAATCGCAAGAGAACGTGCAAAAAAGCTCTTCGGAGCGGAGCATGCAAACGTCCAGCCCCACAGCGGTGCAAACGCAAACCTCGCCACCTTCTTTGCACTTTTACAGCCGGGCGATACCGTTCTTTCCATGAGCCTTGCTCACGGAGGACACCTTTCACACGGTTCACCTGTCAACATTTCCGGCAAGTACTTCCACATCGTTCCTTACGGCGTTTCCAATGAGACCCAGACCATAGATTACGATAAAGTTGAGCGTCTGGCTCTTGAGTGTAAGCCCAAGCTTATTCTTGCAGGCGCCTCCGCATACCCGAGAATCATCGACTTCAAGCGTTTCCGCGAAATTGCTGACGAAGTCGGAGCTTATCTGATGGTAGACATGGCTCACATCGCCGGTCTCGTCGCCGCAGGTCTTCATCCGAGCCCGATTCCTTATGCCGATGTTGTAACAACCACAACCCATAAGACCTTGAGAGGACCCAGAGGCGGACTTATCCTCTGCAAAGAGCAGTATGCAAAGGCAATAGACAAGGCAATCTTCCCCGGAACACAGGGCGGACCTCTTATGCACATCATAGCCGCAAAGGCTGTCGCATTCGGTGAAGCTCTTACCGACGAATTCAAAGAATATCAGAAGCAGATTGTTGCAAACGCACAGACACTTGCAAGCGAATTCACTGCTCATGGTATCAAGCTTGTTTCCGGAGGCACCGACAACCACCTTATGCTCCTTGATTTGAGAGGAACAGGCGTAACCGGCAAAGAGCTTGAGCACCGTCTTGATGAGGTTCATATCACGGCAAACAAAAACGCCATCCCCAATGACCCCGAAAGCCCGTTCATCACAAGCGGCTTGAGAGTTGGCACTCCCGCTGTAACCACCAGAGGCTTCGGCGAGAACGAAATGAAGCTCATAGCCGGCTGGATTTACGACTGCATCACCGATTTTGATGCAAATAAAGAAAGAATCACAAACGAGGTTGTCTCGCTTTGTGAGAAATTCCCGATTTACGACAAGTAATTTCCTGAGAGGTGAACGATATGAAAACAGACATCGAAATAGCTCAGGAATCTCAGATGCTTCCTATAACCAAGATTGCCGAGATTGCCGGAATTGATGAGGATTCGATTGAGCAATACGGAAAGTACAAGGCTAAGGTCGACCCGAAAATCATCAATGACGATTCAAGACAAAATGGCAAGCTTATTCTCGTAACAGCAATCACTCCTACACCTGCCGGTGAAGGCAAAACCACCACAACGATAGGTCTTGCTGACGGGCTAAGAAAAATAGGGAAGAACTCGGTTGTAGCTCTCAGAGAGCCTTCATTGGGTCCCGTTTTTGGAATCAAGGGCGGAGCCGCAGGCGGAGGATATGCTCAGGTTGTTCCGATGGAGGACATAAATCTCCATTTCACCGGCGACTTTCACGCAATAGGTGCCGCAAACAATCTTCTTGCGGCTATGATTGACAACCACATTCAGCAGGGGAACGCCCTCGAAATCGACCCGAGAAGAATCACATGGAAAAGATGCGTCGACATGAACGACCGTCAGCTAAGGTTCATTGTTGACGGCTTAGGCGGAAAACCCAACGGCACGCCCCGCGAGGATGGCTTCGATATAACCGTTGCAAGCGAAATTATGGCAGTATTCTGCCTTGCAAGTTCCATCGACGACCTGAAAGACAGGCTTGGCAAAATCATAGTCGGCTATACCTATTCCGGAGAACCTGTAACCGCTTCTCAGCTCAAGGCAGTAGGCGCAATGGCGGCTCTTCTCAAGGATGCCCTGAAGCCGAATCTCGTTCAGACTCTTGAGCACACTCCTGCACTTGTCCACGGCGGACCTTTTGCGAATATTGCGCATGGTTGCAATTCAGTTCTGGCAACAAAGCTCGCAATGAAGCTTGGCGATTATGCCGTAACGGAAGCCGGCTTCGGCGCTGATTTGGGCGCTGAGAAGTTCCTTGACATCAAGTGCCGTATGGCAGGACTTACGCCTTCGGCGGTTGTAATAGTCGCGACCGTGAGAGCGCTTAAGATGCACGGTGGTCTTGCTAAGACCGAGCTCGGCAAGGAAGATTTGGATGCTTTGAAGAAAGGTCTTCCGAATCTCTTAAGACATGTCTCCAATATCAAGAATGTCTACGGTTTGCCTTCCGTAGTCGCAGTAAACAGATTCCCGACAGATACGGATGCCGAGGTAAATCTCGTTATTGAAGAATGCCGCAAGCTCGGCGTCAACACCGTTCTCTCCGATGTCTGGGCAAAGGGCGGGGAAGGTGGAATCGAACTCGCCAACGAAGTTGTCAGACTTTGCGAGGAAGAGACTCCGAACTTCACATTCAGCTACTCTGATGACATGAGTCTTGAGGAGAAGATTAACGCCGTTGTAACGAAGGTCTATGGAGGAAACGATGTTACTTATCTTCCTGCGGCGAAGAAAGAGCTCGCAAGACTTACTGAGCTTGGTTTTGGAAAGCTTCCGGTTTGCATTGCGAAAACCCAGTACTCATTCTCCGATGACCCGACAAAGCTTGGAGCACCCGAAAACTTCACCGTCACGGTCAAAAATGTGAAGGTTTCAGCCGGTGCGGGCTTCGTTGTTGTCCTGACAGGGGACATAATGACCATGCCGGGTCTTCCGAAATCTCCTGCGGCAGAAAGAATAGACGTAACCTCAGACGGAGTAATAACAGGACTCTTCTAAGCAAATAATAAAAGCCGACAGCGCAAAAACTGTCGGCTTTTTGTCGTCCGCGACGACGATGGTCGGGATGACAGGACTCGAACCTGCGGCATCCTGCTCCCAAAGCAGGCGCTCTACCAAACTGAGCCACATCCCGTTTGAATTGACATCATGTATTATAGCCGTATTTTTGCAATCTGTCAATAGCTTTTTTTCTGAACTTTCACATAAATGGCGTGGTATAAGTCATTTTTATAAGTAGAGGCGATGATTTTTGCTGTTCTTCGAAAAAGTGTTGACATGTGATTGTGCAAATGCTATAATGAATACGGTTAAAAACCATATTATATTAGGAGGAAAATAACATGAAGAAAATTTTGGCAATTGTCATGGCAGTCGCAATGGTTATGGCTCTTTCTGTAACCTGCTTCGCAGCTACCTACGATGTTGAGCTTTCTCTTGACAACCTCGGCTACTATGGAGCTACTGAAAGCACCAACGTAACTGCTGTTGACGGCGGGCTCAACTCCAGCGAAGAAGCTCTCAGCGTTTTGCTTCCTGTAGAGGTTGCTTACGGCGAGACAGTCACTGTTACCATCAAGGGTTCTTCTGACGGCGCTTTCAGAGTTTGGCTCTTAAATGGTGCAAACACTGACTCTGCTATCTGGAATTCTGTTGACGCAGAAGGTTTCAGCGGTGGCGATTTTGAATTCACCATCAGCCTCGAAATGAACGACAATGATGGTCATGGCGACACTGTTGCTAACGCTCTTATGTTCAAGGGTATCGCTTATGGTACTAACCTTGACAACTTCACCATCACTTCTGTAACTCTCGTTACCGATGGCGAAGAAGTAGTTGCTGAGTCTTCTGACGATGCTACCGAAGAGACCGCTGAGGCTTCTGAGGAAACCGCTGAGGCTACCGAAGAGACCACTGCTACCACTACCAATGCTGACACCGGCGTTGTTCTGGCTGTTCTCCCGATGGCTGTAGCTGCTGCTGCTGTTGTAGCTTCCAAGAGAAGATAATTTCGGAACTCCGATAAGACAACTGAAAAGAATGCCTCCTTTCGGGGGCATTCTTTTTATGGCATATTTTATGCTATATTTGGGATAGGGAAGTCATCCCCAGAGTGTATTCAGATACTCAACTCTGTTTCTTGTCCATCTTATTGTTGCGAGTGCACTTGAAGAACGACTCTTTCCGTCCTTGTCGAAATCATCCGAATAGGTCTCAACGGTTTCCGTTACCTCGTCCAGAGCTTCTAAGATATATGAATATCTTTCCTGCCATTTCTCGCTTACAAGCTCCTGGAACCAGTCGGCAGAGTAGAGGAGTATAAGCCACGGATTCGAACGGTCGCCCCAGTTGTCGACGAAATAGTCATCCTTGAACTTCGCCGCATAAAGTCCGCCGTCTGCATCCGAGCTGTAGTCGCCGTATGCCCAGCTGAAATCCCAAGGTGCCACACAGGTAAGTACGGGATAAATCGAATTTTCGCTGAAATCAACCGCAAAGAAGAAGCTTCCTCCGCCAACATCCTGGTCGTTCACAATCTCGTAGGTGATGTACATATCCACAAACGACTCAATATCCATAACCTGAGATATGCAATCATACGCTGACTCAAACTCGTCCTGCGCCAGAGTCAGTGTAAAATCATCGTCGACTCTGTCAACACGGTAATATTCGCCATATTTTATCGCACGCATCGCAACCTCGTAGCAGACCTCAAAATATCTTTCGATAAAGTCGAGCTGTTCTTCTGAATACAGATCGTTTCTTACAGTATAGTAGTACTTTACAGGAACCCTTGTAGTTCCGTATACATCTGTTATCGACTCATTATTGTAATTCAGGAGAAATCTCCATGTTTCGTCGCTTGAGTAGTTGTCGAGCTCTACGAGGTAGCCTATATCCGTTCCGGTATAGCCTTCCTCGGCTTCGGTGATTGCAACTCTGTTCTCGTTCTCCTGAGTCTGTTCACAGAGAAGATATATACCCATGTACTCTTCGTTGACATATACCTGCACGAAGGTGGAATCGGAGACGTAATACATCCCTGCGTTAATTGCCGCCGCAAGAGTAAATGCAAGATGGTCTCTTACGCCGTAATTATAGGTCTTCAGAAGCACCCAGGATTTGCATTTTGCCCCGTCATTCAGTCCAAGAACAGACTGCTTCTTCGTAAACTTGATTCGGTAGGGTGCACCGTTGGCTCTTATCTGGTCTACGTCACCATAGTATGCGCTGGCATTGCCTCTGACCCTGATCTGAGCTTCCGTCGCATCCATGACATACTCGGAATCGCAGTTCATAATCTCAACAATGCAGTTCACATACTCATCAAGCGATAGAACCTCCTGCTCATTTTCCGTTGAGACGGAAATAATCGGAAGCTCGCATTCTTCGCAAATCTGTGAGTAGAAGCTGCTCCGTTCACTTCTTGAGAGTCCATACATCTCATATAAATCGTCAGGAGTCAGGCTGTCATATGTGAAATCTTCGGTGTAGTCATCCACAATCAGACCGGAATCACCGGTAACAGCCTCGGTCGCCGTTGTAGAATCGGATTGTGTGACTACATAGGACGGTACGTTTTCGGATACGGTTGTAACTTCTTCAGATGATGAGGCTGTTGTGGTCGTACTTTCACTTATATCAGATATTTCGGTTCGAGTGCAAGCAGTCATACTGCTCGTGAGAACTACCACGGCACACACTACCGCCATAATCCTTCTTTTGTCATTCATTTTCAATACTTCCTTAATATAAATCGGACAAGCCAGTTATCTTTCTTTTCGATATCAGTCTACATTTTACCATACGGCATGGCACTTTTCAAGATACAAAACGGTTACAAAAAGATTAAGATTTGTCGGGCATCATTACTCTAACAAAACGGTTGACAAGAGCCGTCGAATCGAGTAAAATATTCTTGTAGAGAAGATTTCGAGGTATGATATGAAGAGCTACAAGATTAACCGCAACGATGCCGGTCAGCGGGTGGATAAATTTATCACAAAAGCCGTCCCGAAGCTCCCGCAGTCGCTTATGTACAAATATATCCGCATCAAGAGGATAAAACTGAATCACTCAAGGTGCGAAATATCAACGAGACTCAAAGAAGGCGACATCTTAGAGCTTTACATCAATGATGAGTTCTTCGAGGCACCTTCCGAAAGTGATTTTCTCCTCGTCAGCAGTAAGATAGAACCCGTCTACGAAGACGAAAATATACTGATAGTTGATAAACCATGTGGGCTTGTCGTTCATGAAGATGATGAGAACACCGTCGACACACTCATAAATCGCATCAAGAAATATCTCTACGAAAAAGGGGAGTATAACCCCGAAGAGGAAGCGAGCTTCGCTCCGTCTCTCTGCAATCGTCTCGACAGGAACACCGAAGGGCTTGTAATCTGTGCCAAGAACGCAGAAAGCCTCCGAATCCTGAATCAAGCCGTCAAAGAAAGGCGAATCAAGAAAAAGTATCTCTGCGCTGTAATAGGTGAACCAAAGCCGAAAGAAGCTGTAGTAAAAGCTTACCTCACCAAAAACGAATCCGAGAATACCGTCAGTGTTTACGATAAGTCCGTATATCACTCAAAAGAGATTATCACCGGCTACAGAGTTCTCGCAACAAACGGCGATTTGTCACTATGTGAGATTGACCTCATCACCGGCAGAACTCATCAGATAAGAGCGCATATGGCTCATATCGGACATCCTGTTTTGGGTGACGGAAAGTATGGCTTGGGCGAAATCAACAGAAAATACTCAGTAAAAACTCAGGCGCTTCAAGCACACAACCTGAAATTCGAGCTCGGAGACATAGGCGGAAGCCTTGCATATCTCGAAGGCAGGGAATTCACCGCAAAACCCGCTTGGTTTCAGGATAAATTCTTTCCCGACTACAAGTAAAAAATACAATTTGTATAAAAGTAAGGAGTAACAAAAATGACTTATACCTATCAGACAAAAGGAACCTGCTCAAGACAGATTAATTTCGAGGTCGAAGACGGCGTTATCGGCGACGTTTCCTTCGTCGGCGGTTGCAACGGCAACCTTAAGGGCATTTCAAGCCTTGTAAAGGGCATGAAGGTCGAGGATGCGATTGCAAAGCTCGAAGGAATCAAGTGCGGTGCAAAAAACACATCCTGCCCCGATCAGTTCGCTCAGGCTCTTAAATCTGCGCTTTGATTTTCAGACTCGGAACTTCACTCAAGAAAAAATCAGGAAATGCTTATTGCGGCTCCTGATTTTTCCATGTGCTTTAATTTCACCATTGACATTTAAGCTGTAACGTGATACTATAATAACAAACGTTTCAATATTCGGAGGCTGTTATGGACAAATTCGTGCTTAAAAGTAAATACAAGCCCACCGGCGACCAGCCTCAGGCGATTGAAAAGCTTTCGGATGGTATAAACAGCGGAATGAAAAAACAGACGCTTCTCGGCGTTACCGGCTCGGGAAAAACCTTCACGATGGCTAACGTCATCGCAGGCGTCAACCGTCCGACTCTTGTGTTGGAGCCCAATAAAACCCTTGCGGCACAGATTTGCTCGGAGCTTCGCGAATTTTTCCCCGATAGTGCGGTAGAGTTCTTTGTTTCGTACTACGATTACTACCAGCCTGAGGCTTATATCCCGGCAACTGATGTATATATCGAAAAAGACTCGGATGTCAATGACGAAATCGACCGTTTAAGACATTCCGCAACAGCCGCACTGACCGAAAGGCGTGACGTTGTAATCGTCGCAAGTGTTTCCTGCATCTACTCTCTCGGCGACCCAGAGGAGTACAAGAGTATGATTGTCTCTGTCCGTAAAGGCATGACCAAATCACGCGATGACCTTATCCACGAGCTTGTCTCAATCCAATACGAAAGAAACGATATAGATTTTCAAAGAAACCGTTTCAGGGTAAGAGGGGACACCGTCGACGTTTTTCCGACAAGCTATAACGAAACAGCTATAAGAATCGAATTCTTCGGTGACGAGGTCGACAGAATTACTGAAGTCAACGTCGTCACCGGCGAAGCTGTCAGGACTCTTCTTCACATTGCGATTTTTCCTGCATCTCACTATATCACCGGCAAAGAAAGACTCAACGCCGCAATTCACGATATCGAGGATGAGATGCACGAAAGGGTTGAGTTCTTCAAGTCTCAGGACAAGCTCATCGAGGCTCAGAGAATCGAACAGCGTGTCAACTACGACATGGAAATGCTACAGGAGGTCGGTTTTTGCAGTGGAATCGAAAACTATTCAAGAGTCCTTGCAAGACGCGAACCGGGTGCGGTTCCTTTCACACTTCTTGACTTCTTCCCAGATGATTTTCTTCTCATAGTGGATGAATCACACGTTGCACTACCGCAGGTAAGGGGAATGTTCGCAGGAGACAGAGCAAGAAAGCAGACTCTTGTGGATTACGGCTTCCGTCTTCCATCGGCACTTGACAACCGCCCGCTTACGTTTGACGAGTTTTATTCAAGATGCGACCAAGCAGTCTTTGTGTCTGCGACTCCCGGAGACTTTGAACTTTCAGAATCGGAGCAGGTTGTCGAGCAGATTATCCGCCCGACGGGGCTTCTTGACCCACTGATTGAAGTCAAGCCGACTGCCGGACAGATTGACGATCTGGTTCTCGAAATCAACGAGCGTGCCGAGAAGAATGAGCGCGTTCTGGTCACCACTCTTACCGTAAAAATGGCGGAAGACCTGACGGGATATCTCCAAAAGCTCGGCATCAGAGTAAGATACATGCACCACTCAATCGACACTATCGAGCGAATGGAAATTATAAGAGACTTAAGACTCGGTGAATTTGACGTTCTGGTAGGAATTAATCTTCTCAGAGAAGGCTTGGACCTTCCGGAGGTTTCTCTTGTTGCAATCCTGGATGCAGATAAAGAAGGGTTCTTAAGAAGCGAGCGTTCTTTAATCCAGACAATAGGAAGAGCCGCAAGAAACTCTGGCGGCAAAGTCATCATGTACGCCGACAGCGTTACGGATTCTATGGAAAAAGCTATCACCGAGACCGAAAGACGCCGAGCTATTCAGGAAGAATATAACATTCAGCATGGTATAACTCCAAAAACCATAGTAAAAGACGTCCATGATGTTATCGAAATTTCCTCGAAGAAAGACGTCAACAAGAAAGCCGTTCACTACACCAAGAAGGAACGCATGGAACTCATAGACAAGCTTTCAAAGCAGATGAGAGAAGCCGCAAGACAGCTTAACTTCGAGCAGGCGGCTTACTTAAGAGATAAGATAGCGGAACTGAGAAAGGAAGGATGATTATATGGAAAACGAAACTGTCGGAAACAATCAGATAGTAATAAAAGGTGCAAGAGAACATAATCTCAAAAATATAGATGTAACCATTCCGAGGGACAAATTTGTGGTGTTCACCGGTCTTTCAGGCTCAGGAAAATCTTCTTTGGCTTTTGATACAATATTTGCCGATGGACAGAGAAGGTATATTGAAAGCCTTTCCTCGTATGCAAGAATGTTCCTGGGGCAGATGGACAAACCGGATGTCGACAGCATTGACGGGCTTTCTCCCGCAATTTCCATTGACCAGAAAACCACTTCAAACAATCCCCGTTCGACTGTCGGAACCGTAACCGAAATTTACGACTACTTAAGACTCCTCTACGCCAGAATCGGTGTTCCTCACTGTCCTGTCTGCGGAAGGGAAATCAAAAGGCAGTCTGTTGACCAGATTGTCGACAGGATAATGGAGCTTCCGGAGGGCACCAAGATTCAGCTCCTTGCTCCAATAGTCAGAGGCAGAAAGGGCGAATATGTCAAAGAGCTCGAACAGCTCAAGAAATCCGGATATGTGAGAGTAAGAATCGACGGCATAATCTACGACCTTGCGGAAAAAATCAAGCTTGAAAAGAACAAAAAGCACACAATCGAGGTGGTTGTCGACCGCCTTGTAATAAAACCGGAAATCCGCTCAAGGCTTTCCGGAAGCATTGAAATTGTAACTTCACTTTCCGGCGGGCTCGCAGTTGTAGACGTAATTGACGGTAAAGAAATGATGTTCTCGCAGAACTACGCCTGCCCGGAGCATGGTGTTTCAATCGAAGAGCTATCCCCAAGAATGTTCTCGTTTAATAACCCATACGGAGCTTGCCCAGACTGCACGGGTCTCGGAATGTTCTTACAGGTCGACCCCAAGAAGGTTATCCCGAACGACGAGCTGACAATCAGACAGGGCGGAATCAGAGCCGACGGTTGGAATACTTTGAACGACGATTCATTTACGATGATTTACTACAACGCCATCAGTGAGAAGTATGGAATCTCTCTTGACACACCAATCAAGGATTTGCCGAAGGATGCGATAGATATATTCCTGTATGGGACCCAAGGACAAAAGCTTTCGTTCAAGCGTCCCGAAGAATGGGGCGGGGGATACTGGATTCAGCCGTTTGAGGGTGTTATAAACAATCTTGACAGGCGTTATCGCTCATCGGAAAGCGATGCGACTAAAGCCAAAATTGAAGAATACATGAGCGAAGTTAAGTGCAAGACATGCCACGGCGACAGACTTAAAAAAGAAGTTTTGGGTGTAACCGTGGGCGGATTAAACATTGCCGAGCTCTGCAAGCTCTCAATAAGCGACACTATTGACTTCTTCGATAACCTTCAGCTTACTGAGCGTGAACTACTTATCGCTTCACAGATTCTGAAAGAGATTAAATCAAGATTAGGATTTCTTAAGAACGTCGGTCTTGATTACTTATCGTTGTCCCGTTCAAGCTCAACACTTTCCGGTGGCGAAAGCCAACGAATAAGGCTTGCAACACAGATTGGTTCCTCGCTCGTCGGTGTTCTATATATTTTGGACGAGCCGAGTATCGGTCTTCATCAAAGAGACAACGCCAAGCTGATAGCTTCACTAAAGAGGCTCAGAGACTTAGGCAACACACTCATAGTTGTTGAACATGATGAAGAGACAATGCTTGCGGCTGACTATATCGTCGATGTAGGACCGGGTGCCGGAGTTCACGGCGGTGAAATTGTCTGTACGGGAACACCGCAGGACATCATGAACTGCGAACGTTCGATAACCGGCGCATATCTGAGCGGCAGGAGAAAAATTCCGATTCCAAGCGAAAGAAGAAAGGGAAGCGGTGCTAAGCTCAGAGTAATAGGCGCCGCAGAAAACAATCTGCAGAAGATAAATGTCGATTTTCCTCTTGGGACGTTCACCTGTGTAACCGGTGTATCGGGTAGCGGCAAGAGTTCGCTTGTCAACGAAATTCTATATAAGGAGCTTGCTGTCAAGCTCAACCGGGCAAAGATTGTTCCCGGAACCTTCAAGAAAATTGAAGGTCTCGAAAACCTCGATAAGGTTATAAATATCGACCAATCTCCGATAGGAAGAACCCCTCGCTCCAACCCTGCAACATATACAGGGGTATTTAACGACATCCGTGAGTTATTCGCTATGACAAACGACGCCAAGATGAGAGGATACACCCAAGGGCGCTTCTCATTCAACGTCAGGGGCGGCAGATGCGAAGCCTGTGAGGGTGACGGCATCATCAAGATAGAAATGCACTTCCTGCCGGATGTCTACGTTCCTTGCGAGGTCTGCCACGGCTCACGCTACAATAGGGAAACACTCGAGGTCAAGTATAAGGGCAAGAGCATTGCGGACGTACTCGACATGACCATCGAGGAAGCCTGCTCGTTCTTTGAGAATATGCCGAAGATTTATCGGAAGATTAAAACTCTCAAGGATGTTGGCTTGGGGTATCTGAAGTTAGGACAGCCCTCGACCACTCTTTCAGGCGGTGAAGCCCAGCGCGTCAAGCTTGCGACCGAGCTTTCGAGAAAAGCTACTGGCAGAACGATATACATCCTCGACGAGCCCACGACTGGACTTCACACCGACGACGTTGCAAGACTCATTGACATGCTCGAACAGCTCTGCGATAACGGCAACACGGTAGTCGTCATAGAGCACAATCTTGATGTCATAAAGTGTGCAGACTATATCATCGACTTGGGTCCCGAAGGAGGTTCCGGCGGAGGTACGGTAATTGCAACCGGCACTCCCGAGGAAGTCGCTGAAAATCCGAATTCTTACACCGGGCAATACCTCAAAAAAGCTCTCGAATGGAGATAAAAAAATCCGTCGGTTACACGCCGACGGATTTCTGTATTATCAATTATCAGTGCCGTTCGTCAGAATCGAACGTCTCACAGAATCTTGCGGAAATTGCAGGCTCTTCTCCTGCGGCATACAAATGCGAAGTATCACCGAATGCCGCCATTCTGAATGAAGCTATGCCTTGTTCGCGCTCTTCGGTGTAAAGTGTGGTAACAGAAGACGGCGCCGCGCAGAAATTCTGTCCGAGAACAACAGGGGATACGCTCAGAAGATGCCCAAGAAGCTGGCACTCGATTCCGAAGTGACAGAAAAGAACGATGGTATCTCTGTTTGGATTTACGGCATTATAGTATCTGCCATTTCGACGATAGCCATGCTTTTCTAAAAGTTCATCAAGCCCATCCGTAACTGCTTTGTAAAGAGCAGGGTAGCCGCCCTTCTCCATAAAATCAACGTGCATAAACTTGTCTTTATCATAGAGGTCATCGCACTTTGTGAAGAACGAAGGCATGAAGTCCCATGTTATAACCGTTTTACCTTCTTCGAGATATGGCGGAGTTACCTGACAATAGTAAAATTCTTTGAGCCATTCGAGGGTCTCAGCCTCTCTCCCCATCTTCTTAAGTGTCAGGGAAGCGGTGTCCTTAGCACGTCCGAGAGGTGAACAGTAGAAAGCCTTTACATCAAGCTTCGATAGCCTGTCACTCAAGAGCTCCGCCTCTCGCCAACCCTTTTCGGTGAGAGAATCTATGGAATAGTCGGGATCCGCATGTCTTACAATCAAAAGCCGCATATTTATCTCCTTGTCAGAACTTGTCAGAAAAAATTACAATGGAATAAGAGCCCCGAGAATAAATCTCAGGGCTCCATGGAAGTAGGATTAGTAATTTTCTTTTCTTACTTCGAAGAAGCTTCTGGGGTGAGCGCATACAGGGCAGACAGCCGGAGCCTTCTTGCCGATGACAAGATGTCCGCAGTTGCGGCACTCCCACATAGTCTCTTCGCTCTTTTCAAATACCTTCTGCATCTCAACGTTGTCAAGAAGCTTAAGATATCTCTCTTCGTGAGCCTTCTCAATATCACCGACCATTCTGAACTGAGCGGCAAGAACCTTGAAGCCCTCTTCCTCAGCTTCCTTGGCGAAGGTAGCGTACATATCCGTCCACTCATAGTTTTCGCCCTCGGCGGCAGCCTTGAGGTTCTCGGGAGTAGAGCCGATTCCGTCAAGAGCCTTGAACCAGAGCTTTGCGTGCTCCTTCTCGTTCTCAGCGGTCTTGAGGAAAATCTCAGCTATCTGCTCATAGCCTTCCTTCTTTGCAACAGAAGCAAAGTATGTATACTTATTTCTTGCCTGAGATTCACCGGCAAATGCAGTCATAAGATTCTGTTCGGTTTTTGTTCCTTTAAGTTCCATTTCGAGTTCTCCTTTGTGTTTAGTTTTTATATTACACGACAGTTTTATAAACTGTCGTCAGTAACCATATTTTTTTGTTTGCAATCTTCACATATGTAGTGAGCGTTGACATCGTAATAGATGAAATTAACCCCAAGCCTGTCGGAAAGCTCTTCTCCTATATCGTCAATAGGGAAGTCGTCAACCCTTCCGCAGGAATTGCAGATGAGGTGTCCATGCGGCAGGAATGACTTATCATAGCAGTCGGAAAACCCACGAAGACTTATGAGCCTTATTTCCTTGTCCTCACAAAGCTTTCCCAGGTTGCGATAAACAGTTCCGAGGGCAATGCTCGGCATACTCTTTCTCGCCTCGGTGAAAATTTCCTCGGCGGTGAGGTGGCGGTCGGAGCTGTATATAATCTCCTTTATCAGTTGTCGCTGTTTTGTCATGCTCATCACCAAAATTAAGAATGATTCTTGATTTATGATAACATATGACAGCAGTCTTGTCAAGAGCTTTTCAGAATATTTTTCAGAAAATATTCTCTGAGATTAGCAGATATTGTCGACATAAAGCTCTTGTAATATTGCTCGGAAAATGGTATAATCATAGCTGTCAGCGTAGGTTCGTCGGTGTGTACATGTTTTCTCGGAGGTCATGATGAAAAAATCAGTATTGCTTTTTACTCTTGTTTTCACTATCCTGACTCTCACGTCATGCACACAAAGAGCTTCGTCAGGCGATACGACCGGCTCCATAACGATTGAAACCTATGCCTCGATTACCACTCAGGCAACTTCTACCGAAGCAGAGACAGCTCCGGTCTACTCAACAATAGAAACCTCCGATTCTTCTGTCACCACGGCGCCGGAAAGCAATTCCGAAACGACAGCGATTATCGAGACGGAAATATCCGCAGACTATACAGTAACTGATTATGAAGCAGTAATGTATGCTGTGGCGTCTGTAAACGTAAGACAGTTTCCCGATGCCGACAGTGACAGAATCGGTCATCTTGACAAGGGTGAAAGCGTCAATGTTACGGGGATTGTCTCCAACGGTTGGTACCGAATCGAGTTTAAGAACAGCGAGTATTTCGTAAACGGAAGATATCTTTCTGATGTGTATGAAGAAGACGAAGAAACCACAACGGTTGCTACAACCACAGTAACTACAGCCGCCACTACCGTAACAACGACTGCTTCAGCTGTCACGTCTGCTACCACTACAACCGCAAGCGCTGAAGACGTTGACATTGACGACGAAGTTGACGTAGATGAAATTGTCTCACAGCTCGGGACAAGCAATTATACCGCACTCAATTATTCCACCGTAAAAGCTGTCTGGTTTGCGTACCTCGATATAGACACTATGCTTGCGGGAGCAACCGAGTCGGAATTTGCCGAATCCATTTCGGAAGCATTCGCCTATGTAGCATCATTAGGCTGTAATACCGTTTATGTACACGTCAGAGCCTTCGGCGATGCCTACTACTATTCAAGCTACTATCCGTTTACATCCGCGTATTCGGGAACAATAGGGGACAAGCCTTCTTATGACCCGCTCGAAATTATGATTACCGAGGCTCATAAGCTTGGACTCTCGTTCCACGCTTGGGTGAATCCCATGAGAACAACAACCAAGAAGAATCTTGAGGCTATGAGTTCATCATATACTCTCAAGCAGTGGTATTCTTCAAGCTCCACAAACGGAACCTATCTCGTCTATGACAGCGACACCGGCTACTATTGGCTCAGTCCGGCTTATTCTGCGGTCAGACAACTTATATGTGCCGGCATTGCGGAAATCGTCTTGAATTATGATGTCGACGGCATACATATCGACGATTATTTCTATCCCACAACCGATGAATCGTTTGATAAGCTTGCATTTTCAGCTTCGGGAAGCAGTAATCTCGCTCAATGGCGCAGGGATACGGTTAGCCAGCTTGTCAAGGAAATCTATTCAACCGTCAAATCCTGCAATTCAAGCGTTCTGTTCGGAGTTTCCCCACAAGGAAATCTTGATAACAACTTAAACAAGCTCTATGCCGACGTTGAGCTCTGGTGCTCAACAGCCGGATATCTTGACTACATCGTCCCGCAGATTTATTATGGCTATTCGGGAAGCCTTCCGTTTGACACAACCGCTGTTCAGTGGGAGGATATCGTAACAAGCTCATCGGTAAAACTAATCTGCGGAATCGCCGCATACAAGGTCGGAACAACAACCGAGTGGAGTTCGGGAAGCGTGCTTTCAAAGCAGACCGATTACATATCGTCTCTTTCCGGTTATTCGGGATGTGCATATTACCGCTACAGCTCATTGGTCGCCGGTTCATCCGACACACTTCTCTCAGGAGAAATCGCAAGCCTCATAAAGTCCCTCGCCAACTATTAACTTGGCTCAACCCGCAAAGGTGAACACATGAAAAAAACTCTTTCCGTTCTATTATCTCTGGTACTTCTCTTTACAACGGTCTTTCCCTACAGCGGAACGGCTTTGATTGTGTTCGCCGACGACGATGTTTCCGATGAGGAAACAGTTGAAAGCGCAGAAACCGTTGAAATTGTAACAGCAGCAACCGCAGAGGATGCATTCGCTTTCCCTGATGACATGAGAGCCACTTATATCACCATCGGCTACGATTTCTTCACCGATATCGATCAATCGGCAGATATCACTTCAGAAGAAATTAACGATATATTCTCAAATCTCGAGAGCTACGGCTTCAATACGATTATCATCAACACAAGCTATGACGGCGTTATCTATTATGAAATCGACGCAAAGGTCTACCTCAACGGTTCGCCGCTCGACATGCTTATCGAAGCCGCAAGAGACCATAACTACTATGTCTACATCACATTTGACTTGGAAGACGCTATAGAAGCTAACGAGCTTGAAACCGTCAGCGACAGAATTGACTATCTTTCACAGTGCGCTCATAAGCTCACGAATAAGTATCTGATAGACGGAATCATAATCGACGGCTACTATGCCGATGTCGATGAAAACAGCTATGAAAACTATCTTAAATACGGTTCAGGAATCGGATATGAGAATTGGCTTCTTGACAACAGCGAATACATATTCAGCCTTGTCAGCAACGCAATTCACTCGACAAGCAATACCGTCGCCGTGGGTCTTGCCGCCACAAACGCTTGGATGAACGACGAGAACGACCCCGACGGTTCCGACACCAAGGATGATTTCGAAGCGCTTGCAGACGGATACTCAGACACCAAGGCTTATATCGAAAACCGTTATGCCGATTTCGTGATAGTCACCTGCTACGGTGGCTTGCAATCAACCGAACTCAACTTTACAAGTATTGTTTCATGGTGGAATGGGCTTGCCGAAGCAAGCGGCATTCCGATGTTCATAAGCCATGCCAACGACAGAATAAGCACGTCCGATACCTCTTGGGCATCTGACCAAATTCTGAAACAGCTCGAAGAGTGTGCAGACTACCCGGCATATCAGGGAAGTATTTTCCGCTCATATGAATCTCTCGTTAAGAACGTCGGAAGCAGTACCGATGCTCTTGTAAAATACTATGACGGTCTTATTGACACAGATTCGCTCTATACTCAGCTTGAAATGGTTCTTCCCACCAAGACGAATTACACAACCTATGAGACAACCGTAAAGTTCCAGGGCACTTACGACTCCAACTTCGACGTTTACTTCAACGGCGATATCATAACCCTCAACGAGGCAGGAAACTTCTACTTTGAGGAAGAGCTTGAGGTCGGTGTGAACACCTTCACCTTCCAAAATAAAGCCAACGTCGTAACCTATAAGATTATGAGGAAGGTTGACGTTATCCAATCGGTTGAGCCTGAAGAGGGAACCACCATGAATGTCGAAGGCTCAACAAAGATTTCAATCAGCGTCGTTGCATACTCGGGCTCCACAGTCACGGCAACATTGGACGGCGAAACAATTAAACTCGTAGAACAGACATCTGGCTCCGATGACCTCGACGAAAACTCGAGCTATGCGATATTCACCGGCACAATCACTGCTCCCGAGGGCATTGTCGGCGAAGAGCAGGATTTGGGATACATCTACATCAGCGGTAACTACAAGGATCTCAGCTACGAAGATGTAACCGCAGCGAGAGTAATCGTCAATGCAATCTCGCCGACAGCAGAAGCAACTCAGCTTGTCGTTGTAAAGAGTGACAACACCTTAGCTTATGACTACTACTCGACCGATGCTATTGCAATACCGACCTCACCGAGACTTCCTGCCGGAACTATCGACGTACTCGTAAATGAAGTCACCTACAGCGTCACATCCGAAGGCGTAAGCCAGACCGTCAAGTACTACCTGACTGCATCAGGCTTAAGACTCAAGGCGTCCGACTGCACTCTTGTCGACGGTTATACGATAGTGAACAATTCTATAGAGACGACGAATTCGTATACCAACAGCGACGGCGACACGGTTCTTACATTCAACCTCGACTATCAGACACCGTTTACGATTTCCTATTCGCCTCTGACATTCGGAACGGGAGTAAGCGGAACATATTCCGTCAGTAGCTTCGACCCGGACTATGTCATAATCACGTTCGACTATGTCACGAGTTACTCGGGACTCCCGTCGTTCAGCTCCGATTCTTTGTTCAGCAGTGCGGAGTGGCAGACCGTGACGGTTGACGGAGAGACAAAGATTCAGCTTAAGCTCAAACTCAGAAAGAGCGGCGTATTCGCAGGATACTCTGCGGATTACGACGATGCTGGAAATCTGACGTTCACATTCAACGGCTACAATTCGAGCCTTGCTGGTGCGGTTATAGTGGTCGACCCGGGACACGGATATAACACCAGTTCAACCACTTTGGACCCCGGAGCCGTCGGTCACGTTGTCGAACGAGTAATCAATCTCGCCATCGCAAAGGTTCTCGTTTCAAAGCTTCAAGCCGCAGGTGCAACAGTTTACATGATTCCGAGTGACACGACTTATATCAGCGTTTACGACCGCTCAGAATATGCAAGAAAATATGACCCCGACCTGTATATCTCCATACACTGCAACAGTGTAACAAACGGAGAAGGGGTTCGAGGCGTTGAAACCTACTACTTCACACCATTCTCCGAACCCTTTGCCACGCTTGTGGCAGAGAAGATGGCGGAATACTACGAGGATTATGTTTATAAGGACGGTAAGAACCGCAACAGGGGAGCAAAATATAACTACTTCGCTGTAACTCTTGAACAGGAATTTCCGTCGATATTGGTTGAGTGCGGCTTCGTCACAGACTACACTGAAGCTATGGCACTTAACGATTCTACGGTGCAAAGTGGTCTTGCTGACGCCATCGTCGAAGCTATCGAAGAATACTTTGCCGCAAATCAGTGAAAAATACTTGAAATTATGCGATGTATGTTGTATAATAGCAAGTAATAAGGTTTCCAAAGGAGGACTAACCGTGTATAAAATTTTAGAAAAACGCGAGCTCAATGATTCAGTTACACTAATGGTGATTGACGCTCCGCTTATTGCCAAGAAGGTAAAAGCCGGACAGTTTATCATCTTCAGAACTGACGAGTTGGGCGAAAGAATCCCGCTGACCGTTGCGGACTACGACCGTGAGAAGGGCACAATCACCATCATCTTCCAGAAGGTCGGAAAATCCACTTATCAGCTAGGCACAATGGAGCAGGGCAACAGCATCCTCGACGTAGTAGGACCGCTCGGTGTTGCTTCCGAGTTTGGCGAGAACGTCAAGCATGCTTGTGTTATCGGCGGCGGCGTTGGTTGCGCTATTGCATATCCTTCGGCAAAGGCTCTTCACAACATGGGCGTCAAGGTCGACATCATTGCCGGATTCAGAAGCAAGGATATCGTTATCCTTGAGGATGAAATGAGGGCTGTATGCGACAATTATTACATTACAACCGATGATGGTACTTACGGCAAGAAGGGCTTCGTTACCAATCAGCTTCAGGAGCTCATCGACAGCGGCGAACAGTATGACCTCGTTATCGCTATCGGTCCCGTTCCGATGATGAAGTTCGTTTGCGGCGTTACTCGTCCTTACAATATCAAGACTATGGTTTCCCTCAATCCTATCATGATTGACGGTACCGGAATGTGCGGCGGATGCAGAGTCACCGTTGGCGGCAAGACCAAGTATGCTTGTGTTGACGGTCCCGACTTCGACGGTTTCGAGGTTGACTTCAACGAGCTTATGAGAAGAAACTCCGCTTACAGAGAGCAGGAAGCTCACGATAAAGAACACATTTGCAGATTAACAGGAGGAGTCAGACATGCCTAATATGCAAGCTCAGAAAACACCCATTACCGAGCAGGATCCCAAGGTAAGGGCAAGAAACTTTAAAGAAGTGTGCTTGGGCTATACAGCCGAAGAAGCTATGAACGAGGCGGCAAGATGCCTTAACTGCAAGAACAGACCTTGCGTAAGCGGATGCCCTGTCAGCGTAAAGATTCCTGACTTCCTGGCTCAGGTCAAGGAAGGCAATTTTGAAGAAGCTTACAAGATTATCACCTCCACCAACGGTCTTCCCGCAGTCAGCGGTCGTGTTTGCCCGCAGGAGAGCCAGTGCGAGGGTAAGTGCGTAAGGGGAATCAAGGGCGAGCCCGTTGCAATCGGTAAGCTCGAGAGATTCTGCGCCGACTATATGGCAGACAAGAAGCTCGAACAGGAAAAGGCTGAACCCAACGGCATCAAGGTTGCGGTTGTTGGTTCCGGTCCTTCCGGTCTTACATGTGCCGCAGACCTCGCTAAGCTCGGCTACAGCGTAACCATTTTCGAAGCATTCCACACCGCCGGCGGTGTTCTGATGTATGGTATTCCCGAATTCAGACTTCCCAAGGCTACCGTTCAGCACGAAGTTGACAACCTGAAGGCTCTCGGCGTTGAAATCAAGACCGACATGGTTATCGGTAAGATTCTCTCTATCGACGAAATCATGGAAATGGGCTACAAGGCTGTATTCGTTGGAACCGGTGCAGGTCTTCCCAACTTTATGAACATCCCCGGCGAATCACTTGTTGGTGTATTCTCCGCTAACGAATACCTGACAAGAATCAACCTCATGAAGGGCTATCTCGAGGAATACGATACACCTGTCCGCAAGTATAACTCTGTTGCTGTAGTTGGCGGCGGTAACGTTGCAATGGATGCCGCACGTTGCACTATGCGTCTCGGTGCTGAGCATGTTTACGTTATCTATCGTCGTTCAGAAGCTGAAATGCCCGCAAGAAAAGAAGAAGTTCATCACGCCAAGGAAGAGGGAATTGAGTTCATGTTCCTCAACAATCCTATCGAAATTCTCGGCGACGAGAACGGTGCTGTAAACGGCATCAAGTGCGTTAAGATGGAGCTCGGCGAGCCCGATGCTGGCGGAAGACGTTCCGTAAAGGCTATTCCCGATTCAGAATATGTCATCCCGGTTGATGCTTGCATCATGTCCATCGGTACTTCTCCCAACCCGCTTATTCGTTCGACCACCGCAGGTCTCGAAGCCAACAAGCACGGCTGCCTCGTTGTCAATGAGGACATGCTCACCACCAAGGAAGGCGTTTACGCCGGCGGCGATGCTGTAACAGGTGCCGCTACCGTTATCCTCGCTATGGGTGCAGGTAAGACTGCCGCTAAGGCAATGGACGAATACATCAAGTCTCTTTGATTTTAACTCAAAGACCGCGAATTAACCCTTGGAGGAGGATACAATGTCAACAGCACTAATAACACTTCTTACGTCCGATACATCGACAACAACTGCAACGATGGGTTGGTCATCCATCATCTGGATGGTCGTAATCTTGGTTGCATTCTACTTCATCCTTATCAGACCTCAGCGCAAGAAGGACAAGCAGGATGCCGAGATGAGAAAGAACCTTCAGCTCGGTGACGAGGTTGTCACTGCAGGAGGAATTGTCGGTATCATCTGCAAGATTGAGGAAGAAACCGTTGTTATCGAAACCGGTGGAGACAGAAGCAGACTCAGAGTCAGACGCTGGGCTATCTCTCAGAATCTTGATGCTGAAAAGGAAGCGGCAGCTGCCAAGAACTCAAAGTCAGCTTCTCCCGCAAAGGACAAGAAGAAGGACAAGAAATCCGACAAGCAGGAAGATTCAAAGTCTGAAAGCACAGCTTCCGAGTCGGAGACAAAGAAGTAAAATTCGACTTCTAAACGATTATCCCTTCGAATACTGTTTACTATGCAGTATTCGGAGGGTTTTCTTTATGCAATTTTACAAGAAGGGAATAGTAGCAGGATTTCTGTCTCTGGCGGTGTTTGTAATAGCCACTGCCGTGCTTTTCGGTACGGTTATGACGTTTATGGATGTGCCGGATGAAATAGTCGGTATAGCGGGAACTCTAATATTATCAACCGGTTGCCTTCTTGCAAGCTATGTCTCAACACAGATTATAAGAAACAAAGGGCTTATGCAGGGGTTTATCATTGCAGGAATTGTGTCTGCAGTGCTTCTCATATTTTGCCTTATAGCAAACAAAGCTCTTACAGTTGCATGCTTTGAAAAGATGATTTGCTGTACACTGTTCTCGGTCATCGGCGGCATCAAGGGAATAAACACAAAGCATTGCAAGTAATAAGCATATCGGGGGTATTTTTCTCATAGAATTGGACAGGCAATGAAAAAAGGAGATGCGAATATGAACGGATTCAAAAGTGCCATAGAACTTTTGCAACCAAAGCTTCGTCAAACCTTCGAGCGACTATCACCAACCGATATTGACAGAATCAACGAAATAAGGCTTCGCTTGGGAAGGCATGTTTCTGTATCTACAGTCAAAGGCAATCTCTATATAACAGAAAGCAGTGAACTAGCGGAAGATTCCGCTTTCGCTGTCATCACGGAGCCGTCGGACATAGAATATACCTTCAAAAACGCTTTCTCTTATTCTTTGCATAGCTATTCAAAAGAGCTGTCTATGGGCTACATAACCGTCGGAAGCGGCAACAGGGTAGGAATCTGCGGAACCGCAGTAACAAACGCAAGCGACTTACGAAGCGTCGAAACAATCAAATATGTCTCTTCGATCAATATAAGAATAGCAAGAGAAAAAAGAGGCTTTGCTGAGAAGCTTATAAACATGTGCATGAACTCCAAGCCGTCAGGGGTTCTGATTATAGGTGCGCCTGCATCCGGCAAGACAACTCTTCTAAGAGACACAACGCGTCTCTTAGGCTCGAGGTTCAAGATCTCGCTCATAGACGAGCAAAATGAAATCTCCGCCACACACAGAGACACTGCCCAAAATGATATAGGTGAGCTGACAGATGTATTTGTCGGCTATCCCAAACATATCGGCATCTCGACGGCGGTGAGGGTAATGTCTCCTGATGTGATAGTCGTAGATGAGATAGGCTCAGAAGAAGAGCTACAGGCTCTTGAATTCGCTTTACACTCAGGAGTTACTCTGATTACCGCCGTACATTCGGAAAGCCTTGAAGAAGCAAAGAAGAAACGGATAGTCAAGGCTCTTATTTCGGAAAATGCTTTTCAGTATGCGGCAGTTCTCGGAAGAAATTACGAATACGAGATTATAAAGATTGATTAGGCTTCTGTTATATTCAGCTGTTGTAATCTCATGTTTTCTGATTTCCAACGAACAGCTCAATCGCGAGAAGCGTAAAATCCGGATTGCAAAAGAGCTTGAAGGCGTAATTTTTCAAATGGAAGCACTTCTTAAATACGGTTCCTATGATGTCTATCAGCTCTGCGAAAAATGCTTTTCGGATATCACTGCATTCGATGTGAGTGGTTTTACAAAGATTACGGACAGCTTTTCGGAAAGCTTCCTGAAAGCCTGCGAGAAATCGCTTGGCGATGCGAGCGAAAGCACAGAATCTGCATTCATGAAAATCTCCGAATTTCTCGGAATGTACGAATCGGAAACGCAGATTTCAGGACTTGAGACCATACTTGGCGAAATAAAAAGCGACAGAATCGCCATAGAAAATGAACTTGCAGGCAAAAGAAAACTTTATCTCTGCCTTGGAGCGTTCTCTGGGATTGTTATATGTTTGGTATTGATGTGAGGGTAGCTTATGGATGTTGATTTGATATTCAAGATTGCGGGAGTGGGAATAATCGTAGCGGTGCTCAGTCAGCTTATGAAGCGCTCCGAACGCGATGAGCAGGCTCTGATGATTACAATAGCAGGATTGGTCGTTGTGATGCTTATGCTCGTAAGCGAAATTGCGGAGCTGTTCGATACGGTCAAGAGCACGTTCGGATTTTAGCTTGGAAACGGACAACGGACGTGGACATTCTTGCTATAGCGGCTTTATGTATAGTTACTGCCATAATTGCGAAGACAATTCAGCCTACAAATCAGGATATAGCGCTCGTCATTACGATTGCCGGAGTTGCGGCAGTGGCGTTTTCGATTATCGGGACAATTTCGGACGTGCTTTACGAGGTTCGGAACTTAGCCGGCATTTCCGAAGTCAGTGGCTCCTATATCTCAATAGTCTTTCGGGTACTAGGGATATGCTATGTCTGCGAAATATCATCCTCCTGTTGCCGTGATTGCGGAGAAGGCGCTCTCGCAAGTGTCATAGACATCGCCGGCAGGGTTGCTGTTTCGGTTATCTGTTTGCCACTGATAAAAAGCTTCATAGAGGCTGTTGAAAGTATATTGGAGTTAGGATAAAGCATGAAAAGAAGAATCATTCTGTTTATACTGATGTTAATATTGCTGACAATCAAAGTGACCGCAACCGATTATGAAAATGAGCTCGGGATAGATTTCAGTGAGATAGAAACAGATAACGCCGGTGATTTTCTTGAAGATAACTCTGTTGACGTTTCAAATCCCGAAACGATTTCAAACATTTCGGCAGGTTCAATCCTCAACTATTTCGCTTCGGCATTCAAATCTGCGCTGAAAAAGCCGGCAAGTGTCTTCATCTGCGTGCTGGTTATATCGCTCGTAAGCGAAGTGGTCATGTCAATCTCTCAACATTCGGGAATGTATGGCGAAGTTTTCACTCTCATATGCTTTTTGTGTATCACTCCGATGATAATCTCATCTTTTTCCGATATGCTAAGCGTCATGAAATCACAGGAGACATTTATGTCGTCATATATACCGATTTTTGCCGCAATAACCGCCGCTTCAGGGAACACAACGGGAGCAGGCGCATATAACGCTCTTGTACTCTATGCTTCCGAAGCTGTCTCCCTGATTGCCGGACAGGTTCTGAAACCTATTCTGGTATGTATGCTCGTGATGTCCTGCACTCAGGCGATAAATCCCGATTTACCGAATCTCACCGGCACACTCAAAAGAGCTTTGACCTATATCGTCGGCGTTATCATGACAGTATTTGTGGGAGTTATCGGGCTTCAGACTACGGTAGGAAGGGCAGGCAACAGCATCCTCCTGCGAGCTGGCAGATACTTGGTATCGAGCTTTGTGCCTCTCGTTGGAATGTCATTATCCGAATCATATCAGGCTGTAAGTCAGAGCCTTGGAACGCTTCGTTCGGCAGTCGGTGCACTCGGAATCGTAATAATAGTCCTGATTCTCGCAGTTCCGATTATCACTATGTGTGTTTACAGAATCACGTTTATAATCCTCGACTGGACTTGCAGTATTACCGGCTCCTACAGACTCAGCGCGCTTATGAGGGGAATAGGCGATGTATATTCTCTCGGCGTAACACTACTCATAATATACGCCCTGATGTTTCTGATTTCAACCGGAATGATAATGCTTATAGGCAGTGAGGCATACGTATGACGTCTGTAAAGAATATCACCTTAACAGTATGCATATTGTCACTTGTGTACATGCTCGTCATGATGCTTACCCCGGATAGTTACAAACAGAAAATGAAAACGGTCATCTCAATTCTGACGGCTCTCACAATAGCCGGAGCGGTTTTAAATCTTGATTTCACCTTCGATGGGGCTATAGACGCAGATTTGCTTTACGAATCAGATTACAGCTATAACGACTTGGTTATAAGCGAGCTTGAGGAACGTCTTGCCGACAGCATTCTTCTGATATATAAGGAGAACGGCATACCGGTAGAAAAAATCTCAGTTGAAACTAATATTGACGAGGATAACGGCATATCTATTAGTAAAATAAGCCTGACAATCCCGGGAAGCAGTGAAGCGTACGAAAGCAAAATCCTCAAGGTAACCGGTGACAAAATCGGGGAAGTAACCCTTGATATCAGCTTTTCGGAGGACGTAAATGATTCTTGACAGACTTAAAGAAAAGTTCAGGCTTACCGGCAAACAAATCATATATCTTGCAGTAGCTGTGTTGTCTGTTATTCTCATTCTGGCACTGAACAGCTTTGAAAGCGATGATGAAGATACGTCCGACTCGGAAACTATTCCCGACGTAAGCTCAGAGTATGCCGAAGAGCTCAAGCTTCAGCTCGAAGAGATTATTTCAAAGATTGACGGCGTAGGTGACGTTACGGTCATGCTGACGATAGAAAGCTCTGCTTCTTATGTCTACACAACAGATATCGAGAAAGATGAGCTCGAAACGAAAACCGAAACAGTAATTATAGGGAATAAGGAGGCGTTGATTGAAAGAATAGATAATCCGCAGGTGAGCGGAGTACTTGTAGTCTGTACAGGAGGCGATAGGGCAGTAATTCAGGAACAGGTCATAAAAGCGGTTTCTACCGTTTTGGATATACCGTCAAACAAGGTTTATGTAGCAAAAAGCAACTAAGGAGAGATTTCAATGGCAACTGCAATGGCAAAGAAAAACAGAAAAATCAGATTTAACCTAAGAGTATCCAAGAGACAGATAATCATCACATGTCTTGTTCTGCTTCTGGGAATAGCCGTCTATGCGAATTACGAGCTCACGAACACCGACTTAAAAGCGACCGATGTCGTTACAAGTCTTGATATGAGCGATGTTTACGGTGAAATAACTTACGTAAACGGCACCGAGGTAGTCGACTATTCGTCGGATGACTACTTCGCACAGGCAAGACTCGAAAAGCTCACATCAAGGGATGAGGCGGTAGAAACTCTTAAGATGATGCTCGACGGCGGAGACATTTCCGATGAAGAGCTTTCCTCCTACACAGAGGAAGCCGTAGCGCTTTCGTCGCTTATTGAGAGCGAAACAATAATCGAAAATCTGGTTATCGCCGCAGGCTTTGAAGATTGTGTATGCTATCTTGACGGAGAAAACGCAAATATAGTTGTAAAGTCTGAGGGCTTGACAAGTGCACAAGCGGCACAAATCAAAGACATTTTGCTATCGGAAGTGGATGTTCAGAATGAAAATATCAGAATTTTTGAGGTAAAGTAGTTGTTTCGGCGGCCGATTTGTGCTATACTGTATTTGTATATTTATGCGAAGCAGACGCTTCCGTATCTCAGGACGAATATAGGAGGACAAATTAATGGAAGTCACAGAAAAGAAAAGAAAGGGAACTCTCAGAGTATCCGAAAATGTCATCATCCAGATTGCCAAGAATGCGGCTTTGGAAGTAAGCGGCGTTTCAAAGATTTCGGTTCGCCCGTTTGATATACTTAAGATGTTTTCGAGCAAGATGGATAACACCGCAATAAGAGTTACCATGCTCGACGGCGTTGCAAAAATATCTATTTCGATAATCGTATACAGCGGCTATAATGTAACCAACGTATGCACGCAGATTCAGGATAAGGTCAAAGCCGCAGTTCAGTCGATGACGGGCGTAACCGTTTCGAAGGTAAATGTCTCGGTAGTCGATGTTGATTTTTCCGAGAGCCAGTACAAATAAAAAACGGATATAACCAAGCTGATAAAACGGCTTGGTTTCCGTGCGTTAAAAACATTTTTAAAATAGGCAGGAAGTTTAAATGGGCATTACAAGGCATGATATAAGAGAATCGGAGTTTATCTTTATCTTCGAAAAAGCGTTCCGCGACGAATCGCCGGCAGAGCTGATTGAAATCTCCAAAGATAACGAAGCGGTCACTGTTAATGAAGAAGTTATCTCTACGGTTGAAGGCGTTTATGAACATCTTGAAGAAATAGACGAGATAATATCCCAGTTCAGCACGAAAAGAAGCATCGACAGAATCCCGAAAATCAATCTTGCGGCACTAAGGCTCGCAGTATACGAAATCAAATACCTTTCGGACAGAATACCTGTCAAGGTTTCAATAAACGAAGCCGTCGGTCTCGTCAACAAGTACGCTCAGGAATCGGACGTTACTTTTGTAAACGGGGTTCTTGGCGCATACTCGAGAAGTCTCTCATGAGCAAGCTCTACTTGGGTATTGATACCAGTAATTATACAACCTCCGCCGCAGTGTATGATTCCGAAAGTCGTTCGGTGCGTCAGAATAAGAAGCTCTTAGGCGTCAAACCCGGTGAGGTAGGGCTTAGACAGTCAGAAGCGGTATTCCAGCATGTAAAACAGCTTCCCGATGTTATAGACGGTCTTACAGGAAAGTGTGAGAGTATAACGGCTATAGGCGTTTCCTCGCGTCCGAGAAACATAGAAGGCTCGTATATGCCGTGCTTTATGGTAGGGGAGACGGTTGCAAAAAGCATTTCGGTGATAGGGAATATCCCTCTTTACGAAACCTCTCATCAGGTAGGACACATCTTGGCGGCACTTTACTCATGTCAAAGGCTTGACCTGATAGAAAGCGATAAGCCGTTTATTGCATTTCACGTCAGCGGAGGTACAACCGATTGCCTGCTCGTAAAAGCGGATAAAGAAGAAGTAGTAACGGCAACTGAGATATCATCCTCACTCGATTTAAAAGCCGGACAGCTCATAGACAGAGTCGGTGTAATGCTCGGGCTCGGATTTCCTTGCGGAAAAGAATTGGAAAAGCTCGCAAGCGAATCGACTGCTGAATTCAAGCCGAGAGCAACAATAAAAGACGGAAGCTGTTGTCTTTCTGGCATAGAAAATCAATGCAGAGACATGTTTGGCAAAGGCGCAGAAAAGTGCGATATAGCTTTATTTGCACTGAGATCTGTCGAAGCGGCTGTATGTGAGATGACCGTATGCGCTATAAATGAATTCGGCTCGCTTCCTGTCGTGTATGCCGGTGGCGTCATGTCGGACAAGCTGATACGGGTAAGACTTGAAAAAGATTTTGATTCTTATTTCGCGGAACCGACTTTCTCACAAGACAATGCCGTCGGAGTTGCAATATTCTCGGCAATAAAGGACGGGTGTAAACTTTGAATTCAATACTTTCGGTTTCGGCACTCAATACTTATATTTCATTCAAACTTAAAAACGACCCGAAGCTAAAGGGAATCGCCGTAAAAGGCGAGATTTCCGATATATCAATCAATCACACGTCGGGGCACATATTCTTTACCCTGACAGACGGAAGCTCAAATATAAGAGCTGTAATGTTTTCGCAAAACGCCTCGAGACTCAGCTTTTATCCTGAAACAGGACAGGCTGTTATAGCTTTCGGAGGAGTCGACGTATACGAGCGAAACGGAGTTTATCAGCTCAACTGCACTCAGCTTGTTCCTGACGGAAAGGGCACTGAATATATAGCCCTCGCACAACTAAAGGAACAACTCGCCAAAGAGGGCATATTCTCAAAGCCCAAAAAGTCACTTCCGCAGTATCCTTCAAGAATTGCGGTCGTCACATCACCGTCGGGAGCGGCAATACACGATGTTATGAGCACTGTTGCAAGGAGATATCCTCTTGCAGAGGTCAAGCTTTTTCCGGCAACGGTTCAGGGGCATGGAGCTCCGGCGAGCATTTCAAATGCACTTTCACTTGCGGATAAAAGTGAATCCGATGTTATTATACTCACAAGAGGCGGCGGCTCGGACGACGATTTATCCTGCTTCAATACAAAAGCCGTTGTTATGGCGGTTTACGCTTGCATAACTCCGGTTGTTTCCGCTATCGGACACGAGGTTGACCTGACTTTATCAGACCTCGTGGCAGATGTAAGAGCCGCAACCCCTACCGCCGCGGCAGAGCTTTGCACTCCCGATATGTCGGCTATTTCCTTGGAAATATCAAGACTTGGGCAAGAGATTACAAGGTTGACCGACAGAAAGCTCTATGCTCTTTCAAATGCTGTTTCAAGTTACAAATCAATAATTGATGCGTTATCGCCGGAGAATAAGCTTGCGAGAACAGAGTATCAGCTCGGCACGATGCAAGAGTCTATGAAGACTTCAATTTCTCACAGGTTGAGACTGTACGAAGCACAGATATCGGGCTGTATTAACACCTTGTCTGCCGCTGACCCGATGAATATACTTGGCAAAGGCTATGCTTTGATTTACAAGGGTTCACACCTTGTAACAGAAAGTTCAGAATTAAGTGGCAGAATACAAATTGTTATGAAAGACGGACAAGCCGAGGCGGAAGTTTTACAAGAAAATGAGGAACAGATATGAACTTTGACGAGTCAATAAAAAGACTGAAAGAAATATGTGCGAAGCTTAACGATGATAAGACATCTCTCGAGGAGACCGTTGCTCTTTACAAAGAGGGAATGGCTCTATCCGAAGAGTGCTTGAAGCGTATAAACGATATAAGAATCGAGCTGAATGAAAGCGAAGGCGACAAGAATGAAGCCTGAGCTTAAAGCTGTATTTCAGCGTGATGTAGAAGCGGTTGACTCATATCTCTTGGGTAACGGATATATTTCGAAGTCTTCTGATGATGAAGATAGAGTAACAGATGCCGAGTTTTACGCTCTGACAGCAGGCGGAAAGCGGATAAGACCGGTTCTTTGTATTGAATTTTACAAGCTTTTCGGAGGCAAAGAGGATGTGACGGAAATTGCATCCTGCCTTGAACTGATGCACACGTTTTCTCTCATACATGATGACATGCCGGAAATGGACAATGACGATATGCGAAGGGGCAAGCCATCCGTTCACTGTGCATACGGTGTCGATACTGCGCTTTTAGCCGGCGATGGTCTTGCGATACTCCCGTTTGAGATTATCTCGGATAAAGCTCTGAGTGGGGACATATCACCCGAAACCGCAGTCAGGCTCATAAACTGCCTTTCAAAAGCGGCAGGGAACCAAGGTATGATAATGGGGCAAAGGCTTGACCTCATTTCCGAAGGGAGACAAGTCAATTTGGAATTCTTAAAAAGAATGTCGTCCCTCAAAACCGGTTGTATTCTGAGTGCATCTGCGCAATTCGGAGCAATACTCGCCGGTGCCGATGATAAAGACATAATGAAAGCCGCCGAATATGCGGAAAACTTCGGACTTGCATTCCAGATAATTGACGATATTCTGGATATTACGGGAAGCGAAAGCGAGCTCGGAAAGCCAATCGGAAGCGATGAAAAGCGAAGCAAAGACACCTACGCCACCATTATGGCTGTAGATGTGGCACATAACGAGGCTAAACGTTATACAGAAACGGCAGTTGCCGCAATTTCGGATATAACAGGCTCGGAGTTGCTATGCGAGCTTGCATATGACCTGCTTGACAGAAGACATTAACATACGAAAAGAGAGATAGATTTGAAGAACAACCTGCTTGAGAGCCTTACTCTACCCGAGGATCTGAAAAAGCTCAGCTTGGAAGAAGAACAGGAGCTTTGCGCAGAAATACGCGATAAAATAATCAATACCGTTGCCGAAAACGGCGGACATTTGTCGTCAAATCTGGGAGTTGTCGAGCTCACCGTTGCGATACATAAAGTTTTTGAATCCCCGAAGGACAAAATAGTTTTCGATGTAGGGCATCAGTGCTATACCCATAAGCTTCTTACCGGTCGACTCGACGAATTTGATACGATTCGTCAAAAAGGCGGGATTTCCGGCTTTTCAAATCCCGAAGAATCCGTTCATGACCCGGTCATTAGCGGTCACAGCTCAACTTCCATCTCATCTGCTCTCGGAATTGCCGAAGCTATGAAGCTGAAAGGAGACAATCACCACGCTATCGCAGTTATCGGCGACGGTGCAATGACCGGCGGTCTTTCATACGAAGGTCTCAATAACGCAGGAAGAAGCGGAGCAAATATTATCGTTATCCTTAATTATAACGAAATGTCCATATCCAAAAATATCGGTGGCTTGGCGGAATATCTCTCAAAGCTTCGAATCAAGAAGTCCTATCGCACAATCAAAAACACCACAAGGGGAATTATCTCCGCAGTGCCGTTGGTAGGTAAGCCGGTTTCTGATTTTCTCAGCGACTCAAAGGATGTAGTCAGGGAAAAGATGCTCCACAGTACGATGTTTGAGGACCTCGGCTTCCAGTTTGTCGGACCGGTTGACGGACATGACCTTAGCGAGCTCGAAGATGCGCTTTCATATGCAAAGTCTCTCGGCGGACCTGTATTGATTCAGGTAAACACAAAGAAGGGCAAAGGCTATAAGCCTGCAGAGAAAAACCCCGGAAACTATCACGGTGTTGCAGGATTCGATGTTAAGACCGGTCTTCTGCCGGAGCATAAATATGATTTCACAGACGCTTTCGGACAAGCTCTTACAAGGCTCGCCGACAAAGATGACAGAATCTGTGCCATTACCGCATCCATGAAATACGGAACTGGTCTGCAATACTTCAAGAAAAAGTACCCCGAAAGATATTTTGACGTGGGAATTGCCGAAGGACATGCCGTGACCTTTGCGGCAGGACTTGCCGAAATGGGTATGATACCTGTATTTGCGGTCTATTCATCATTTCTCCAGAGAAGTTATGACGGGCTTATTCATGATGCCGCAATAGGTAATGTTCATATGGTAATCGGCATCGACCACGCAGGAATCGTCGGTTCAGACGGCAGAACCCATCAGGGAACCTTCGATATCCCGTTCCTGACTACTATTCCGAATATCACAATTTACTCTCCTTCAAACTATAAAGAGCTCGAAACCTGCCTTGAAAAAGCTATTTTTGATGACACAGGCATCGCGGTTGTCAGATATCCGAAATCGGGTGAAGCTTCGGAAACTGTCTGTGAAAGCGATTATGCGGTTACCGAGAGAAACAGCGACACTCTCATCATTTCCTACGGCAGGGAAGCAGGAGAAGCGGAAAAAGCCGCTGAAAAGCTCCGTTGCGATTTCATGAAGCTTGTCAAGGTGTTCCCGCTGAATGGTGAACTCGAAAACATTATAACCGGATATAACAAAGCTTATATCTTTGAAGAATGTGAATATGAGGGCTCAATAGGGCAGAAGCTAAAATCTTTGTGCCCAAATGTTGATGCCCACGCAATTAACGGCTTTGTGCCTCATATGAAGGTGTGTGAAGCTATTAAGCTTTACGGGCTTTCTGAGCATCAGATAGAGCTCACTGTCAGGAAAGAACAAACCGATGCCGAGGCTTGATTACTATCTCACATCAAACGGCTATTTCTCAAGCCGTGAGCGGGCTAAAGAATCAATCAAAAACGGCGAAATAACCGTGAACGGAAAAGTGTGCTGTAAGCCTGCTCTTGAGGTCTCAGACAACGACGTCGTCAGTTTTACAGGCGCTCAGCTTAAGTATGTCGGTCGCGGCGGATTGAAGCTCGAAGCGGCTATAAGCGCTTTTAACATAGAGCTTAATGAACTTACATGTGCCGATTTGGGAGCATCTACCGGCGGGTTTACCGACTGTATGCTACAGAACGGCGCAAAAAAAGTCTACTCAATAGATGTCGGTCACGGACAGCTCGCCGAAAAGCTCCTCAACGATACCAGAGTGGTAAACATCGAAGGCATTAATGTCAAAGATGTTGCTATAAGTACAACAGGCGAAACAGTAGATTTCGTGACTGCCGACCTGTCGTTTATATCCGTTAAATTTGCCATCTCAGCCGCTGTAAAAATACTGAAAGCTGACGGCAAAGCCGTATTCTTGATAAAGCCTCAGTTCGAAGCAGGAAAAGAGGCAATCGGAAAAGGTGGCATTGTGAAAAGCAAATCGGTTCACATAAGAGTTTTACAGGATATTTACGATTATCTTCTCTCAAACGGTTTTAGCATAATCGGCATAATTCCATCGCCGATAAAAGGCGGAGACGGAAATATCGAGTATCTTGCGTACTGCACAAGAGATTCCGAAGGCAACATACCACCGGATTTCTATGAAATCGTAAATAACGCATTTTCGCGAGCATAAAATCACATCAAAGGACGGTCATGGTCATGACAGTATTCATATATCCAAATCTTGAAAAGCTTCATTCCGAGGAATGCACCGAACAGGTTATAGAAATTCTTAAGTCTCTCGGAGTTACGGTTCTGATGACTCCCGACACAAACCGTGTTTTCGGGAATAAGGCAGTTGAAGAGCCAACAATCAACGATGCCGTTTCAAGGTGCGATATTGTCATAACAATCGGCGGTGACGGAACAATTCTCAAGATTGCTTCTCTTGCGGCACAACATAAGAAGAAGCTCCTTGGCATCAACTGCGGCAGGCTCGGATTTATGGCTTCACTCGAAAGAAGCGAGCTTGGTTGCCTTAAAAATCTCTGCACGGGAGATTACAAAACCGAGCAGAGAATGATGCTTGATGTGACCATCAAATTCGGTAACGGCGAAAGCCATACCGAAACGGTTCTGAACGACGTTGTCATAACTCACGACTTCAAGGAAAGCCTCAACGACTTCACGGTTCTTGCCGACGGCATTGCAGTATCGCATTTAAGAGCTGACGGTCTTATCTTCTCGACTCCTACGGGTGCATCAGCATATGCTCTTTCCGCCGGAGGACCACTTATCGAACCTTCCATGGACTGCATAGAATTTACCCATATCTGCCCTCATTCGCTTTCCGCAAGGGCAATGATATTCGACCCGAATAAAGTTATCGAAGTCAGAACGAGAGCCTCTGGCTCTATAGCTATGCGTGCAGACGGTGGAGAGGCAATTTCGATTACATCCGACGACAGTGTCTATATTAAAAAGTCTCCGTTAAGCCTTTCGGTAATTGACATTCACGGCGACAACTACTTTAAGTCGGTTTCAACCAAGCTTATGAACAACGCAAAGGAAGTCGAGGGGGCTTACGACAGATGAAAAATGACCGAAAAAAAGCCATTCTCGATATAGTTTCCAACTATGAGGTCGACACTCAGGAAACACTACAGGCGTTGCTTCTTGAGCGAGGCTTCAACGTAACGCAAGCTACCGTTTCAAGAGACATAAAACAGTTGGCGCTACTGAAGACCATGGGTCCGAACGGCAGTTACAAGTATACGGTTCCGCCGAAACCGCAGGAAACGAGTGCAAGACTGTCATTCAAATCTCTGTATGCCGATTCCGTAATTTTGATAGACCGTGCAATAAATATCGTAGTCATCAAATGTTATGCGGGAATGGCAAACGCTGTCTGCTCGAAGCTTGACGCGGCGGCTTACAGCGGCGTTGTCGGTACTCTTGCAGGGGACGATACTATATTCGTTCTAATGCGTGAAGAAAGTGATGCCAAAGCCTTGATGGATGAACTCGGCGGCATGCTCTAAGTATTTGGGAAATTTCTCTTTGGAGGCGATTAATCGGTGCTCTACGAACTTCATATTGAAAACCTCGCTGTGATTGAAAATGCAACGATTTGCTTCGGAGAGCATTTCAATGTCTTTACCGGCGAAACCGGAGCAGGAAAATCAATCCTTATCGGCGGAATCAATGCAATACTCGGACAACGCGTTTACAAGGACATAATAAGAGAGGGAACAGACAAAGCTTATGTCAGTGCAGTCTTCACGGATTGCCCGCAAGCGGTTTCGGACAAACTGAGCGAGCTTGGACTTAACTGCGACAACGAGCTGATTATTTCAAGGGAAATCAATTCAGACGGCAGAAGCACCGCCAGAATTAACTCACGACCGGTTACAATTTCGGCGCTCCATGAAATAGGCGACCTGCTCGTCAATATCCACGGTCAGCACGACAGTCAGAACCTGCTCGACCAATCAAAGCATCTTGATATCCTCGACAGCTATGCCCGCTCGGATGAATTGCTTTTAAGCTACCAGAAATCTTTCAGGGAGCTTCAGTCAACCGCGCGAGAGCTCAACAAGCTGAAAACCGAAAAGAGTCAGAATGCAAGGCGCGAAGAGTACCTTGCGGAAATAATAGAGGATATAGGCTCACTTGAAATCACTATTGGAGAAGACGAGAAAATAGAAGAACGGTTCAGACTTCTTGACAATGCCGTATCTCTGAAAAATGCCCTTACAGCGGCGACCGCCTGCCTCTCCGAAACAGAATCGGATAACAGCGCAGGTGATCTGATATCTCAAGCCTACAGTGAGCTTGAATCAAACGAAGACATTCTTCCTGTTTTGAAGCCGCTAAATGAACGTCTGTCTGCTATAGGAATCGAGCTTGAAGATATAGCCGCAGAACTCACAAAGCTCCGCGACAGCCTCGAAATCGACGACAGCGAATATGCTTCACTTACCCAAAGAAGAAACGATTTGAAGCGAATTAAACGCAGATACGGCACATCTTTGGACGAAGTTATAAAAGTCTATGAGGACGCTGTCCAGGAATCGCAGGGGCTTGCTTCGTTCGATGATAAGATTTTGGAGCTTGAGGAAAAGAAGTCTCAGCTTCTGATTGAAGTCACGAAGAAAGCTGAAGAGCTTTCGAAGCATCGCGAGGAAGCCTCTGAAAGATTCTCGAAACAAGTTGCAGAAGAGCTCTCGTTCTTAAATATGCCGAATGTAAAGCTTGAAGTCAGGAGCTCAAAAGGCAAGCTGACCTTAAGCGGAATGGACTCTATTGAGTTTCTGATTTCCGCCAACAAGGGCGAATCCCCGAAGCCTCTTGCAAAGATTGCTTCCGGTGGTGAGCTTTCGAGGATCATGCTTGCTCTCAAGACTGTTCTTGCCGACAGGGACTCAATTCCGACCCTCATATTCGACGAAATAGATTCCGGCGTCAGTGGCAGAGCGGCCCAGAAAATCGGAATCAAACTTAAGGAAATATCAAGCAAACATCAGGTCATATGCGTAACACACCTGGCACAGATTGCGATTATGGCGGATGACCATATGTTAATTGAAAAGCATGAATCGGGAGAGAGGACGGTTACTGATGTAACTCATCTCGATTTCGATGAACGTAAATACGAAATAGCACGAATATTGGGCGGCGACAATATTACTGAAACAGTGCTTAAGGATGCCGAAGAACAACTTAAAAATGCTACGAAAGGTGAATAACTATGATACTTTGTTTTCTTGCAGACGGCTTTGAAGAAGTTGAGGCTCTGACTCCTATAGATTGTCTCAGAAGATGCAAAAAAGAAGTTAAAACTATAGGCATAGGTGGTAAGACTCAAATTCATGGCTCTCATGCAGTCACTGTAAAGGCTGATATTGCCGACATCGACTACTACCTGTCTGACGATATCGAAATGATTATTCTTCCCGGCGGAAAGACAGGAACCGATAATCTTGAAAAGAGCGTACTCGTAAAGCAGGCGATAGATATCTGCATGACGAAGAATCTTCCTATTGCCGCCATTTGTGCCGCTCCTTCAATTCTTGGACACAGGGGACTCCTTAAGGGCAAGAAAGCCGTTTGCTATACAGGTTTTGAGAAAGAGCTTATCGGTGCCGAGGTTCTTGACACTGCAGTTGCCGTCGACGGAAATATCATCACCGGTTGCGGAATGGGTGCGGCACTTGAGTTTTCATATGCGATAGTTTCAAAGCTGATTTCAAAAGAAAAAGCCGACGAGCTGATGAATTCTCTCAACGTAAGACAGCGCAAGATTGATATTGAAATTTAACCTATAAAGAATTCCGACATAAAGGTGAAATATGAGCGATAATAATAACTACGATAATATTGATGAGCTTCTTTCCTCAATACTGAATGAGACACGTTCATCCCAAGCACAAAATGCGACCACCGAGCAGGCTGTTGCTTCCGAGGAAGTGAAAACCGCTTCGGAGGACTTGTCGAAAACCTCGGTAATGAGTCGCGCAGTGAAGATAGACGACGAAATTGATTCGGACAGTGTTTCCGGTCAAACGAATGTTTTCAACTTCGGAACGTTTCAATCTCAGAATGGCAGAACCGCACTGGTATCCGACGACGAAGAAGAACAGCAGGAGACACCCGTAAAAAAATCGGAAAAGCCTCATAAGAAAAAGAAGAAAAAACGCAGAAAAAGAAACTATACCGCTTACGGCGGCATAGTCTTGGCTACGTTTGTTTTGTGCGCCTCAATACTGATATCTCTTTTCATAATAGTTGTTATAAGAGATGTACTGGGAATAGAAGACAATGACAATCAGTTTACCATCTATGTAGAAGAGGGCTCTTCAACATGGGATATTGCCGAACAGCTCTATGACGAGGGCGTTATCCAGTATAAAGAGGTATTCGTTGCCTTTGCCAGAATTATGGGTGCTGACGGAAATATGTATCCCGGTGACCTCGATGTTGCATATAACATGAGTTACGCCGACATTATAGACGATCTGATGGAAGCCAGAGAATCTAAAGAAACCGTGACCATCACGTTTATCGAAGGCATCACTCTTTACGAAGCCGCACAGCTTCTTGAAGATAACGGCGTTTGCGATGCAGATGAATTTATCTATACCTTCAACTCAACGGCATTCGGCTATGATTATGAGCAGTATGTATCGTCTGAAAGCCTGAAGCTCTATAAGTACGAGGGCTTCCTGTTCCCTGATACCTACGAATTCTATGTCGGAGATACAGCTTACAATGTGGCTAAGAAGATAAGAGAGAGAACCGACGAGATTCTCACATCCGATGTTATTGCCAGAGCTGAGGAAATTGGGTATTCACTCGAAGAAGTTGTAATTCTCGCTTCAATAGTCCAGAAAGAAGCCGGAAGTACCGACGACATGCCATCTGTAGCATCCGTATTTATAAACAGACTGAACAACCCTGAACAGTATCCGAGGCTTCAGTCTGACGCAACTACTGCATATATCGACAATATCATAACTCAGGTGATGACCGTTTCGTCGCAGAGCATATGTGACGCTTATGACACATATACATGCTTGGGGCTTCCCGTCGGAGCTATCTGTAACCCCGGAGAGGATGCAATAAATGCTGTTCTTTACGCAAACGAGACCGATTACTATTACTTCTGCACGAACCCCGAAACCGATGTTGCATACTTTGCTTCGACTTATGATGAGCATGTCGCAAACTGCGAGCTTCTGGGCATTATGTGAGGTGAACAGACATGTCTCAGATTGAAATCCTTTCTCCTGCCGGAGATGAAGAGCGACTCGACGCAGCGTTACTTTTCGGCGCAGACTCTGTGTATCTTGCGGAAAAGAGCTATGGCATGCGAGGCTCGCCGGCTAACTTCACACTCGAACAGTTGAAATCTGCCTGCGACAAAGCTCATGCTCTTGGGAAGAAAGTTTATCTCACCGTAAATATTCTTCCCAACAACTCCGAAGCGGATATGCTCGAAGGCTATATCAAAGAGGCTTATGCCTGCGGAATAGATGCCGCAATAGTGAGTGACATAGGCTCGTTTGCTCTGATAAGAAAAGCCGTTCCCGATTTGGCACTTCATGTTTCGACTCAAGCAGGAGTTGTGAATTACCTCACAGCGAGGACATTTTACGATATGGGAGCAAAGCGGGTTGTCCTCGCAAGGGAGCTTTCTCTTGACGAAATCGCCGAAATCAGAGCTAAAACTCCGAGCGATCTGGAGATAGAATGCTTCGTTCACGGTGCGATGTGCGTCTCATTCTCGGGTAGATGCCTCCTGTCACAGTATCTGACAGGCAGAAACGCAAACAGAGGCGAATGTGCTCAGCCTTGCCGTTGGAGCTACAGTCTCGTCGAAGAAACCAGACCCAATGAGTGCTATGTGATTTCGGAAGATGAGAAGGGCAGTTATATTCTTAACGCCAAAGATCTCTGCATGATTGAACACCTTGACAGGCTTGCGAAAGCCGGCGTAACAAGCTTCAAAATCGAAGGCAGAGCAAAATCGGCGTACTACGTTTCGGTTGTAACCAATGCTTATAAAAAAGCAAAAGAGATACTTCTTGAAAATCTAGATGACTATCAGCTTCCCGAATGGATTAAGGAAGAAGTCTTCAAGGTCTCTCACCGCAAATACTGCACCGGATTCTATTTCGGTCATCCTAATGACTGCCAGTATTATCCCACAAGCGGGTATGAGCGGATTTGCGATATTGTAGCGGTTGTCGAAAGCTGCGACAACGGAATGCTCAGATGCTCGCAAAGAAACAGATTCTTCGAGGGCGACAATTTGGAGCTTCTTATTCCTGACAGTGAACCGATAAAGTTCACTGCAAACGAGATTTACGACGAGCTTGGCGAACGGGTTCAGAACGCCAACAAAGCAACGATGAAGCTATCAATTCCGTTTGAACATAAAGTTCCCGCTGGTTCCATAATAAGAAAAGAAATCACAAGCGACCGTGCAGAAAAGATATAAAATAATATAAGGGTGTGTGTTTCATGACTGATTCCAATTTCTATCCACTGATACTAAAAGCTCCTCTCAAGGACTACCTTTGGGGTGGAACAAGACTTAAAACCGATTTTGGCTTTGAAAGTGAACTTTCAAAGGTTGCAGAGGCGTGGGTCGTTTCCTGCCATAAGGACGGACCGAGCATCGTTTCAAACGGCTCTTTAAAAGGAAAAACTCTTGAAGAAGCTATAGAGATACTGGGTGCAGATGCTCTCGGTGACGCCTGCAAAGACTTTGACAGATTTCCGATTCTTGTCAAGCTCATTGACGCTAAGGACAGACTTTCAATTCAGGTTCACCCGAGTGACGAATACGCAAGAGCCAACGAAGGCGACAACGGCAAAACCGAGATGTGGTATATCATCGACTGCGACGAAGGCGCACAGCTTATCTATGGCTTCAAACACAGCATCGGAAAAGAAGAGTTCAAAGAGAGAATCGAGTCAAATACGCTTGATGACGTTCTGAACTATGTGGATGTCCACAAGGGTGATATTTTCTTCATTCCCTCCGGAACTGTTCACGCAATAGGGAAGGGAATACTCATTGCGGAGATTCAGCAAAATTCAAACGTTACCTACCGTGTTTCCGACTACGGGAGACTCGGAGCCGATGGCAAGCCGAGAGAGCTACACGTTGAGAAGGCTATTGCAGTATCCGACACGAATCCACCGCTGGACCTCTATGGAAATGTAGGAAAGGTCACTGTTTATGAAAACGCTACCGTTCGCAATCTTGCAAAATGTAAGTACTTCGACGCTAAACTTATAAATCTGGATGGTAGCTATGAAATAAAGAACACAGAAAGCTTTGTCTCACTTGTCGTAATTGATGGTGAAGCCGAGCTCAAATCAGAGCAGGGGAGCTATAATCTCAAAAAAGGCGAGAGTGTGTTTGTTCCGTGCGGAATTGAATTCGCCCTCAAAGGCACCGCTCAGATTCTTTCAGCATCCGTCTGAGTTAATTTCAAATTTGTAACCCAAATAAGCTGTTTTCCATACTATGCTAAAAGTAAAAGTAATGGAGGCACAGCTTTATGGCTAATACTGAATGTAATATCGACTTCAAAAAGACGTATTTCATGGGTTACTCAACGCCCACCGGTTTTGTAACTCATCTGAAAGATGATATCGAATCGGGAGAATTCACTACTTACATCATCAAAGGCGGACCCGGAACGGGAAAGTCTTCGCTGATGAAAAAAATCGCTTCGGAGATTTCCGAGTTGGATGAACCTGAAATTTACTATTGCTCATCCGACCCGAATTCTCTCGATGCGGTTTTGTTTGATAACTTGAAGGTTATAATCGCAGACGGGACGGCTCCTCATGTTATCGAACCGGCATATCCCGGTGCGCGAGAAGTTCTGGTCGATCTTGGCGAATGCTGGAATCTCGAATTACTGTCATCGAATAAAGACGGAATTATCGACTCGACCAACAGAAATCAGAAATATCACGCTCTTGCCAAGAAATATCTCAGTGCAATAATATCCGTAAACGAAAATATTATGTCTGTCGGCGACTCAGCATTGGACAGCTCAAAATTGGACGCATATCTTGAGCGCCTGTGCGCAAGACTTCTTCCGAAGAAGAAAACTTTCGAAGGCGAAGGCAAAATAAAATTCAGACAGATGGCATCGTTTACTCCGGAAGGCGTGAAGACTTTTACCAATCTGTTTGAGCACCTGAATGTATATAAAATTGAAGACGACTGCTTTGCGGTGACCGATAAGCTTCTGAAACAGCTTGCGCAATATGCAAAGAATAACGGATACGACGTTCTGATAAGCAAAAACGTATTCCTGTCTGGAAGCGTATATCAGCACATGATTATCCCCGAGATAGAAACCGCTTTTGTATCGGGAAATTCCTGCGACTCCCTCAGTGGCACCAAGATTAATTCAATGAGATTCTATGACAAAGACATCTTAAGGGATAAGCACAAAAGGCTTATGTTTGACGAAGGCATTGTGAAAGAGCTCACGGATGAGATGATTTCAGCCCTTAAAACAGCAAAAGAAATTCACGACGAGCTCGAAAGCTACTATATCAAGGCTATGGACTTTGAACAAGTCAATCTGACTTGCGAAAGGCTCATAGAAAGAATCAGGACGAACGCCGAGAATTGAAATCCTCAAAAGAAGAAAACTGTGCAAATTTACAGCAAAATATCCCACTTCTTTCACAATACAATACTTGATTTTTACAAGACATTAAGGTATAATAAAATCAAGGCGGTTTGCCAGACTTGATTGAATCAAGCACTATGTAAGAAAGGAGTGATCGGAATGCCCGGACCAGGTGGACCCGGTGGCGGTCGTGGACCCGGCGGACCCGGTGGCGGCTTCGGTGGCGGACCAAGAGGCGGCGGAATGGGACCAAGAGGTGGCATGATGCCCCCGCCGAGAAGAAGACCAATGAGACGCGGCTGTGGCGGTAGCTGTTGCATGCCTTATGTCATGAGCGTTGTCGGTGCGATTTCCACTCTTACGTTAGGTACAGTAGGCGTCAGATCAGCAAGGAAGAAGAAGCAATAATTCTGCTTTAACTACCAAAAAATCCTCAAGCCTAAATGCTTGAGGATTTTTCATGCCCTGCAATATCATAACTAAAGATAATTAATTATCAACAGGGGAGTTCTCCGAATCATCTTCCGACTTCCCAGACGGCTTCCCTGCGTTACCATTCGCCTTCATATCTGCAAGAGGGGAGCTTTCGACGGCAGTTTTTCTGTCCTTATTCGATAAGTGAGTATAGATTTCAGTTGTAGCAACGCTGACATGTCCCAAAACGTCCTTCAAAACTATCGGGTCAACATCGCCGTATTCATACATCAGAGTTGCGGCGGTATGTCTTAGCTTATGCGGAGAAATTCCAAGGTTTCCGAGACCGGCTATTTCAAGTTGGTCCTCAACAATTCGCTGAATTCTACGATTTGAAAGCCGCCGATGGTCATGATATGACGACAAAAAGATGGCATCGGGATCCACCAAAGACTTTGGTCTGCCCCCCAAATAAGCGTTCAATGCCGAAATACAGGCATCATTCAGATAAACAATACGTTCCTTCCGACCTTTACCGAAAACCCTGAGCGTTCTTGCACTTTCGCTGTAATCATCAATATCCAATCCAGCAAGCTCGCTGAGTCGCAAGCCGCAATTGAGAAATATAGTTAATATACAGTAATCACGGAGATAATTCTCACTCTTTACATCATCCAAAAGTTCTTTGCTTTGGTCAAGCTCAAGATACTTAGGAAGCGTCTTTTCCAGTCTCGGAAGCTCTAGCTTGTCAAGAGGATTTGTTTCGAGCCTATATATCTCCGGAGATCTATACGAAGCTAAGAAATCATAAAACCTACGCAAAGACGACGTTTTTCTGGCACGGGTCTTATTTGAGTTATTGCGCTCATTTATAAGATAGTTCATGTACTCGTAAGCATCCATCAACGTGAATTCTTTGACATAAGAAAAAGGAACGTTCTTAATTGGAATTTTCTCAAAAGGAGTTTCTTCGAGATTGACATCACTGTGTTTGACTGCAACCAAATATCTTAGAAAAGTACGGATATCAACATAATAGGCTTCAACGGTTCTATCGGTACGACCGACAACGGAGCCGGCATATGTAAGATAGCCGCTGAGATATGCAGGGCAATCTTTTCTGTATTCTTCACGCATTTATAAACACCACACTTATAAAAATCGGCTGAAAAGCCGTTTTTCTGTCCCCTGATGTGCGTTAAATTTCGATTTAACGCACATTGGTATATATTTTATTCTGCACTACTTTACGAATCTATTATTCTCAAAGGACACGATATACAAGCACAAAAAAGCACTTCCCCATATCACATTTACACGTCGGCTACTAATCACTGATAACTATTTGAGCTCTACAACCGTAACTCCGTCTTCACCTTCGCCGTATACGCCTTTTCTCATAGACTCAACAGACGGATGCTTTCTTAAATGATTTCTGACGGCGGTCTTCAAAGCTCCGGTACCTTTACCGTGGATTATCATAACGGTTTTGTTACCACTCATAATAGCCTTGTCTATAAACGAATCAAGCTCATAGAGTCCCTCGTCTACCGTATAGCCTCTGATATCGAGCTCGGTCTCGGCTTTTCTCGTTGCACGGCTCTCAGTTGAATTAGATACACTGCCCTGTTGCTTTCTCCTTATCGATTTATTATTGAAAGTAACTTCTTTTTCGGCAAGTCTCAGAAGTGAAACATGAACCTTTGTTTTCATGATTCCCATCTGGACAACACAGTTGCCGGAAGCATCAGGAAGCGACATGAGAATTCCCGTTTTGTTACCATCTCTTATGATAACATCGTCGCCCTTCTTGAACGGTCTCGGCGGAACATAATCATCATCTGAAAGCTCACCGAGCTTTGAAGCCTCGTTATACATGCTGTCGATTTCGGATTTATACTTCTGTCTCTCCTGCTGAACTCTCTGAGAGAAGTCTTCTTTATCTTTCGACTTCTTGATATCCTCGAGCTCATTCATAAGCCTGCGCGACTGCATATTAACCCGCTCAACGAGCTCCCGCGCCTCTTTTTTGACCTTGAGCAGTTCTTTATCTTTTTCAGATTGATACTTTTCGTGTTCGCTCTTAAGTTCGTCACGAAGTGTCTGCACTTCCCTTTCGTATTTTTCGGCAAGCGCCGCCTTCTCCTCGTAATCCTGACGGGCGGCTTCAAGTCGTTCGATAGTATCCTCAAATTTCTGAGCCTCTGCAGACATAAGTCCTTCGGCACGGGAAATAATCCCATCATCAATTCCCAATCGCTTGGAAATTGCAAAGGCGTTCGATTTGCTGGGAGATCCGATTATAAGTCTATAGGTAGGCTGTAAGGTCTTGATGTCAAACTCACAAGAAGCGTTCTCGACACCCTCGGTTTCAAGAGCATACATTTTAAGCTCCTGATAGTGAGTTGTGGTGACAAGCTTTGCACCAGTCATCTTGATTCTCTCGATAATAGCAACCGCCAGTGCCGCACCTTCGACAGGGTCAGTTCCCGAACCGAGCTCATCAATAAGTACCAATGAACTGTAGCTGACTCTGCTCAAAATATCAACAATATCTGTCATGTGGGACGAGAATGTCGAAAGGCTTTCCTCGATAGACTGCTTGTCACCGATATCAACAAGAACATCGCTGAAAACGGTTATCTTGCTACCGTCGGAAACCGGAATCAGAAGCCCGCACATTGTCATAAGCGTCAGAAGCCCGACAGTTTTAAGAATTACAGTCTTACCGCCGGTATTCGGTCCTGTGATAATCAAGGTATCGTAACCGTTTCCGATAACGAAATCAATCGGCACCACCTTATCCTTATCAATAAGCGGATGGCGAGCTTTCTTGAGAATGACCTCACCGTCATCGGAAATGGTCGGCATGGCGGCTGACATCTTCGCACCCAAATTTGATTTTGCAAAGTACAAGTCAAGCATTACCGCGGCGTTATAATCTGAAATAAGCTGTTCAGCAAAAGCGGCGCAGTCGCTTGAGAGCTCCGCAATGATTCTGTGAATCTCTTCCTGCTCCTTGCCTTTTAAGATTCTTATCTCATTGTTTGCTTCGACAACAGCCATAGGCTCGATGAAATACGTCTGACCGCTTGCAGAGGTGTCGTGGACAAGTCCAGGGATGCTGTTTTTAGCCTCGGACTTTACCGGCAGGACATATCTGCCGTCACGCATTGTTATGAGATTATCCTGCAAATACGTCTGAGTATCGGCGGACTTAATCATCTTGTCAAGTGTATCGCGAATTTTAGAGCCGGCAGACAGAATCTTTCTTCTTATCGAAGCAAGCTCGGGGCTTGCGCTATCCGCAATTTCCTCTTCGCTGACAACCGCATTGGTTATCTTGTAATTAAGCTCTCTGTTAGAGAATAAGCACTCAAAGAGATAATCGAGGCTGAACTCCTCATCAGAAAACTGCTGTCGCCACGACAAAAGAATCTCCGTCTGGGAAAGCATCCTCGAAACATCAAGAAGCTCTCTTAATGAAAGCGTTGCGCCGCTCTGCGCTCTTTTTGCGATAACCGAAATGTCAGGAAATCTGATAAAATTAGGACTTCCGAATCTTACGGAAGCGTTGAAAGCGTCAAAGGTCTTTTTGACCTCGGTTTGGACAGTTTCCAAATCGTTTGACGACTCAATCTCAAGTGCCATATTCTTTGAAGCATCATTTGAGCATTCATCCGACAGCATCTCGAGAATTTTATGTAATTCAAGTGTCTTGTATTCTTCTCTCATTATTTTTCACCCATATCGTCATTTTGAAGGGATTTGTAAAAATCAAGCGTCTGAAAGCTATGCCCGAGCTGAATTTCGGCATATCTTTCGGTTATGTTCGAAAGCACCGGCAGATATTCATCTGGAATCCTGAAGCTGAAAATCTTGTCCTGCTCGGAAAGAGCTATATGCCTGATTGCATGAAGCGTTGTCATGTCGACAATCTCGCATACGCTTAAATCACGCTTCCCGCAACAGTTTTCGCAGTAGAGCTTTCCCTCGCTCAGATCGAACTGCATCTGTACATCGGAGTATTTATAGCACTTGCAACAGCCGATTAAATTCGGCGTCAGTCCGAGCTCACAAAGGAGCCTCAGTTCAAATACCGACTTGACGAGAGCTTCCTTTTTCTCCCCTGTTGACAGAAAATGCAGAGCATTCAGCATAAGTCTCAGCACTTCCCCGCTCGGCTGTTCGCTGACGCAGGTATACAATATCATCTCGCAAAAATAGCTTGCAAGAGAAAACCGCGAAACGTCAAGCCGAATATCGTAAAACAGCCTTATCGGTTCCGCAGAATTCAGGATATATCCGCCGTTTTTCCCTTCAGAAAAGCAGAAATTGGCATAGCAAAAGGTCTGCGAAACAGAAGCATTCTTTGCGTTTTGCTTCTTGACGCCTTTGGCGTACACGTCAAGCAAGCCGTTTGAGTCGGTAAGTATACTCAAAAACTTGTCGTTATCGCCGTACTGTCGCTCTCTTATTACAAGACCCTTCACTGTCAGCATTCTTATTTCCGCCTTGTATCAGTTTATGTTTGTATATCAGATAGTCGGCAATCTTGCCGCTCGAATAAAATATCTGCCAAAGCTTGTCCATATCATCACCTACCACTTGTCTTTAGCTTTAGCAGACCGGTAGGATTTATGAATGGTAAAATCAGTCGCCAAGACCGAAGTTTTTAATCAAAGCGTCTCTGTTGCGCCAATTTTCCTTGACCTTTACCCAGAGCTTGAGGTTCGTTTTTATCATAAAGAACCGCTCGATATCCTCTCTTGCAAGCTGACCGACTTTCTTGAGCATAGCTCCGTTTTTGCCAATGATGATGCCTTTGTGAGACTCTTTTTCGCAGTATATAGTTGCTACTACATCCATGATGCTCTCACCCGAGCGGGTGTCTCTTTCCTGCAAGCTCTCTACGCTTACTGCGATTCCGTGCGGAACCTCATCGGAAAGCAATTCAAGAAGCTTTTCTCTTATCATTTCGGAGATTATTACACACTCCGGCTGGTCGGTAAATTTGTCGTCCGGGAAATAATGCGGTCCCTTTACCGTGTGCTTTGAAATAGCATCAAGTATGATATCGAGCCCGTCCGAGTTAATAGCACTTATCGGGATAACGGAATCAAAATCATAGAGTGCCGCATATTCGGCAATGACAGGAATCAGATCCTCTTTATTCTCAAACAGGTCGACTTTATTAATGACAAGAATAACGGGAGTTCTGGATGCGTGAAGCGACGCTAAAAGCGTTTTCTCGGCTTCTCCCGCCTTTTTAGTGCTGTCCGCAACCAACAAAGCGCAGTCAACCGAGCTTACAGAGTTATCAATAGCCTTAAGCATGTATTCGGAAAGCTTGTCCCTTGAGTGGTGCATTCCCGGAGTGTCCATAAAGACATACTGAATGTCGCCTCTTGTGAGAACACCGGTAATCTTGGTTCTCGTTGTCTGGGGCTTCGAGCTTACTGCCGCTATCTTTTCACCGACAAGAGCGTTTATGAGGGATGACTTCCCCGCATTCGGTCTTCCAACGATTGTTACAAATGAATTTTCTGTCACTTAACTTCTTCCTCCACTGATTCTATATCATCCTTGGAATGAACAGGATGCAAAAGTATTTCTCCGCTTTCATATCCAAGTGAACGCATAATTTCTTTTTCTTTTAAGCGCATCTCCTTGGTTTCCGGTCCGTCCTCGTCGGGATGGTCGTATCCCAACAGATGAAGCATAGAATGGACAACCAGGAATGCTATTTCTCTTTCCGTAGAATGATTATTGTCTACCGCCTGTTCAGCAGACTTTTCCGTGGAAATAATTATGTCTCCGAGCATATAACAATCGCTGTCGGGATTCAGGTCAAACTCGCAGTTGTCGGCAAGTGGGAAAGACAAAACATCCGTAGGCGCATCTATATTGCGATACTGAGCGTTCAGCTCTTTTATAACGTCATTTGTGACAAATGAAATGCTTATCTCGCAGTTCTCATCAAATCCCACACAGCAAAGAGAGCACTTGCAACAGGAGCGCAACAGCTTTCTGAATTCCTTTGTTATCGGTATATACTTCTGCTCGTTATTAAACGCAACTCTAAGCCTTCTCACGAGTCTTTTTCATCCTTTCTCTGTTGTTATACTGCTCATATGCCTTGACAATATCCTGAACAAGCTTGTGTCTTACGACATCTTTTTCGGAAAAGTGAATTATCCCTATGTCAGGAACATTCTTCAGTACCTTGACAGCCTCTATGAGTCCCGATTTCCTTGGGTCAGGCAAATCAATCTGGGTTACATCTCCGGTGATAACCATCTTGCTGTTAAAGCCGAGACGGGTTAAGAACATCTTCATCTGTTCCGGCGACGTGTTCTGCGCTTCATCCAGAATTACAAACGCTTCGTCAAGAGTTCTGCCTCTCATATAAGCAAGAGGCGCGACCTCAATATTTCCTCTTTCCTGATACTTGGCGAACGATTCGGCTCCGAGCATTTCGAAAAGCGCATCATAAAGCGGTCTTAAGTATGGGTCAACCTTTGTCTGCAGGTCTCCCGGAAGAAAGCCAAGCTTCTCCCCTGCTTCAACGGCAGGACGAGTTAGAATAATCTTATTTATGCTGTGAGACTTGAATGCTCTTACAGCCATTGAAACAGCGAGATATGTTTTTCCAGTTCCGGCAGGACCTACTCCGAATGTGATTGTATTTGAATCTATGGCATCAATATATTTCTTCTGACCAAGAGTCTTGGGTTTGATTGTTTTGCCGGTGGCAGTGACGCAGATTCCGCCGTCGGAAAGCTTCGCGATTTCATCCGCCGAGGCTTCATCACCCATAGACAGAACATATCTGACCTGCTGAGGAGAAATTTCATCACCGTTTTCCAATATTTTAAGCAAAGCAACTATGCACTTATAGGCTTTTTCGACTTCGTTATCAAGACCGATAACCTTGATATTGCCGCCTCTTGTGACGATATTAACCCCGAGTTCATCCTGAATCAGGCGGATATTTTCGTCCTGACTTCCGAAAAGTCCCTGTATCAGACCGACATTTGTTACAGCCAGAGATTTCTCCATATATACACATCCTTCCTTGAAATGCACTTCCCTTTCCACTATTATTATACCAGATAAAGCGGGATATTTCAATATCCCACCGTCAATATAAATCAATTATTTCGCGAATATCGGGCTCTCTATGCCGATATCGCCCTTCAAAGTATAGGTACAGGTAAGAACAACCGAACTGTCGGTTTTCTCAACCGCCACGTCCTTATTCATAACCTCATAATCTCCTATCAGATTCTCTTCGTAGTTTTCAAGTCTCGCATAAACGATTTCTTCCGCTTCGTCCAGTGTATAGATGTTCAGCTTATATATCTGCTCGGTATATTCGGTTGTAGTGATTCCAATCGGTAGTTCAATTCCGAAAAGATTAAGACTAGCCCTATATGTATCTGTGATATAAGAACCACTGAGCACATTTAAGTTCGGAATCGGTATATCAATATCAAATATGCTCAGACTCTTAGCGTAGAAAATCTCACCATCTACCACTTTTCTGTCGTATATGCTCTGCTCAAACGTGACCGTTCTTTCAAAAACAGCGGTGATGTTTGCAATGGAATGATAGTAATAAGTCCTGCCGCTTCCCCTTTCAACATATCCGCTTACAAGCAAATCTCCTTTCGCAACGGCATCACCTATCAATTTTTCAAGATGCCCGACAAGAACATTGATATCCACTATCTGTGCATCCTCGGTGGCGATTATATTGCATGGAATCCTGCCTTCGTCGGTCTCTACCTTCTCGACAACAGTCCTCAGATTTACTGTAACAACGGAACCGCTGTTGCCGATAGACACCCAAGATATATCATCGTCAATCTCAAAAAGCCTTGTCTGAAGCTTAAGAAAGTTGAGATTCGGGATGAATGCACCCGCCTTCAGTCCTTCTTCTTCGAGAATTTCTCTTGCTTCATAAATGATGCTTTCGTCATCCGTTCCGACAATTCTGATGCTGAAAACAATATTAGACAGGTAAAAAGAAAGAAGAATAGAAACAAGAATACCGACAACAAAGCCGTATCTCTTCCGATATTTACGGAAATGAAAATAGACGCCTTTGCGAGAAGTAATCTCCAGAACACAGTTGCTTTGATATGAAATATCTTCAAGCTTCTTCTCATAATAAAACGGAAGTGTAGCATAAACCGTATTGCCTTTAGTGTCAAGCGAAATCACTTTGCATTCTTTTCTCAAGCGATTTATGACAGTTCCCATATCAAAGCCATCAACTCTGACAGTAATGATTCCAGTCAAGTGCATAAAAAGCAGGCTCATAGTATCTTTGCACCGCCTTTTGAGATTTCTACGGATGTAATTTTACCGGTAAGCGCAACCGAATGGTCGGTATATGCGGATATTTTCAGATTCTCTCCCCAGACAACCACTTCGTTTGCCCCGGCTTTAACCCTTACCATGATTTCGTTGCACTCCAAAACATCGGTAACATTTTCAATCAGAACCTCATCATCGCCCGATACCGTGACATATGATTCGTAATAAGCATATTTTCTCGCCCGACTTTTAAGTTCAGGCAGTATGGATTTAATATTCAATAGAATCACTCCCTTCAATTATACTGCCGAAAATCCAAGCATAGAATTGTAAAAGCCGAAAAGAAGGTCAAGCAATGAAAAATGTTTTGAACGGGCTGTCTGTAGCGTTGGTAATTACGGTTCTCGTATTATCGTTGGTACATATTGATGAAGTAAAAGACGGCATCATCACATCTATAGAGAACTGTGTTATAAACATAGTGCCTTCGCTCTTCCTCAACAGCGTTTTTTCAGGTGTACTTATAAAATGCTCTGTGGCATTTAAGCCAAAGAAAATTTCATATGCAAATTACGGGATATTTCTTGCATTTCTCCTCGGAAATATTTGCGGATATCCGATAGGTGCAAAGGTACTCAGTGACCTCGTAAAGGAAAATGCAATTACATCAGAGCAGGCGGAAATTGCAATCTGTTTTTCGTTTGCCTCGGGTCCGGCATATATTTTGGGAATAGTCAATACAGCCTTATACCATAGCAAGCTTTTAGGCTTCACAGCATTTATTTCGATATTCTCATCAAATATGCTTTTATATATGATTTGTACAGTCAAATTTAAATTCAAATCGAATGTTAATATCAGCTGTAAAGGTGTTCCACTTACTGCCTCTGTAATGGAATCAATAAACTCTTCTGCAAATTCTATGATTTCGATATGTTCAGCAATAGTGTTCTTTTCAGCACTCATCTCAATCTTGCCGTCACTGAATCCCATTATATCCGCAATTCTTGAGATATCAAATATTATTTCACTTCAAGGAAACGGAATACTATTCTTTATATTGACTACAGTACTATTGTCATTCGGCGGACTGTGTGTGCACATGCAAATTATATGTCTTTCAGGTGGAAGCTATAGCTTCAAGTGGTTTTATATCACCAGACCAATCCAGTTGTTATTAACCGCTCTATTCTCCTCTCTCGGCTATATCATCGTACAGAATCATATAAGCCTCGAAACCGAAGCAACCAACAGCATTAAATTTTCGAACACGGAAAGCATTATTCCGTTTATTTGCGTTTCCGGAATGGTTTTAATTGCTCTGACATATAGAAAAAGCGACCGCTGAAACAGCAGTCGCTTTAGTCTCTATAATTTGATTATTCTTCAAGAAGCTTCAGAACAAGCTCCTTCATGACAGCGGGATTTGCCTTGCCCTTGGAAGCCTTCATGCACTGACCTACGAGGTAGCCGAGAGCGTTCGTCTTGCCGTTCTTGTAATCTGATACCGACTTTTCGTTCTGGGAAACAACCTCGGCGGCAATCTTCTCAAGAGACGAAACATCCGATATCTGCGACAGAGAATTCTTCTCGATGAACTCATCAATATCGGCGTTGTCACTCATAACGGCGTCGAAGACTTTCTTGCCTGCGGCAGTGGAAATCTTGCCGGAGTCAATATAGTTGACAATCTTTGCAAGCTTTTTGGGAGTAAGATTCGTCTCGTGAATGTCGATTCCATCGTTCATAAGCTTCGAAATCTCGCCCAAAATCCAGTTTGAAAGAAGCTTGCCCGACTTGCAACCGGCCTCAAGTGTCTTATCAAACAGCTCAGCTTTTTCGGGAACGTCGACAATCATTGCGGCATCGTTATATGAAAGCCCACAGATGCCAATGTATCTCATTATTCTGGCGTTGGGAAGCTCGGGGAGCGTATCTTTCAGATACTGCACCTTCTCCTCGGAAACTACTATCGTTCCAAGGTCAGGCTCGGGGAAATATCTGTAGTCCTGAGCATCCTCTTTGGAACGCATCGAGACGCTTTCGCCCTTGGCGTCATCCCATCTCCTTGTTTCTTGAGTTATGGTGCCACCGGCTTCAAGCACTTCAATCTGGCGGTTTGCTTCGTAATCTATGCCATGAACGACCGCTGAAAAGCTGTTGACGTTCTTCATTTCGCATCTCGTGCCGAGAGGTTCACCCGGCTTGTGAACGGAAACATTGACATCGCATCTTATTGAGCCCTCCTGCATCTTGCAGTCGGAAATGTCAATATATCTGAGGATCGAACGGATAGTTTCAAGATATGCCTTAGCTTCATCTGAGCTTCTCATATCAGGTCTTGAAACAATTTCAATAAGCGGAACTCCGCAGCGGTTGAAGTCTACGAGAGAACCGTCAAACTTATCCGAGTGAAGAAGCTTTCCTGCATCCTCCTCGATGTGAATACGCTCAACGCCGATTCTCTTTGTCTCGCCGTCAACAATAATATCTATGTAACCGTCATGGCACAGCGGGATATCAGCCTGCGAAATCTGATAGGACTTCGGAAGGTCGGGATAAAAATAGTTCTTTCTGTCCTGCTTGCAAATCCTGTTAATCCCACAGTTAAGAGCATGCCCCATCTTTATAGCATATTCTACGACCTTTTCGTTGAGAGTAGGGAGAGTTCCGGGCATTCCGAGGCAAATCGGACAAACCTGAGTATTTACCTCGAGCCCAAAGGAGTTTTTGCAGTTGCAATAAATCTTAGTTGCAGTGTTGAGCTCAGCATGAACCTCCAGACCGACAACAACTTCATAGCCTCTTATCATAGCTCTACCCCCTTACTCGCAATTACGGGCGCTCTGAAACCGCCAAAACCGCACTCGTGAGCATACGCCGCATTGAGAATTGTTTTCTCGTCAAAGCTTCTGCCGATTATTTGCATACCATAGGGCAATCCGATTTCGGAATAGCCGCAAGGCACGCTGACTGCGGGAAGACCGGCGATATTAACAGTAACGGTGCAGATATCTGCCGAATACATCGCAAGCGGGTCATCCATCTTGTCACCAAATTTGAAGGCTTCAAACGGAGACGTGGGAGTAACAATCACGTCTACATCGTTAAATGCGCTGTCAAATTCAGAACGAATTCTCTTCTGCAAGAGCTTTGCCTTTTTGTAATAGGCATCATAGTATCCTGAACTGAGTACAAAAGTGCCGAGTATTATTCTTCTCTTGACTTCTCTTCCGAAGCCTTCGCTTCTCGTTCTCTCATACATATCCATGAGGTTTTCGGGATTTTCGCAACGATAACCGTACTTTACGCCGTCAAATCTTGCAAGATTTGATGAAGCTTCGGCACAGGCAATTATATAGTAAGCAGAAAGGGCATAGTCAGTTGAAGGAAGAGAAATCTCCTTTACAGTTGCTCCCCTGCTCTCAAGAGCCTTGACAGAGCTCATAACAGCCTCTTTTACTTCCGGCTTGATACCGTCGCCGAAGTATTCCTTTGGAATGCCTATCTTAAGTCCACGGACATCACCGTCAAGGGTTCCGCTTATGGGAGCATAATCTCTTCTTGCACTGGTGGCATCCAAAGAATCATGCCCGCAAATGGCATCAAAAAGCATTGCCGAGTCCTTAACACTTCTTGTGATAGGACCAATCTGGTCCAAAGACGATGCAAAGGCAACCAAGCCATATCTCGAAACACTGCCGTATGTAGGCTTAAGCCCGACAACGCCGCATAAAGAAGACGGCTGACGAATTGAACCACCGGTATCCGAGCCGAGAGCCATGACAGCCTCCATAGAAGCTACAGCCGCCGCAGATCCGCCGGAAGAACCGCCGGGAACACAGGAAGTGTCAAACGGATTCTTGGTTGGCTGGAAATAAGACGTTTCGGTCGAAGAGCCCATTGCGAACTCATCCATATTGAGCTTACCGGTTATGATTGCGCCGGCATTTTTTAGCTTAGTGACAACTGTCGCATCAAAAACGGGAGTATAATTCTCGAGCATTCTTGAGGCACAGGTTGTTCTGATGCCTGTTGTCGAGATATTGTCTTTGATTCCTATCGGGATTCCAGCAAGAGGAGATAGCTCCTCGCCGGATGCTCTTTTTGCGTCTATCTTCTCAGCCTCAGAAAGTGCCGAATCACGATTTAGCGTCAGATATGCGCCGATAGCAGGCTCGGTCTTTTCGATTCTGTCAAACACAGATTCAGTGAGCTCCTTGGATGATATCTCACCTTTACCGAGCATTTCGCTCAGCTCGCACGCTTTAAATTCATAAAGTTCCAATTTGCTTCCTCCCTACTCAACAGTCTTCGGCACGACCACGCAACCGGCAACGACCTTCGGAGCATTCTTAAGAATTTCATCACGGGAAAGCTTGCTTTCAGAAAGCTTGTCCTCTCTTAATTCCATAACGTTACTCTCGTCGACCAATAGCTCGTCGTCAATCTCAGGCATAGCCTCGACCATCTTGATGATGTTGTTCATTTCCTCTGAATATCTCGGAAGCTCATCATCGGAAATCCTGATTCTTGCAAGCTTCGCAACGTACTTGATATCTATATTCGGATTATTTGCCATTTCGTCCGCCTTTCTTTCATCTTTAGTATGTCTACGTCATTCGAGAAGTCCCATAAGACCGCTCTCGTCTATAATCTTGATTCCGAGCTCCTGTGCCTTTGTCAGCTTCGAACCGGCTTCCTCGCCGGCAACCAGATAATCAGTTTTCTTCGAGACGGAAGACTTGACTGTTCCACCGTTATCTTCAATAAGCTTCTTTGCCTCATCCCGGGTATAAGTCGGAAGTGTACCGGTTATTACAAAGCTGAGTCCCAGAAGCTTCTGAGACTGTGTGCCCCCGGCATATTCCGTATTGACACCGTAGCTCTTCAAAAGCTCGATTGTGGCTCTCATGTGAGGCTCTGAAAGTGTTTCAAAAACCGTTTCGGCGGTCAGAGTTCCAAAGCCATCTATTGCTTCTATTTCTTCGACTGTCGCTTCAAGAATTCTGTCTATACTTCCGAATCTTTCGCACAGAAGCTTGCACGAAGCCGAGCCGACATTTCTTATTCCCAGACCGCAGATAAGCCGATCGAGAGAATTCGATTTTGATTTTTCAATCGCAGAAATAAGCTTCTCGGCAGAACGCTCCTTGAAGCCATCAAGCTTAAGAATATCATCAACCGTCAGTGAATAAATATCAGGAATCCTCCTGACAAGACCGCTTTCCAGAAGCTGCTGTGCCACGGCAGGACCCAGACCGTCAATATTCATTGCTGGCTTGGATGCAAAGTAAATCAGCGACCTGAGAAGCTGAGCAGGACATTCGATATTCGGGCATCTTAAGACGCTCTTGTCGTCCTCCCTTACAGCCTTGGTTCCGCATACGGGACAATATTCGGGAAGCCTGAAGCTTCCGCTACCGTGCTTCTCCGAAACGCTAAGAACCTCGGGAATTATATCCCCTGCTTTTCTTACGACTATCTCGTCGCCTATAGAAATGCCTCGTTCATCAATAAAATCCTGATTATGAAGTGTAGCTCTCGAGACGCTTGTCCCTGCTAATGTGACAGACTCAAACACCGCAACCGGTGTGATAGCACCTGTCCGCCCGACATTTACTTCGATATCAAGAAGCTTGGTTTTTTTCTCTTCCGGCGGGAACTTGTATGCAACCGCCCACTTGGGAACCTTTGAAGTATATCCAACCGCTTCCCTGTCTCTGAGATTATCGAGCTTTATAACAACACCGTCAATATCATAGGAGAGCCCGAATCGTCTATCGCCTAATGAAGCTATAGCTTTTTCAATATCAGAATAATCACTCAGTAGCTTATACTCGGGAATTGTCTTGAAACCAAGTTCACCGAGAGTATCGAGCGACTGCTTATGTGATGTGAACTCTATCCCTTCACTCTGCTGGACATTGAATACGAATATGTCGAGCTTTCTTTTTGCCGCAATCTGAGGGTCTTTCTGTCTGAGCGACCCTGCGGCGGCGTTTCGAGGGTTTTTGAATGGCTGTTCACCGGAAAGCTCCATCTCCATCGAAAGCTTTTCAAAAGAAGAGTGAGGCATATAAACCTCGCCTCTGACCTCCAAAAAAGGAATATTTCTTGTAAGCTTCAACGGTATTGAACGAATGGTCTTAAGATTCGCAGTGACATCCTCGCCAACAAACCCGTCGCCTCTTGTGGAGCCTCTCACGAGCTCGCCGTCCCAATATTCAAGCGAAACCGACAAGCCGTCTATCTTCGGCTCTACGGTGAAGCTCGGTTCGGGAATCTCCGTCTTAATCCTGTCTATGAAATCCTTGACCTGAGAATAAGAGAATACATCCTGAAGGCTTCCCATCTGAATGGTGTGTGGAACCTTCTCAAAGCCCGAGACAGGCGCTCCGCCAACTCTTTGCGTCGGTGACGTAGGCTTTACAAACTCCGGGAACTCCTTTTCAAGAGCAATGAGCTCTTCCATCAAGGCATCGAACTCATAATCCTCGATTTCCGGGTCATCATCAACGTAATATTTCTTGCTATAATAATCGAGCAGACGACTTAGCTCCTCTATACGCTTTTCAGCATCAGATCTATTCATCTTTACTGCCCTTTCTATTTATCCAATATCGGCATATCCTGACGGAATATCACCGATAATTATTGTCTGTGCTATTACAAAATCCTGTGTGAGAGTAAAGCTTGCCCTTCTCGGAGGAAGATACGCCTCAGTCTCAACGGTGATTCTTATTATAATGCGATGCAAAACGGTATTTATACCTTCACTCTCGAAGGACGAAATCACTTCGATAACCGGCACCGATGACTGCATTATCCGAAGTCTCAGGCTCAGTCCCCTTCCGCTGAAATAAGCATTTCCGGTTAAGCTACCTATGGGAACTTTAATCTTTGAGGCTCTGAGCTTCTCAAGACCCGAAACCAAGCTATTGCTCAATGAGAGCTTGATTCTGTTTATCTCCGCTGAATTATATTCGACAGCCGTCACAAATCCGGAATCGCTGAAAGTAAGCCTGACCAAATCGGAATAGCCGATGTCTTCGTTTTCAAAAAGCTCAATGACCGCTTCGTCAACTGCCTTTGCAACCGACATTTTTCCATACGACTCCGCCATGTTCATGATAACAGGCTTCAGTGCGGCGTTTATAAACAACAGGACAACTACAGCAATCAGAATCAGCATTACTGCCGTTCCCGTATTGCCGTTATCTTTCTTAATTCTGTGCCTACGTCTCTGCAAAATATCGCCTCCCGTCCCGATAAGACATACTATGCTCTCGGAACGGGAAACTGAATATTTCTTGAAAATTATTTGCTCCTCATAGCTTCCTTTACGGTAGCTACAATATTCTCGGAGCAGAGTCCGAATTCCTTGAGAAGCTGAACTGCGGGACCTGAATAGCCGAATACGTCGTTTACGCCAATCTTCACGACCTTGGTCGGGCAGTTAGCGGAAAGTGTATCGCATACAGCAGAGCCGAGACCGCCGATGACGCTGTGCTCCTCGGCAGTAATAACGAGTCCTGTCTCACGAGCCGCCTTGACAATGATTTCCTCATCTAAGGGCTTGATGGTGTGGATGTTGATAACTCTTGCGCTGATGCCGTCGTTCTTGAGCTGTTCTGCGGCGACAAGTGCCTCATACACAAGAAGTCCGGTTGCAACGATGGTCACATCGCTTCCTTCTGTGAGCTGAACACCCTTGCCGAGTTCGAATTTATAGGTTTCCTTATCATTGAAAACCGGAGTCGCAAGTCTTCCGAAGCGCATATAAACCGGTCCGACATACTGGATAGCTGCCTCGATAGCCGCTCTTGCCTCTACATCGTCAGCGGGATTGATAACGGTCATACCGGGGATAGTGCGCATAAGAGCTATATCCTCGTTGCACTGATGTGTAGCACCGTCTTCACCTACAGAAATGCCGGCGTGTGTAGCACCGATTTTGACGTTGAGGTGCGGATAGCCGATAGAGTTTCTTACAATCTCGTATGCTCTTCCGGCGGCGAACATTGCAAACGATGATGCGAAAGGAATCTTTCCTGTTGCGGCAAGACCCGCGGCAACGCCCATCATGTTTGCTTCCTGAATACCGCAATCAATGTGTCTGTCAGGGAACTTCTTCTTGAATATACCTGTCTTGGTTGCGGCGGCGAGGTCGGCATCCAAAACATAGAGATTTTCGTACTTATCGCCGAGTTCAGCCAAGGTTTCGCCATAGCTCTCTCGGGTAGCCTTTTTTATAAGTTCTGCCATTTCTTATTCCTCCGTTTCCAATTCAGCGAGCTGAGCCTCGAGCTCACTCATAGCCTGTTCATACTGTTCCTTGTTCGGTGCGGTTCCGTGCCATGAAACCTGATTCTCCATGAACGAAACGCCCTTACCCTTGACACTGGACATAACTATCATCACAGGCTGATTGACAACCGTCTCGGCTTCCTTGAATGCGGCATCGATGCTGTCGAAATCGTGAGCATCCATAGCGATTACATGCCAGCCGAACGCGGAGAACTTATCGGTAATAGGATAAGGAGAGCAAACATCAGAAATCTTGCCGTCAATCTGCAAGCCGTTGTTGTCAACGATAGCTACAAGATTGTCGAGCTTCTGCTGAGCCGCAAACATAGCGGCTTCCCAGACCTGTCCTTCTTCGATTTCACCATCGCCTAAAACACAGTATACATGATAAGTATCATTCGTGAGCTTTGCGGAAAGAGCCATGCCACAAGCGGCAGAAATGCCCTGCCCCAAAGAGCCGGAAGACATATCAACACCCGGAATATGCTTCATATCGGGATGCCCCTGAAGCATTGAACCGATGTGTCTTAAGCCCTTGAGCTCCTCAACATCAAAATATCCTCTGTTAGCCAAGGTTGAGTAAAGAGCTGGAGCAGTGTGTCCCTTGGAAAGGACAAAGCGGTCTCTGTCGGGAAGGTCCGGCTTGTCGGGATATACATTCATCTTTGCAAAATAGAGATAAGTAAGAAGGTCAGCAATAGATAAAGAGCCCCCCGGGTGACCGCTCTTGGCGTTATAAACACCCTCAATTATGCCCATTCTAACTTTGCATGCAGTTATACTGAGCTGTTTCTTTAGTAATTCGTCCATAGAAAAACCTCCAAATTATAATGTTGCCAATATAGCGAGCGCTTCTGCCATAGTATCCTCGGAGCAGGTGGATTTTAAGACGTAATCCGCCGCCTCCTTCACAGCAGACTGTGAATCTGATGGGCAAAAACTTATATCAGATGCTTTGAGCATCTCAATATCATTGTCATAATCTCCGGCGGAGATAATTAATTTATTGTCAAGCGATATTGCTTGACACATTTTCTTAAGAGCACTTCCCTTTGACACATTCTCAGGCAATAGCTCCAGAAAATAGGGACAGCTTCTTACAAATCTTACTCCCATGCCGTCAAACTTACGGACGTACTTCATGAGCTTGTCAATGACATCAACACTGTCGGCAAAAAGGAGCTTACACCAGGGCTCGGTAACTTCGTCGCCCGATGCCTTCTTTATATAACTGACCTGAAGAATCTCGTGATGCCACTTTTCGGCATCATTAAGATTAAGATAGTACTGTCCCTCGAAAGTGAATATCTCGGGAGCAATGCCGGGAAAAGTCGAAAATATATCCTTGAGAATATCCCTTGCACAATCGGGCAGATATGTAGAAGAAAGAATCCTATCTTGATGATAATCATAAACAATGCAGCCATTGTAAAGTATCAGCGGAAGGTCAATATCCAGAATGCTCAGATACTTTCTCATTGTGTGGATGGGTCTGCCAGTCGCGACCCCAAAAAGCCCTCCGGCATTTCTGTAATCGGAAATAGCTCTTAAGTTCCCTTCCGACACTGTTTTATCAGGTGCTAGAAGAGTCCCATCCATATCCGTTACAAAAATAGTCTTGTCAAGTTCTATCATATACTGTCTCTCATTTTCTCAAGGAGCTTGGAAAAGTATTCCGGAAGCTCGCTTGTAAATTCAAGATATTCCCCTGTGACAGGATGAATAAATCCTATCTTTCTTGCGTGAAGGCATTGTCCTTCACAGCCTTTATACGGTTTCCCGTAAACATCATCGCCCAAAATCGGATGCCCGATATAAGCGGAATGTACCCTTATCTGATGAGTTCTGCCGGTTTCCAATCGGAAATTCACATAAGAACATATTCCGAGTGTACGCTCACGAAGCTCTTCGAGAACCGTATAATGAGTAACAGCGGACCTTGAATTCGATTCAGTCACGCACATACGCTTGCGATTGTTCTTATCGCGTCCGATAGGAGCGTTAATTGTGCCTATCGGCTCCTTAAATCTTCCACCGGTGCAGATAGCTTCATACTCTCTCGTAAAACTGTGCTCTTTAATCTGCCCGGCAAGCCCAAGATGGGCTTTGTCAGTCTTAGCGACAATCAGAAGACCACTAGTGTTCTTATCTATTCTGTGAACAATTCCCGGACGGATAACGCCATTTATGCCGGAAAGCTCGCCTTTGCAGTGCCAGAGAAGCGCATTTACGAGTGTCCCATGATAGTTCCCTGCGGCAGGGTGAACAACCATGCCCTTCGGCTTATTAACAACCAGCAAGTCAGCATCTTCGTAAACTATATCAAGCGGAATGTCTTCGGGCTCAACCGATAGACCGACCGGTTCGGGAACAGTCAGTGTAACCTCATCCCCAGCATTCAGCTTAGTGCTCTTTGAAGCAACCTTGCCGTTCACAAGAACACTGCCGTCTTCAATCAGCTTTGCAGCAAATGACCGTGTTATATCAACATCATCTTGTGAAGCAAGCCATGTATCAAGCCGTTTGCCTTCACAGCCGTTGTCGACGACTAAATCGTATCGAGTCACTTATCTTCACCCTGAGGTAATTCTTCGTTTTCGTTAATCTCTGCAACCTCGTCAGCCTTTGCAAGCTTCTTCGCTTTGGATTCCTTTGATTCCAGCCAGATATAAATCAGGCAAAGACCGATTCCCCCGACAACAACACACATATCCGCGAAGTTGAACACTGGGAAATCAATAAAATCCAAGGCGATATAGTCGACAACGCCTGAAAATTCGGAATCTATAAGCATCCTGAATCTGTCTATCAGGTTCCCGACACCGCCACCGATAACCAGCGAAAGCGCAAGATACTCAAGAGTTCTTATTTTCTTGCGCTTGATAACCATATATATAAGTATGCCTATCAACACAATGGAAGTAAATGCAATCAGGAAGATTGTCTGACCGCCGAGAATGCTCCAACCGGCGCCGTCATTACGAATGTGGGTAATGCTGAATATATCGAAGTTTCCTATTGAGAAAGTCCAATATCTGTGGATAACCGATGTGCACAGTTCAAAATTCGTGGATACATAAAGCTTCAGAAGCTGGTCAAGCACAACAAGCAACCCTGCGAGAAATAACGAGAGAATCAGCAAATAAACACATCCTTAACTACAATGACCGGCTGCCGCTATAATTGCAGCAGCCGAACAAGTTATTTCGCTTTACGCTTCTACGGACATATTGGATACCGTCTCGGCGCAACGCTTGCAGAGTGTGGGATGTTCATGTGAGCATCCGACTTCATCAGAATAAATCCAGCAGCGTTCACACTTCTCGCCTTCTGCCTTTCTGACAGTAAAGCCAAGTCCGGTTGTCTCGCCTGTGAATTCGGGAGTGCCATCACGCTCAATATCAACCTTAGAAACGATAAGAACAGTCGGAAGCAAATCCTTGACAGCCTCGAGTTTATCGTAGCTGTCACCTGCAGTGATAGTAACACTCGCCTCAAGTGAAGAACCGATTACCTTCTCTGCTCTCTTAAGCTCAAGAGCCTTCTTTGCGTCAACTCTGAGGTTATAGATATAATCCCACTTGTCTGTAAAATCGCTGTCGAAGGTGAGCCCTGATATCTTGGGCATATCGTTGAGGAATACGCTCTCGGGATTCTCGGATGAAGAGTGCTTCATGTAAGACCAGATTTCATCGGCGGTGAACGAGAGAATCGGAGCAAGGAGACGCGCCAATGCAGAAAGAATCATATACATAGCAGTCTGAGCGGAGCGTCTTTCCTTGGAGTCAACAGCTTCACAATAAAGCCTGTCCTTTATAATATCGAGGTAGAAGTTACTCATGTCAACAACGCAGAAGTTGTGGATTGAGTGAACTACTATGTGGAAATCAAAGGCATTGTATGCTTCGTCAACCTTGGTGATAAGATTGTCGAGCTTCATAATAGCCCACTTATCAATCTCTTCAAGGTCTTCGAGTGCTACTGCCTGAGTATCAAAGTCAAAGCCGCCCTGATTTGAAATATTACCGAGGATAAATCTTGCAGTATTTCTTATCTTCTTATAGGAATCGGAGAGCTGACCGAGAATTTCCTTCGAGATTCTTATATCCGCATGATAATCGCTCGAAGCCGCCCAAAGTCTCAGGATGTCAGCACCGTTCTTATCATAAATCTCGTGAGGCTCAATTCCGTTTCCGAGAGACTTGTGCATTGCCTTGCCTTCGCCGTCAACAACCCAGCCGTGCGTGCAGACAGCCTTATAAGGAGCCTTGCCGTTTACTACAACGGAGGTAAGAAGTGAAGACTGGAACCATCCTCTGTACTGGTCAGCACCCTCAAGATAGAGATCTGCGGGAGAAGAGAGTCCTTCCCTCTGGTCGAGAACCGCTGTATGAGTTACGCCAGAATCGAACCAGACATCCATAATGTCGGTTTCCTTTGTGAACTCTCCGCATCCGCACTCGCACTTGACGCTTGCGGGAATAAATTCGCTTGCTTCGTGCTTATACCAACCGTCAGAGCCTTCACGTCTGAACAAGTCAGAAATAGCCTTTATGGTTTCGTCGTTTATAATCGGCTTACCGCAATCCTTGCAGTATACAATCGGAATTGGGACGCCCCATGTACGCTGACGGGAAATGCACCAGTCGGAACGGTCCATTACCATCCCCTTGATTCTGTCCTCGCCCCATGCGGGAATCCACTGAACATCCTCGATAGCCTTAACGGTCTCTTTCTTATAATCCTCGACTGAGCAGAACCACTGCTCGGTAGCTCTGAACAAGATAGGAGATTTGCATCTCCAGCAGTGAGGATACTGGTGCACAATCTTACTCGAAGCAAACATTGCACCGGTTTCGATAAGGTGTTTGGAAATTGCCTTGTTAGCTTCGTCTGTAGTGAGCCTTGCGAACTGTCCTGCTTCCTCGGTAAGAACGCCCTTACCGTCAACAGCAACGATAATTCCGACCTCATCATACTTCTTCGCAATCTCAAAGTCGTCAACACCATAGCCGGGAGCGGTGTGAACACAACCTGTACCACTGTCAAGTGTTACATGGTCGCCGACAATAACGAGGGAAAGTCTGTCCATGAACGGATGCTGAGCGGTGCAATATTCGAGCTCCTTGCCGGTGAACGAGCCGATTGTCGTGTATTCGGTAATTCCTGCGGCGACAAGAGTAGGCTCGATAAGCTCACGAGCCATTACATAATTTTCGCCGTTTGCCTGAACAATAGTGTACTCATACTCGGGACCCAAGCATATTGCCAGGTTACCCGGCAATGTCCAAGTAGTGGTAGTCCAGATTACGAAATAGGTGTTATCAAGGCTCAGACCAAGAGACGTGAAGAGCCCCTTGTCATCAACAACCTTGAACTTGACATAGATGGAAAGACACGGGTCATCCTGATACTCGATTTCAGCCTCTGCAAGCGCAGTCTGGCACTCGGGACACCAATAAACCGGCTTTAAGCCCTTGTAGATATAGCCCTTCTTAGCCATCTCACCGAAGACCTCGACCTGTCTCGCCTCAAACTCAGGCTTCAATGTAAGATACGGGTCGTCAAAATCGCCGAGAACGCCGAGCCTCTTGAACTGAGTTCTCTGGGTATCGACATAGGTCATTGCAAACTCACGGCAATGCTTTCTGAGCTCAAGAGGAGGGATTGCACCGTTTTCAACGCCAATCTTCTTCATCGCCTTAAGCTCAATCGGGAGACCGTGGGTATCCCAACCGGGAACATAATTGGCACAATAACCGCTCATATTCTTCTGCTTGACGATTATATCCTTGAGAACCTTGTTAAGAGCGGTTCCCAAATGGATATCACCATTTGCATAGGGCGGTCCATCATGAAGAATGTACGAGGGACGCCCCTCATTCTTTTTGAGTATCTTCTTGTATAAGCCTTCTTTGTCCCAATTTTCGACCATCGGCGGCTCTTTTGTCGCCAGATTACCCCTCATGGGATAGTCGGTCTCCGGGAGATTCAAGGTCTTGTTATAGTCCATATCCTTTTTACCCCTTAGTAATGATTATTTCTTATTAGGTGAATTATGACCGAATTTCAACTCTTCGGACGAAAACTCCTGCTTTTTGTACATGGATTCATCGAATCCGAATGCCCTGCGCTTATCGGTTACCGACTTGGTCTGTTGAGCAGGCTTCTCCGCAACGTTAGCCGTGGCTTTGGTCGTAGCCTCGGGAGCGGCAGATGCAGCTTCAGTAGGCTTCTCAGCGGACTGTGCGGGAGCTTGAGCGGCAGGCTTTACCTGACCGGACACAATCTTTGATATTTCCTCGTCGGAAAGCTCGGGAAGATTAGAAACAACCCTGATTTGCTCGTTGAGAACAAGAAGAACCTTCTTCTTGAAGTCGGAAATCTCGACTTTCATCTTATTCAGCTTGTCCGTCTGCATTTCGGTCTGGGTCTTCGAAGCGGCTACGACAGCATTCATCTTGTCGTTTTCTTCCTTGATTGCAACAGCAATCTTTTCAACCTCAGAGCGCTTTAAGGCTTCACAGTCATTGGAAATATCGGCAAGAAGAGCATCTCTCTGTGCCTGAGCATCGGCTATTATCTTATCGGCTTCTGCACGGGCATCAGCTATAATCTTATTTCCCTGCTTCTGAGAAACCAAGATAGCATCTCTGATTGCATCCTCATCATTTCTGTATTCGTTAATTCGCTCGACGAGCTTGATAATCTTTGCCTCACTCTCTTCCTTTTCCTTAGTCGCGTTTGAAAGAGCTATGGCAACATCCTTAAGATACTCGTCGACTTCTTCTGGCTTATAGCCGAAGGTTGCTTTTTCGAACTTCTTTGTGGCAATGTCTTTGGCGTTCATATTGTCCTCCTTATTTGAACTTATATATTGTAATGAAAATTCTGTCTTTCTTAGACATACCGCCGACACGATTCAGGACAAATTTCCCCTTCCCGCGCAGTGAGAACACATCACCATCGTTGACCTTTTCACTCGGGTCGAAAATCATAAGGTGATTCAGCAGCACTCCTTCGGAGCGAATAAGTGCCTGCGTTTTCTCACGCGAAAGTCCTATCGCATCGGACAGAACGGCATCAATTCTCAGAGACTTGACTGTCGCGTTTATGGCTTCGAAATTCTTTTCCGGAATATCCGCTTCGGAAAAATCATGACTTATCGTCACACCGACTTCGCCGACTTTGGAGACTTCTTCAACAATCGGAAGAACAGAGTTCATGACGAACACCACGGTGCGTTTTTCACCCACCAGAATATCGCCGAGCATCTCGCGCTTGATATTCAAAGACATAAGTGTCCCGAGAAAATCTCGATGAGTAAGCGAGCCGATATCTCTTCCGCTGAAAACGACAGGAGAAAAAGGCACAGTACGCCCATATCCTGAAAAGACAATCACTCGTCTTTCTGCCGCTTCATACCCACCAATGAACTCATAGTCGGGCAAATCACCGCTATCGTGGGCATATTGTTCGAGCGACAGGCTACAAAGAGCAAGCTGCCTTTCGTCCAAAAAGCAACCTGACCTTGAAAGTCCCGAAGCAAAGCTTGCACGACCGAGATCGATAATATGCCGTATCAGAACCCTCTCATCGTCATTTACCGACGACAAAAGTCTTTGCCTGTGGCAGTCATTCTCCATTATCAGAAGCTGTAACCGTTATTCTCAAGCTCGCTCATCAAGTCAACGCCGCTGAAACCGACATTTTTCGGCATGATGACAAATGTCTTTGAAGCGGTCATTTTGATAGAAGCGCCATTTGCATATGCAACTCCCGAAAGAAAGTCCATAATGCGCTTTGCATCCTCTGCCTTGACCTGCTCAAGGTTGAGAAGAACCGTCTTCTGATGGTTCAAGTCGTCGCCGATGGACTTAACCTCAGAAAAGTCGGTAGGACGAGAGAGAACAATCTGCACGGTTGCAGTTGTATTAATCTTAACCTCTCTGTTTCTTCTTTCCTGAGCGACATCGACTGTTTCAACTTCGTTTTCTTCATCGACAAGAGGCTCGTAATCCTCGCCTTCCTCTTCCCCGATTAAGAAGTTCTTGATAGAATCTAACACACTCATAATGTACCTCCGCATTTATTTATGTAGCGATAAAAAACAAATATATCTATACCCTTCTATTATCATATATTTCGGCGCAAATGTCAAGACAAAATATGAAAAAATGATACGTTCGGACTGTCAATAGTTACCTTCAGTCTCCTATGCAGTATCTTCCGGCTCCAAATCCTCGCTTTCAGACACTTCTTCCGAATCCTCATCTGATGATTCGGTTGCAGTCTGTCCCTCCGTCGTCGAAACAGGATCCAGAAGAACGCTGTCATATAGGGTCAGGTAACCGTCCTCCGTGGTGACAGCAGACAAAACGTAATCGTCGCCTTCATAGATTACATCTATAAGTCTGAACTCCGTCTGTCCGCCGCTTACGACATACACACCCTTCTGACCGTTCTGGAATCTGATGGCACTTCGTGAAACCTTGATGCCCGAATATGTGCCGAAGAGTATTTCAACATCTACCACCCTCGAAGCGGCAACGGTTTCGTCCATCTGATCGCAGGACAGAACAATTATCGCTTCATTGCCGTTTCCCGTGGCGGTTATCGACTCAACCGTTACGTCGTAAGTTTTTCCGACAGAAGTAAATGTCAGCTCAAAACTCTCATTGACAAAATATCTGTCGTCGGTATAAATCACTCCGACCATGCTCCATTTATAATCAGAGAAAAGTTTTCCGATAACGTTTGAGCTTATTGTCGTATCTTTCTGAGGAGAAGCAATTATGCTTTTGATATCATCAACAGTCAGGTCAGATATTCCGTCGGTTGTAAGATCCGACTCGTAACCGTCCACAACCGACGTGAAATATCCGGAGGATGAGGCGGTAACGGTCGCTACTGCGTTCACAAGCGAAACCTCCAAAGAATTCAGCCTTTCTGTCAGAACGCTTATTCTGTCGGTATAGTCTTCTTCAACATTTGATGAGACATTAAGAATGCACATTAATTTTAGGAGATCGACCCTTTCGGAATTCAGGTCTTCAAAATTCTGAGTTTTTATATCGGCAATTATTTCCTTGTACTGCTCGGAAATCTGTGTTGATATAAACTCAGGCTGGACATAATCGGTTGTGCCGTTATCCTGTGCTTTTTCAAGCGCTTCAATCTCTTCTTCAAGCTTTTCAATCTCGTGCCTGTTATATATCTGCGTGTAAGAATTATATATCTTAGCTATAGAAGAGCCATTTGAGACACGGCTTCCGTCGTCGATATCGTATGTAAGCACGCCATCTCCGAGGTAGCTCGTGTATACCAAGGATTCATCGCGTACTATAACGCCTGTGAAGCTGAGCGTTTTACTGGTTGTGAAGAGCGTTGCATCCTCGGTGTCGGAATCTGCGGACATGGTGAGATATATCTGCGACAAAACTATCGCAAATATACAGCCGAAGATTACAACATATATCAAGAAGTCTCTCAGTCTTCTGAATCTCACTTGTTATCCGCCTTTCAGTATTTCTCGACGATACCGTTTCTTCTGATTATTTCCGATACTATTTCGAATTCACTCTCATCATCCGAAAGCAAATCTCTGTAAATCCAGTTTATTCTTTCGTCACGCCGGAACCATGTGAGCTGTCTTTTAGCGTATCTTCTCGAGTCCTGCTTGACACTTTCCACGCATTCTTCAATCGATTTCTCACCTGCAAAATACGGTTTAAACTCTTTATATCCGATAGCCTGTCCGGCTGTTGCTACGTTCTCCATAGACGAAACCATTTTTGCCTCGCTCAAGAGCCCCATTTCAAGCATCCTGTCGACTCTGAGATTGACTCTTTCGTACAATAACTCTCTGTCCGAATAATTGAGTCCTATCATAATAGGGTCATACGGGATTTCTTTTTGGGAAAGTTTATTTGCCTCAGTCATCGTAACGCCGGAGATTTTGTAAACTTCAATGGCTCTTATTATTCTCATGAGATTATTCGGATGAAGCCTGTTTGCAGACTCAGGGTCAAATTCTCTCAGAATATCCAAAAGATATTCCCCGCCCTTTTCTTCTGCAAGCCTGGAAAGCTCTTCTCTCAATTCGGTAGATGAACATGTTTCATCAAAGCTTATGCCGTTTATAAGGGAAGATATATAAAGTCCGGTGCCGCCGCATACTATAGGCACCTTTCCTCTGTCTGCTATGTCTTTAATACACTCACCGGCAAGCCTCACATAATCAGCAACGGAAAACTCTTCCGAAAGGCTGAGGAAATCAATCATATGATGCCTGATTCCACGCATTTCTTCCGTTGTTGGCTTTGCGGTTGCAATGCTTATATCCTTGTAAATCTGCATGGAATCAGCAGAGACAACCTCTCCATCAAAACGCTCGGCGAGCGACACCGAAAGCTCCGTTTTTCCGGAAGCCGTAGGACCGCATATAACAATCAATTTCTGCTTCATCGACTATACAATCCTTCGGAACATCTTCTCGATTTCCTTCTTTGAGAGCTTCACAAGAATAGGTCTTCCGTGAGGACAATATCTGATATCCTCCTCGGTTATAAGCTCCATAAGCCTCTCAAGCTCAATAACGTTCGTGTCACTGTTAGCTTTGATTGCCGCCTTGCAAGCAAACGTATGATACAAATCATCGAAAATATCTGTGCCCTTGCTCTTCTTGCCTTCAACTATGCTGTCGGCAACCTGCATAACAACATCAATCGGGTCCATATCCTGTGCTATCATCGGAGAACCTGTAATGACTATCTCGGGAGCATCTTTAAACTCAACACCGATTCCAAGCCTGCGACAAACAACCTGATTTTCGTGAAGTGCATCGAACTGTTCATAGGTAAGAGTAACACGAACAGGATTCAGAAGCATCTGCGAATCGAGCTCAGTCACGTTGCGCTTGAGCCCTTCATAAATCAGTCTTTCGTGAGCGGCATGCTTGTCGACAAGAAGAATATCGTCACCGCATTGAGCCACAATATAGGTCTTGAACGCCTCACCTATTACTCTGATTTCAAGCGGTACACTTTCTGTAACAGGTTCAGTGGGAACCGCTTTTGACAGTGATTGCTCGTTTATGTATGTGTATGTAATTTCGGTTTTATCTGTACCAGAAGGCTCATCAGCTCTTGACTCAGCAACCAATGTGGGAGTTTTATCTACACTCTCATCGGTCTTGTATGGCGCCTTATAGTCTTTCATGAATGTATTTATGAAATCACTTGCCGGCACTGTTGTCTTTCGCCATGCGGTTTGTGTCGAGCCAAATGACATTTGCTCACCGCTATCTAAAACTGTAGTAGCCCCTGTATACAGCTGTCTGTGAGTCATGGAGCTGTTAGCCGATGTCCTCGAGCCGTCCGCATTAATCTCCTCGGGAGAATCGGATTTCAGAAGTGCATCCTTCACGGCGTAGTAAACTGCACTGTAAACGGTGTTATTGTCCTGAAATCTCACTTCAAGCTTGGTAGGATGAGCGTTTACGTCGACTGTATCAGCTGGCATTGAAATATTGAGAACGTATCCGGGGTGCTTGCCGACCATCATTTTGTCGGTATAGGCTTCTTCGAGCGCCAAAGCTATCGTTGTACTCTTGATATATCTTGAATTGACAAAGAAATTCTGAAATGCTCTCGTAGTTCTTGCCGCAAGAGGCTTTGTGACGTAGCCTTTGACAGTTACATACATGTATTTGTAATCAACCGGTATACAGCCGTCGTAAAACTCTTTACCGAGTATTGTGTAAATAGCAGACAAAGGCTTGCCGTCGCCTGATGTGACAAATTCAACCTTATTGTCTCTTATGAACTTGATTGATATTTCCGGGTGAGAAAGAGCTATCTTCTGGACTATTGTGGCAACCGAATTACCCTCGGGAGTGTCCTTTTTCAGAAACTTCTGCCTTGCGGGGACATTATAAAACAGGTCTCTTACGATTATGGTTGTACCGTCGGGGCAACCGGCGGGCTCGGATGAAATCTCGATGCCGCCTTCTATTTCGTACTTGAGCTCGAGCTCGTCTTCACGCCTTTTTGTCAGAAGCTGAACTTTCGAGACTGCGCAAACGGACGCAAGAGCTTCGCCTCTGAATCCGAGGGTTCCTATTGAGTCGAGATCCTCTTTGACAGAAATCTTGCTTGTAGCGTGTCTTACAAACGCAAGAGGCACATCATCCCCTGACATTCCGCAACCGTTGTCGGTAACTCGCAAATAGGTCTTTCCGCCGTTTTTAATCTCGACAACTATATTGTCGGCACCCGCATCTATCGAGTTTTCGACGAGCTCCTTCACTGTTGAAGCAGGTCTGTCAACCACTTCTCCGGCGGCTATAAGCTCATATACCGATTTATCAAGAAGATGAATTCTGTTCACTTTGCCGCCTCCTTAGATAGTTTTAGATATAACGCACAATATCCGAGATTAGCTCTCTGAGCTCCTTATCCGACAATTCGTCGATATTGGTCTTTCTGAGCATGTTTATAACTGCTTTTTCGTTAATGCCCTCAAATGACATCTGGTCGTCTTCTTTTGGAGCCTCCGCAACAGGCTTGACTTCAAGCTCTTTCAAAATTTCACGCGAACGCCGGAGAATTGACTCCGGAAGCCCAGCAAGCTTCGCAACTTCTATACCGTAGGATTCATCAACACCGCCACGGACAATCTTTCTTAAGAACCTGATACCGTCGGAGCCCTTCTTTACGGCTACGCTATAGTTCTTGATTCCGGGCTTTTCATTTTCGAGAGAAATAAGCTCGTGATAATGCGTTGCAAAGAGCGTTTTGCAACCGACCTTTCTCGAGTTGGATATATACTCCGCAACGCTTTTGGCGATGCTCAGACCGTCATAGGTTGAAGTGCCCCTGCCAACCTCATCAAGTATAACAAGGCTGTCACGGGTGGCATTCTTGACGATATCTGCAACCTCGCTCATCTCAACCATGAAGGTTGACTGACCTGCTGTCAGGTCGTCGGATGCTCCGACACGGGTGAATATCTGGTCACAGATTGAAACCTTTGCATAATCGGCAGGCACAAATGAGCCTATCTGAGCCATAAGGGTTATCAAAGCAACCTGTCTCATATATGTAGACTTACCGGACATATTCGGACCGGTGATTATCGACATACGGTTGTCAGTTAAATCAAGATAAGTGTCGTTCGGGACAAATAGCTCGTCTTTAAGCATAAGCTCGACAACAGGGTGTCTGCCGTTTCTTATGTCTATAATTCCGTCAATGGCGATTTCCGGCTTGGTGTAATTGTTCTTGATTGCAACCGAAGCAAACGACGCCAGTACATCTATTGTAGCGACCGCAACTGCGGTTTTCTGAACATCGGAAAGCTTATTTGCAACGTAATCCCTTACTTCGCCGAATATCTCATTTTCAAGCGCAAGAATATGCTCGGATGCGCCTGAAATCATATCCTCGGTGTTCTTGAGCTCTTCGGTTATGTAACGCTCAGCATTGACGAGAGTTTGCTTTCTGATGAAGTAATCGGGAACCTGTTCGATAAACGAACGTGTGACTTCCATATAGTAGCCATAAACGTGATTATAGCCGGATTTGAGATTCTTGATTCCTGTCTTTTCACGCTCTTTGGCGACTATTTCCTCAATAACGCCCTTGCCGTCAGACGCAATCTTTCTTAGATTATCGAGCTCATCGTTGAAGCCTTCTTTTATCATCCCGCCGTTTTTGAATGTCGCAGGAAGATCGTCGGGAATCGCATTGTCAATAAGAGTTGCAATATCCTCGAGTGTGGAAATATCATTATTCAGAGTTTTAATCAGATCCGAGCCAAGCTCGTCCAAAATTCTCTTGATTTCCGGGAGCTTTGACGAAGTGCTTGCAAGAGCCTTTAAATCCCTTGGCGTGGCGGTTTTATAGATAACCTTCGTCATTAGCCTTTCGAGGTCGTAAACGCCGCTAAGCTCATCCTCCAGGCTCGAAAGAAGTGCGGAATTTCGATAAAGTGCTTCAACTGCATCAAGCCTTTTAATGATACGCGTCGGATTGCAGAGAGGCTGCTCAATCCACGATTTCAGCATTCTCTTGCCCATCGAGGTCTTTGTCATATCGAGAACCCACAGAAGCGAACCCTTTTTCTCACTGCTCCTAAGAGTCTTAGTAAGCTCCAGATTCGTTCTTGCAGTGTAGCCGAGCGCCATAATTTGCTCGTCGGAATGTCTCTCGATTGATGAGAATCTTGCAACGCTTCCTCTCTGAGTATCGGCTATATAGCAAAATAGTGTGGAAACAGCTTTAGCCTCGGTATCTTTTTCTGTGAGCTCGAGCTTCTGGAACGAATCGTTTGAAAACTGGTCCAAAACCACCTGACGATTCCTGGAAAAATCAAATGAGCTCTCATCAAGCGTCTTAATTCCCGTCTTAAGCTTGTCCGAGATAAATTTCGCAACGTCGCTGTCTGTCGGGAATTTCGCCTGGCAAAGAATCTCAACCGGCGAATATCTTGAAAGCTTATTGATAAGAAACGCCTGCAAATCCCCTTCGGAGGATTTGTAGAGATGCGCCTCACCTGTCGACATATCGGCGAAGCAAACCGCGACAGTACCGGCTTCAAGATATATGGATGAAAGCCAGTTATTGTTGCCCTCATCAAGCATACTGCTGTCGGTAAGCGTTCCGGGAGTGACTATTCTTATGACGTCACGTTTGACTATGCCCTTTGCGGTTGCAGGGTCCTCCATCTGCTCGCAGATGACGACGCTGTAGCCCTTGTCTATCAGCCTCTTAATATAGCTATCGCAGGCATGATGCGGAACTCCGCACATCGGAGCGCGTTCCGAAAGCCCACAGTCCTTTGAGGTCAGTGCAAGCTCAAGCTCCTTTGATGCAACAATAGCATCATCAAAGAACATTTCATAAAAATCTCCAAGCCTGAAGAAAAGGATGCTGTCCATATGCTCGAGCTTTATCTCAACATATTGCCTCATTCCCTTCGACAGAGAATTTATGTCAACGTCCTTGAGTAAAAGCGGCATATTTCTTCATCCTTTCTCATACTTGTTTTACTTAAAGTTCAATCAGTGGCAACCGCCGCAGGAGGCACAGTTGCCGGTGCAACCATAGTTCATGTCACAGGTTTCTGGGTCTTCGCCGTTTGCGGACATGCTGATAATTGTCGTTATCTGGTGAAGAAGCTCATCCATAGCATTCTTGGCGTCGTTATAGGCGGACATATTCTCGTTCTTCATAATCTTTGAGTAGAGCTCACCGACGCTTGTTTTGAGTTCCTCAATCTTATTTTCATCCCGTCCGGTAGTCTTGGAAACCTCGTTATTGAGGACGGTTCTTCCGCGATTGAACTCCTCTATCACTTTCTGAAGCTCGGTGTCGTTGTCGTTGGCAACACGGGCTCTTATATAGGTTGAATATCTCTCATCAGCCTGAATTGCTTTGCCGAGTTCTCTTGTCAGTTGAATAACATCCATTTTAAGTTCTCCTTGTATATCATTTTTACAAATTAAAATTCAGAAGCATGCAACGCTATGCAACCTATAGATTGCACCTTAGTATTATACCACAACCCCTTGTAAAATACAAGTCATCAGACTCAATTTGCGGTATGTATGCTTACAAAAAATTTTTCGTAAAACTACATGAAGACAAGAAAACGCCCCGAAATTCGGGGCGTTTTCGTTACATACTTCTTGGATGAAGATTAGTGCTTCTTGGAAGCAACAACACCGGCAGCAGCAACTACCATAGGAAGTACAGCGAGTGCAATACCTGTGGTGGGGTTGGAATCGGTGGGCTCTTCGGTCTCATCGGTATCATTGACATCGATGGTCTCATCCGGCTCGGTCTCAGAGTTGGTGTCCTCTGCGAAAGCAGCAACAGTCAACATGGAAAGAACCATGACGAGGGAGAGAAGAAGTGCAACAATTTTTTTCATAATGAAAAACCTCCTTTTTGTTAAGCAAACCGCTTAGTAGTTATATTATACATTATTTTCGCGGGATTTACTATTGCCAATTTATACAATCTTTTTTTCTCAAAAAGCTCCAAAATCGGCGTTATGCAAAAATCGCAAAAATATTGCATACCAAATGTAACGATTTCATGAATATATTCGCAATAAAATTACCGAATATCCCACGAATGTCTATTATGCCCCATCAACCGGCATTATAACCGTATGGGTTATTCTTCTGCCAGTTCCAGGAATCTCTGCACATGTCGTCGATTCCGTAAACTGCCTTCCAGTGAAGCTCCTTCTCGGCAAGTGTCGGGTCTGAGTAATTTTCGTCAAGGTCTCCGGCACGTCTCGGACCGATGACATAAGGAATTTCCTTGCCGCATGCTTTCTCATAAGCCTTGACGACGTCAAGAACCGAATATCCGATTCCAGTTCCGAGATTGTATATGTAAACTCCGCCGTTCTTGGACTCATCTATCTTTTCAAGAGCTCTGACGTGGCCGTCAGCCAAGTCGCAAACATGAATATAATCACGAACTCCGGTGCCGTCATGGGTCTTATAGTCGTTGCCCCAGACGTTGAGGTGTTCTCTTCTTCCGACAGCAACCTGTGCAATATACGGAACGAGATTATTAGGAGTTCCCTGCGGGTCCTCACCTATCAGTCCCGAAGGATGCGCTCCTATGGGATTGAAATATCTGAGAAGAACTACATTCCACTCGCTGTCGGCTGTATGAACATCAGTAAGAATCTGCTCAATCATGCTCTTTGTCCAACCGTATGGGTTCGTGCAGGCTCCCTTCGGGCAATCCTCGGTTATCGGGACTCTTTCGGGAACGCCGTAAACCGTTGCGGAAGAACTGAAAATTATATTCTTGACGCCATGAGCCTTCATCGACTCAAGAAGTGTAAGGGTTCCACCTATATTGTTCTTATAGTACTCAAGCGGTTTTTCAACGGACTCTCCTACCGCCTTGAGCCCGGCAAAATGAATAAGAGCCGTGATATCAGGATTCTCATCAAGAATCTTATCCATCGCTGAACGGTCAAGCATATCCGCCTTATAGAATTTTACTGACTTTCCGGTTATCTTTTCTACTCTTTTCAGGGATTCCTCGCTCGAATTTGCGAGATTATCGAATACAACAACGTCATAGCCCTTCTCCAAAAGGGTCAGAACGGTGTGCGAGCCTATGTAACCGGCTCCTCCAGAAACCAAAATAGACATAGAAAATTGACCTCCATACTCGTAATTGTGTTTTTGCACTACTGCTATAATAGCACATTCCGAGCCGAAGGTCAATCATTATTCACGAAATTTTTAACTTTCCGAGATTACAAATGTCGTGATACTGTAGGAATCGAGAACATATCCGAAGGTATTTTCGCTGTAGGAAATGTTGCCTGTTCTTGCGAGACTCTGGGTTTTGCTTGTCGTATAAGCTTCAATATAGCCGATATCAAAGCCCAGATCGCTTAGATTGAAATGCTGTTCATAGTCGTTCTCGGAATTATTGATTACAACTATAACAATTTCATCATCGGATTTAAAAGCAGAAACACTTATGCCATCGGCGGCTTCTTCCGTAGCGTCGATTCTTATGTAACCCGGGCGAACAAATTTAGAATACTGCGCCATGCAATAGCCACGCTTGGTGATATCCCCGTATTCGTCAATAGGACCGTAGAATCTTCGGATATACCACCAGATATATGCTTGGAAATTGCCCTCAGTCAAAGCATCAGAAATATGCTCCGCGGTTTCCAATGCTTCGGGCCACATATCAGCGATTGACGTTGAATTCGGATATATCATCTCGGTTACCCAAAGCTCCTTGCCTTCGCCCAGCTCTTCAAACAACGGATATTCAAAATCCGATACCTTCGTGCCATAAAGATGTGTTGCAAAGATATCTATCTTCTCAAGAGTTTCTTCGTCATTCAGAATTGCATCATAATACTCTTTGTCATAGTTATACGATTCCGGAGTCATCAGCTTGCAGTCAATTACGTCTGAGAAATTAAGAATGAAATCCATAATCTCTTCCGTCGTCCACGAAACCCAGCCTGAATTTGATAAATCGGGCTCGTTCTGGAATGATATCGCATAAATCTCTATGCCGTTTTCCTTCATATAGGTGACATAGTTGTTAAGATGCTCGGCATACTCCGCATACTTGTCATGCTTGATGCGGATAGGATTGTCCTCTCCGGCTTTCTCGTAGCTTTCCATCATGTCGTCGGGTGCTGTCCAAGGAGACGCAATGATGATGGCACCGTTATCCTGTGCCGCCTTGGCGGTGTCGAGATCTTCCGCCCATCTGTCGCTGTCGGGGTCAATGTGAAGTCTCAGGATTGTGAATCCGAGCTCATCCTCTCCGTTGCCAAAAGCAAGCTGTCTCTCTTCCTCAGTCAGATCCCCTATCCAGACAGGGAAACTTGTTCCGCCGAAGCCGATTATCGTCTGGTATTCTGTACTCGCAGAAACCTCAATAACTTCTGATTCGACCGTATCGGTGTAATCGGGTGTGAAAAGCTCGTCGTCACGAATCTTCGTCTCTTCTTCAAGCTCTGTGCTCGTACAGGAAACAAGCGGCAAAAGCATCAGAACGGCAAGAATCAAACAAAGCGTTTTTTTCAATATAATGTTCATAGTAGCCTCCACATACTCGGTAAAGTAGTTGATATTTCAGTGTAGGTTGTAAATAGCTTATACTTATATTAACATATCCTTTCGTGAAAGTAAATTGTCGCGATAACAGTACTATATTTTTGACTATAGAATGATAAAAACCAACGCTCAAGAAAATATACTCTTGTCGTAGTTGATTTCAAGTCGAAAGAGTGATATAATATCACTATCAATCTTAAGTCGAATGAGGCGTAATAATGGCGGAAAAGGTATCTCTGAAACTCAATAATTCCAAGTGGAAAAGATTCTTTTCCGTGCCGTGCGCGCTCGTCGACGACTACATAAGGCTTGCAAACGAATCGGCGATAAAGCTTATATTGTATCTTATGTGCGACGAGTCAGACGAGATTGATAAGTCGGAGGTTTGCAAGAAATTAGGTATTAAAGAGGGTGCGTTTGATGACGCGGTCATCTTCTGGAAAGAGATGGGCGTTATTGAATCCGAGAGCGTAACTGTTACTCCGGTCATAACAAAAGCCTCAACGGTTGTCTCCCCTGCTCCTGTTTCAAACGCAAAGGTTCGTTTGAATTACTCTCCCAAAAGCATTTCAGATATGATTGATACTGACGAGTCCTTAAGAGAGCTATTCTCAGAAGCCGAGAAAACCGTCGGACGGCTCTTGAAGCACACAGAGCAGGAGCTCTTGATCAATCTTCGCGACTACTATGGATTCGACACCCAGTCGATTATATTGATGCTCGAGTATTGCCGTGACTGCGGAAAGACTTCCGCCAAGAGTATTGAAAGCTTTGCAACAGAACTGTTCCAGAACGGCATTACCGGATTCTTTGAGATTGACGCCGAAATCAAACGAAGAACGGAATACAACTCCTTCGAAAACGAAGTCAGACGCGTACTGTACCTTGAAACGAGACCCACAGCCAAGCAATCGCAGTATATTTCATCGTGGCGTGAGATGGGATTCGGCATTGAGATGATAAGCGAAGCACGCGAAAGATGCGTAAACCAGACCAACAAGCTTTCCTTCCCGTACATAAATAAAATATTGCAGTCTTGGTCTGAAAAAAGAATCTTTACCCGTGAAATGCTGGAAGCGGATGAAGCCAGCAGGACAAAACCGGCAGCAGCGCAGATTGAAAGAAAATCCGGCAACAGCTCATTCGACTTAAACGAGTTCGACAGCTTCACGCTTTCTCAATCACATTCAAACAAATAGCGGAGGTTACCATAATGAAATACACCCAGGAAGCGGTAAACGCCGCATATTCGGTCATCGAAGCAAGACGCCAGGATGCCTTGAATACATATGATGCTCATGTTCAGAGCATAAAAAAGAATCATCCCGAGATATATGAGATATTTCTTAATATTTCCAAGACTTCGTCGAAGCTTGCCAGGGTTATTTTTTCGAAAGACCAGAACGGAAAACCTGCCGTCAACGTTTCCGAAGCAGTCGAAAAAATCAAAAACGAAAACTTAGAGGATCAGGAAAAACTAAAAAACGCTCTCACTGCTTTTGGCTATCCAGAGGATTATCTGACTGTAAACTATACCTGCCCTGTCTGCGGAGATACGGGCATTCATCTCGGGAACAGGTGCAAGTGTGCCGAAGAACTCATGGCATCTTTCACGATTTCAAAGCTCAACGAGCAGTGCAAAATCAAGCTCCATAATTTTTCGGAGTTCGATCTTAGCTTCTATCCCGAAACATATCAGTATAACGGAACTGCTTACGATTGCAGAAACAGAATGGCTGAAATACTCAATTTCTGCATTGGCTACGCAAATGGATTCTCCGAGCAATCGCAAAGCCTTTTCATGCTCGGTAAAACCGGACTCGGAAAAACCTTCTTGTCCTCCTGCATCGCAAATGAGCTTGTACGAAAGGGCATAAGCGTTGCTTTCGACTCTATCCAGAATTATCTCAGATATATTGAAAACGAACATTTCGGACGTGCCGAAGGCGACACTCTGGAGCTTCTTCTGAATGCCGAGCTTTTGATTCTTGACGATTTGGGATGCGAATTCAAGTCATCCTTCAATTCTGCCACCATCTATAATCTCATCAATTCAAGATGCAATATGGGCAAACCGACTATTGTGTCGTCAAACTTATCCATCAACGAGCTTTCCGAAAGATATGACGACAGAATCATATCTCGCCTCATAGGAAATTACCACACGCTCCGATTTATCGGCGAGGACATTCGCCAGATCAAGAGGCGTGAAGGCATCTTTAACTGATGTATTCCCACACTTTTCTTTAAGTGTTCACCAAGCATTAGACAAGCTTTCCGGTTTGTCTAATGCTTTTTTGACATCAAGGTGCTATAATATATGCAACAAGTCCAAGGACAAACGTATTCACATAACGGAGATGGTATCATGAACAAGAATACGAAAAAGAAAATAATAGTTGGCGCATCTGTTGCCGCGGCGTGTGCATTGACAGCGGCTTCGGCATATCTTATGCTTCAGATGGTTGCGGATGCGGTTCTGAAAAGAGAAAAGCCGAAGTTACACAAAATCACTAAACGTCAGAAAGACGAGAATTTGGAACAATCGGTTTTCGACAAATTCGAGGAAGAAAAGAAGATTGCCGCTGAGAAGCTGGATGAGAAAAATCTCGAAGAGGTCAGCATTACGAGTCGAGATGATTTGAAGCTCATCGGACACTGGTGGCAGTGCGAAAATGCAAAAAGAACGGTTATCTGTTTCCACGGTTGGCACGTCACATGGGATTTGGATTTCGGTCTTTCGGCATACTTTTTGCATGACAATGGCTGCAATATCCTCTTCGTAGAGCAAAGAGCACACGGAAACAGCGGAGGAAAATACACCGGCTTCGGGCTCTTGGAAAGATATGATTGCCTTGACTGGATTTCATGGGTAAATGAAAGATGCGAAAATAAACTTCCCATCTACCTCTATGGTCTTTCAATGGGAGCATCAACCGTACTGATGGCAACCGGATTGAATCCTCCCGAGAACGTGAAAGGCGTCATCGCCGACAGTGCATATTCATCCGCAAGAGAAATCTGGCAACACGTCTTTGAAAAGAATTCCCGTATTCCGTATAACAGAGTTGAAACCATCTTCAACACCACAGCCGACAAGAAGCTCCACACCGATACCTCCTACACAGTTTCGGAAGCTCTTGAGAGCTGTAATATTCCGGTTTTGCTCATCCACGGAACAGAAGACGATATTGTGCCAATAGAAATGGCATATGAGAACTACAACTCTTGCTCTGCTTCGAAGAAACTGTATGCTGTCAACGGTGCAGGACACTGCATGAATTACTTCATGGATAAGACCGGCTATGAAGCAGAAATCAAGTCGTTCTGGGAACGCTGTGAATGACACTACACTAAAAAAGCCGCCTCCGATTTACGGAGACGGTTATTATTATGCCTGATTATTTCTTAATAAGCCTTACAACCTGCTTTTTGCCTCTCTTGAGAATTACTTCAGAAAAAAGGTCAACGTCAAGTGAAACATCAGTGACCTTCTCGCCATTGAGAGTAACTCCGCCTTGCTGGATGAGCCTTCTTGCCTCTCCTTTACTCGGCGCAAGCTTTGTCGCCACCATGGCATCGAGAATACCAATAAAATCAGTTTCAAACTCAAAAGTGGGCATATTCTCGTTGGAGCCGGAGCCGCCAAACACCGCTCTCGCCGCGGCAAGAGCCTTGTCGGCTTCTTCCTCACCGTGAACGAGCTTTGTGAGCTCATAGGCGAGAATTTCCTTAGCTTTGTTGAGCTCGCTTCCTTCCCAGGAATCCATCTTGTCGATTTGCTCAAGAGGCAGAAACGTAAGCATCCTTATGCACTTCATGACATCGGCATCGCCGACATTTCTCCAGTACTGGAAGAAGTCATAAGGAGAAGTCTTGTTTGGGTCAAGCCAGACTGCACCACTTTGGGTCTTGCCCATCTTCTTGCCCTCGGAGTTAAGAAGAAGAGTTATGGTCATAGCATAGGCATCCTTGCCAAGCTTCTTTCTTATAAGCTCGGTACCACCGAGCATATTCGACCACTGATCGTCTCCGCCGAACTGCATGTTACAGCCGTAATGCTGATACAGATAGTAGAAGTCATATGACTGCATAATCATGTAGTTGAATTCAAGGAAGGAAAGACCTTTTTCCATTCTCTGCTTGTAGCACTCAGCACGAAGCATATTGTTTACAGAAAAGCAAGCTCCGACTTCTCTTAAGAGCTCGATATAATTAAGATTCAAAAGCCAGTCGGCGTTATTGACCATTATAGCCTTGTCGTCGCCGAACTCTATGAAGCGCTCCATCTGCTTCTTAAAGCAATCGCAGTTATGCTGAATCATCTCGGGAGTCATCATCGAACGCATATCGGTTCTGCCCGAAGGGTCGCCGATATATCCGGTTCCACCTCCGATAAGCACGACAGGGCGATTTCCCGCCATCTGGAGTCTCTTCATAAGGCAAAGAGCCATAAAGTGTCCGACATGAAGTGAATCCGCTGTCGGGTCAAAGCCGATATAGAATGTTGCCTTGCCATTGTTGATAAGCTCTCTTATTTCTTCCTCGTCGGTAACCTGAGCTATGAGCCCTCTCACCTTGAGTTCTTCGTAAATCTGCATTGTAATTTCCTCGTTTCATCTCTTTGTGGTAGATAAACCATCTTAACACGGGAAATTAAATTTGTCAAGGGCTATACTTTCGATTTTATCCTTGACAACGCACTTTTTTCGACTCTTGAAACCTGTGCCTGAGAAATTCCGATTTCATTTGCTACTTCGACCTGTGTTTTGCCCTGATAGAATCTGAGATACAGAATATTTTTCTCTCTTTCCGAAAGCATCTTTATCGCTTCACGAAGCAATAGCTCATCAATCCAGCCTTCATCGCTTGAGCTGTCGCCGAGTTGATCGAGGACATAAAGAGTATCACCTGTACTCGAATATACCGGCTCGTATATCGAAACCGGGTCGCTGATTGATTCGAGAGCAAACACTACCTCCGATTCTTTCACATCCAGTTCTTTTGCTATATCTCTGGCAGTTGGCTCGGTATCGCTTGATGCGGTCAGCCTTTCTTTAGCCTGCATTGCCCGATATGCCAAATCCCTCGTTGAACGTGACACTCTTATCGCATTGTCATCGCGAAGATATCTTCTCAACTCGCCTGTTATCATAGGTACGGCATAGGTTGAAAACTTCACATCAAGATTTATGTTGAAGTTGTCTATCGCCTTGATAAGGCCTACAACTCCGACCTGAAATAAATCGTCGGGAGGCGTTCCTCTCGACATAAACTTCTGAATCACGCTTAAAACAAGGCGAAGGTTTCCCCGAATCAGCTCGTCCCTCGCCATTTTGTCACCCTGTTTTACTTTTACCAATAGCTCCATCTTCTTGTCTTCACTCAGGACCTTCAAGTCTCTTGTGTTGACGCCGCTTATCTCAACCTTACTGTATTGCATATAAGTATACACTCCGGATAATGATTGATTCTTTCCAAACGGAAAATCTTATATCATTATTGCCGAAGTGTATATTTACTATTCAAGAAAAGTCTTCAGCATTATCTGGAAATCATGCTCAGCATATAGCCTCCAACTCTTTTTTCAGTTCTTTTAAAATTCTCTTTTCGAGTCTCGAAATATAGGACTGAGATATTCCCACAACGTCCGCAACTTCCTTCTGGGCCATCTCTCTGCCGCCGTTCAATCCAAAGCGCATCTGCATTATGAGCTTTTCCCTGCCGCTAAGGGAATCAACAGCTTTTATGAGAAGCTGCACTTCAGTCTCGCCTTCAAGCTTCTGGTAAACCTCGTCCGGTTCGGTACCGATTACATCCGAAAGAAGAAGCTCGTTTCCGTCCCAGTCGATATTTAGAGGTTCATCTATTGAAACTTCATTCTTCTGTTGATTGGTCTTTCTCAGGTACATCAGTATCTCGTTTTCGATACACCTTGAGGCATAGGTTGCAAGCTTGATGTTCTTTTCCGGATTGAAAGTATTGACTGCTTTTATAAGTCCTATCGTGCCGATTGAGATTAAGTCTTCAATTCCTATTCCTGTTGACTCAAATTTTTTGGATATGTAAACGACAAGCCGAAGGTTATGAGTTATCAGAATCTCTCTTGCTTTTTTGGGATTTGTTGTGAGCATTTCAAACACTCGCTTTTCTTCCTCACCTTTTAATGGCGGCGGAAGGGTGTCAGAGCCATTGATATAGTCGACTGGCGAAGCTATTCCTAAAAGCTTACGAATTCTTATCCTGATTTCTCTCAAAAATTTCGGCTTTTCCATTGCTAAAGTCCTTTCATTCATGTAAAATTGTGGGATTAAATACCGCTCTTCGTTCTCCGCTTTCCGTAAATGCCAGAAGAGCATTTACATTTTTCTTTTTGCCGGTTTCATCTTCTATGTATAATTCGTCTGGAGAAAAGGCATAAAGAAGCCCTTCGCCATCTATTGTTGAGTACGGCACAGCCGAAAAGCGTTCCAAATTCGGTTTATCATCAGAACCTGTACAGATTATAACCGGTTTTCCGCTGAATAAATCGGTAACGGTGTTTCCGGTATCGGCAACGCCGTCAAAGCTGTAACTGCTTCCGCCATAGTCAAACATCACCCTATAAGCATGATTCCGGTCGGCTTTTCTTGCAAGAAAGCCGGAGATAATCACCGTCAGAACGTAAATCACAGCCGTGAAGAATATGAGCGTTCCAAGCGATATGTCGAAATAGAAAGAAGCGTTGTTTATGTAGATAATATCTGTCCCAATCAAAGATTGAAGAAGATAAACAGCTCCGCCGAAGACTATATTCACTCCGAAAAACTCGGCACAAAGAATCAGGAATCTATGCTTGCCCATACCCTTTCGCAGAAAAGTCACAGCTATTATTATCGCAAAAGAAAGTATTTTCAGAAATATGACGCCTATACACTCAGGGATTATGATTATAAGAGCCGAAAAGCCGCCGATAAAGGATCCTGTCGCTATTCTCACAGGCTTGGAATATTGATGCGAAAGCTTTGATGTGAGATTTAAAGTAATCCATGTTATATATGCGTTTACTATTACGAGAGTATCAAGATAAATGCTCATGTCTGTCACCGTTTTTATTCTATCTCAGCCTGATAGCATAATTTGTCAAATACGGTACAAGCAGACACAAAAATAAAGACTTCGCCGGTCAGGCGAAGCCTTTATAAGGTTTAAGTAATCAGTTCTTGAAGAATACTGCGAATCCCTTGTAAGCCATGTAAACATCAAGCTTTGCGGTGACTTCATAAGGAGAGTGCATCGAAAGAACAGGAACTCCGACATCGACAACATCTATGCCAAGGTTTGCAACGTATGCCGCAACGGTTCCGCCCCCGCCGAGGTCAACTCTTCCGAGCTCACAGGTCTGCCAGATAACGTCGTTTGAATCGAAGATATTTCTGACGTAGGAAACGAATTCAGCATGCGCATCGTTGCATCCGCTCTTTCCACGGGATCCGGTGAACTTACACATAGCAACGCCATAGTTGCAATAAGAAGCATTTCTCGGCTCGTTTACCTCAGGGAATGTCGGGTCAAACGCCGCGGAAACATCCGCAGAGAGGCAGGAGGAATGAGATAAAACTGTAGGAGCATCGGTGCCGGCATTCTTTGCAATGTGGAAGATGAAGTCTTCAAGATAATGACTCTGAAGTCCTGTGTTGCCCATGCTTCCGATTTCTTCTTTATCGGTAAGGACAGTGACGCAGGTGGTCTTCGGATTCTCGCAATCAAGGATTGCTTCGAGAGCTGTATAAGCGCAGGATCTGTCGTCCTGTCCATATGCGGCGATAAGTCCTCTGTCGAGACCGACATCCCTCGCCTTAAATGTGGGAACGATTTCGAGCTCAGCGGAAATGAAGTCATCCTCAACTATTCCGTATTTTTCAAAGAGAATCGAAAGAACATTGAGCTTGACCTTCTCGGAAACTTCGTCGTCGTTGAAAGGACGAGAGCCGATAAAGACATTGAGCTCTTCGCCTCTGATTCCGTCGCCGAGGGTTCTCTTGGACTGCTCCTGAGCAAGGTGCGGAAGAAGGTCTGTGATTATGAAGATAGGATCAGTCTCGTCCTCGCCGATTGTTACGGTTACCTTTTCGCCGTTTGCTTTGCAGATAACGCCGTGAAGAGCAAGCGGGATGGTGGGCCACTGGTACTTTCTGATACCGCCATAGTAATGGGTCTTAAGCAGGCAAAGCTCGTTCGACTCATAAACGGGATGCTGTTTGAGGTCGAGTCTCGGGGAGTCAATGTGAGCAGCGGCAATCTTTACGCCATTCTCAAGCGGCTCGGTTCCGAACACACAGAGAACAATGCTCTTGCCGCGGTTGTTCCAGTAGACCTTTTCACCGGCAGAATATGCTTTCTTGGGGTCATACTCCTTGAAGCCCTTTTCTGTTGCAAGCTGGATAGCGGTATCAACAGCCTCACGCTCGGTCTTGGAGCTGTCAAGAAAGCTCTTATAGCCTTCACAGAAGCTGTCAACAGCTTCCTTTTCCTGATCGCTTATTTTAAGCAATCCGTTCTTCTTCTGGGTAAAGAGCTTCTCCTGAAGCGCCTTACCGGCAGACTTTTCTTTTTCGTTTTTTACGTCTGACATGATAAAATCATCCTTTCTATAAAATCTCAGAATATCTTGTGTATGCTTTCATTATCTTTCTGACATAGTGTCTGGTGTTGCTTCCTTCAAAGTCAGCTACATCGGGATTTTCCCGAGACACTATTCCGTCTTCAATCCAACCGTCTACCTCACCTATTCCCGAGTGGTATGCCGCCGCGGCAAGCTCATAGCTTCCGTATCTCTCATACAAGAAAGCGAGCATATAGGAGCCGTACATAATACTGTATTCGGGTGTGAACATGTCCTCATACGTCAAATCACTTTCGCCAAGCTTTGTACTTACCCAATCGAATGAATCCTCGATAATCTGCATAAGCCCGATAGCTCCGGCGTCGGAAACAGCGCTTGGGTCAAAGTTCGATTCGGTTTTGATAACGGCAAAGACAAAAGCTTCGTCGATTCCGAATTCTTCGCTGTATTTCTCAACTATTTCCCGATAGTCAGTCCGGTAGCTCTCGTTTCCGAACCAATACGGCATGTAGCCGAACAGAAAAGCGCCAAGACCACAGACGAACATTATCAGCAGAATAAAAGCGCCTATTCTCTTAATTACATTCATCTGTATATAACCGCCTTAATTCTTCTATAACCGAGAGAGTTTTTTCTCTGAGACTGTCAATATCCGAATTATTCACTATTGTGAACTGTGATTTGCTTATGAACATGTCGTCCGACTTTTGAGAACCGAGTCGGGATTTCACCATTTCAACAGGTATTCCGTCTCTCTCAAGAACTCTCTGTATTTTGAGCTCCATCGGAGCAATCACGCTAACAACCGAAGAACAGATATCGTCAAGTCCGCTTTCAAAAAGCGTGGGAGCATCAAGAAGTACAAGTCTCTCATCTCTTGTTTTGCAGGCTTCGATACACCTGAAAATCCCCCTTGTTATGTATGGGAAAATGGTGTCGGTATAAGTCTTAAGCTTCTCGCTGTCGCAGAATACTATTCCTGCAAGCCTTCTTCTGTCAAGTCCCGTGTCTGTCACGCAATCCGGAAACAGCTCACTCACTTCATCCAAAAGAGTGGGATCAGAAGAAACATCATGCGAAATCTCATCAGCGTTTATAGTCGGGAATCCTTCGCTCGCAAAAATACCGCTGACGCTAGACTTCCCCGCACCGCTCTGCCCGGTGAGTCCTATAACTCTTATATTGTCAGATTCAAAAAGTCCCATCGGTCTTTTCACATCCTTAAAGCTTAATCAAATTAAACCCTGCCGAGCGAAGAATCCTGTTGTATACGGCAAGCCCGACACCAGTTCGTTCGGGACACCTTGCATAAACACGTTCGGCACCCATTTCATCAAACTGCCGGAGTCTCTCAAAGAGATTGTGTGCCTGTTCTATGGAATCGTCACCATATGTAAGATATGGCACTCCTTCAACAGCCTCGTTTTCATCAAACAACAGACAATAAGTATTTTCGGTCTTACGCTCGACGACATACTTTCTGAAGCTGTCGATATCGCTGTCGATAAGTATAACGTCGGCTTTCGGCGAATAGTGCTTATATTTCATTCCCGGAGAGCGTGCAACAGTTCCGCTCTGAAGCTTTGCCGACACTCCCTCGTCGATTATTACATTATCACAAACTCTAAGTAAATCCTCGCGGGATATTCCACCCGGACGAAGTATTCTGATGCCATCGTCCTCAAAAGTAATTACGGTAGATTCAACTCCGACATCCGACTCGCCACCATCAACAACAGCCGAAATCCTGCCGGTCATATCTTCCATAACTCTTGCCGCGTTTGTAGGACTCGGGCTTCCCGAAAGATTTGCGGAAGGTGCCGCAAGCGGGAGACCGCACTTTTCAATTATCTTCTGAGCTATCGGATTTGACGGGAACCTGATGCCGACAGTGTCAAGTCCTCCGCTCGTTACAAGAGGGATTGTGTCCTTCTTCGGCATAATCATGGTAAGCGGTCCAGGCCAGAAAAGCTCTGCGCATTTATAGGCAAGCTCCGGCACACTCTCTGCTATGTCATAGACCATATCGAATTTACTTATATGGACGATAAGTGGGTTGTCGCAAGGACGATTTTTAGCCGCAAAGATTTTCTTCACTGCGTTTTCGTCAAAAGCATTTGCCGCAAGACCGTAAACAGTCTCGGTCGGAATAGCAACGACCTCACCACTCTTTATAAGCTCCGCCGCTTTTGATATATCACTATCAGATGTTCTTAGTAAAAGCGTTTCCATCATATTTCACCCGCTTGCTTGGCAAGCTTTGCCGCCTGATCGGCAGTTGCAAGCGAGTCAATCACCTCGTCCAAATCGCCATTCAATATAGAATCAAGCTTATACAGCGTCAAGCCGATTCTATGGTCACTGACCCTGCCCTCGGGAAAATTATAGGTCCTGATTCTCTCGGAGCGATCGCCCGTCCCTATCTGAGAGCGACGTTCGCCGGCGATTGCCTTGTCCTGCTCCTCCTGCTTCATCTCAAGGAGTCTTGAACAAAGGACCTTCATAGCCCTATCTTTATTTTTTTGCTGACTGCGCTCATCCTGACATTCAACGACCATTCCGGTCGGAAGATGTGTGATTCTGACCGCTGATTCGGTCTTATTTATATGCTGACCGCCTGCGCCTGAAGCTCTGAACACATCTATTTTCAAATCTTTATCGTCAATATTAAGCTCGACATTCTCAGCTTCCGGAAGAACGGCAACCGTAGCCGTAGAAGTCTGGATTCTGCCCTGCGACTCGGTTTCCGGAACCCTCTGGACTCTGTGAACTCCGCTTTCATACTTAAAGCGTGAATATGCTCCCGCACCTTCGACAGAGAAAGAAACCTCCTTGAAGCCTCCAAGCTCCGTCCTGTTTGCTCCTAAGACCTCTGTCTTCCATCTCTTTGTATCGGAATACATTGTATACATTCTGAAAAGCGAGCCCGCAAAGAGCGCGGCTTCCTCCCCTCCCGCACCAGCACGGATTTCTATTATAACATTTCTTGAGTCGTTGGGATCTTTCGGCAAAAGAAGAAGCTTTAGCTGTTCTGTGGTGCTCGCAATTTCTTCTTTTGCTTCCCTTAACTGCTCTTCTGCCATGAGCTTAAAGTCCGGGTCTGTTTCGTTTTTTATAAGCTCCTCAGCCTCGGATTTTGCATCTTCCGCCCGAAGATATGCCTTGTACACGTCTATTATCGGAGTAAGCTGATTGTATTCCTTCATCAGGCTTCTGTAAAGCTCGCCGCCTCCCGCTGTTTCGGGTTGCATCAATCGCTCGTTTATTTCATTGTATCTGTCAAGCAAAGCGGCTAATTTTTCAAGCATTCATATCCATCCTTTATCGTTTTTCGGGTGCTTCCCTTTCATCTGTGTTAATGCTCTTGACGTTCTTTTCAGCTTTGGATCTTAATATCATGAACTCGTGCCCACAGCCCTCACACTTGAGCTTAAAGTCCATTCCGGAACGCAATACCCTCATTCTGTTGGAGCCGCATGGATGCGGTTTCTTCATTATAAGAACGTCGCCTTTTCTGATATCCATGTTTCATCCCCACTCCCACTCGCTTAATTTCAATCAACATGCTATTATAGCACAGTATTCCCGACTTCGCAACATTGACTTTCTCTCTTAGGTCTATAAAAATCTCAGGCAACATATTATTTTAACAGTCGAAACACCGATAGGGAAAGGAAGGCTCACTAATGATAAAATTTCCGCCGGAGGGCTATCTGATAAAAAAATCAGAAAATTCAGGATACATCGGTTCACCCGAGAGTTTAAAAAAAGCGATGGAAAACGAGATAATCCTCGAAGCAAAAGCAGACATTTGCACCGCTTCGCATGATTTGCTCATCAATCTCCCATGTATGAACGCTTATATGCCAAGAGAAGAATGCGCAATAGGCATCAGCGAAGGAAAAACAAAGGACATCGCAATAATATCAAGAGTCGGAAGACCGGTTATGTTCAACGTAATCGGATTAACGGAAAATCAAGGAACGATATCCGCTGTTCTATCAAGAAGAAAAGCTCAGGAAAAGTGCATATCCGAGTATCTTTCACAGCTTTCGAGCGGTGAAATTATAGACGCAAGAGTCACGCACATTGAACAGTTCGGCTGTTTTGTCGATATAGGCTGTGGCATTCCGTCGATGATACCCATAGATGAGATTTCAGTCTCAAGGATATCCTCCCCTGCTGACAGATTTACAATCGGAGAAAGAATAAAAGTCGTATACAAGGGTACAGACGGCGACAAGTTCTACATATCCCATAAAGAGCTCTTAGGCAGTTGGGAAGAGAATGCCGGGATGTTCTCTGCCGGTGAGACAGTCCGTGGAATCGTGAGAAGCGTTGAAAGCTATGGGATTTTCGTTGAGCTTGTGCCAAACCTTGCAGGACTCGCGGAGCCCAAAGACGGAGTCGAAGTCGGTCAGACTGCAAGCGTCTACATTAAATCCATAAATCCGGAAAAGATGAAAATAAAGCTCATAATCGTTGATGTTTCGGATGCTCAGATTCGGTTTGAAAACCGCTACTTTATTACCGACGGTATAATTGAACGCTGGCAGTATTCGCCCGACAGTTCGCAAAGACTCATAGAAACGGTATTTCAGTAAGGCTTTTATTTTTTGCCCTTTATCTTATCCCAATATTCTTTTGCGGCTTGCTCGGTTTTGTTATCGCCATAGTTATAGTATTTCCTGTCTTTAAGATTATCCGGCAGATACTGCTGTTCAACCCATGAATTCGGATAGGAATGAGGGTACTTATAGCCTTGGGCTTTGCCAAGCTCTTTTGAGCCGGCATAGTGACCATCCTGTAGATAAGCGGGGATATCTCCGGCATCACCGGCTCTTATATCGGCGATAGCCTCATCTATGGCACAGATTCCGCTGTTTGATTTTGGAGCGGTTGCAAGAAGTATGACAGCCTCGGCAAGCGGAAGTCTCGCTTCTGGAAGCCCCAACTGCATTGCACTGTCAACACAAGCCTTTACAATGGAAATAGCCTGAGGATAAGCAAGACCGACATCCTCACAAGCGATGACAAGAAGTCTTCTTGAAAGCGAGATTATATCCCCCGCTTCCATAAGCCGTGCGGCATAGTGAAGAGCGGCATTTTCATCAGAGCCCCTGATAGATTTCTGTAATGCTGACAGAATGTTATAATGCTCGTCGCCGTCACGGTCATAACGCATATTGCTCCTCTGTGTGAGAAGCTTTGCATTTTCAAGAGTTACGGTGATGCAATCGTCGCCTGAATCAGCTGACAAAACACACAGTTCGACTGTATTTATCGACTTCCTGACATCGCCGCCGCAACCGTGAGCAATATGCTCGATAACTCCGCCTTCAAGCCGGAGCTTTTTTCCCATCTCATCTGCGGAAATTTGGAAAGCTCGCTTGATTGCGGGAGCTATCTCGTCCGGTGGAACAGGCAGAAACTCAAACACAGTCGAACGGCTTATAATGGCATTATAGACCGAGAAATACGGATTCTCGGTTGTCGAGGATATAAGAGTTATCTTTCCGTTTTCTATGTACTCAAGAAGAGATTGTTGCTGTTTCTTATTCAGATACTGAATCTCATCAAGATACAAAAGTATACCGTTATATCCGAAAAGTGAATCGGCGTCAGTGATTATATCCTTGATGTCCTGTACCGAAGCGGATGTGCCGTTAAGCTTGTACATCCGCATATTTGTATTGTCGGCAATGATTCTTGCAACAGTCGTCTTTCCGATTCCGGAATGACCGTAGAAAATCATATTGGGGATATGTCCGCTTTCGATAATGCGTCTCAGCGGCTTGTTCTTACCAAGCAAATGCGACTGTCCGACCACGTCATCAAGAGTCTTGGGTCTTATTTTGTCTGCTAAAGGTGATGCCATCTCATATCCCCTCTCTTTGGAATTTATAAAACAAGGGCACATTTTCTCCGAAAGCCGTGAAAGTGCGCCCTTTATAATTTACTTCTTTTTGTCTGACGTAGACTTTCTCACTATTTCAGGCTCTGCCCCTTCGGTTACGCACTCAGGGTTAATTACGATGCTCACTATGCTCGGGTCCGACGGAGCCTCAAACATTGACTTCATGAGAATCCCCTCAACTATGGAGCGAAGTCCTCTTGCACCGGTTTTTTGCTCGAGAGCCTTCTTTGCGATTTCAACCTTCGCTTCATCGGTAATCTCAAGGTCTATATCGTCATAATCAAAGAGCTTTTTATACTGCTTCTCAAGAGAATTCTTCGGCTCGGAAAGAATTGTCACAAGCGCCTCCTCATCCAATGGTGAAAGAACGGTCACAACCGGAAGTCTTCCGACCAACTCGGGAATCATGCCGAATCTTACAAGGTCCTGAGGGATTACCTTCTTCAGAACCTCCTTTGACTCGAGCTTCTGACTTTCGTTAATCGTTCCGCCGAAGCCAAGCTTGGATGTATCTGTTCTTCTGCGAATAATATTTTCAAGCCCATCGAATGCGCCGCCGCAGATGAATAGGATATTCTTGGTATCGACCTGAATAAATTCCTGAGTCGGATGCTTCCTTCCTCCCTGTGGAGGAACATTGGAAACAGTGCCTTCAACAATCTTGAGAAGCGCCTGCTGAACGCCTTCGCCACTTACGTCTCTTGTTATTGAAGTGTTCTCGGACTTTCTCGCTATCTTATCTATTTCATCAATATAGATAATTCCGTGCTCAGCGGCGCTTACATCATAGTCTGCCGCCTGAAGAAGCCTCAGAAGAACATTCTCAACGTCGTCTCCGACGTATCCTGCCTCGGTAAGCGTTGTAGCATCCGCAATAGCAAACGGAACATTAAGAGTTCTGGCAAGTGTCTGCGCCAGAAGGGTCTTTCCAACACCGGTCGGTCCCAAAAGCAGGACGTTCGACTTCTGAATTTCGACATCATCGGCGTTATCGCTCGAAATTACTCTCTTATAGTGGTTGTACACGGCAACAGAGAGAGCAAGCTTCGCCTCATCCTGACCGATAACATATTTATCAAGCTCTTTCTTTATATCAACCGGCTTTGTCAACGTAATTTCCGAAGAATTACGCGCATTCGTGTCGACTAAATTTCTTTCTTCAAGTATGTCGTAGCAGAACATGACGCAATCGTCGCAGATATGAACATCACCGGCAGAAAACAGGCTCTTGACCTGACTTTCCGGCTTTCCGCAGAAATTGCATCTCTTCATGCCGCCGCCATCGGATCCCGGCATCCAGGATTCCTCCTTCTTAAAAGTATCCTGCCGAGCCGCTCAACAGTTATCTTTGTAACACCGAACGGTTCGGCAGTCTGACATCTTCTACTGTCTTACCATTATCTTGTCGATAAGACCATACTCCAAAGCTTCCTCGGGAGTCATATAGTTGTCCCTTTCAGTGTCTCTGGTTATGTCTTCAATCGGCTTGCCGGTACACTCAGCGAGAATACGGTTGAGCTTCTCGCGAGTCTTAACCATATGGTCAGATTGAATTTTTATATCTGTACACTGACCGGAAAGTCCGCCGCCACCAATAAGAGGCTGGTGGATAAGAATCTCACTGTTTGGAAGTGCAATTCTCTTTCCCTTCGCGCCCCCTGCAAGAAGCACCGCTCCCATAGAAGCCGCCATACCGACACAGATGGTGGAAACGTCGCACTTGACATACTGCATTGTGTCGTAAATAGCCATTCCTGCAGTGATGGAGCCTCCGGGACTGTTGATGTAAAGATAGATATCCTTCTCAGCATCCTGTCCTTCAAGGAACAAAAGCTGTGCTACTACTATGCTTGCGGTAGCGTCATCGACCTGGTCGGAAAGGACTATAATTCTGTCATTCAAAAGACGTGAAAAGATGTCGTAAAATCTTTCGCCGTGACTTGTCTGTTCAATTACGTTTGGTACAAGAGCCATTATATAACCTCCTTACTTATTCAATGGTTCAATACAATTTGCTGTTCTCAATGAGAATTTCTCAACGAGAATCTCTCAGTGAGAATCTCTCAATGAGAGAGATGATTATGGATGTGCTCGTCATCCTCGTCAGGCTCGGCGGTTACGGTTTCAATAACCGCATTGTCCTTGACAAGCTCTGCAGCCTTGCCTACGCTTACGTCAGCCTTGATGTCGGAAACAGAGATATACTGCTTGACAGTGTCAACAGGCATCTCGTAGTAAGAAGCAATATCTGCATACTCCTTCTCAATATCCTCGTCGGTGACTTCGATATTCTCGAGCTCAACAATCTTTTCAAGAGCGAGTCTCAACTTAACCTGCTTCTCAGCCGGTTCCTTGTAGGTTTCTCTCAAAGACTCATTGGTCATACCGGTGTACTGGAGATAGACATCGAGCGGAATACCCTGCTGCTGAAGTCTTGCGGAGAGCTGATCGACCATGTCATTGATCTTGTTCTCATACATAACTTCGGGAATCTCACCCTCGACCTTCTCAATAAGAGCGTCCATAACGGCATCCTCGGCTTCTGCCTGAACATGCTCTTCCATGTGCTCCTCAATCTGCTTCTTGACATCCGCACGAAGTTCCTCAGCGGTATCGAAATCAGAAGTGTCCTTTGCGAAATCGTCGTCAAACTCGGGAAGCTCCTTCTTCTGAATCTCATGAAGCTTAATCTTGAAGACAGCATCTGCTCCTGCAAGCTCAGCGGAATGATATTCCTCAGGGAACTTGACGTTGATATCGAATTCTTCGTCAACACTGTGACCGACAACCTGCTCCTCGAAGCCGGGAATAAACTGACCGCTTCCAAGAGAAAGTGTAAAGTTTTCATCCTTGCCGCCCTCGAACGGAACGCCGTCCTTGAAGCCTTCGTAGTCGATAACTACATCGTCGCCCATTTCGCAGGGTCTTGAGTCGATGCTGATGGTTCTCTCGTTCTTCTCGAGCAGATGACCTATCTCATGCTCAACCTCGTGCTCGGTAACGGGATGAAGAGTCTTTGTAGCCTTTATGCCGAGATAGTCCTTAATCTCAATGGTAGGTCTGACGGTGCAGGTAGCCTTCATCTTGATACCGATTTCCTTGGAGATTTCGGTAATCTCGACGTCGGGTGTTGCAACCAAATCAAGCTCCGCTTCCTTTACAGCTTCTTCAACCGCGGGACCGTAAAGCTCGTTTGCGGCATCTTCGAAGAAGCAAGCCTCGCCGTACTCCTTCTCGATAACCTTTCTGGGAGCTTTGCCCGGGCGGAAGCCGGCAACGGTGATTTTCGATTTATTCTTCAGATAAGCCCTCTGGAGTGCGTCTTCGAACGCCTCAGGCGAAATCTCTATCTCCAATTCATACTTGTTAGTCTCAACTTGATTCTTTGTTTTTAACATACTGAACCTCCGATTTTTTATTGTTTATGTAAAACTGCAGGCGCAATATACTTTGATTCCTGCGTTTTTCATACGTCTTTTTATTATAGCACATATTGATTCCCTTTGCACCATATAATAAAACGGCAAAATTATTTTTTGCAATTATGCACAATTTCCGTGATATTAAGGGGCATAAATTGTAAATAATCACTTGATATCAATCTGAAATTAATACCATATTTCTCTCCGTTTATTGCCAATCCGTGTGACCTTCCGTGAAGGTGTCCATAGAAACAAAGCTTGATATCGTACTTCTTTAAGACCTCAAGTATATCCGGATTTTCCGCTTCGCCATACACAGGCGGATAGTGTAGGAACACTATCGGTGTCAGACCCACATCAACAGCACCTTGGATGGACAAAGAAAGCCTCTGTGCTTCTCTTGCTATTACCTTAGCATCGGCAGGCTCGCTACCATCATTAATCCAACCCCTCGAACCGCAGATTCCGAAATCCTCGTAGCGATAGTGATTGTTATGCAGAAAGTTTATATTGTTGATCCCATTCTCTGCCAAGAATTTATCAGCTTTGGTTTTGGTCGACCACCAGTAATCGTGATTGCCCTTGAGAATTATTTTCTGACCGTTCAGATTGCTTATAAACTTGAAGTCTTCGAGCGCACTTTCCAGATCCATCACCCACGAGATATCCCCCGGAATGACAACCGTATCCTCCGGCTTCACGACATTCTGCCAGTTCCTTTGGAGTCTGTCGACATAGTTGTTCCAACCGCTGAATATATCCATCGGCTTATCCGATGACAAAGAAAGATGCAAATCCGCGATAACAAACAAAGACATCTTGGCGACCAATCCTTAAAAAAATAGCAAACATTCAGGCAGAATATAATCCAGACAAAGAGGAATAATACATTTAGTCCGTCTTTGTATGGATTAATACTGTCCGAAAGGAAATAATACAGATGGAAAACGATAAAATTTACGGTATCAAGTGCGACGTGTCCGAATGCGTCTACAACAGAGAAGCCAAGGAGTGCGTTGCAGGAAAGATCGACGTTTGCTCCTGCGGATGCTCGCATCCCAACTGCTCCGCTCAGACAGAGTGCAAAACCTTCAAGCCGAGAAGCTTTTAAGGTTATTCAGCATCAGACTAAATCAGTCTGATGCTGATTCATTATTTCAGAACAAGAATTCAAGAACAGCATCGCTCATCTTGTCAGGAGCAACGGTATTTGTGAATCTCACGGTCTTATTCTTGATGGATGCCAATGACTCAGGTGCTGGAACTCCACACTTTTCCTCAAGAAGCTTTACCATCTCAAACTCATCGGCGCCATCGGTATCACAGCCGAGCGCACCAAGCACGGATGCAGAAAACTTATAAGGGCTTGCGGTAGAAGCAATGACAGTCTTTGTGGTGTCACCTGTCGCCTTGGCATAGCTCTCGTAAACCTTCGAAGCTACAGCTGTGTGGGTATCCATAGTGTAGGAGTACTTCTCAAAGACGCTGTTTATCTGTGCTTTGGTTTCCTCATCGGTGCAATAATCGGCATAGAATATCTCACTGAGCTTAGCTTTGATTTCATCAGAAACTTCGAATCTTCCGGTTTCGGACAAATCTTTATAGAGGCTTCTGATATATTCATCATCTCCACCCGAAAGCAGGAAGAGAAGTCTTTCGATGTTCGAAGAGATAAGAATATCCATAGAAGGAGAAATAGTCGTATAGAACTTTCTGTTTCTGTCATAAACACCGGTACGGATAAAATCGGTGAGAACGTTATTCGAGTTGGAAGCGCAGATAAGCTTGCCTACAGGAACACCCATCATCTTAGCATAGTATGCCGCAAGAATATTGCCGAAGTTGCCGGTCGGAACGCAGAAGTTGAGCTTGTCGCCCATCTTAATCTCGCCGTCCTTAACGAGCTCTACATAGGATGATACATAATAAACAATCTGAGGAACAAGTCTGCCCCAGTTTATAGAGTTTGCGCTTGAGAACATCATTCCACCGTCATCAAGCTTCTTAAGAACCTCGCTGTCGGTGAATATCTTCTTGACACCGGTCTGGGCATCGTCGAAGTTGCCGTCGATAGCGCAAACTGAAACATTGCTTCCTTCCTGTGTTGTCATCTGGAGCTTCTGCATTGCGCTGACACCATAAGCCGGATAGAAGACCATTATGCTTGTACCTTCTACATCCTTGAAGCCCTCAAGCGCCGCTTTTCCGGTATCGCCGGAGGTTGCAACGAGAATTACAACCTTCTTGTCGATGCCGAGCTTCTTAACAGAGACAGTCAAAAGATACGGCAGAATCTGAAGCGCCATATCCTTGAAGGCACATGTGGGACCGTGCCAGAGCTCGAGCATATATCTGCCATCAAAAAGGTGAGCGAGCTCCATGATGCTCTCGCTGTCAAAATTCCTGGTGTTATAGGCACCCTCGGCGCAATATCTCAGTTCGGCTTCGGTGAAATCGGTGAGGTATTTCGACAGAACGAAGGGAGCCTTCTCGGGATAACTCATATCCTGAAGAGCAATCAGATCGGATTCGCTAAGTGTCGGAACCTCTGACGGAATGAAAAGTCCTCCGTCGGACGAAATGCCCTGCGATATAGCCTCGGCAGAGCTAAGATGAAGATTCTTGTTTCTTGTACTTTGGTAGAACATATTTTCTCCTTTCGTGTCTTCTTAAGCTGTGAAGGCACGTTGAATGTATTTGAAGCCCGTGACCTTGGTTCCCGTCAATTCAACGACGGCAACATCAAACACGCACGAGCAGTCAATTCTGTAACGACGGATGTAAAACTTTGCGGTTTTCAATATATGAGCGATTTTGTCAGAACCGATAGCTTCCTCGCCCCGCTGAACAGGGTTGGGCTTGCGGGTTTTTACCTCAACAAAATGGACAACATCGCCTTTCTTTGCGACAATGTCAATCTCGCCGCCTCTGATTGTGAAGTTTCTTGAGAGAATTACACAACCGTTTTTCTCAAGAAATTTTGCGGTGTAATCCTCGCCAATGTTTCCGATTTCTCTTGTGGTCATTACTTCTCACTCAGATTCTTCAAAAAGCTCTTTCTGTGAACCGGACTTATGCCGTACTTTTTTATCATTTCGTAATGAAGCTTGGTGCCATAGCCCTTGTGCTTTTCAAACCGATACTCGGGATACTTTTCGGCAAGCTCAACCATGTATCTGTCTCTTTGCACTTTTGCCAAAATAGATGCCGCGGCTATTGACTGTGAAAGAGCATCACCGTGAATCACTGTTGTGCATCTGCAAGGCAAATCCGGAGAACGGTTGCCGTCAACCAAGGCAAGCACATTACCGGAATCTATCCCAAGACCTTCATACGCTCTTCTCATTGCAAGCATTGCCGCTTCCAGAATATTAATCTCTTCAATCTCTTCCACGGTTGCGACGGCTATTGAGTATTTCAAAGCTTTTTCTTTGATAACATCAAAAAGTGATTCACGTTTTTTCTCTGATAGCTTCTTAGAGTCATTGATGCCTTCTATAACAGTGTTTTTATCGAAAACCACTGCGGCGGCGTAAACATCTCCTGCAAGCGGTCCCCTGCCGGCTTCGTCTATTCCGACGATAACAGGCGCTTCGGTATCATACTGTCGGTCAAATTCGAATAGTGTCATTTATGGCTCCTCAAGAGAAATTCTTCCGAGCTTTCCGGAGCGGAATTCGTCAAGAAGCATAATCGCCGCTCTCTCGGTGTCGATTTTGCCACCGGAAACTAAAAATCCACGTTTTCTGCCTATAAGCTCCAGAATCTCGTAATCGGTCAATTCCTCCGAAACCGAAATTTTATATCTCGTCTCGATGGGTGCCATACTGACGGCTCTTAGAGTCCCTATAAAATGTACAGCAAGTGATTCCATATCCATTATATCGTCTTTTACAGCTCCCGTAAACGCAAGCGCAAGCCCGACATTCTGATCCTCAAACTTAGGCCAGAGAACTCCGGGCATATCTAAGAGCTCGAAATCCTTCGAAAGCGTCACCCACTGCTTTCCCTTCGTAACACCCGGTCTGTCTTCAACCTTGGTGCTCTTTGTCCCTGAAAGACGATTTATGAGCGAGGACTTTCCGACATTCGGGATTCCGACTATCATGAGTCTTACCGCCCTGCCGGTCATGCCTTTAGCATTCCAACGTTCTATCGTATCCTTTAGCGTTTCACGGACAAGAGGAAGAACCTTCGAGACATTCTTGCCGCTCTTGCAATCGGTCGCAAGCGCAGGTATTCCCGATTCCCTATACTTCTGAATCCATTGGTTTGTTATGGTTTCATCGGCGGTGTCGCACTTATTGAGCAATACTATTCTCGGCTTTCTTCCGACAAGCTCATCCATCTCGGGGTTTCTACTTGACATAGGAATTCTTGCATCGGTAACCTCGACAACGGCATCAACCAGCTTCAGACTGTCGGTCATCAACCGACGGGTTTTCGCCATATGTCCCGGAAACCACTGTATCGTTATATCTTTTTCTGCCACTTAAACCTCCGTTATGAGAAAACCGTTATTTCGGAAAACGGATAAAGTCTCAAAACTACTTTTCCCAAAATATCTTCGCGGTCAACCAAGCCCACAGAAGCATCTCTTGAGTCACGAGAGCCCTGACGGTTATCGCCCATTACAAAGTATTGTCCTTCTCCGACTGTAACCGGATAGGTGAATCCACCTTCGTCGTTGAGCGTAAGATTCCTGATATAAGGCTCGTCCAAAAGCTCGCCGTCGACATAAACACTTCCGGTCTCAAAGTCGATATCAACCGTTTGTCCCTCAACAGCAATAATCCTCTTGACGATAACTTCGTCAAGCCCCGGACAGTTTGCGGAAATTATATCTCCCTGCTGAGGAGTGTAAAACAGGCTCCAGAGAATCAGAAAGTCACCGTCCTGAAGAGTATTAGTCATAGAACTGCCATTAACAACGGCTGTTCTCACAACAAACGTGAAAAGCAGAACAACAACGGCAAATGTTATACAAAGCGACTTGAGCCAGTCAAGTGCGCTGTCTATACCACTACTTTTTTTCTTTGTATCTTCCATCATCATGTCTCCCAAAAATAAGTATCTCTATTGTAGCAAGTTTTTCTTAAAAAAGCAAGAGTTCAGAAGCGATTATTTGAAATTTGCGAGTCACAGGAAGATTCGCGCAAAATTAAAGCCCGAGAAACCATCTCGGGCTATGGATTCTATCCAAAACGGGTCAATCGGAAGCGGAATACGTCCCTCATCATCAGAAACACTTATGTAAGGCTTTGTAGTGACAACCGGCTCCGTTGTTGTAGCTTTTGTGGTGGTAGCCTCCGTCGCTGTTGTTGTTACCGTCGTTGTCGATTCGGTTGAGGGAGCCTCCGTAACAGTTGTAGTAACCGTTGTCGTTGATGTCGGAGCCTCGGTAACGGACGCCTCGGTTGCAGTGGTGGTCGTTGTTGCAGTCTCAGATGTAGAGCTTTCGGTCACGGATGTTACAAAAGCATCATTGTCAAAATCTATGGTAGCAGTGACTATAGGCGAATAGCTCGGATAGTAGAAGTAACGGGATGTCTCTTGGTCAGCATCATCACTTATATCCACAACTTCGTCCCATTCATCAAGAACGACAGAATCATCCGACTCGTCAAGAATAATCTCATCATAACTGTCGCCGGAAGTCGAATCAGGCATTACTGTTGAAGCAGACTTTTCCGTAGCACTTACAGTGGTTGTTGGTGCTGACGCCGAAGTTTCCGAAGCTGTTGTTACAGCAGGCTCAGATTCGGAAACCGACGGAGACGACGAAGATGATGACGTCTCAGGCGATGTTGTGACTGTTGCCGGCACTGTTTCTTCCGTAGGTGCAGTGGTTGTAGCAGGAGTAGTCTGTTGCACATAGGTAATAATCGTGACAGACTTAGATTCAGAAACGGTTTCGGAGACAGATATACTTACACAGCCTGTGAGCATAACAAAAGCCACAAGTACCACTGTACCGACAAACATACACTTTTTATGCTTCATACTGTCTCCCCCCTTCTTTCATTATTGCCAACCGGTGTAATCGTCAGCCGCAACGCTGTAATAGTAAATAGCTTTACAGAGATTTGAGAGCGCTGTATCTGACGAATCGGCATTGATAACATTATTTACATACGACAATACACTGTATGACGTGAACTCATCGCCGTTTTTCATAACGGTAAAGGTTTTGCTCATATTCTTTGCGGAAACCTTGAATTCAACGTAATAGGCATAGCTTTCATTTTCCAAGGCTTGTTTCTCAAGAACCGTTCCGCCGACGGTAAACACATCGCTTTCGCTTGCAACATCGGATGTCATATAAACCCTGATGACAACAGAATCTCCGAGAAGAAGCGCTTTTGCAGTGCCCTCGGTCTCTGTCCCGGAATATTCGCTCAAATCGGCAGTCCATTCCCCTGCTACAGGATCTGTCCACCCGTCAACACCATCAAGACTGCAAGTGCTGATTCCGGAATAGTATGCGGTCACATAATCTCCGTAATTGAGAAGAGCTTTACAGAGATCACTCTCATCCCAGCCACGTTCAATTGCCTTTGTGCAATAGGTTGCCACAGAATAATCATAAGTTGCGGTGCTGTTCGTGCCGTCCGTCAGGTAGGCTGAAATCGTCGAGCTGAATTGTGTGGGATTCACATACACAGTATAACGATAGTAAATCGCATCGTCGACAGTCATTGAGCCAGTAGCCGAAACCGTCTGCGTTTCATCTGTTCCATCTATGCTTGCAACAAGAGTATAAGCGTCAGGATCAGTCTGGTCGGTCATATTGAAATAATATGTAACTCCGACAGAGCCGTCAAGCGTCAAAGTCTCCCCATAAAGCGAAGGCAACTCAACATCCGCCGTGACAACATAAGGATAATCAGCATCATCCGTCTCACTACAAGTGTAACCGTCAGGGACGTAGCTCTTGACTGTAGTACTGTAGTGACCGGCGGTAATAGTTATATTTTTTGAAGAAGATACTTTTATCGCAAGGTTAGACGAGTAGGCGCTGACATATGTGTTAGGATTAGATATCGAAGAAGTTACAGTACCTGAACTCAAATCGATACCATATATGCTAGTACTTGTGCCTTTTGATGATATTTCCACTCTATTCGTTCCACTTATAGTAAGGGAACCTGAACTAGTTTGGTAACGAATCGTGCTATTCTTTGTTCCCTCGACTGTCCCACCGTTAATGTTAATTGCACATTCACCGCTATAAGCATGAATGCCATAAGCACCACTTACAGTTCCGCCTTGCATATTTAATGTGCCACCAACCATACGAATACCATATGTGTTGGTAGTAGTTGATGTATTTACAACACTTCCGGCACAATTCGTACTGCTATCAATCAAGTTTAAAGTACCATAAATGCGAATTACATATGAGTTAGAATTGCTTAATTTATACCCATTCAGGTCTAAAGTAACTTCAACACCGGATTCAATTTGCAAGTATTTACTTAGTGTCACATCGGAGGTCAACTTATATGTCCCGGACGTAAGAACATTGCTTGAAGAAGTGATTTCAGAATATGTCTCCTCATCATCTGCAAAAACAGTCAACCCTGCAAAATTGCTGAGCGACAGGCAGAAAATCATCGCAATAGCTGTTAAAATACATACAAACCTTCTTAGCATAAGCCCTCACATGCCTTTCATGCCGATTTTGAATCGGCTTATATAGTTTTAAAGCGCAACTCATTGAAGAGAGTCGTGACTCCATTCTAACACACCTTAACTTCAATGTCAAGAACTATTTTGATGATTTTCAACAAATTTCGATTAAACTTTGCACTATTTCTGCTCGTGTTGACCGTGATATAAAATAATCGTCAGAAGTTGAATTGAATATTTTCGCAAAAGAAAGGCTCCCTATGCTTTGGGAGCCTATCCATTCTTCTGCAATCAGAATTCAAATTATCAGGTTGTTTCAAAACTGCTTGGATTATCTTCAACCTTAGCCATGTATACCAAAATGGGCGAAAAATAATTATCCGGAATGTAGGACTTTCGGGATTTCAGAGTTATTTCACCACTCGAAGCGAGCGGAAGACGGAAGGAGAAAACAAGCCCCCTGTCGGCATTTTCGTCAACGATGATGTTGGTGTGGGCTTCGCGACAAAACTTGCCGACGACCGCCAAGCCGGTGTTACTATCCTTGTCACAGAGACGTTTTTCAATTTCCTCAAGGTTCGCGCCATAGCCGTTATCCGAAACAATAACGGAAGCACTCCCTTTTAGCTTCGATATTTTAATCCTGATTTTACCGTTGTCGTTATCCACATTCCTGATAGCGTTTACTATAAGGTTCATCAGACAGGAAGTAAGCCTGTCGGGGTCAGCTTCGACATAAACGCCATCCTCGATTTCGGCGATAAACTCAACAGAAGAACGCCTTAGCCTTGAGCGGCAAACGTTAATCATATCATCAACCAGATCGGACAGGCAGAAAGAAACCGGCTTGTACTCGTCAAGCTTAGCCATTTCTTCGGTGTTGACGACAGCGGAGAGAACCTTGTAGCAAGATGACACAATCCTTGAGACAGTATCTATTTCTTCATACACATCGGCATCTTCGAGAGAGAGCTCCAAACGCTCGGCACAGGAGACTATCTCCATAAGATTGCTTCTTATGACAGTACATTCATGCTTATTGAGCTCCAGCAATTCGTCCACTGTGACACCTCCCGAAAATCATAATTTTTTGATATCAGTCCTATTTGAAGATATCATATCACATTCTTGGAGAAAAGTAAAGTTATATTTCGACTTATTTCGACAGTATCCGACATCTCAGTCTTCCCTATCTGTCGCCACTTTTATTATTCTATGTTTTCAAGAATATATTCGTACTTATAGAAAATGCCGTCCCAATGTGAGAACGGCATTTTTAACTTATTCGGATAGATATTATCTTCTTCCGATTTCGAGCTCAGCAGGACCTGCATTGTCATGGTCGATGATGTACTTGACAAGGTCGTCAACCTGAGTGAAAGCAAGACCAACATAGCTGTCGGCACAACCATAGTAGATTGCCATCTTGCCGGTTTCGGCATCCTGAAGTGTAGCGCACGGGAAAACAACATTCGGAACGAAGCCTCTCTCCTCATACCACTCCTCGGGAGTGAGAAGATAAGTGGAGCAACGGTGAATAACCTTGGAAGGCTCGTCAATATCGAGGATCGCTCCACCGATGGAATAAACGAAGCCGTTGCAGGTGTTGGCAACACCGTGATAAATGAGGAGCCAGCCCTCGGAGGTCTCAATCGGAACAGCACCTGCACCAATCTTGGTTCCCTCCCACCAGTTGTTGTAGGAGATGCCCATTACATGGCGGTGATGTCCCCAGTATTCCATATCATAGCTCTCGGAGAGGAAGATATCGCCGAAGGGAGTATGACCGGAGTCGCTCGGACGGGAAAGAAGCATATACTTGCCGTTAATCTTTCTCGGGAAGAGAACGCCGTTTCTGTTGAACGGAAGGAAGGGATTTTCGATTCTTACGAACTTCTTGAAGTCGGTGGTCTTGGCGATGCCGAGGGTTGCGCCGTAGCCGTCCTGGCACCAGATCATGTAGAAGGTGTCCTCAATCTTGAGGAGTCTCGGGTCATACATATAGGCGGGCATGAAGGGCTTGCCTTCCTCGTCTACGAAGTTGATTCTGTCCTTCTCAAATTCCCAGTGAATAGCATCGTCGCTATAGCCGAGATAAAGGAACGGTACACCGTTGATTGATTCAGCTCTGAATACGCCGACAAAACGTCCGCCGTAGGTAACTACGGAGCTGTTGAATATTCTTGCAATTCCCTCAATCGGGTTTCTACCGATGATTGGGTTTTCTGTGTATCTCCATACGGGGAGATTGTAATTTTCCGGCTTATCCTGCCAAGGAATATTGGGGAGATTTTCGCCGTTTATAATCTTTACCTTGTCCATTTTTTGCTCTGTCCTTTCGGTCTGATTTCAGAATTTATATCCCCTTCGGGCTTCTGCAAAATTATTATATCACAGGCTCTCCGACATTTCAAGAGGTGATTATCATTTTCTTTTGAATTGTCAGATAGCACACTGTGAGACTTGACTTTGAGGTCGATGTATGTTAAATTTGATGATAAGGCACATTTACCGGAACAAAATGAATGGAGTACTTTTAAAAATGAGTAACAGGAAGAAGTTTATCGAAAGCTGTGATATGCTTGAGCACAAGATCTATATGCTCGGCGGATATGAGCAAAAAGTTCTGATAGAAGGAAAGAAAGTGGACAATCCGCTCGTTATATATCTCCACGGCGGTCCCGGCAACCCTATTCCGTTCGGCGAGGGCTGTAGTGGTCTCTTCCCCGACCTCGAAGAAAAATGCACGATGGTCTATTGGGATCAGCTCGGTTGCGGCATCAACGACGCAGAGCTTGACGATTCAATTTGCATAGAAAGCTATGTCAAGATGGCATCAGACTTGATAAAAGCATTGCATAAAGACTACCCCGACAACAAGATTTGCCTTTTCGGTGTTTCGTGGGGTTCGGTACTTGCGGCGAGATGCGCTATCGAAGTTCCTGAACTTCTGGATAAAGTGATGGTATACGGTCAGATCACTAAAGAGCTTTTCTTCAACGATGAGGTTTTCTCAGCACTTGAGAAAAATGTATCAGAAATGAGTAAAAGCGAACTAGAAGCGTACGAAAGAGTGAAGAAAAGCACTGTCCCGAGAACCGATTCCGACATTGCCGACATGGGGAATCTGATCAAGAAGTGCACTGATGGTTATCACAACCCAAACGGCGGGAAAACTCCCGTCGGGAAGTTTGTAGTCGGAATGCTCACAAGCCCGGACTATCATCTTAAAGACTTCAAGGCTGTTTTCGACAATGGCACCCGCCGCAAACCGATTATAATCCGCCAGCTTATGGACGTTGATATGAGAGACACTCTTGCAAAAATAAAGCTCCCCTACCTCATTGTGCAGGGAAGCTCAGACCTTGTTACGTCGACTAATACTATAAAAGACTATTTAAACGAATGTCCGAATGAGCATATCAGATTCAAGATTATTCCGAATTCGGGACATATGCCGAGCGGAGAAGCGATGCAGTATCTGATGGACGAGGGCATGAATTTCTTGTCGGAGGAAATAGCCGTCAACTGTCAGACTTATCCGGCTTCTTCCGAAGCTTCATAAGCGCAAGACAGCAAACTATGAGCACTATCGGAAAGACCATTGCGGCGGAAAGCCCGGTTTTCAGACTGTCGCCATTGAGTCCGGAAACAAATCCAACAAGAGTCGGACCGCTTGTGCATCCGACATCTCCGGCGAATGCCAGAAGTGCAAAAAGCGCAGTCCCGCCCTTCGGAAATTCGGCGGAAGCCAAACTGTAAACTCCGGGCCACATCACTCCGACAGAAAGCCCACAAAGCGCACAGCCCAAAAGTGACAGAAGCGGCAACGGCGAAAGCACCGTGAGGAGATACGAAATCACGCAAAGGGTTGCGCTTCCTATCATAACCGGAAGTATATCAATCTTATGGGAAATCTTGGAGTTTGCAACTCTTGCGATTCCCATGAGAACCGCAAAGAGGCAGGGTCCGGCTAAGTCTCCCATCGCCTTTGAAACACCGAGACCGCTTTCGGCAAATGCAGACGACCACTGGCTCATAGCAAGCTCACTCGCTCCGGCACATAGAATCATCACTATAAATAGTATGAATATCTTTGATGAAAACAGGTCACGGATTTTCATCGAGCTTCCGTCTTCGGTAAGGGTTTCAATCGGCACCTGAGTGAATAGTATTGCGTTCACAGCGGGAAGAACCGCCCAGATACAGCACATTATCCGCCAGTTTTCAATTCCGAAAACGCTGAAAAATAATGTTGAGACAAGTATAACCAGAACAGCTCCCCAACAGTAGAACGAGTGAAGAAGACTCATTGCGGATGCCTTATCATCGGTCGGACAAGCCTCAACAATGGGACTTATCAGAACTTCTATGAGTCCCCCACCGATGGCGTAGATTATAACCGAAATAAGAAGTCCTATGTAGGCGTTCGGAAGAATTGTCGGGAGAAAAGCAAGCATCAGAATCCCAACCGCCGAGAAGACATGTGCGGCAACGATGCAAGTCCTATAGCCAAGCTTGTCAATAATCTTGGTACTGAGTAAATCGACTATCAGCTGTGTGAGAAAGTTGAGCGTTGTGATAAGTGTTATCTGGCTTACCGATATTCCGAATTCACTGCTGAAGGTCACAAAAAGAAGCGGTGCAAACAGGTTTACCACCGCTTGGGTTATGTATCCGACGTATGAGCAACGAATGGTGCTCTTGTAGCTGAGTTTCATAAAAATCCCCTTTTGATTTATGCAAAGATATGTCCCGTTTTTTAAGCGGGACAGTTTTTTATAAATTTTGAATTGATGACTCACCATTCTATTCCGGTGATGCCGTATCCGGCGGCGAATTTCTTGACTGCCGCAAAAGAAGTGTCGCTTATGTCATGCTCCATCTTGCAAGCATCATTCTGAGCTGTTTCCTCGTCAACCCCAAGCCTGACAAGAATCTTTGTGAGTACAGTATGACGCTCGTAGATTTTCTCGGCAACCTCGAGTCCGGCATCGGTAAGAGAAAGATAGCCGTCTTTATCCGCAGTGATATACATTCCGTTTTTGAGAAGCCCGACAGCACGACTTACACTCGGCTTTGAAAATCCCATATACTCGGCAACGTCCAGTGAACGGACATATCCCTTCTGATGTGAGAGTATATATATAGTCTCAAGATACATTTCACCTGACTCCGCAAGATGCATTCTGACTCCTCCTTCTTATGAATCGTAATATTTTGCTTTTTACACATCTATAATAACATCACAAAGCAAAAAATGCAAGTGAAAGATGAATTTTTGAGCCTTAAAAATTATGCACAATTTTGTTGTTAGCTCAGGCTAACCTCTTGTGAATCCTGCCGAATGTGAAAAAATCGGGAAAAAGATATTGACAAAATCTCGAAAATGAGCTATTCTATATGAGAATGGTTAGCTTGAGCTAACCTCAAAATGTCGTTTTTGTGGATATTACAACAAGAGGTGACATATATGATTCCTTTGCCGATGGCAGATGTCGGGGAAGAATGTGTAATAAAAAAGGTAAACGGCGTTCCGGATGTAAAATCTCATCTTGAAGACATGGGATTTGTCCCGGGTGCTGTGATAACGATTGTAACCGTAATGGGCGGCAACGTAATAGTCAACGTCAAAGATTCCAGAATCGCAATAAGCGAAGAGCTGGCAAGAAAAATCATGGTTTGAAATTACAATTCAAATATTACAAGGAGGTATGTCAGGTGAAAACGCTCAGAGATGTAAAAATCGGCGAAACCTGCACGGTTGTAAAGCTTCATGGCGAGGGTGCCGTAAAACGTCGCATCATGGACATGGGCATTACAAAAGGTGTTGAAGTTTACGTTCGCAAGGTTGCCCCTCTCGATGATCCGGTCGAGATAACCGTCAGAGGATATGAGCTTTCTATAAGAAAAGCCGACGCTGAAACCATTGAAGTTCAGTAAACATTTGGGGAGTAATTCCCCATTATTTAAATCATTCGATTAGCCTATGCTAATAAGCCTGAGCTAACTCTCAGATAAGGCTGATCAAAGGAGAGGAATTATCACATGGATAAGGAAATAAGAATTGCCCTTGCGGGTAATCCGAACTGCGGTAAAACTACGCTGTTCAACGCCCTGACCGGTTCCAACCAATTTGTCGGAAACTGGCCCGGCGTAACTGTTGAAAAGAAGGAAGGCAAGCTCAAAAAGCACGATGGTGTTGTCGTCACTGACCTTCCGGGTATCTATTCGCTTTCTCCCTATACCCTCGAAGAGGTTGTAGCGAGAAATTATCTCATCAATGAGCGTCCCGATGCCATTCTGAATCTGGTTGACGGAACAAACCTTGAAAGAAATCTTTACCTGACAACCCAGCTCACCGAGCTCGGAATCCCGGTTGTCGTCGCAGTCAACATGATGGATATCGTCAAAAAGAACGGCGACAAGATTAATCTTAATGAGCTCTCCAAGCAATTAGGTTGCAAGGTTATGGAGATGTCCGCACTCAAGGGCGACGGTGTTATGGAAGCGGCTGAAGCGGCTCTGGATGCCGCAAAGAACGCAAAGACCGTTCCGATGCACACCTTCTCGGGCCCTGTTGAGCACGCTATAGCTCACATTGAGGAAGCGGCTGTACATAACCTTCCCGAAGAGCAACAGCGTTGGTATGCAATCAAGATTTTCGAAAGAGACGAAAAGGTACTGGAGCAGCTGAGGCTTGATTCGGGTGTTCTTTCCCATATCGAAGCTGATATCGTTGCCGCCGAAAAAGAACTCGACGATGACGCTGAATCCATTATCACAAATGAAAGATATGTATATATCGGTTCTATAATCAAATCCTGCCACGTCAAAAAGAACGCAGGAAGCCTTACCGTTTCGGATAAGATTGACAAGGTTGTCACCAACCGTTGGCTCGGTCTTCCGATATTTGCGGTTATCATGTTCCTCGTTTACTACATCTCCATGGTTACCGTCGGTGCGGCGGCTACCGACTGGGCTAATGACGGACTCTTCGGCGACGGCTGGCATCTCTTCGGAATCGGAAGCTCAGCATACAATGAAGATGCAGAAGAATACGGAAATTCGCCTGACATCGTTCTTGCATTTGCAGACGAAGACAGCGATTTGGAAGAAATTCTCGATACAGAGAGCGAAGACTTCAACGCCGCTGTTGCTCAGGCTGAAGTGAACGCACTTATCGCATCAGTTGATTCATCTGCCACTGCTGAATATGAAGTAGAAGATGAAGAAACCCTCGCAGTTGAAACCGAAACCGCTACATACGAAGATCTGGTTGCGGCGGCTGAAATTCTTGAAAAATATGAATATGCAGAGCCTGACCCCGCTGATTATGGCGTATGGGTTCCCGGTATCCCGGTTCTGATTGAATGCGGACTTGACGCTATTAACTGTGCTGACTGGCTCAAGGGACTTATCCTTGACGGTATTGTTGCCGGTGTTGGTGCGGTTCTCGGATTCGTTCCTCAGATGCTTGTTCTGTTCCTCCTGCTTGCTTTCCTTGAGGCTTGCGGATACATGGCAAGAATCGCATTCGTCCTCGACAGAATCTTCCGTAGATTCGGTCTTTCCGGCAAGTCCTTCATACCGATTCTCATCGGTACAGGTTGTGGCATTCCGGGAATTATGGCTTCTCGAACGATTGAAAACGAGCGCGACAGACGTATGACAATTATGACCACAACCTTCATCCCCTGCGGCGCTAAAATGCCTTTCATCTCGATGATGGCAGGCGCTATCTTCGGAGGCTCTCCGGTAATCGCAGTTGGTGCATACTTCCTCGGTATGGCGGCAATAATCGTTTCCGGTATCATGCTCAAGAAGACAAAGATGTTTGCAGGAGACCCGGCACCGTTCGTTATGGAGCTCCCCGCTTACCATATGCCGACACTCGGAAATGTACTCCGTTCAATGTGGGAGCGCGGCTGGTCCTTCATCAAGAAGGCAGGAACTATCATCCTTCTCTCGACAATCTTTGTTTGGTTCACATCCTTCTTCGGATGGGCTCCTGACGGCTTCAGAATGCTCGCTGAGGAAGAAATGGAATACAGCATTTTGGCTAAGATTGGTTCACTTGTTGCGTGGATATTCGCTCCTCTCGGTTGGGGCAACTGGCAGGCGGCTGTTGCGGCTGTTACCGGTCTCGTTGCAAAAGAGAATATCGTTGCTACTATGGGTATTCTCTATGCAGGAGAGAGCTCTGCATATGCTTCTATTGCTACGGCATTCACAACCGTTTCCGGACTTTCGTTCCTCATCTTCAACCTTCTCTGTGCTCCTTGCTTCGCGGCTATGGGTGCTATCAAGCGCGAGATGAACAACACAAAGTGGTTCTGGTTTGCAATCGGATATGAGTGCGGATTTGCTTATGCTATCGCCCTCATCGTAAATCAGCTCGGAAATCTCCTCACCGGTGCTCTGTTCGCAAGCGGAACTGTAATGGGCGTTGTAAATGTAGTATCACTTATCGTAGCGGTTGCTCTTATTGTACTCATGGTCTACATGCTTGCTAAGCCCTACAAGCCGGCTGAAAAGCTCACTGTCAGTGCAAAATAATAAACTAAAGAGGTGTTTGTAATGGTCACATGGCTCGCCGAAAATATTGGAACAATAATAGTGCTGATAGTTCTTGTTGCGATTGTAGCCGGAATAGTTCTGGCTATGCGCAAGGACAAGAAAAGCGGAAAGCTAAGCTGTGTCGGAAACTGCGGCAGTTGCGGAGCCTGTGCTCATGCGGCATCCTGTACAGCAGGAAAAAAGAAGAGATAAACTCTTCCCTGCTACTGTAACAGTACACACTTATCAGGCGGGAGAATCGACAGGTTTTCCCGCCTGAATTAATACAGGAGGAAAATACAAAATGACTGAAACTGTTCTTAAGATAGACGGAATGATGTGCTCGATGTGTGAATCACATGTCAATGACGTAGTGAGAAGCAAATTCAAAATAAAAAAGGTTACTTCTTCTCACAAGAAAGGCGAAACTATAGTAATCTCAGAATCCACTTTACCGATTGATGAACTTTCCGATGCCATAGGTGCTACCGGTTATAGGGTCTTGTCTGTTGACAGTCACCCATACATCAAAAAGGGGCTTTTTTCAAAATAATTTTGAAATTCGACAAAATTCGAGTTGATGTTTTCGAAATATGTGGTATAATATAGGAAGAAGGCGAATAAAGCCGATAACAAACAAGTATAGAGAGGGTTTAACATGGAAAACGCAATGTATAGTCTCATCAAGATTACCGAGGATGTCGGATCAATAGTCTGCTGTACCGGCGATATAGCGGAAATCATGAAATTCGTTGCAAAAGAAAACATGCCGGAGGGAATCCATAATGCCTCACCTGAATTCGAACCGTATCTGTCTGACTTACTGGCAAAGTTGGGCATGCCCGCAAGTCTCTGCGGTTATGAGTACCTCAAAGCCGCAATAAAGCTTACTTTGGACTCCCCTACATGTCTTCATAGGCATGTTACATCGTGCCTTTATCCCGAGATTGCAACTCTGTCTGACACAAACGCGGCGTGTGTCGAGCGAGCTATTCGTCACGCAATCACTGTCCTTTGGGACAGAGGAGATTCAGAACAACTGAACGATATTTTCGGCAATAGTATTTCGGCGAAGACCGGAAAAGTTACCAATTCCGAATTTATCGCGAGAATTTCTGAAATGGTCAGACATAACGTAACGCTCTGATATTCTGAAGACAACAGTGCAAAAATAAAGCCTCTTCGTAAAAAGCGAAGAGGCTTTAAGATTGTGCACTAATTTTACTCATCTTCATCATAGAGGTCAATCATTTTGAGCCTATTGGCTGAAGTCACAATCCACTCGTTTTCTTCATAGTTGATAATTTCCATTTCGTGCTTTTCGTATTCTTTGTCCATATAATTGCCCTCCTATATATGATTTTTGATTTTGTTTTCTCAGATAGTATCTGATTTTTGTGAAGTACGTTCATGATACCACGTTTCGACACGCTTGTCAAGCACTTTTTACAATAATTTTTGTATAAGTATCAATTTTTCTTGTCTATCTTGACTTATCCGCACAAAAGAAAAGCCGCACCAAATTTAAATGGTGCGGCTTGATATTTACTTCAGCGGTTGTGCATTGCCGCCATCTCATATTTCCTCTTGGTGGCTTCTCCGCCACGGATATGCCTTTCCTTCTTGTTGATGTCAAGGATAACCTTGACCTCTTCGTAGAGCGAAGGTTCTACTTTTTGCAGTCTTTTGCTGACGTCCTGATGAACCGTGGATTTGCTGATTCCGAACTCTTTTGCCGCCTGTCGGACGGTCGCCCTGTTTTCAACTATGTATTCGCCTAAAATTATCGGGCGTTCTCTGTCCATCGGTATTTCCGTCATAAGCTCGCTCTCACTCCTAATACTTTTTACTAATTTATATTACGAGCCTGACAAAAATAGAAGTATTGAGTCTGCCAAACGGCGAATCTTTAAGAAGCAATACAACATAAAACGGACATTTATCTTGTCTTATGAAGCCCTTAACGAAAAATTTTCCTGCAAACATGCGCATTTTTCGGACAAAGGTCTTGCAAACTGCGACAAAATGGTGTAGAATATAAGAGCATAAAAAAACACTATTGGAGGTTTTTATATTATGTCTAAGTCTGTAAAAGTAGCGATTAACGGATTCGGCAGAATCGGACGTCTTGCTTTCCGCCAGATGTTCGGTGCTGAAGGATACGAAATCGTAGCAATCAACGATCTCACAAAGCCTGAGATGCTCGCTCACCTTCTCAAGTATGATACCGCTCAGGGCGGCTACTGCGGAAGAATCGGCGAGAACGCTCACACCGTTGATGTAAAGCCCGCTGTTTATGCTGAGGACGGCAAGACCGTTACAGTTCCCGGTGCTATCATCGTCGACGGTAAGGAAATCACCATTTATGCAAAGCCCAATGCTTCCGAGCTTCCTTGGGGCGAGCTTGGAGTTGACGTAGTTCTCGAGTGCACCGGCTTCTACTGCTCAAAGGCAAAGAGCCAGGCTCACATCGACGCCGGCGCAAAGAAGGTTGTTATCTCTGCTCCTGCAGGCAACGATCTTCCCACCGTTGTTTACAGCGTCAACGAGAAGACCCTCACCGCTGAGGACACCATCATCTCTGCAGCTTCCTGCACCACCAACTGCTTGGCTCCTATGGCTAAGGCTCTCAATGATTATGCTCCTATCCAGAGCGGTATCATGTCCACCATCCATGCTTACACCGGCGACCAGATGATTCTCGATGGTCCTCACCGTAAGGGCGACCTTCGTCGTGCAAGAGCAGGTGCTGCTAATATCGTTCCTAATTCCACCGGTGCCGCTAAGGCTATCGGATTGGTAATCCCTGAACTCAACGGCAAGCTCATTGGCTCCGCTCAGAGAGTTCCCGTTACCACCGGTTCCACCACCATCCTCACCGCTGTTGTCAAGGGCGAGAACATCACCAAGGAAGGCATCAACGCCGCTATGAAGGCTGCTTCTTCCGAGTCCTTTGGTTACAACGAAGATCCTATCGTTTCTTCCGACGTTGTCGGCATGAGATACGGTTCCCTCTTCGATGCAACTCAGACTATGGTTGCTAAGCTCACCGATGATCTCTATCAGGTACAGGTAGTTTCTTGGTATGATAACGAGAACTCCTACACCAGCCAGATGGTCAGAACCATCAAGTACTTCGCAGAGCTCGCTTAATCGAAGCTATAACTTAGTACAAAATAATCCCGTTTCTCTTTTCCTGAGAAACGGGATTTTGTTATTCCTCGACTACAACCGCCGGAAGAGTTTCTCCGTTCGACGGCTCCGGCTCGGGCGGAAGCTCATCCATTGTGAGCTCAGCCTTGTACAAGTCTCCGTCAATTACAATATTGAAATCGACGTTATTGAGAGCACAAAGGCTCTTTGCAATCGAAAGTCCCAAGCCGCTACCTTCGGTTGAACGGGAGGAATCTCCCCTGACGAAGCGCTCCATAAGCTCATCACTTGAAATATTGAGCTCGTATTTCGAGATGTTCTTGAAGATAATCTGTATTTTACCGTCAAGCTCTTCCGCAGAGACATAGACCCGAGTGTTCGGCTGAGCATATTTAAGGATATTCCCCATAAGATTATCGAACACCCTCCACATCAGCCTTCCGTCGACAAGCGCCAGCATAGGCTTTTCGGGAGTCGTTACGACGAGCTTGAGCCCGGTTGCTTCAAGCCTGTCCTCATATTCGGCTGTTGCCTGAGTCAGGAGTATCGACATATCGGTCTTCTCAAGAGCTACGGGAATCGCACCAGCCTGAGCCTTTGAAGCTTCGACAAGGTCATCAATAAGCTTCTTCATTCTTTGGGATTGGCGGACAAGCACATCTACATACTCTTTTGCGGAATCGGGCTGGATGTTCTCTTTTGAGAGGATATCGACATAATTGACTATGGAAGTCAAAGGCGTTTTCAGGTCGTGGGATACGTTGGTTATGAGCTCGGTCTTCAGCCTTTCGGAGCGAAGGCTCTCGTCGACAGCTGCCTGAATGCCGTCGTTAATGTTGTTCAGGTGTCCGGCAAATTTTCCGAGACCGAAATAAAGCCCGTCATTATCGACAACCGTCTCGGTCTTGCCTTCGGATATAGCCTGAGCGGCTTCTTCAAGCTTTCTGACGCCCATGGCATAGACGAGAGCCGCAATCAGGACTGCGAGGTTTCCTACAGTGAACATGAGAAGCCCCATGAAGGCATCCACAAGAAGTAACAAAAAGCACAAAAAATCATATATCAGAACGCCTATAAGGATAAATTTAAGCTTCGTGGCGTATTTGCGGTTTCTGATAAGCTTCCTGAAGAAGTTAAACAGCCATATCAGTGAGCCGAAGATGATTGTGTTTTTAAAGAACCGCCTTGCCTTGACTCTTGCAGAGCAAGTCATCAGGACAAGCATTACCGCGCCCGCCGATACTCCCGCACAAAGAGCAAAAATCAGATATTGAAGCAACCTTGCTTCAAGGTCAATATAGATAGTTTCTGAGATGATATATAGAGAGCTGAAAAGCACAACGCCAACTAGGAACAGATATAGTTCCAACGGTATTTTGTCCGCAAGCACGAGGTGAGTGCCTTCATATTCAGGAAAGTGTCCCGAAGTTGTCATGAGTATCACAAAGCATACGAGTGTCACTATTACTGTCATAACCATCATGGCGATAAAGTTATCTTTGTTGCTGAGGAGCGTGTTAATTCTCGTAAGCTTGATATAGACATCGTCATGCACAGTGAAGTTTTCAAGTAACGAAGGCAGACTGGCGGTTACTGTCAGAGTTTCAGACAGAACCTGAGAGAGCACAATATGGGTGCAATAAATTATCTCGCCGTCCTCCTGATCAATCGAAATCTCAAATCCCAAAACTTCAAGCAAGTCGTCGAGCTCTGAAAACATGCTGAGACAGCTTACAGCTTCATCATAAGTGTAGGTGATAACCTCGACGACCATTGGTTCACCCTTTACGGTGACGGTGTAATCCTCCGATGAAGATGTCAGGTCAGTATCCTCGCCATCTGCAAAAGCATAGTTAGAATAAAGTGTCTCATTGGCTGAGTTACTCACATCAATCCTGAAATTGCTTCTGCCCTCGGGATAGTAAATCTCGATATAATCGCCGAAGCTGTCAAGGTCCTCTTCGGTAATCAGGGTTTCAGATTCCGCATATGAAACATTTAAAATTTCTTCGAGCCACTCTATGGGCGTCTCGTCCTCGTAATAGTAGAAGCCGAACAGCGGAGAAATATCTTCGTAATCGTCGTAGTTGATGGCATAGTATTCGATAAATTCATCATCAAAGAGATAGCTATAGCCAACGGTAGCGTCATATGTTGATGTTTCATAGTCATACGAATCGTAGAAAACCGCCTCATCCAACGCCTCAGCGGGATAACCGTATGGCTCATATCCCGAAAGATATATCCCAGTAAGATTCTTCTTGAGCTCGGTTTCGTTGGAAATATAATCATCCATAATAGTGTAATTATCTAAATAATAGGCATCGTAATAATAGAGGATAATTGCGGCGAGTGCACTGCCTGCAAATATCATCACAGCCAAAACAAGAAAGACAAACGCTGTCACTTTTACCCAGAGTCTTCCCCGCTTTCTTGTGCTACTTATCATAACTCAAGCCTCCTGTTCTCCAGTACTAAAATTAATTCTTTGGTCTTTCAAATTTATAACCCTTTCCCCATACTACTTTCAAGTATCTTGGAGCCGCAGAGTCAATCTCTATCTTCTCTCTTAAGTGACGCATATGTACAGCCACGGCGTTGTTGACACCTATCGGAACATCTCCCCAAACGGCACGATATATTTCCGGAGGTGAAAAGCATTCGCCCGGGTGCTCCATAAGAAATCTTAAGATGCTGTATTCCTTCGGAGTGAGTGAGACGACCTCACCATCAACGGTCACTTGCTTGTCCTCATATCTTATCTGGATTCCGCCGATTTTGAGCGTGTCGGGACTTGCGGGAGCACTTCCCAACATAGTGTATCTTCTGATTTGCGAACGGATCCTCGCAGTCAGTTCAACGGCATTGAAAGGTTTCGTGACATAGTCGTCGGCACCGAGGTTCAGCCCCAGAACTTTGTCGGTGTCTTCAGACTTCGCCGTCAGGAATATAGCAGGGACATTTGAAAAGCTTCTCAGCTCACTCAATGTCGCAATTCCATCCATCTCCGGCATCATGATGTCCATAACACACACATCTATTTTCTCGTCATGGAGGATTCTCAAAGCATCCCGACCGTTATAAGCGGTAAAGAAATCATATCCCTCATTTTTAAGATAAATCTTCAGAGCATTCACAATATCCGGCTCGTCGTCGCAGATAAGTACACTATAATTTCCCATGAATTTCTTCCTCTTTTCTTCTCCATCTTATGATGATATAGATATTGTACCACAAAAGAGATTAAGATGCCATACAAAAAGATATTAAGATTTCGCCCGATTTCTTAATAATTGTTCGCCCACATTTCCCTTTTTGGGACAAAAGACTTGAAAACGGGTGAAATATCGGTTATACTTAGTGCAAGGGTAAAATATAAACTGAGCAAGGACGTGATTTGATGTTTCCGTTGACAATACTGCCATTCATTATCTTAGGATATCTTTCGGGCAGTGTTTTGTTTGCACCGATATGGGCAAAGGCTTTTCATAAGGGAGACATAATCGAAAAGGCAAAAGACCGCAATCCCGGAGTATCGAATGCTTTTACATACGGAGGATTCTGGTGCGGAATGCTCACTCTTATATGCGATGTTCTCAAGGGCATAATCCCGATAAGACTGTTCTTAACTTTCGGTACATATTCGGATGCAACGCCTTGCACCGATGTTGCATTCGCATTCGTTCTTGCGGCTCCTGTTATCGGACACGCATTTTCAATCTTCAACAGCTTCAACGGTGGAAAAGGAATAGCCACAACATTTGGCTGTCTTATCGGGCTGGTTCCGATTTATCAGCCCCTGCTCTTCATGGCAATTTCGTTTATCTTCTTCTCTCTTATCCTGAAAATATCGCCCCATTTATACAGAACTGCAATATCATATTTAACCACTCTGGTTGCATTATGTATTTTCGGTCTTAAAACCAAAATGGTCGCTCTGCCGATTGGGTTTATTTTCATCACTGTAGCGGTGATGTACAGACTCCACAGGAGTCCGGAAGAACGGGAAGAAATTGAGGTGAATCTGGCGTGGAAGCATTGATACTTTCGATGGGCACCGGTGGCGGTCACAACGCCGCGGCTCAGGCTGTCAAGGAAGAGCTTGAAAGGCGCGGGCACGAAACGGAATTTATAAATCCATATACGCTCGAAAGCAGTTTTCTGGCTCGGTTTGTCGATAACGCGTATATCAGAACAGTTACATCTACCCCGAAGCTGTTCGGGCTTGTTTACAAAATCGGAGATGCTGTGTCGAAGCTCCCCTGTCGTTCACCGATATATTTTGCCAACCGCAAGCCTGCGAAAGCCTTGAAGAAGCATCTGGAAGAAAACCACTACGACACAATCATCACCACTCACCTGTTTGCAGGCGAGATGCTGACGGCGCTCAAGGACAACGGTATTGATCTTCCGAAAACGATATTTATCGCCACCGACTATGCCTGCATTCCATTTGAGCGTGAAATCAAAGCAGATGCTTTCATCGCCCCCCGGCAAGGATTTCGTTTCAGAATTTGCCCAAAAGGGATTGTCACTACACACTATCTACGGATATGGAATTCCTACAAGTGCGAGATTCTCAGAAAAGGCAACTAAGGAAGACCTGAAGAAAGATCTCAATCTTGACCCCGCCTTTAAATATCTTCTTGTCTGCGGCGGAAGCATGGGCGCCGGGAAACTCAAGAAAATAGTAAGAATTCTCGAAGAATGGTGTCATCAGGACGGGCACACGAAGCTTATTGTGGTCTGCGGAAATAACAACAAACTTTTTGAGAAGCTCTATGCGATATACGGAAACGACATAATTATGTATCGCTTTACAGAAAAGATGCCTGAGCTTTTCAAGCTTTGCGAGGTTTGCTTTACAAAGCCGGGAGGGCTCTCGTCAACCGAAGCTGCAGCAGCCGGTGTACCGATAGCTCATATCACTCCTATTCCCGGGTGTGAAACTATAAACATGAACTACTTTTCCGATAAGGGCATGAGCCTGAAGGTCAAGCCTAATAGGAATAGTATATACAAGGCTTTGGAGTATTTTGGCGACCGACAGCACCGACTTGATATGATAAAGCGACAACACGAAACTATAAATCCGGATGCGGCTTCCGACATATGCAATCTCGCCGAAAAGCTGATTGCAGAAGTAACTGCCGAAGTCGAAAATTAATAAGGAGATGTTTGATATGCCTGAGATGGACATAAAATACCGCGATTTTGCAAGAAAGAAAGCCTGTGAACTTTTAGCTATAGACAGCCCATCGGGGTACACCGAAAGAGCCGCGGCTTGGGTGAAGGATGAATTTGAAGGTTTGGGCTTTAAGGCTACCATCACCGAGAAGGGCGGAGTTATCGTCGATTTAGGCGGAGTTGCCAAGGATGATGCCCTTCTTCTTGAAGCTCACACCGATACCTTGGGCGGTATGGTCTGCGAAATTACCGGCTCAGGAAGGCTTAAAATCACTAACCTAGGCGGAATGGAAGCAAACAATGCCGAAGCAGAAAACGTGAGAATTTATACCCGTGAGCAATTTGTCTATGAAGGAACCCTACAGCTCTGCAATGCAAGCGTCCACGTCAACGGAGAATATCATTCTACAAAGAGAAGCTTCGACACGATGGAAGTCGTGATTGACGAGAATGTAAAGTCTGCCGATGATGTCAGGAAGCTCGGAATTGCAGTCGGAGACATAGTCTGCTTTGAACCGAGAACGAGACTTACCCAGTCGGGATATATCAAATCGAGATTCCTTGATGATAAGCTTTCCGTCGGAATACTCTTAGGCTTTGCGAATTATATCGCCGACAACAACATCAAGCTTCCGAGAAAGACCTATGTACACGTTACGGTTTATGAGGAAGTCGGTCACGGTGGTTCCGGCTCTGTTCCCGAAGGCGTTACCGAAGCAATCAGCGTAGATATGGGATGCGTCGGAAACGGACTTACCTGCACCGAAAGACAGGTTTCTATCTGCGCAAAGGACTCCGGCGGACCGTATAACTATCAGGTGGTTTCAAAGCTCATCGCCGCCGCCAAAAAAGAGGGTGCGGACTATGCTGTCGATGTCTATCCGCACTACGGTTCCGATGTTGAGGCTACCCTGAGAGCGGGATATGACATCCGTCACGGACTTATCGGGGCGGGCGTTTATGTAAGCCACGGCTATGAAAGAAGCCACGTTGACGGAATTATGAACACCCTGAAGGTATTGAAGGGCTATCTGAATGTCTGAAAACCGATAAACACGAAAAAAGCCGAAGGATTAAACCTTCGGCTTTTGATATTACTTGAACTGTTCTATCAGTCGGAAGAATAAGGCAGTAGTGCAACGTATCTTGCTCTCTTGACGGCCTTGGTGAGTTCGCGCTGATGATATGCACAGGTTCCAGTTACACGTCTGGGCAATATCTTGGAACGCTCGGTAAGGCACTTACGAAGCTTTGCAGTGTCTTTGTAATCAATGGTCTCTGCTCTGTCAGCACAGAACATGCAAACCTTTTTTCTGGGTCTCTTTGTCGGTCTTGCACCGACAGTATTTCTTTCCATGGTGAAATTCTCCTTTCAAAGATTATCGCGTTCTGAATTATCAGAACGGAACGCCGTCGTCGCTCAGAATCTCTTCGAAATCGTCCATATTTCCGATAGCGATGGGATTCGAAGACGGCTCATTATAAGCGGGTTGTTGCTGTGTAGGTTGGCGATAGTTGGACTGATACGAGGACGAACCGCCGTTATCAGACGCTTTCTCGCCGGTGAACGATGCGTTGTCAACTATAACCTCAGTGACATAGTGCTTGGTTCCGTTCTTGTCATCATAGGTTCTTGATTGAAGACTTCCCTCGATGGCAATCATTCTGCCCTTGCCGAAATATTTGTTGATAAATTCGGCACGCTGATTGAACGCAACACAACTGATGAAATCAGACTGACGCTCTTCACCCTGTCTGACATAGTTCCTGTCGACAGCAACGGTGAAGTTAAGAATCGAAGTTCCGCTTGCAGACTGCTTGATTTCAAGGTCACGGGTTATTCTGCCCATCAATATTACTCTGTTAAGCATTACTATTCCTCCAATCAGCTGTTCTTAGCAATGACTAAGGAACGAAGTACGCCGTCGGTAATGTTGAGGACACGGTCAAACTCAGCCGGGAAATCAGGCTTGGACTCGAAAGTGTAGACAACGTAGTAGCCCTCAGTCTCGTAGTTGATGGCATAGGCAAGCTTGCGCTTTCCCCATTCGTCAACTTCGGCAAGAGTTCCGTTTGCTTCGATCATGTCCTTGAATTTAGCGACAAGCTCAGCTACTACCTCGTCGCCCGCTTTGGTTGAGAAAACCACCATAGCTTCGTAGTTCTCAGATAATTTTGCCATAATTGCACCTCCTTCTGAATTCCGCCCGCCACTCACGACGGACAAGGATAACTAGGATAGTATATCAAAATAAATCGGATTTGTCAAGCAAAACTTTGAGCAAATCCGAAGTATTTTTTCAGGCTATGAGGATGTTCCTGTGCCCATTCCCATAACTATCATCATGACCGCTAAGAATATAACCGTCAGTGCAACTACCGAGCCTATCGCATAAGCCATAGAAGTTCCGCCTTTTGTCAAGAGAGCCTGACGCTGAGAGTTATACTCAACGATGTCATTCTTGATTGTGTCAAGGCCGTTCTTTGCTTTTCTGTAGTAGATATAATTAGCGAAAAGTCCGACACCAAGACTCAGAACATAAGACAGTATCGAACAAGCGTTATAAATCACTGCAAATGATGATGTGCTTACAATTTCTTCTCCGATAATTCCATAAGCATAAAGGTAATAGATAAGAGTCGGGATTGACAGCAAAGCTGTCAGAAGAAGGACAACTATTCCCTCACGAATCATCTTCCGATAGAACAGATAGATGTGCGGGAAGAAGAACGCCGAGAAGTTGAATGACCACTTTCTGCCGCTTTCGAATCTTACAAACTTTGGAATGAAGTAAGGACTGTTGGAGCCAACATAGTCGGAATACTCAGCAACAGTGTGGTCTCCTATGAGATAATCGGCGCTGTATGCACCATTTCCGAAGAATGAAAATCCCCTGCCCATGCCACCCATATATGGGTTTCCGTATGGACGACCGTAGCCGTTTTGGTTCTGGTTCTGATAGTTGCCGTTCTGATTTTGATTCTGATAATTTCCATTACGGTAGCCGCTGTTACCATACGGATTCTGATTGTATCCGGTATTAGTTCTCTGATAGCCGCCCGAAGCCTTCTCCATGTTTACAGGAGAGCCACAGTTACAGCAAAAAGCCGCATCCGGAGAATTCTCGGCACCGCAGTTGGGGCAGATGAGCTTTTCGGGCTTCTTTTCTTCCTGCTTTATTGTCGGTTGCCAGCTCTCACCTGTTTCGTGGAGCTTTTGATTGGTGCACTTTCCTTCACTTATATAGCAATCTCTATGGTACGGAGAACCGCATTCCGGACATACGACGATATCGTCGGTTTTGGTTAATATCCTGCCGCATGACGAGCAGGGCTGACCTACATAAATTGGCATTGGCTCTCTCCTTTCTACATTCGTACTAATTTAAGTATAACACGTTTTTTTGAGAATGCAAACGAATTGATAAACTTTCATTTCGATTTCACCGAATATGCAAAATGAAACCGGCATTTGTGTTCAGGCTTTCATCAATTCCCGCTACTGTGAAAAATTTAGCGATTCCAAGGTTTACATGAAGGGCAAAATATGCTATAATAGATGTCTATGAATAATGATTACAGAAAGAAAGGTGTGGGCGGCAATGGACAGCATTGAACAGGAAAACATAAGAAATTTTTGCATTATCGCACACATAGACCACGGAAAATCTACTCTTGCAGACAGAATTCTTGAATTGACGGAAACTGTCGCATTAAGAGATATGTCAGACCAGCTTCTTGACAATATGGATATAGAGCGTGAAAGAGGCATCACGATAAAGGCTCGGGCTGTTCGGCTGAACTATAAAGCTGACAACGGCAAGACCTATGTATTCAATCTTATAGATACGCCCGGTCACGTCGACTTTAACTATGAGGTTTCACGCTCACTTGCGGCTTGCGAAGGCACAATTCTCGTTGTCGACGCTTCTCAGGGAATTGAGGCACAGACGCTTGCGAATACCTATCTGGCACTTGAGCACGACCTCGAAATCCTGCCGGTCATAAACAAGATTGATCTGCCGAGTGCAAACCCCGAGGGAGCTATTGCTGAGATAGAAAACGTGATAGGGCTTCCTGCAGAGGATGCCCCGAGAATTTCCGCAAAATTAGGCATCAATATCCGTGAGGTTCTCGAAAGAGCCATCACCGACTTCCCTGCCCCGAAGGGCGACCCTGATGCCCCGCTTCAATGCCTTATATTTGACAGCTATTACGATTCATACAAAGGCGTTATTATTTATGTTCGCGTCAAAGAGGGCACAATTAAGGTCGGCGACACAATCCGTCTGATGGCAACAGGTTCCGAATTCCAGACGGTTGAAATCGGATATATGGGTGCAACAGAGCTCATTCCTTCCGGATGCCTTAAAGCCGGAGAAGTAGGATATATTGCGGCATCTATAAAGAGTATCAGAGATACAAAGGTCGGCGATACTGTCACCAACGCCGCCAACCCTTGTGATAAACCTCTTCCAGGATACAGAAACGTTCAGTCGATGGTATTCTCCGGAATATATCCCGCAGACGGCTCAAAATACGGAGATCTGAGAGACGCTCTTGAAAAGCTCCAGCTTAACGACGCTTCGCTTACGTTTGAGCCGGAGACATCGGTAGCCTTGGGCTTCGGCTTCCGATGCGGCTTCCTGGGACTTCTCCACATGGACATAATTCAGGAAAGGCTTGAAAGAGAATATAATCTCGACCTCATCACGACCGCTCCGTCGGTTATTTATAGAGTCACCATGATGAACGGCGAAGTCAAATATATTGACAACCCGACAGACTACCCTGACCCGTCTTTAATCAAGCTTGCCGAGGAGCCGATTATCAGTGCTCATATCTTCTCACCGAGCGAATATGTCGGAAACATAATGGAGCTCTGTCAGGAGCGCAGGGGCACCTTCAAGGATATGAAGTATATCGACGACACAAGAGTCGATATTCACTATGTGTTGCCGCTGAACGAAGTTATTTATGACTTCTTCGACACGCTTAAATCGAGAACCAGAGGCTATGCTTCTTATGACTACGAGCCTATCGGATATCAGGAGAGCAAGCTCGTAAAGCTCGATTTGCTTCTGAACGGCGACATTGTCGATGCTCTTTCGTTTATTGTCCATCAGGACAGAGCTTACCCGAGAGCAAGAAGACTTTGCGAAAAGCTTCGGGACAACATCCCACGTCAGCTCTTCGAGATTCCGATTCAGGCGGCTATCGGCGGAAAGATTATCGCCCGTGAAACCGTCAAGGCATATCGCAAGGATGTTCTGGCGAAGTGCTACGGCGGCGATATAACGAGAAAGAAGAAGCTCCTCGAAAAGCAGAAGGAAGGCAAGAAGCGGATGAGACAGGTTGGCTCCGTTGAGATTCCGCAGGAGGCGTTCATGAGCGTTCTTAAGCTTGACTCAGATTAATCTCCACAGATTACAATTCAAATACAAATATCACCGCAGACTTGCTTTTTTGCACGCTGTCAGGTATAATCTATTTAAGTTCTGAAAGGAGCGATGACAGCTTGGACAAACTCACAATCTCAAATAAATACGTTCGGTTCGGTATTTCCTGCTTTAACCTTCTGTATCTTTTTCTCATAAGTGTATTAGCAATGTGGACGTTCCTCTACACAATAGAGCTAAAGAACGAGACAACTTTCTATGTCGTCTATATCGCATTGAACGTCATCTTCTTTATACTCATGATGATGACGAGAAATCAGTTCTTCACGAGGATTGTTTCCCTGCTACTGCTTATTCCGGTCTTTGTATTGGTTCTGTTCAGCTCTGCGCCGGCACTGTTTATCCCACCGTTTGTTGTAGGAGTACTAATGTTCTTCATCTGTGGTGCCGGAGACACGCCAAAAATCATCTGGGGCTCGTTCTATCTGATTCTGTTTATAGTCGGCATTATTGTATTCTATATCATCAGCACCTTGTTCGGCGGCTCCGCGGTTGAGACGATTCTTGACTCGAGCGTTACCGACACAGCCGTCACCGAAGAATACGACATGGGCAAAATCGCCGAGCTCAATGCGAACAGCGTCTCCCCCGACGGCAAATACCGCTACTACATCATCGACGTTCAGGACAACGACCGAGGCAAGGTTATTATCGTCGTAGAGCCGAACGACATGGACATCAATTACCGCTTCTTCACTCTTGTCGAAGAAGGCTATTCCATAAGAATTGCGAAATACTCCACCCGAGGCGTCACTCCGGACATCGAATGGGTTGTGAACGAGGACTATGACGAATCCGGCGAAACGACAGCCACTTCCTATAAGCTACGCTATCGATTCGGAGAAAACGTCGAGTGGAAAACCTCGACCATCAACATCCCGACCAGTAAAAATTATCTCACGTTCCTGAATGTGGATTAAAACAGATAAAGACTCCCCGAAGCACGGTTCTCGGGGAGATTTTTGTCTATTGACGATAAAAATTTCTCGATATATTGAAATAGTCCTTGCAATTACTTGCAAAATGTGGTATTATGATAATTGAAAAGAAAAATAACGGCGAGGTAAAAATTATGATTAAAAACATCTTTTCACTTGCAATTCAAGGAATGCGACGAAGAAAAAGACAGTCTCTTCTGATTTTCTTCGTTCTGCTGATCTCCTTCGCGTTTGCTATCATGCTTCTGAGCTATTCGAGCAGTATTTCTTCGACCAACTCACAGCTCTACTCCGACACCTTCGGAACATGGTATGCTTCCTTTATTTCCGAGGATGAAGCCGCAGACAGGGAGTATCTTGAGTCGAACGATTGGCTTGACGATATTGGTGTAAGTGTGAACTACGGCATCGTTTCGGAGTGTGACGAGAACTACTTGTATTTTGGAATCAAGGGCACTGATTCCTTAGATATCGGCACTGTCGATGAAGCTCTTATCGACATGGGAATCCAGATGTCAAGCGGTAGAATGCCGAAGAAAAGCGATGAAATCGCAGTTGAATCATCTGTGCTTTCAAATCTCGGACTTGGTTCGAGTCTTGGTCAGAAGGTCGAGCTCGTTGTCACCTTCACTGTGGACGAACACGAGTATGAGGTGGTGAAAGAGTTCACACTTGTCGGAATCATCAGCTCGTACACGAGCATCTGGAACGTTAGCGGTACGCTGAACAGCGCTATCGTCACCGAGGATTGCATCAATGAGCTCTGGGACGAAGCGACTTCGAACGTGTATGAAGCGTTCAGGGAAACTCTTGAGATTCCAGCCGAGGTTACAGCCTTCTTCTCCGTCAAGGAAGGAATGGAGAAAAACGTCCAGAGCAAGGTAAGCTCTTATCTCGCATCCAACCACTCATCGATGCGGACTCGCAAGCTTTCAGTCAACACAGCAGTTGAACTTGACGAAGAAAACGCCGAGGTCAATACGTTCTATGTCTGGCTTATATTGGCTGTAACTCTGCTGGCGGTTGTCATCATCTATGTTCTGCAGATGCAGACTGAGGTCAAGAGAATTGTCAGGATGCGAAGCCTTGGTGGCTCAAAAGGACAACTGAGGCTACTTATATTCGTTGAAACGATGATTTTGTGCATACCTGCAATGATTCTGGGAGCCGCACTCGGGAGCCTTGGACTGTGGGGACTCCTTAGAATCAGCACCTATACCGGCTCGACTTCGATAATTATAAATATCCCTTGGAACTATCTCCTCATTTCAGCGGGTCTGTGGATTGCAGGCGTTCTCATAATAAGAATGATAACCTTCCAGATAGCTTTGGCTACTCCCCTTACGGGAAGAATGGTCATGCAGAGAGGCAAGTCGAAATTCTACCTGAAATTCCGTCACGCTCTCGTTATGCTCATGTCGATACTTCTCTGTGTGTCGGTTGTCTTCACGTCGTTCAGCCTTGCTGGACCCTTATATAACTATAACGGCTGGTCGTCACAGTGGTCCTACTATTTCTGGGCCTCAACCTCAAAGAACAACAGCATCGAGACTCCCGTCAGCGATGAACTTCTCTCAACTATCAGTAGCATTGAAGGCATCAGCAGTGCTGTAGGCATTGAAACTCTTGTAGCCATGGTTACCATTGACGATTTTGATCCGATTTATCTTCAGATTTGCGTAATGGATTCAGATGAGCTTGAAAATTATACCGACCTTTCAAAGGTTGATACTGAAGCTTTCGACAACGGCGAAAGCATTATAATTCAATACCACGATGAAGAAGGGTACTCAACATTTTTAGACAACTATGGAAAAGAGCTTTTCTCCACTTCCTCTTTAGTCGAAACTGGGCTGTTGGATTATATCGGAGTCGGGTCGAATGTCACGATTTCCATCAACTATACAAATGGACAGGGTGTTCCCTTGTCTACAGATTCAGATGATGAAGGTCTGATCAGTGCTGATGCTGTCTTATGCTCGCTTGAAAAAGTAAACACAGGCGATGGTCTGCAAAAGTTAGAGGATGACTTCAGCCGTGGTTCCTCATCTGGCACATACTCAGGTTATTATTATGCTCTTAATGACTTCTGGTGTACCAACGTCATATGCTCACGTGCTTTTGTTGAAAAGCTTATAGAGCAGCTACCTGATGGCAGTTATTGGACTCCAAAGAATAAAATATACCATTTTGCTAACGACGATAGCATGGAATACATCTATGCATACATATATACCGACGCAAACGCCAATTTCTATGCTACAGATGCTGCAATAACTAACATAGCAAAAGAAAACTCGAGCCTTTCATTGGTCAACCGTCGGGAATATATTTCATCGAACACGCAGGTTTATCTCCAGCCGGTCATAACGCTCCTTGTGAGCGGAATCTGCATTGCGGCGGTGGTGCTGTTGATTCTGCTGACTACTCTACGGCTTGAAGCCGAAAGTGAGCGACGGCATTATGGAATCTTGCAGGCGTTGGGAATGTCGAAGAGGCAAAGAAACTTGGAGATTATGCGGAAATCAGCTGTAAGAGGGATTGTTTCGGTTGTGGCGTCGGTTGTTTGCTACATAGTGTACTACCTGATAATCAACGCTTCCTTGTTAGCTGAGGGCACGAGCCCTATAACGGTTATCGGAACGCTTCTCGGTACGCTTGCCGTTTACGGACTGACCGCTCCGGTAATTGTGCTTGTCCTGCTTGCGCTGTTCCTTGTGATATTCCTGATTTGCATCATATCAAAGCTCGGACTCAACAAGCTCCACATTATGGACATGCTGAATACCGAAAGCTAAGCTCATAAAAATAACCGGCGAAGATTTCTCCGCCGGTTTTGTTATTCTCGAATGGATTACATGAGGCTCTTATAAAGCTCGGTGATTTCCTCGACACTGGTGTCTCTCGGGTTGCCGGGACGGCAGGCGTCTGCATAAGCGGACTCTGCGAGGAACTGAACGTCCTCTTCCTTGAGGATGCCCTTGAGGTTCTCGGGAATTCCAACGTCGTGAGAGAGCTTCTTGACCTCTGCGATGGTGGCAAGAGCGGCTTCGTCGTCGTCCATGGCGTCGATGCCGGCTACGCACATAGCCTTGCCGATAGCACGATATCTCTTTCCGGCAACGGGGAGATTGTATTCAAGACCGGTCGGAAGGATGATAGCGCAAGCAACGCCGTGCGGTGTGTCGTAAAGAGCAGAAAGACCGTGAGCCATGCTGTGGACAACTCCCAAGCCTACGTTTGAGAAGCCCATGCCGGCGATGTACTGACCTAGAGCCATGCCTTCCCTGCCCTCGGGAGTGTTCTCGACAGCGCCTCTTAAGTTTGCGGAGATGAGTCTGATAGCTTCAAGGTGGAACATATCGCTGATGGTGCAATGAGCCTTGGTGATGTAGCCTTCGATAGCGTGAGTGAGGGCATCCATACCGGTTGCGGCAGTGAGGCTCTTGGGCATAGTGGACATCATATCGGGATCGACAACGGCAACCTCGGGGATATCGTTGGTGTCGACGCAGACGAACTTACGCTTCTTCTCAACATCGGTGATAACGTAGTTGATGGTAACCTCTGCGGCGGTTCCGGCGGTTGTGGGAACAGCAACAGTGAATACAGCGTGATTCTTGGTGGGAGCAACGCCCTCGAGGCTTCTTACGTCGGCAAACTCAGGGTTGTTGGCGATGATACCGATAGCCTTGGAGGTGTCCATTGCAGAACCACCACCGATAGCGATAATGCTGTCTGCACCGGAGGCGTTGAAGACGCTGACGCCGTGCTGAACGTTCTCGATGGTCGGGTTAGCTTTGATGTCGCTGTAGACTTCATAAGGGAAGCCATCGGCATCAAGAAGAGCTGTTACCTTGCCGGTAACGCCGAACTTGATAAGGTCGGGGTCGGTGCAAACCAAAGCCTTGGTGCAACCGTGAGACTTGAGCTCACCCAAAATGTTTTCGATTGCTCCGTGTCCGTGGTAGGAAACGGAATTCAGTACAATACGATCTGCCATAATTATAAACACTCCTTAAAATCTTTTTCGATGAGGCGCATTATACCCCATCACATAAGATAATTATACACTCTTTTTGCCGCATAATCAACAGTATTTCGCTGAAAATAGCATAAAAATTCGGCGGGAAATCGGGATTCCCACCGATATATTTACCACTGGCGATAGCGCCCGCTGAGCATAAGAAGTGCGAAGAAGTAGAGGCAGTTATCGTAGTAGCGGCGTTTACCTGTCCGAAGCGGTGTGTTCCAGAACTTCAGTACAAATCTCTTTGCACGTTCTATAACCTCTTCGGAAGCACCTTCCTGCCATGAAGCAAGGGATGCGGCGGCGTTAGAGGCAATTATGCCAACCGGGTGCATAGCCGTCTCATCAAGTAGTGTGCCGTCCCTGAGCGGAACCTTGTCCCAGTTGTCGCCGAGACTCTCAAAGAAAGCCTGCACCTTGGCGGCGTTTTCGCACTGCCACGGGTCGACGGCGTTCCACGAGGTATCAAGAGCCATATTCATCACTGTTCTGTATGAATCGGAATAGTAGCGATAGAACGCCTGCGGATTCCAGAAGGGTTTGTCCTCAGGAAATACAACAGGATCCCCTGAATATGAAGAATAGTCGGCGCAAAGACCGGTTACAGGATGACAAGCATGGTGTAAATACTCTCTTGAATCGTCAGCCGACTTTTTCCAGAAATCACGGTCGCGCTCGTCGCAGTTCTCTGCGAAAAGCTCATAGAAATGCGGCAGATGATAGGACGGGTCGGTAAAATCAACCTCGACAATGAACTTGATGAGATGATTATCCAAATCCCACATGGTCTGACCCTGCTTGTCACCATCTCCGTTACGATGAATGCAGTCACGAAGAATCTGACGAGCCCACTCGGAATAGTTATATATCCCCTCTCCGTCTCCCCAGCGATGAGAAGCGAAAATAAGCGCCATCGCGAAATACTCCTCGCCGTCTGGTGCGGGACCGTAGGCGTTTTTAGTGCCATCGGGAGCACACGACCAAGCAAAATAGCCGGCGCATCTGCCTTCGTAAAGATACATATTCGTCATCGACCACTTCCAGATACGATCGAAGACGTCTTTTCTGTCCATCTGAACTGCCATCATCATGCCATAGGACACGCCTTCGGTTCTGGCGTCGACGTTACCGGTGTCTTCCATATAGCCCATGTCTCCGGGCACTTCACGATAAATACTCACGTCGTGTGGGGCGAAGAACATAGTCTCAAACGTATCATTGATTCTTTTGTCGATTTCAGCCTCGGAGATTCCGACCTCCGATAAAATGTTGCGGTATTCCTTCATAATGTTCCTTTCAATGTGCAATCAGGATTCCGATTGCTCTTTGCTTCTCTCATAATCCCGGAGCTTCGATTCAAGAAGTGCCCACTCCTCCTCGGTTTCGATTGGATGGAAGGTGAGAGTCTTGTCATCAGGGTCAAAGATTGAAGCGAAGACCTCAATATCTCCATTTTCGTCGTATGTGTTCTCGGTATAAACGATATAGCAACGGTTGGTGGCGGTGTTCTTGAAAGTGAAAAGAACGTCACAATCAATGATTTCGTCGTTCTCACCGAGTGCGGTTATAATAGCTCTGTCAGCCATTTTTGAGCCTCCTTTTCAAATCGCATTAAAGTACATTTTAGCATATATTTCGTGAATGTCAAGACAAAAAAAGTCAAGACAAAAAAAGTCAAGACAAAAAGTCCGGGAATTGCTCCCGGACCTTCGATTGGGTCATTGTTTTATTTCATCATCAAGAACAATGACTTCATGATGAAACATAGAACGAGCTTCTGTTCTGGAAACTACTATATGATCGATGAGATCTATATTTACTCGTTCCAATGCGACTTTGATACTTTCCGTGAGACGGACGTCATCCTTGGAAGGACAACTGTCACCGAACGGATGATTATGAGCAAGAACGCAGGTAGAGCACTTGCTCTTGAGAGCTTCCTGAAGAATTTTGCGCTCATCAAAAGTTACGGATGAGCCATCGCCCTCTGAAATATTTACCGATGAAACCACGCCGAGCTTATCATCGAGACATGTGAGCCAAAGCTGTTCGTTTTGTATCGGCAGGAACTTATAAAGAAAATACCGACAAAGCTTATATGTGCTGTCAAGCTTTTCACCTTGCAAGCCTGAAAGCAGATAGCGAGCAAAGAATTCCGGCAAAAATTTCAGGAAGCATGCGGTGTTCTCACCCACGCCGTTCACCTCAAGCAGATCTTCATAAGGAGAATTGAGAATACCCGAAATGCTTCCGAAACGTTCCAGAAGCGCATGCGCCGTTGGATTGGTATCTCCCTGCGGAACAGAATAAAAAAGTAGCATTTCGAGAGCCTGATGGTCATAAAACCTGTCCAATCCATGCTCGAGAAATTGCTGTTTAAGACGCTTGCGATGACCGGTATGAACACCGGGCTTCTTTTTCTTCTCGGAATTCCGCTCTTTTGACATATGTATGCTTCCCTCATCTTTGCTACAAGCTATAGGTATTGTATCATATATCATCCACAGTGTCAAGAATTTCGCTTGCAAACTACCTTCCATTATGATATACTTTTTATACGGATTCAAAGTCCGAAGGGAGGATTCATATGAAAAAAGCAAGTAAAATCTTATCACTCGTTTTGGTAATAGCTATGTTGGCTGTTATGACATCGTGCTCGGAACCGGAGCGTGAAACCGTTACCGTTCCAACAGACATTTACGCTGACGATAGCTATGAAATAAACATTGTCATCGATTTCACCGCGGAGACCAAGGAAATCAGCCCTTATATCTACGGCGTGAATCAATACGGCAACGAAGAGAACCTCGACGAAGCTAACTTCACCGCCATCCGTCAGGGCGGCAACCGCATGACGGCTTACAACTGGGAAACCAACGCATCAAATGCCGGCGCAGACTGGTATCATTCATCCGACAGCAATCTTTCGGATTCGGATGAACCTGCCGACATCGTCAGAACGCTTTCCGAAGAAGCAAAAGAAAACGGGATAACGTACAAGCTGACCACTTTACAGATGGCGGGCTATGTTGCGGCAGACAAGAGTGGACAGGTTTCCGAGGAGAACACGGCACCGTCAGAGAGATTCAACGAGGTTATGTTCCGTTCGGATGGCGAGTTTCCTGACACTCCCGACCTCACCGACGGCGTCGTCTACATGGACGAATATGTCAACTACATTATAAACATGCTCGGCGATTCAACAAGCAAAACCGGCATACAAGGCTATAGCCTTGATAATGAGCCGGCACTCTGGGCGGGAACACACTCAAGAGTTCATCCCGACCCTGTCACCATAGAGGAGCTTTGTTCAAAATCCGCAGAGCTTGCGGCAGTAGTAAAAGAACTCGACCCGAACGCAGAGATATTCGGTCCTGCCCTTTACGGTTACACTGCCTATGATCATCTTGCAGACGGCGATGAAAGTACAGAATGGGAAGATCTGAAGGAAGAAAACAGCTATAACTGGTTCCTCGACTGTTATCTCGACTATATGTGTCAGGCATCTGAAGAGGCGGGAGTCAGGCTACTTGATGTTCTGGATATTCACTACTATTCTGAATCCGCAGGGGCAAGTGCTGAGGACAGACTTCAGTCGGTTCGCACCCTCTATGAAGAAGGCTTTTCTGAAAACAGCTGGATCGGGCAATGGTGCATGAATAATCTGCCACTCCTCCCCACTATCCAGGCGTCTATCGACGAATATTTCCCAGGTACTAAGCTTGCCATCACTGAATATAACTTCAACGGCGACGACATAACTGGCACTATCGCTGAAGCTGAAGCTCTCGGCTGCTTTGCTGACATGGGAGTATATCTTGCAACCATCTGGGGCGGAAACGACTGCCAGTTTGCAGGAATCAGACTCTATACCAACTATGATGGCGATGGTTCAATGTTTGGCAATACTCTTATCAGCACGACCACCGATGATGTCTCCCTCTCGAGCGCATATGCGGCTACTGACGACGACGGTTTGATAACCCTCATGATTACAAACAAAGACACAGGTCTTAACGAAAACGCAGTCATAGACCTGACCTCTTCCGAGACTGTCTACACAGCTACCGCTGTTTATGCAGTATACGACGAGACCTACGAAATTCAGCTTATCAACGTTGTTGAAAGCACTGACACCAACATCTTCAAAATCACTCTCCCGCCCTACTGTGCAGCGATGGTGGTTCTGAGTGATGATATCACTGATTTTCCGAATATTATAGCTGACAGTGAATAAACAGATTCCCTCAAATTATTTTCGCAGATTTCTTGTAAGATTTCTCCCTCCATGAAGTCTTATAGGTAAGGTGGTGGCGAGCAGTGGAGTTTGAGGAGATTTACAGGACCTATTTCAAACCGGTTTACAACTACATTCTGAGGCTTTCGGGAAACGAGCATATTGCCGAGGAAATCACAAGCGATACTTTCTTCAAAGCGATGAAATCTATCGGAAAGTTCCGTGGCGAATGTGATATCAGGGTCTGGCTCTGTCAGATTGCAAAGAATTCCTACTACTCGTATCTGAAAAAGTCGGGAAAGACAGAAAGCATTGACGATGCGGACTTTCCCGAAATAGTCGACCCAGATGCTTCACCCGAAGAACAGGCAAGTCGCAAGGAAGATTTCCTCAGGGTGAGAAAAGCCCTGCACGACATTGCTGAGCCCTACAAGGAAGTTTTCATGTGGCGGGTATTCGGAGAGCTTTCATTCAAGGAAATAGGCGAGCTCTACGGCAAAACCGACAACTGGGCTTGTGTCACCTACCACCGGGCGAGAAAAATGATACAGCTTAGAATGGAGGAACAAAGTGATGAATAACGAGTGCAGTGTAGTCCAAGATCTTTTGCCACTGTATTATGAGAATATGGTTAGTAAAGAGACAGCTGAGTTTGTCGAAGGACATCTCAGGAGTTGCCCCGATTGTGCTTCCGAGCTTGAAAAGTTGAAAATTGAGCAGAGCATTGGCGAGACTTCTCTTGCTGAGAGAACCAACGATGCCGAAATGATAACTGGCATGAAAAAGAAGATTCGTAAGAAAAAGTGGACAGCTGTAACAGTTATTGTCGCCTGTATCCTCATCGTCTGCATACTGATTTATCAGTTCCCGGTTTACAGGCTTTTGATGGTCTGCGGCAAATTATCCTACTATAACAGCGACGAAGTCGCAATGCTCGTTTCTATTGGGAGTCTGTCAGACAGGATTGAGGCGCAATCGGTTCTCAGGCAGGCTGACGCCGCATTTCAGGACTGTAAGCATACAGATGCCGAGTGTAACGAGCTCTATGGAGTTCTTTCAAGATACGCAACTGCCTCCGATTTGTATGAAAACGCCACATCCGTGAATTATTCACTCGAGCTTTGGAGCGCTCACTTGGGCGACACCGAAGGCTATATATGGGTCTACTATTCCGAGGAAGCGATTGACTCGAATGGAGACACTGTCAGTGCCAGTTCGCAATGCGAAGCTCTCTGGAAGATGGAGAAAAACGAAGACGGAGTGTGGGAAGTCGTCAGTATAAGGGAGCATCCGTAATAATTAAGAATAGAAAGGAAGATTTGTAATGGATATGAAAAAGATAGCCGTAGCAGGTTCTGCAAAGGCAAAGATGATTTATCACGAAGCCCCGGAAGCGTTGCATATCGGGACTCTTCCCGACCATGCCTGGTTTGCACCATTTGGAGAAGGCGAGAACCCGTTTGAGACGAAAGACCGCTCAAGCCGGGTTGAAATGCTGAATGGCGAATGGGATTTCAAGTATTACGACAGTATTATTGACCTCGAAGACAACTTCACGGAGACGGAATTCTGTGCAAAGATTCCCGTTCCGTCGAACTGGCAACTCCACGGGTACGACAAGGCGCAGTATACAAACGTCAACTATCCTATTACCTATGACCCGCCGTATGTACCGGATGATATCCCTGTGGGAGTTTACCGCAGAACTTACAAATATAAGCCTGACGGCTTGAAAAGGATTCTCACTTTTGAAGGTGTGGACAGTTGTCTTTATCTCTATGTAAATGGCGTATTCGTTGGTTATACTCAGGTTTCGCATGCTTTTTCGGAGTTTGATGTCACCGATTACTTGAAAGACGGCGAAAACGCTATCGTCTGCGCCGTTCTGAAATGGTGCGACGGCACATACCTCGAAGACCAGGATAAGTTCAGACTTTCGGGCATTTTCAGAGATGTTTATATGGTTTCCCGCCCGGAAAAGAGGCTTGAAGATTATCGTATTACAGCTGATATGGATGGCAACTTTGCAATCACTGTCAAGGGAGTAAATGCGAAAATCACGCTTTCGGATTCTGATGGAAAAGAAGTATTTACCGCCGGAATCTCAGACGGCGAAAAATTCGAATATAAAGTTCCTGACGTGAAGCTCTGGTCTGCTGAGATTCCGAATCTATATAATCTGGTAATAGAAACCGATGACGAAGTTGTCGGCGAAAAGGTCGGATTCAGGAGTATTTATGTTGAAAACGGTACGGCGAAGTTTAACGGAAAGGTTATCAAGATTCACGGTGTGAACCGCCATGACAGCTATCCCGATACAGGCTATTACGCTTCCGAAGAAAGCATGCGCAAGGACCTGGAGCTGATGAAAAAGCACAATGTCAACGCAATAAGAACCTCGCATTATCCGAATGCTCCCCTATTCTATCGTCTTTGTGACGAATACGGATTTTATGTTATTGCTGAAGCTGATGTTGAGACACACGGGTGCGTCATGGTCTACATTGATTTCAGATGGAGCGCTCCTAATGCTTATTGTGGTATTTCACTTTTGACGATGGAGAAGAGCTACAAGGATGCAATCGTGGACAGAGAGCAGAAGCTCGTTTCTCAGCACTTCAATCATCCTTCAATTATCATCTGGTCTTTAGGAAACGAGAGTGGTTGGGGCGAGAATATGCTCGAAGGAGCGAAGCTTGTCAAGGCGAATGACCAGACGAGGCTTCTGCATTATGAGAACACTCACAATCTTGACGGAACACCTACTGACATTCTCGATATTGTTTCAAAGATGTATGCCTCTCCTGACTGGATTCGTAACGATTTCCTCAAGGATGAGAACGAAAAGCGCCCGTTTATTCAGTGCGAATACAGCCATGCGATGGGTAACTCCAGCGGCGACCTTGAGGATTACCGTGAGCTTTATGACTCAAGCGACCGACTTATGGGCGGTCTTATCTGGGAGTGGTGCGACCACGCGCTGATTCAGGGAGTTGCGGATAACGGCAAGGTCAAATATGGCTATGGCGGAGATTTTGGTGAAAAGCATAACGACGGAAACTTCTGCGTCGACGGACTTACTTATCCCGACAGGACGCCGCACACCGGTCTCCTTGAAGCGAAGCAGGTCTTCCGACCGATCAGGGTAACTAAAGGCGAAAACCCGGGCGACTTTGTCTTTACAAACAAGCTCCTCTTTGCCGATGTGGATAAGCTGATGGATTGCAGGTATGAGATTACCGATATGGGCAAGGTCATCGCCGAAGGCAAAGTTGAATATAAGCTTCCGGCGGATAGCAAAACGATTGTAAATATCCCCGAGGCTGAAAATACTACCGGTGAAAGCGTTTATATCAGGTTTATATTCACATCAAAATCGGGCGAAGAGATCTGCTTCGACCAGATTAAGCTTGCCGAGAATTACGCTTTGAAGCCGATTGTTTGCGAAAATGCGCCAAAACTCATCGAAACGGCGTTTGAATTTACCGTTAATGCCGGCGGAAAACCCATAAGATTCGACCGCAGACGCGGAGCTATCTCGGCTATCGAAATCGGCGGAAAGAATCTTCTTGATAAGCCCGTGGAGTGGAACTTCTTCAGGGCACCGACCGATAACGACACCATGAGGGGCGATTGGTATCAAGCACATCTCAACGACTATATTCCGAAGATTTATGAAACCTCGGCGGAGATTGTCGGAAATGTGGTTGTTATAAAGCTTTCCCATTCGTTCGGATGGAGCATCAATCAGCCGTTCTGCATGGCGGATTCGGAAATCACGATTGACGGAAACGGCGACATCACCGTCAAGACCGACGGCAAGACGAGCAACAAGGTCGAGCTTTTGCCAAGATTCGGGCTGAGGCTGTTCCTCGACAAGAGCTTCGGCGAAGTCAAGTACTACGGCTACGGTCCTTTTGAAAGCTACATCGACAAGCATCAGGCTTCGTATATGGGCGAGTTTACGGCTAATATCTCCGATATGCACGAAGACTACATCCGCCCACAGGAGAACTCCTCGCACTACGGTTGCCTGTTCTCGGAAATCTCAGACGGTGAGAATACCATAAGATTCGAGGCTCCCGAGCCGTTCTCTTTCAATGCTTCTGTTTACACTCAGGAAGAGCTCGCCTGGAGGCGTCACAACTATGAGCTCGAGAAGTGCGGAAGCAGTGTCGTCTGCATAGACAGCGGCATGGCGGGAGTCGGGACTCACAGCTGCGGACCCAATCTCGACCCGAAATACCGGATTCCCCTGCCGGACATTCACCTTGAATTCAGAATCAGCATAAAGTAAAAAATAAACCGGTCTGAGATTAAGTTCTCGGACCGATTTCTTTTTACTCATTTATCCTTGACATCAATGATACACACTCGACGTGAGCCGTCCTCGGGAACATGTCGAACGGCTTGTATCTCACTAATTCATAGCCCGATTTGGCTAAGATATTCAAATCCCGGGCGCATGTCGCGGGGTTGCAGGAGATATAGGCGAGCTTCTTTGGGGACATTTCAGCGATGGCGCTAAGCGTTTCTGCGTCACAGCCTCTTCTCGGCGGGTCAACAATGACGACATCCGGCTTCACGCCTTCCCTGCTCAGCTTTTCGGCGACAGTACCTGCGTCTCCAATAAAGAACTCTGCGTTTGTGATGCCGTTCATTTCGGCATTTCGCTCGGCATTTTTGATTGCCGCAGGGACGATCTCTACGCCTATAAGCCTTTTGACGTTTTGTGCCATTGAAAGCCCAACTGTGCCGATTCCGCAATATAAATCAAGAAGCGTCTCGCTCCCATTGAGATTCAAGAACTCTTTTGCCGTACTATAGACGTTTTCTGCGGCTTCGGTGTTGACCTGATAGAACGAATGAGGAGAAATCTCGACCGTCACGCCGCACATTGTGTCCCGAATTGTTTCGGAGCCGTAAAGGCATATGTCCCTATTGCCGAGAATTACGTTTGTATTGGCAGAGTTGATATTGAGAAGAACGGTTTTGATTTCGGGAAAGCGTTCAGAGAGCACTTCAACAAGCCTGTCAAAAAGCTCGGTCTCTTTCGTACAGACAAGGCTCAGCATTATTTCGCCGGTATGGAACCCTCTGCGAAGATAAATATGGCGTAGAAGTCCCCTACCTGTTTTTTCATCATAGATAGAAATATTATTCTGATTGACATAATCTATAATCGCACTACAGATTTCGGTGAAGATTTCCGGTTGTAAAAGGCAATCGGAAACCGGCACAACGCGATGAGACCTCGGGGAAAAGAATCCACAAAACGCTTTCCCATCCGCCATTGACACCGGAAGCTGAACCTTATTGCGATATCTGTTGACCTCGGGGCTTCCGGTTATTGTCTCGGGCTCAAGATCGAAGCCCCCGATTCGTTTGAAGGTATCCCTTACAGACTGCTCTTTTGCACAAAGTTCGGCTTCATAGGAAATATGACGGTAAACGCAACCGCCACAGGTACGGACATTGCAATCGAGCTCCACTCTGTCTTTGGAAGCCTCCAGAAGCTTCTCGATTTTAGCATAGGCATAGGTCTTGTTGACTTTCAGAATTCTTACTAAAATCTTGTCGCCTATTGCAGTATCGGGGACGAAAATCGCCATGCCGTCATGTCTTCCGATTCCGGAGCTGTCTGAGCTGAGAGCGTCGATATTCAGTTCTATTATATCGTTTTTATCGAGCATCGCAACTGCTTCCCTCTGAGAGATAATTTCCGATTCTGTCAAAGCACTTGTTCAGAATATCGGTATGTACAACACCGGTTTTATCAAAAGCGGTCGATTCGACGGTGAACGTGAAGTCCTGCTGTTTTTTACTTCTGATATAATCGAAGAACTTATCAAAATCCACACGACCTTCGCCGATTGGAAGCACTTTGAGATTGTTCCAGTCCTTATACCCTCCGCCGTAATCGTTGACATGATAGTGCCTGATATTATCCTGAAGCCATGAGTTACCATCATCATACAAAAGCTCTTCCTGACAGTGAAAAGCCGCCATCTTGGTGTCGAAAACAAATCCGGCATCGGGATATTCTTCGTAAACTCTACGCAGATTAGTAATAGGGTCATTGACATTGCAAACGACGTTTTCAACAAGAAGCAAGAGCCCATATTTATCGGAAATTTCACGCAGGTATTTGTAACCGGCGATATTGTTTTCAATACGGCTGTCTGAAACCAAACCGTTCCAGAGATGCAGGACGAGCTTTTTGGCACCCACACCCCTTGCGATTTCGCAATTCAGTTTGAAGTCGCGCATTGCCGATTTCAAATCTTCATCAATACCACTGCTCAACAACTCGCCAATATGCTTCTCACAATGGATTACGGGAATATTAATGCCGATATCTTTCGTAAAATCAATCAGCTTGTCAGTAATCGGATACCAGTCGGGATATATCATAAGCTCAAAGCCGTCGCAACTCAGCTTCGGTGCGAGCTCTTCAAGAAGTGTGTAATCCCTGTTATTGGGTCGCCCTATCAGAGCACCTGTAGAACAAAGTATTGGCATATTTCACCTCAGATTAAATCAAGAAGCTTGCCGGCTTCTTCTTTTCTTGAAAGAACCGTGTCGAAGTGCTTGATGTACTCAAGCGGATATTTCGGATTGAAGAAACGGTTGAGGCGATCGCCGTCACCCTGTGACAAAACAAGCTTCGTTGTTCCTCCTGCACCGACGGACAGAATTGTCTGCACTTCTTCCATGATGTTGATGTTATAGATTCCGGCATAACCGTCAAGAGTCCAGCTGATATTTTCCTGATTACCGAGCTGATTCTTCTGACGATAGAGATAATAAGGACTGTAGCCGGCACTCATGAGTTTATCGGTCGAATACTTTATCATCTTCTCACAAAGCTCACCGTCGCCGAGGCTTCGTCTTGCCATAAGATCCGATGCACGCTTGATTGAAAGGGCGTGCACGGCTATATTTTCGGGATTAAGTGCCATTACTCCGTCAACCGATTTTGTAAAGCTTTCAAGCTTGTCATTTGGAAGCCCTGCAATCAAATCTACGTTAATTGCCTTAAAGCCTTTTGATTTTGCAAGCTCGTAGCTTGAAAGAAACTCACTGACGGTGTGGCTTCTGCCGATGGATTTCAGGACTTCTTCATTGAGAGTCTGTGGATTGATGCTGACTCTGTCACCGCCGTTAAGCTTGATTACGTCAAGCTTTTCGGATGTTATCGTATCGGGTCTACCTGCTTCAACAGTATATTCACGAACATGTGACAGATCAAACGATAAAGCAATTTGCTTCATTATCCTGTCTAAATCTTTTGCTTCTATGGAAGTGGGTGTCCCTCCGCCGAAATAGACCGTATCAAGTATCAAGCCTTTATTCTTTACAAGCTCTCCTGTATACGCTACTTCTTTGCAGAGCTTTTCGACGTATTCCGGCATCAGCTTCTTGAAGCTTCCAACTGTCTGAGAGATGAATGAGCAATATGTACACCTTGTCGGGCAGAACGGAATATCGACATAAAGACTGAACGAACGCTTTGGTATGGCAGAAATTACTGCATCCTGATTTTCGGCTGTCTTCCAACCGATATTTATCTTCTCGTCGGTCATGAGATACCTGTCGGCAAGATATGCAGAAGCTTCGTCGAAGCCGAATCCTTTTGCTCGAAGTTTATTTATAAGCTTGACAGGGCGGACTCCCGTGAGTATTCCCCACTCCGGCGATATACCGGTAAGCGCTCTCAGACATAAAAAGAGAAGCTTCCCGAGCTGAAACTCGCACTCATCGTCATAATTCTCGATATCAGAAGAAAGTGTCAGGCTTTTGGAAGCCACATTTCCATCTAGCGTAACGGCAACTTTATGAAGTTCGCCGGTTCTTTCTATCAACGCAAAGTTATCGTTCGGGAGTTTTGCATTCTCCTCCGTATCCAAAAATATAAAGCCGAAGCTTTGTGCCGGGAAAAAGAGCTTCGAGACAGCCTCGAGCTCATACTTAAAATCATTTCCCGAAAATACAAGTGTAAACATCAAAAATCAACCTCTGAGCGCACCCAAGTATGGATTTTCCAGAAGCTCGGAATATAAATCCGTTTCCGGTCCGTGTCCAGAAAGAACCCGCATATTTTTACCGTCCGCAAGCTTGTAGAGCTTATCGATCGAAGATATTATATCACTGAAGGTGCTTCCACCGATGTCAATTCTGCCGATGCTTCCGGCAAATAGCGTATCTCCGGAGAAGATTATATCGTCGATTATGAACGAAACCGAGCCGGCGGTGTGACCTTTGGTAGATACGACCTTGAAAGTCATGTCACCGAATTTGAGCTCATCGCCGTCAGAAAAGCATTCAGCGCCTTCGCAGGGATAGAACGGAACAGAGAAATAGTCTGCACGGCAAAGCTTAAAGCTTCGGAGCATCGGCTCATCTTCATGAGAAATCATTACCTTGCAACCGGTTTTCTCTTTGAGCTCTCCTGCCGCAGAAATATGATCGACATGACCGTGAGTCAGAAGTACGGCTTCAAGATTTAAATCTCCCAACTTATCTATAATTCTTTCGGCATCACAAGGCGCATCAATAAGGACGGCAATATTGCCGGAGCTGACGATATACGCATTGGTTGCGAAATCTCCCATATTGGGAATGGTTGTAATCTGCATAATACACCTACTTTGAGCTTCTTTCGACCGAGAATACGCCCTCGACCTTCTTGAGCCTTGTTATGACGTTCTGAAGCTCTGCCGTTCCCGCAACGCTTATTGTGAGCATTATGCTTGCATTGCCGTTTTTGAGGACTCTTGCGGTTGATTCATAGGTCATGGTTCTCGTTTCCTGCAAGCATGACATTATATCCGCAAGGATACCGATTCTGTCATAGCCGATTACATCAAGAACAACCTTATAGTAATTACTTGTGGTCTCGTCCTTGCCTGCCCAGTGAACAGGAATCCAGCGCTCGGGCTCGTTATCCTTTTGAGAAAGATAGTTTACGCAGTCGCATTTATGAACGGAAACGCCATGACCACGGGTAACGAATCCGATGATATCATCTCCCGGAAGAGGCGAACAACACTGTGAGAGCTTGACGACACAGTTATCCATTCCGTCCACTATAATGCCGGAACTCGGCTTCTTTCTCGTAGAAAATTGCTCGGTTGCAAACTGATTTTCAGTTTGGTTTGCAGTCCGAATATACTTCTTTGTGTATTCGTCCTTGAGCCTCGGAATTATCTTAGAAAGTGTGACACCGCCGTAGCCGATTGCGGCATAGAAATCGTCAAGGGTTTCGCAGTTGTGGCGTTTCATATCAAGAGACAGGAAGTCTTCAAGCTCGTCTTTGGGAACCCTGATAAGATTGCGCTTGAACTCACGCTCGAGCTCCTGTTTGCCCTCGGCTATGTTCTCGTCCCTGCGCTCTTTTTTGAACCAAGAGCGAATCTTGGACTTGGCTTCGTTTGTCTGGCAGATATTAAGCCATGCTCTGTTGGGACCGTGATTCGGGTCTTTTGTGGTGATGATTTCGATAATCTCGCCGGTTTTTATCTGGTAATCGAGCGGAACGAGCTTCTTGTCAACCTTTGCGCCGGTCATCCTGTGTCCGACCTGTGTATGAATCGCATAGGCGAAGTCAATGACAGTGGCACCAAGCGGAAGAGAGATAACATCGCCCTTCGGAGTCATTGCAAACACGTCTTCGGGAGCCAGATCGTCCTTGATAGCTCTTACTATATCCTCAACATCATTCGATTCCTGCTGACTGTCAAGAATCTGACGAACCCAATTAAGGCGACCGTCATACTTGTATTTGCCCTTCACGCCCTCCTTATACTTCCAGTGAGCGGCAATTCCGTACTCGGCAGTATGGTGCATTTCATAGGTTCTTATCTGAACCTCAAAGGGTATGCCTTCCCTGCCCATAACGGTTGTATGGAGGCTCTGATACATGTTTGCCTTCGGAGTGGAAATATAATCCTTGAATCTGTTCGGAATCGGCGAGAACATATCGTGAACCACGCCAAGGACGTAATAACATTCCGTTACGGTATTGACGATTACACGAACTGCATACTTGTCATAAATTTCATCAAAGAGCTTTCCTTGCTCATAGACCTTCTTGTAGATGCCATAGGCACTCTTTACACGACCTTCGATGGTCGGAAGAGGATTGAAATCCTGTTCAAGTCGCTTTGCGAGGCGCTTCTTTATCTGCTCGATAAAGGCTTCACGCTCCGGCTTTGATTTCTCCAGAAGCTGTTCTATTTCGTTATAAGCGAACGGGTCAAGATATGAAAACGCCAGATCCTCGAGCTCTTCCTTCATCTGTCTGATTCCCAAGCGGTTAGCAAGAGGAACGAATATGTTCATAGTTTCAAGCGATACGCTTCTTCTCTTTTCTTCGCTACGATAACCGAGAGTCCTCATGTTGTGAAGTCTGTCAGCGAGCTTGATGATGATAACCCTTATGTCCTTCGACATCGAAAGAAGCATTTTACGGATATTCTCAGCCTGCTGTTCCTCTTTGGAGTAGAGCGCAACCTGATTCAGCTTTGTAACGCCGTCAACAAGATTTGCAACATCCTCGCCGAAAAGCTTTTTAAGCTCGTTATAGGATGTTCCGGTATCCTCAATAACATCATGAAGAAGAGCCGCACAGGTAGTGTCGGCGTCCATGCCGAGCTCAACCAGAATCTTGGCAACTGCTATCGGATGGATGATGTATGGCTCGCCCGATTCGCGTAATTGCCCTTCATGCTTTTCACGGGCAAGCTGATAAGCCTGCTCAATCTTTTCAATGTTGTAGTTCTTGTCGAGAGCAACCATCGACTCGACAAAATCATTATAGGCTTCATTTACGATTCTTTCTTTATCTGCTTCTGTCACAATGTTCCCTCCTCACTTATTCTTGTGCAATTTCATATTCTTTAATCAAGCTGTCAAGACGATGAAGCGTCCTGGAGCTTTCTATGTCAACCCTTGTTTTGGGTGAAGTCATTTCTATGTAACCGTTTTCAGCGACTCTGCAAAGCCCCGTGTCGCAGAAGGCATCGACCACCACTGATAGCTTAAAGCAGTTTATACCGAGTCGGGCAGACAGGTTCGTAACCGTGAACGGTGCCGCAAGGTTGAAAGCGTATTTGTATATCGCTACAAGCTCTTCGCGGGTGGGTCTGCCCTTTTTCAGGATTTCGGGAGGCAATTCCTCACCCCGACGGAAGCTCTCATAGGCATCGTATGCCGCAAAATAGCTCTCCTGTCTGATTCCGTGGAGGCGGTAATCCGTCACCGTCAGCGTAAAGCTCTTTTTGCCATTATATTCGTTTATAGAAAGTGTGCCCATCAGGTCTACTTTATCTCCGGCTTTAATGCCGACGGAAGCTGTCTTCTTCCTGAACATAAGGCAACTCAAGTGAACACCGTCATAGGACACTTCAAGCTTGGTATGCTCGCCGTTCTTGAGAGGAACCACCCTGAGAACCGCCGCGCCGGAAAGCGCAAACAGCGGCTCGGGATTCCCGGCACCGTAAGGCTCGATTCTCCCAAGATCAGCTATATTCTGCTCTGTTATATCCACACCTCTGAGAAGCTTGTCAGCCGTGAGAGTGAACCTCGGCATCACGGGGAAATTCTCTTTTGCGTACTTAAGAATCATCTCTTTGAGCATCGGGATATCGGATTCTTTAACCGTCAAGCCTCCGGCACATTCGTGACCGCCGTACTTGACTAATATTTCTTTGCAGGCATCGAAGCACTTGAAAATATTGAAGCCTTGGATGCTTCTTGCCGAACCTACTGCAAAGCCGTCGTCATCTGCTGAAAGAATTACAACAGGTTTTTCGTATCTCTCAAGCAGCCGCGCCGCCACTATTCCGATTACGCCGTGATGCCAGCCCTTGCCGCTGAGAACAATAACTCTGTCGTGGACTATATCCGGGTTATCGGCAATATACTTTCCTATTTCCGCAACAATTTCTGCTTCGCACTGTTTTCTTTGTTCGTTAAGTGTTGTCAATTTACGGGCATTTCCGACAGCTTCATCGCCTTCCGTTACGAGCATGTCAAGAGCTGTGAGCGCCGAACCAAAACGCCCTGCGGCATTGATTCTGGGAGCCAGAAAGTATGCAACCGATGACGAATTCATATTATCGCGATTGATGCCGCTCTGCTCAATAAGACTTACGAGACCTTCACGCTCGGTATATTTAAGCTGTTTCAAGCCCAAATTTACTATGGTTCTGTTTTCTGAAACAAGAGGTACTATGTCAGCTATAGTGCCTATTGCACATATGTCGGCATACTGCTCGATAATAAAATCGGCTCCGCCATCTTCAAGAGCGCAAAGAAGCTTCAAAGCGACTCCGACACCTGCGAAATCCCTGAATTCGGATTGGCAGTTTTCAAGATAAGGGTCGACAAGCGCCTCAGCTCTCGGAAGGGCTTCCGCAGGCTGATGGTGGTCGGTTATGACAAGCTTCATGCCAAGCTCATAGATATAGTCTGCTTCCCTGACAGCGGTTATGCCGTTATCAACGGTTACAATCAGAGTTGCGCCGTTCTGGCGGATTTCGTCAACCGCACGCATATTGAGACCGTAACCCTCGTTGCGTTCGGGAATATAACAAAGCGTCTCAACACCCATATTCATGAAGTAGTCATATAAAATTGCGGTTGAAGTGACACCGTCACAATCATAGTCGCCATATACACAGATGGTTTCGCCGTTCTCGATTGCCTGATTTATGGTGGCAACCGCCTTATCCATATCAGGAAGAAGATATGGGTCGCTTAGTTCGATTCCGTTAAAGAAGGCTTTTATATCATCAAGGTTATTATATCCCCTTGCGGACATAATCTCGGCTGTGAGACGGGAAAGGTCGGTATTTTTAACGGTCTCATCGACAGCATCTGTATTAATTGCTCTGACTTCCCACTTTTTCATACCTGAACCTTCTTTCATCCAAGATTTATTTGCGAATGGTGATATTATACCACTTCAAGCGACATATTTCAAGAACCCCGTGCACTATAAAGCCCTATTTTTCTTAAGAAAATGCGCTTCCCTCTTCCAAGAGAAGCGCATTAACCTCAAATTACTTTATCTTGTCCACAATCTTCTTCATGTACTCGGCGTAAATCTGTCCGATGAGCCTTGCGCCCTTTTCGGTGGGATGAACGCCGTCCTCGGCGAACGTAACCGGGTCGTCGCCTATGAACGCGGAATTGAGAAGTCCGTCAAGCGGGACATAGACATCCGCATACTCACGGGCAAGCTTTCTTATGACCTCGGTCTTCTTGTAAAGGTCCTCCCTGAAGTAGAGCTTGTCGGGAACGGGAATTAGGAACGGCTCCATAAGCATGATTCTTGCATGGGTTCTTTCCTTCATTGCGTCAAGAATTGTTCTGTAGTTCTTCTCGAATTGCTCGTCGCTCATCCAGTCTCTCTCACCCGCATGGCTCCATACATCATTGATGCCAATGAGAATCGAGCAGATGTCAGGCTGAACCTCAACAAAGTCGCTCTCGAGACGCTCAACAAGATTACTTGTCTGGTCGCCGCCGATTGCAAGGTCGACAAATTCGAACTCGACATCAGGGCAAAGCTCCTTAAGCGCGGGTGCGGCATAGCGTGGATATCCCCAACCGAGGTCGTGAATATTTTCACGGTCTCTGCCCATGTCGGTTATGCTGTCGCCTTGGAATAGTAGTTTAATCATTATAATTCCTCCATATATTTTAGTGTTGGATTAGTGTCAGTCAAGCCTGTACTTTGTCAGGTCGGGGAGCTCAGCAAGCGTGAGTGTATAATCACTCTGGTACGCCTTGATGAGCATACTTTCTTCGGTGTAGGACTCGTTATAGCCCTTCCATGTGTAGACAAAGTCGCCGCTCCATACGCCCCAGTACAGCCAGTGGATATTATCCTGCTGAAGATTATCCGGATCGGGAATACAACCGTTTTCGGAAAGAGCTACGAGCTTGGTCTCTTCAGAGCACTTATAAGCTTCAATAAAGGTTGCCGCCTGAGACGAATACTCGTTTTCACCGGGATAGATGTCCCATGCGATTATGTCGACAACGTCATCTCCCGGATACCAATCGGCATCCTGACCGTTCCAGACCCAGATAAGGTTTGTGAGCTCGTATTCCTCGGTGAATATCTCGTACATAAGTCTGTAGAGCTTGATGTAGCTCTCGGCGGAGCAATCTCCCCACCAGAACCATGCACCCGAAGCCTCGTGAAGAGGTCTCCATAGAACGGGAACGCCATAATCTCTGAGAATCTGAAGCTTTGAAGCTATTTCGTGCATATCCTCAACCAAGAGGTTGTAAAGCTCGTCGTCCTCGCCGTTCATTGCCTTGTCGAGATCTATTGTCGAATACTCGGTGTAGAATGAGCTGTACCATGCACCGTCATCGGATACATAGCCCTCGGGCGACTGCCAATGCCAGCAAATCTGGACAATTCCTCCGCAGTTGACATACCAGTCATAGGCACACTCAACAGTCTCGGTTGAAGCATTATTAGCCTGAGCAACTGGAGTATAGTTCATCATGTCGAGACCAAGAACCGCAAACTCTTCGCCGGTGATGGAAGTAATCCACTCGTACTCTTCGGAATCTCTGCTTGAGTCGGCGAACTGACCCGTCAAGGTGTATTTGCCGTAAATATCACACAGGAAATTATAAAGCCTTACGGTGTTATCATCAGCGTTTTCGTTTGAAAGCGAGCATGTGACGTTATAAACGTCTTCGATATTTATATCGGAAGCGGTTATAGTGAGACAATCATAATCGACCCAACCCCAGCTTACTGTCATCGAAAACTCGTGGGTTCCTGCACTGAGATAGATATACTCAAGTGTGACATCACAGACTTCTTTCCCTACTTCACATTCAACCGAGCCGATATAGCTTCCATCAAGATTGGCATAATTGGTTCTGCCGGCATTCGCTGTATATGCCGAAACGGTCAGATTGTAGAAACCTGAATTTTCAATCTCAAAAGAAATTACCATCGAATCGCTGTCGGAATTGAGTCCCGTAACGCCTGCTCCGCCGGAAAACAACTCGTTAGAAGTTACCTTACAGCTTCCACCCAAGGTTCCGTCCTCAAACTCAAGAAGCTGATAATAATCGCTCGGAGCATTGTTCTCAGTGTAGGTGTTCTCGGTTAAGTCAAGTGAGGTGTTATACTCGCTTCTTACATCGCCAAATGTGGCGTTCTCCATCTTGGCTGTGCCGCAAGCGGTGGTGCAAAGAATCGCCACGATTGTGAGAATACAGACGAAGCTTTGAAGTAATTTTTTCATTGTCATTGTCCTTTCTTGACGGTAAACTTGACGTTATCAACGCCGAATATTTTTATCAGCTCGGAGATGGTCTCGTTGCTGATGTTTATTTTGTTTGCGCCTTTTATGTCGGTAGACTTTTTCATATCGGAGAGATAGCCTATAAGCCTGTCGTCGCCGTTATTCTTTTCGCAGAGCTTACGAAGAGCCGAAATTTTGTCTTTTTCGGTCGACTCAAGCTTCAGGCAAAGCGGTCTTTTTTTGAGTTCCCCGACATAATCATCAACACTTTGGATACTGTCCGCAAGAATCTTCGGCGTTTCCTCATCCTTGATGGAAAGTCTGCCGGTTATCGCAAGTCGTGAACCGTTCATCAAAAGATTTCTTGCCGATTCGTAAATATTCGGAAATACCACAGCCTCGATTTCGGAGGTTGCATCCTCTACAACGCAGAACGCCATCATCGCTCCGTTCTTGGTGTTGTGAACCCTCTTCGAGCGGAAAATCGCCATTATGCTGACTTCCTGCTTGTCCTTGTATGTCGGAGGATTGTCCGAAGCGCCGTCAATAATCTTCTTTGCGGTCGTCATTCCCGAGGCTGTCATCCAACCGGTATATGCCGAGAGCGGATGACCGGAAATATAGATTCCCGTCGTCTCCTTTTCCATTTCGAGAAGCTCGGCAAGTGAATACTCTTCTACATGCGGAAGCGACATCTCCACGGGAGCTTTCTCCGCACTGCCAAACAAGTCAATCTGACCGTCAATGCCGGCTCTTGACTCGCTTGAAACGGCGCCCAGAATCTTGTCATAGCTTGAAAGCATCTGCCGACGATTTGTCTTGAAGCAGTCAAACGCTCCGCATTTTATGAGACTTTCTATCGAGCGGACGGTAACCTCGTTTGAATGAGTTCTCTGTATGAAGTCCACAAGTGACTGATACTTGCCGTTTTTCTCACGTTCCTGCAAAATTGCGTTTATTGCGGTTTTGCCGAGGCTTTTTACTGCCAAAAGTCCGTAGCGGATGCCTTCATCAACTGGGACGAAATCATCCTGACTCTGGTTGATATCCGGTGGAAGAATCCTGACACCCTTTGACTCGCACTCAGCCGAATACTCGGTTATCTTTGCAACGTTGTCGAGAACGCTCGTCAGGAGTGCCGACATGTACTCTTTGAAATAGTGGCGTTTGAGATATGCCGTTTCGTAGGCAACAGTCGCATAAGCAGCGGCATGGGACTTGTTGAAGGCATAGGAAGCGAAGCTTGTCATCTCGTCGAAAAGCTCATTTGCCACTTTTTCGGAGATACCGTTTGCTATACAGCCGCAACAGTTCACAGAACCGTCGGGGTTCTTTTCACCATAGATGAAGGCTTTTCTTTCGTTTTCAAGTACGTCATGCTTCTTCTTCGCCATAGCCCTGCGGACTATGTCCGCTCTGCCGTAGGAATAACCGGCAAGACTGCGGAAAATCTGCATTACCTGCTCCTGATAGACGATACAGCCGTAGGTTACATCTAAGATAGGCTTCAGAAGAGGAGTTTTATAGGTAACCAAGTCTTTATTATGGCGGTTTCGGATATATGTCGGAATAGAATCCATAGGTCCAGGGCGATAAAGGGAGATAACCGCAATCAGATCTTCTATATCCTCCGGAACAAGCCGCATAATGGTACTTGTCATCCCCTGTGATTCGAACTGGAACACTCCGACAGTATCGCCGTCTGCGAACATTTTGTAGACCTCATTGTCATCAAGAGGTATCTTCTCTATATCGAAATCGGGTTCTTTCTTCCTTATTTCTCTTACAGCATCACGAATAACGGTTAAGTTCCGGAGTCCCAAAAAGTCAATTTTCAGGATTCCGAGGCTCTCGAGGACTCCCATCGTATACTGCGTCACAAGCTGACCGTCGTTGGTCATAAGGGGAACGTAATCGGAAACGGGTCCGGCAGTGATTACTACTCCCACCGCATGGGTTGAACAGTGTCGCGGCATCCCCTCAATCTGTTCCGCCATGTCTATGAGCTCTTTCACCTGTGGCGAGGTGTTATAAAGCTCCTTGACCTCGGGGGAGTTCTCCTTTACATCGCTTAAAGTCTCTCCGAACTGAATCGCTTTTGCGACTTTGTCAACGACACTGTAGGAAATTCCCATGACCCTGCCGCAATCGCGAATCGCACTCTTAGCCGCCATTGTTCCGAATGTGACTATCTGTGCCACATGGTCCTCGCCGTAACGGCGTTTTACATAGTCGATAACGTCCTGTCTGCCCTCAATGCAGAAGTCAATGTCGAAGTCGGGCATTGAGACTCGCTCAGGATTCAGAAATCTTTCGAAAAGAAGATTATATTTTATCGGGTCGATGCCGGTAATTCCAATGCAATAAGCGACCAAGCTTCCGGCACCCGAGCCTCTGCCCGGTCCTACAGGGATTCCGTGGGTTTTGGCGTAATTGATGAAATCCCACACTATGAGATAATAGTTGACATAGCCCATGCCTGATATTATTCCGAGCTCATATTCAAGGCGTTCTTTTATCTCATCGGTGATATTGTCGCCATAGCGTTTTTTAAGCCCATCAAGGCTCATCTGCCGAAGATATGCCTCGTTATCGGTGACACCCTCTATTGAGAATGCAGGAAGCTTTGTTACTCCGAATTCGAAATCGACGCTGCATTTATCTGCGATTTCTGCGGTGTTATAAACGGCTTCCGGATGACCGGGAAATGCCGCAAGCATTTCTTCCTCGGATTTGATATAAAACTCATCATTTGGGAAACTCATGCCGTCGGGGTCATCAAGCGCAGTATTTGTTGCAATCCTCATTAGCACCTTCTGTGCGGGTGCGTCTGAGCGGTTGATATAGTGAGCATCGTTTGTGGCGGCGAGTCTGACGCCGGTTTCGTCACTGAGTTTGAAAAGATACGGCAAAATATCCGTCTCATCGGAAAAGTCGTGATTCTGAACCTCGATATAGTAATCCTCACCGAAAAGTGCACGGTATTTGAGAACCGTTTTCCTGGCGTTCTCATAGTCTCCGGCGCTCAGAAGCCTCGGAACTTCGCCCGCTATACAGCCGGACAAGCAAACAAGACCCTCATGGTACCTTTCAAGAAGTTCAAAGTCGATTCTCGGCTTGCGATAAAAGCCCTCGGTATAGGAAAGCGACGTGAGCTTACAGAGATTTTTATAGCCGGTTTCATTCTTGCAAAGTACTATCAGGCGATATGGGTTGTCTATCTTCCCCGCCTTATCGAATCTCGTCCTCGGGGCGACGTACATTTCACAGCCGATAATAGGCTTTACTCCTGCGGCTTTGGCTATTTTATAAAATTCAACGGTCGCAAAGACGTTCCCGTGGTCGGTCACGGCGACAGAGTCCATCCCAAGCTCCCTGACACGGTTTACAAGGCTTTTCAGCCTGCATGCACCGTCAAGAAGCGAATATTCACTATGAACATGAAGATGGACAAAATTCGCCATAGTTACCCTTCTTTTGATTTGTTTATGCTATCCGCGATTTCTATAAGTCTTTTGAATCTGTGATTAACTCCCGAACGGGACAACAGAGGATTAAATTCCGCTGCAAGGTCACTCAAGGCATATTCGGGATACTTGAGCCTCAGATTTGCCGCTTCCCTGAGCTCGTCCGAAAGCTGAGACAGTCCCTTGGGAGAGTTTTCGATTACTTTTATGGCTTCGAGCTGTTTCCGTGCCGAAATGTTCTGACGCTCGAGATTAGCAGTGTCGCAGTTTGTTGCCCTGTTGGCACGATTTCGGATATCTTTATAAACCTTCGTATTCATCACTTCGAGGCTTGCGCCGGTGGCTCCTATGAGGGTAAGCATATCCTCAATATTCTCACTGTCCTTGAAGTACAGGGTTTTATGCTCGCCACGGGTGAGGTGCTTTGCGACAAGCCCTATATGCTTCTCCAAAAGCTCGCTTATGCCGTTATAGAGCCCATCGTCCGCACTTTTCGGGACAGCTATCTCAAGGTGATATTCCCTCTGAGGATCTGTCACTCTCCCTCCGCTCAGGAAAACTCCGGTCATAAATGCACCGAAATTTGAATCCGCAAGCTTGTCCGCACGGGACAGAAGCTCTGTGCAATCAAGGCTTGCGATATCGAGTCTTGTGAGAATCGCATTTGTGCTTTCTTTCCCGGAAACTGAGATTTTATATTCGGGAAACCTGCCGCGGTGGCGTACAATCTCTTCGCCGATACTGTTATTATCAGGGATCACATGCCGGACGAGCCTGATAAATAAATCTTTGCATACTTCGTTGTCGGTTCCGTAGACAATTCCTGCGTCGGAATTCTCGCTCATAAGAAGCATTCCCAAGAGACAAGCATCCGACTTTTTTCTTCCCGATACCGACTCCGCCGCTTCGGATTTCACTTTGTATACAAATGACTCTGTTGATTTTACTTTCATGTCTTTTGCTCTAAGCTCCGATGCTCCACCCTGACGCTCAGCTTGTCCGTTGACAGAGCGTCTGCCGTTCTTCTCGCGAAGCTGACCGAACGGTGTCTGCCGCCCGTACAGCCAAACGCTATAACGAGTCGAGACCTTCCCTCTTTTTCATACATGGGAATCATAAAGCCTACAAGGTCGTATATTTTCTTGAAGACCTCATTTGATTCTGAAAAACTCATAACGTAGTTATATACTTCATCGTCCAGTCCACACTTGTTTTTAAGCTCAGGAACATAGAACGGGTTCGGAAGGCATCTTACATCGAACACAAGGTCTGCGTCCTTTGGTATTCCGTACTTGAAGCCAAAGGAGATGACGCTTATCGCCATTCTTGCACCCTTGTCGGTGAAGAACTCCGCCATTTTGACACGGAAATCCGCCATTTTGAAATCTGTCGTGTCGATATAAAAATCGGACATCTCCTTGGCTCTCTCAGTCTCTTCACGCTCAAGGGAAATCGCCTTATACAGATTTCCGAAAGCTTCATCGTCAAGAGGATGCTTACGACGGGTTTCCTTGTATCTCTTTACCAAAGTATCATCATCAGCGTCAAGATACAAAACCGAAAGCTCGACGTCGGGTGCTCTCAAGGCGTTGACACAGTCCTCGAACTTCGAAAAAAGCTCTCCCGAGCGGATATCAACAGAGATTGCGACCTTGGTTATCAGCTTATCCGAGCCGATTATGAATCTTGCAAAGCTCAGAAGCATTTCAGGAGGCATATTGTCGATGCAGTAATAACCGATGTCTTCAAGATAGTTGATAGCACTCGACTTTCCCGCTCCCGACATTCCCGTCACAATAATGATTTTCATATTCTTCCTCCCAGATTAAAGCCTATTCTTCTATAAGCTTGACTTCACATTCGAGTTCATATCCGGTTTTCTGCGAAACCGTTTTCTTAATGTGCGAAATCAGTTTCATCACATCTGCGGCTGTTGCGTCGCCTGTGTTTATGACGAAGTTTGCATGCTTATCGGAGACCTTTGCGCCGCCGACAGAGTAGCCTTTTAAGCCGCTCTCTTCGATTACAAGCCCAGCATATGTGCCCTCGGGGCGCTTGAAGGTAGACCCTGCACTCGGATATTCAAGAGGCTGACGTGATTTGCGCCTTGCAATCAGTTCATCCATTCGGGCTTTGATAGCATCTTTATCGCCGGTTGAAAGCCTGAATTTTGCGGAAACGATTATCTCGTTGGAAATAGTGAAACGAGAGCTTCTGTAACCAAAATCAAGATTATCGCTGCTGTAAGCTACAATTTCTCCTGACTGATTTATACATGTAACTTCCGCCACGACATCCTTCATCTCTCCGCCATAGGCTCCGGCGTTCATGAAGACCGCTCCCCCGACCGTCCCGGGGATTCCGTAAGCAAATTCCAAGCCGGTCAACGAATTATCAAGTGCAGTCTTGCAGACACGAACCAAAGATGCTCCGGCAGAAGCCGTGATATATTCGCTATCTACGGTTATCTCAGACATATCAGGACCGAGGACAAATATCGCTCCCCGGTAGCCGTTATCGGAAAATAATACGTTTGAGCCGTTTCCGAGAATCATATATCTCTCGGCTTCCGAAATAAGTTCTTTAAGAGAATCTATGCTGTTCGGAAAAATCATTATATCGCAAGGACCGCCGATTTTGAAAGACGTGTGCTCTTTCAGAGGCTCGTTAATCAGGAATTTACAGCCGTATTTCAGAGATGTTTCTTTCAAAGAATTTATGCTGTTTGGCATTACTTTGTCACCGTTTCAATGTTATTACTATAGTTCAAGCTGTGGGTGCTTTCTTAAGATCCACTCTTTCACCTTTTCCCAGTCGCTGTTTAAAATGAGCTTTTCGGGGAAGTCGACTTCTCGGAGGACCTTCTCAACTGTCGAAGTCTTTCCGACCGCATCCCAGAAATGTGCGTCGGTATCGACAACTATCGGGATTTCATACTTCTTGCAAAGCTGGAGTATCGGAACCGAGTTCTTGAGTGAGCCCTTCTTACGCATGAGAGAGCTTTCATTTATCTCAACGAGCTTTTCGTACTCCTTGAAGACTTTCAGAACCCTTTCATGCTCGAACGGGAAGAAATCGGTTGTCGGGTGCCCGATAACGTCAATATATGGATTCTGACAGAGCTTTATGTAGCCATCGGAAACGACCTTCGGGTCATCCGAGAGCTCATCAAAAGTGTACTTGTGGTATGACGCGACCACCCACTCCATCTTTTGAAGAAGGTCCTCGTGCATGTCGACATCGCCGTTATAGTTATATATGTTTACCTCTGCACCTTTAAGAACGGTAACTCCGAAAACTGTTCTCGGAAGAACTCTCATATTGGTAAAGTGCCATTCATGAGCGATGTCCGGCATCACACCATAGTGGTCAGTCATGGCAACGGCTTTTAAGCCGATGTCAGCCGCCGCACGGCAGTTTTCGGTGATGGTTGAATAGGCGTGGTCGGAAGCTATTGTGTGCGTGTGAAGGTCAGCTTGGATAAGCATCAGAAATCCTCCCACTTGGAAACAGTCTCTGTTCCTTCCATCTCAAGACCGAGGTTATTGAGGAGCTCCTGAGCGGCGTTATAGCCCATCTTCTTCTGACGGTTGTTCATTGCGGCAACCTCGAGGATTACTGCAAGGTTACGTCCGGGCTTAACGGGGATTGTGATACAGGGAATATTAACTCCCAAAATGTCCATGCTCTCGGAATCGACGCCCATACGGTCATAAACCTTGTCGGGATCCCAGATTTCGAGCTTGACGACCAAATCTATCTTCTCGGTCATCTTGACGGCACCCATACCGAAAAGTCTTCTTGCGTTGACTATTCCGATGCCTCTGAGCTCGATGAAGTGACGAATATTGTCGGGAGAGGAGCCGACCAAAGAGATTGCCGAAACCTTCTTGATTTCAACAGCGTCGTCAGCGACGAGTCTGTGTCCTCTCTTGACAAGCTCGATTGCGGTTTCGGATTTACCGACGCCACTCTCACCGACGATAAGAACGCCTTCGCCGTAGATTTCAATCAGAACTCCGTGGCGGGTGATTCTCTGACCGAGCTGGGTATTCAGATATGCTATTCCTCGGGAGATAACTTCCGAAGTGTCAAGCTCTGATGAAAGAACCGGAACGCCATATTCGGTTGCGGCATCCATCATCTCAGGGAAGGGTTCATGTCCGTGGGAAATAAGAAGTGCCGGGAACTTGTATGAGAAGAGAGTCATTAAAACTTTCTTTCTTTCGTCGGAAGAAAGCCCCTGAAGGTATGCAAACTCTGTGTTTCCGCAAATCTGAATCTTCTCGTTGTTGAAATAGGCATAGAATCCGGCGAGCTGTAATCCCGGGCGGTTGATGTCGTTGTTTGAGATGAGAATTTTGGATAAATCCTTCGGTGTGTAGACCGTTTTTAAGTTTACTTCCTTCGCAAACTGTGCGAGTGAAACTGTATACTTTTCTGCCATTGAGTACTCCTTTCCATGTGAACGTCAGTCTAATTTTATCTCGCCGTCCTCAAGCATGTTCTGAACGGCAATAAGTATTCCTGCCTTACCTGTTGGATATGTTAATGCGCCTTGGAGCCATGCGGCGTAAGGTTCTCTTATCGGGGCATCTGCCGAAAACTCGATTGATGCACCCATTGTGAATGCTCCCGCCGCCATTATTACCGGACTTTCATAGCCGGGGGTGTCAATGGCCTCGGGAATGAGGTAGCTGTCTACCGGCGCACCCTTCTGGATGCCTTTTATGAATGATGTAAGTGTTTTCTCGTTTTTAAGCAGTATTGATGCGATTATATCCGCTCTCGGCTCGCCTTGTTTCGGAAGGGATTCATAGCCCAAAAGTCCCAGAAGTGCACAGGCAAACTCGGAGGTCTTGACTGCCGCCGCAGTTACCCCTGGCGCCAGGAAGAAGCCCTGATACATTTCCCTGTTCTGGTGGAGTGAGGCTCCGACCTCTTTGCCCATGCCGACAACCGTCAGACGGTAGGCGCACTTTTCGACCAGGTCTTTTCTTCCCGCGATATATCCGCCGGTTGAAGCGATTCCTCCGCCGGGATTCTTAATGAGAGAGCCCATTATGAGGTCGACTCCGACTTCGGTAGGCTCCTTTGTGTCTACGAACTCGCCGTAACAGTTATCGACCATAATTATGGCATCAGGATTGCCCTTTTTAACGGCTTTTATCATCTCTTCGATATTGGCAATAGTGTAGGAAGGTCTAGTCGAATAGCCTCTTGAGCGCTGGATATAGGCGACTGTAGCGGTCTTGACTTTTTCGGTAATTGCATCTAAGTCCGGCATGCCGTTCTCGAGGAGCTCGATTTCCTCGTACTGGATTCCGTAGTCCATGAGTGAGCCGTTGCCCTTCTCGCCACGCTTGCCGATGACCTCTTCGAGTGTGTCATAAGGCGCTCCACAGAGCATCAGAAGCTTGTCGCCGGGTCTTAAGACTCCGAAAAGTGCAGTTGAAAGAGCATGTGTGCCGTTTACAATAGTATGGCGAACGAGAGCGTCCTCACAACCAAAGGCTGTTGCATAGACTTTATCGAGCGTATCTCTTCCGACATCATCGTAGCCGTAGCCGGTTGTGCCGTGGAGGCAGGTCTCACTGACGTTATTTTTAATAAATGCCGAAAGCACCTTCATGCCGTTGTATTCGGCGATTTCATCGATGCGTTTGAACGCCTCCGAACACTGAGCCTCGGCTTCATCAGCAAGCTTCAGTATTCTTTCGTCAATGTTAAACAAATTCTTCATAATCTTTTCTTTCCTTTAATTTCAGTATATAATCCTCGCCGAGCCCTGTACAGCCGAGGCGAAGGTAAAAATCTTTCATGGATTCGTCCGACGCAAGGTAGCAGTCTGTTCCCTCTTTTTTCAGCTCCTGTGAGACAAGCTTTATAAGGTTTGAGGCATAGCCCTTTCCCCTGTCTTTCTCGGGAGTGGCGATATCAGCCAGATATGTCCTGCCGTAGCTCTGGCACTTGACTGTGAGAACTGACGATTTATAGCCATAGATGCGGACTATTCCCCGATTCACACGTCTTACCGTGTCTGTGAGCCACAAGCCGTAGTTTGCATCCTGTCCCGAAAAAGCCGTTTCGAAAACAGACTCATACGGCAGTTCCTTCAAAAGCTCACTGTCTTCCGGAGCATCCTCTATAGTGGGGACCGAGAAGAAATATCTCTTTTCCTTGCGGTATTCGCTCAAACCACGCTTCGGAATCAGGACTTCCGGCATCTCAACGAACATCGGATACTTGAAGCGGATGAACTCAGCGGTTTCCCTTATACAGCCGGACGAGCTATGGGCATCGTCGAGTAAATCAACCGTCAGGGAGCTGTTCATAGAGGCGAATATTCCGACTCGCTTGTTGCCCCTCAGCAGTTCATAAAACTCACAGAAATCGAACTCAGTGCCGTAGGCAAGAATATGTGAGAGAATAATTCTTGAATAGTGAGAATCCCGAAGAAGTAGCTTTGCGTTATCAAAGCTGTCTATTCGCCTTATCATTACTTGAGACCGCTCACTATCGACTTGTAGTGCCTGCCCCTGACCTCGAAGTTCGGATACATGTCGAACGAAGCACATGCCGGAGAAAGCGTTACAATATCGCCCGACTCGGCGCTCTTTCTTGCGAGCTCAACCGCTTCTTCCATTCCCGAAGCGTGAAGAATCGTCAGCTCATCGGGATTATAGAACGGTGTGTCGGTTACGGCTTTTTCAATCTTCGGTGCGGTCTGACCCATGAGAATCAGAGTCTTGACGTACTTATTGACCGGTTCGGCAAGAGGTTCGAAAGGAATCTTCTTGTCGTAGCCGCCGGCGATCACTATTATCTTTGTTCCGAACGCCTTGAGACCTGCTATAACTCTCGTCGGACTGGAAGCAATTGAGTCGTTATAGTACTTGACACCATCAAGTTCTCTTACAAATTCGATTCTGTGCTCAACACCGCCGAAATGGCGTGCAACACGGCAGATGGAATCTATCGAAACATCTCCCCAGACGGCGCTGATTGCCGCCAAGTAATTCTCGATATTGTGCTCGCCCGGAAGCTTGATTCTTTCCGCTGGAATAATCTTGACGGTCTTTCTGCCGTCGCAGTAGCAGAGAACTCTGTCGGAATTGAGGTAGGCTCCAACCTTCACAGGCGAAAGTCTTGAAAAGCCGACCAAATTTCCTCTTACGCGCTCACCGAGCTTGACGGTCTCGGCATTGTCCTGATTCAGAACAGCCTTTGAGAATGTGCTCTGGTGGTCGAGGATGTTGCACTTGGCGGAGATATACTCCTCCATCGTGCCGTGAACATCGAGATGGTTCGGAGATATATTCGTTATGACTGCGACATCGGGAGATTCGCGCATCGAAATGAGCTGGAAGCTTGAAAGCTCAACAACTGCGAAATCCGTCTCGGATATGCTCTCGATTCTCGGTAGCAAAGCCTTTCCGATATTTCCTCCAAGCCAGACCTTATAGCCTTCTGCTTTCAAAAATTCGGATATAAGCGTCGTCGTGGTGGTTTTGCCATCCGAGCCGGTAACAGCATATATCTTGCAGGGGCAAAGCTCAAAGAAGGATTCCATCTCGCTTGTGATTATGACTCCTGCCTGACGGGCTTCAACGAGCTTCGGGTTGTTATAATACATTCCCGGAGTGCGATACACTACATCATAGTCGGTGAGGCTGTCGAGATAGCTCTCGCCCAGGACAAATTTTACACCCTTTTCTGAAAACTCGCTGTAGAGCTCGGGGTCGTATTGCTCTTTTGTCTTCCTGTCCAGAACGGTTACGTCAATGCCTTTGGACAGGAACAGCCTTATGAGTTCGGTGTGGCTCACACCTGTGCCGATAAAGGCAACCTTCATATCTTTAAGAGAATCAAAAAATCTCTGTGTCTTGTTCATATATTCACGCCTTTCGATTTTTCGTTTGCTAAGGCTGAACACGCAGTATGTCACTATACATTTTCAGCCTATAACATTATATAACATTTCCCTACGCAATTCAATGCCTAATTTTGCGAGAGTGAGAAGATTTTTTTGAATTTCGGGAGGCAATCAAAGTTCACTGCGACAAAAGGATAAAAAAATCCTATCAAAATATCGCGAATATTTATAATTTTATTATTGTAAAAGGGCTGAATTTGCTATATAATAAAAAGTGGCATTATGGGGTATCATGCTGCCGAAAAAATTGTTTAAAACAAGGAGACAAAGATTGTAATTGAAAAATACTATCATCAGCATACGAAATGCTGTTGTCGAGTATGACGGGATTCAGGTGCTCAAAAGCATCAACCTCGACATAGTGGACAAACAATTCGTAACACTCTTGGGTCCGTCGGGATGTGGAAAGACCACTACGCTTCGGATCATCGGTGGCTTTGCCGAAATGGCAAGCGGTGAGCTATTTTTTAACGGCGTGAAGATTAACAACCTCCCACCCCACAAGCGTGAGGTCAACACTGTCTTCCAGAAGTACGCGCTTTTCCCCCATTTGAATATCTACGACAACATTGCTTTCGGTCTCAGGATTCAGAAGCTTCCCGAGAAAGAAATTGCAACCCGTGTCGGAGAGATGCTTGAGCTTGTAAACATGCAAGGCTTTGAGAAACGCTCGGTTAATTCTCTTTCCGGCGGACAACAGCAAAGAATTGCCATTGCCAGAGCTCTCGTCAATCGCCCGAAGGTTTTACTGCTTGATGAACCGCTGGGCGCATTGGATCTTAAGCTCCGAAAGGAAATGCAGATAGAGCTTAAGAGAATGCAGCGTGATCTCGAGATTACGTTTATCTATGTCACACATGACCAGGAGGAAGCTCTGACCATGTCCGACACGGTAGTCGTAATGAGAGACGGCTCCATTCAGCAGATAGGCACACCGCAGGATATTTATAACGAGCCTGCAAACGCCTTTGTTGCCGACTTTATCGGCGAATCAAACATCATAGACGGAATAATGAGACGCGACTTTCTGGTCGAGTTTGCCGGCAAAGAATTCTCCTGCGTTGATCAGGGATTCGCCCCGGACGAGCTTGTTGACGTTGTCATAAGGCCGGAAGACATCAAGGTTGTTCCGCAGTATCAGGGAGCTATCGTCGGAGTAGTGGAAAGCTGTATATTCAAAGGCGTTCACTACGAAATCGGCGTTGATGCTCTCGGCTACAAATGGAAAATACACTCCACTCAGAGCGAGGAGGCAGGAGCGATTATCGGCATGAATGTTACTCCTATGGACATACATATCATGCACAAGTCGGAGGCATAACCGAAGATGAAGGTATCTAAGGTTTTCGCTGTACCATATGCTGTATGGGTTCTGATTTTCACGATAATTCCTTTAGGACTTGTAATCGGATTCGCTCTTACCGATTCTGACGGAATTTTCACTCTCCAAAACCTGTTCGATATGTCGGACTATATGGCGGTGCTCTTCCGCTCAATACTGTTTGCCATCATCGCAACGGTTATCTGTCTTATATTGGCTTTTCCCGCGGCATATATCATCTCGCGTGCAAAGTCATTCAACCAATCCTCGCTTATAGTTTTAATAATGGTCCCCATGTGGACAAACTTCATCCTGAGAACCTACGCATGGATGACGCTTCTTGAGTCGAACGGTCTTATAAACAAATTTCTGGGGCTGTTTGGAATCGGTCCTCTGAACCTTATCAATAACGGCGGCGCCGTCATTCTCGGTATGGTATATAATTATCTGCCGTTCATGATTCTACCGCTCTATTCGGCAATGGTCAAGATTGATTCAAGCGTTATCGAAGCAGCAAGAGACTTAGGCTCAAACAACTTCAACCTCGTAAGAAGGGTCATTCTTCCCCTCTCGATGCCCGGAATCAATTCAGGCATTATCGCCGTTTTCATTCCGAGCGTTTCGACCTTCGTCATTTCAAGAATGCTTGGCGGCGGAACAAGCGACCTTATCGGCGACATAATCGAATCGCAGTTCCTGGGAACATCATATAATCCTCACCTCGGTTCGGCTATGGCACTGGTTCTTATGATAGTCGTAATATTCCTGATGAGCCTGTTCAATCAGTTCGGCTCGGAAGAGGAGGTTATGCCATGAGAAAGCTATCCTCCAAGCTCTACATGTACGCTCTGTACCTGTTTTTGTATCTTCCTATTCTCGTTCTGATTGTATTCTCGTTCAACGTATCCAAATCACGTTCCAACTGGACAGGCTTTACCCTTGACTGGTACGTCAAGCTGTTCCACAACGAGACTATAATGACTTCACTGAGAAACACCGTTATAGTTGCTCTTGCGGCGTCGATATTTGCTACAATCCTGGGCACTACCGCCGCTCTCGGAATCAACAGCATGAAAAAACGCTCCAAAACCGTTTTCATGAACCTGACATATATACCCGTTGTCAGTCCTGAAATAATCATGGGCGTGTCTCTGATGCTTCTATTCCAGATTTTCAGAACCTCGTTCGGTTTCCAGTTCGGTTTCGCCTCTCTTATACTGGCGCACATCTCGTTTGACGTTCCGTATGTCATATACAGCGTGCTTCCGAAGCTCAGGGGAATGAACCCGAGCCTTGTTGAAGCCGCTCAGGACCTTGGATGCAACCAGAGGCAGGCGTTCTTTAAGGTCGTAATCCCTGAGATTATGCCCGGCATCTTCACAGGATTCCTGATGAGTGTCACTTATTCGATTGATGACTTCGTTGTAAGCTACTTCACATCCGGCACGAACGTGCAGACGCTTTCTATCACGATTGAGTCGATGACAAGGCTTAAGGTTTCACCGGAGATAAACGCTCTGTCGGCGATTATCTTCCTCGTAATCTGTGTTATTCTCATAACCAAAAACATACTCGACAACCGCAAGCTGAGACGTGAGCAAGAGCAATTCCGCGCCGCTCAGAGGAAGGAGAGCATGATATGAGAAAACTTTTAGCGGCTCTTATAGCCTTTCTCGTTCTTACACTTTCCCTTTGCGGATGCTCATCCGGCAACGCATATGGCGCATACTCCGAGCTCGATGAGGAGCTTCTTTCAGACTACGACTATACCCGTTTCATGGGTCAGGACATTATACTTAATGTCGCCAACTGGGGCGAGTATATGTGCCTTAACGAATCGGACATGCTCGATGTAAACGAAGCTTTTGAAGCTCTCACCGGAATCGAGGTCAACTACACAACGTTTGCGAGCAACGAAACTCTCTACTCGAAGATTCAGTCGGGCAGTGCGGAGTATGACATCATAATCCCGAGCGATTACATGATTTCAAAGATGATAGACGAAGGGCTTGTCCAGAAGCTTGATTTTGATAATATCCCGAATATCAAAAATATCATGGATACGTTCCTCTATCCCGAATACGACCCGACGAACGAATACTCTGTCCCCTATCTCTGGGGAATGGTTGTTATTATCTACAACACCACTATGGTTGACGAAGAAATAACCTCGTGGGCTTCGCTCTGGGATAAAGAGTATGCGGGAAATATCCTGATGTTCAACAATCCGAGAGATGCCTTTGGTATTGCGTTGACGTACTTAGGCTACTCCCAGAATACCGAGGACGAGCTCGAACTTCAGGAAGCGGCACTTCTCCTGAAGGAACAGAAGTCAGTGGTTCAGGCTTACGTCATGGATGAGATTTTCGACAAGATGGAGGGCGGTTCCGCCGCCATCGCTCCCTACTATGCCGGAGACGCAGTCACAATGATGGCTGAGAACGAAGACCTCACCTATTGCATCCCCGTTGAAGGAACCAACCAGTTTGTAGACGCCATCTGCATTCCGACCACCGCTCAGAACAAGGAAGCAGCGGAAATGTATATAAACTTCCTCTGCGAAGCTGAGGTTGCCCTCGCAAACTGCGAATACACCGGCTATTCAACTCCGAATCAGGTGGCGTATGAGCTTTTAGACGATGAGGTGAAGAACAACCCACTGCAATATCCGTCGGATGAATATCTCAACGAGCATACGGAAGTCTTTGTCAATCTCTTTGACGAGACAAATGAGCTTATGCAAACCCTCTGGAATCAGCTCAAAATTGACGGGACAAATCCTTGGCTCGTACCCATTTTCCTTATTGCCATGCTGGCGGCTACGGTATTTGTGAACGTCCGGCGGGCAAGAAAAAAGCACTCCGATCACCTGTAGGAATCTATCTTTTATAGATTTAGAATATAGCATATTCGGCACACTATTATTCAAAATACAATATGGAGGCATGATTCAATGACAATGTTAAAAAAGACCTCGCAAATCTTCAACCCCGAGCTGAGTGTAGCTCCACTTGGCATCATAGCAATGGAAAACGCCAAAGAGCTCGGTGAGAAGATTAACGACTATCTCGTGACATGGGCAAGACAGGCGGGAAGGGATGTTGATACCTTCCTTATCCCGGCAAGCTGTCCCAGATTCCAATCGGGAGACGCCAAGGGCTTCATCTACGAGACAGTCAGAGGCTATGACCTTTTCTTCGTTTGCGATGTAGGAAACTACTCCTGTACATACCCGTATTTCGGCTATGAAAATCGCAAATCTCCCGACGACCATTTTCAGGATTTAAAAAGATTGATTCAAGCCGCAGGAGGAAAGGCGCACAGAGTCAATGTAATCATGCCCCTTCTCTACGGTGGCAGACAGCACAGGCGCAACGGCAGAGAATCCCTCGACGCCGCAGTCATGCTTCAGGAGCTCCAGAACATCGGAGTTGAGAACGTTCTGACATTCGATGCTCACGACCCGAGAGTTATGAATGCTGTCCCGCTTATGGGATTTGACAACATCGTTCCCTCTTATCAGGCGCTTAAAGCCCTCTTCAAGGCGTTCCCCGACCTGATTATAGACAAAGAGCATTTCATGATTGTATCACCCGACGAAGGCGGAATGAATCGAAACATGCACTATTCCTCCGAGCTTCAGGTTACGCTTGGCATGTTTTATAAGAGAAGAGACGTAAGTCAGGTTATCGACGGCGTCAACAAGATTGAAGCTCACGAATATCTCGGAAACGATGTTACCGGAATGGATATCTTCATCGCCGACGACATCATCTCCTCCGGAAATTCGATGATTGAAGTCGCCTATGACCTCAAGAAAAGACACGCAAAGAGAATCTTCACCTATGCTACTTACTGCATCTTCACAAAAGGCTACGACGAAATGGACAAGGCTTATGAGGACGGTATTATCGACGGCGTATTCGGAACTAACCTGACATATGCTCCCAAGGAGTTGCTCGAGAGAGAATGGTATCATGTAGTTGACTGCTCGAAGTATGTTTCCTACTTCATCACTGCTCTCAACCACGACATGTCAGTAAGCTCGATTATCGACCCGCATGAGAAGATTCAGACACTTATCAAGGAGCATAGGGCAAAATAATCCGGCATAAAGTATCTTGGATATATTTGAGAAAGGATGATTCTTATGCTGAAAGAATTCAATATAGGCGAGCTCACTTTCAATCCGTTTGAGAGAATCGGCAACGATTGGTGCCTCATCTCGGCAGGAACCGAAGACAGCTTCAACACTATGACAGCCTCATGGGGCGGAGTCGGCATTCTCTGGGGCAAAGAGGTTGCCACCTGCTATATAAGACCTCAGAGATATACGAAGCAGTTTGTTGACGGAAGCGACTGCTTCACCCTCACCTTCTTCCCCGACGGCTACAAGAAAGCTCTCGGGCTCTGCGGAAGAGTTTCGGGAAGAGACCACGATAAGCCGAAGGAAGCGGGTCTCACTCCCTGTTCACAGATGGAACGGTCACTTTTGAGGAGGCAAACCTCGTCCTCGTTTGCAGAAAGCTCTATGCACAGAAGCTTACAAAGGATTCGTTTGTCGATAAGACAGTGTTTGAACGGAACTATCCCGAGAATGACCTTCACACAATGTACATCGGCGAGATAGTCAAGGCTTACAAGGCAAACTGAAACTCATTCTAAAACAAGACTCTCTTTCATAAACTCACCTTAGGACGAGTTTCGGAAGGGAGTTTTATCATGCAGGAAAATAATTTTGGCGGTCTGAGTGAACAGGACGTCGAAAAGAGATTGAAAGAATTCGGCTACAACCGCCTTAAGTCGAAAAGCAAGAAGAACCCCGTCGGGATATTTCTGTCGCAGTTCAAGGATATCATGGTTATGGTGCTTTTGGGCGCGACGGTTATATCTGTCGCCATGGGCGAAATATACGATGCGGTGACGATAATTCTTATTGTTCTGATGAATGCAATACTTGGATTCATTCAGGAATACAGGACAGAGAAAACGATGGAAGCTCTCGAAAAACTGACGGCACCGACCGCAAGAGTGATTCGGGATGGGAAAGAAAAAGTCATAGACGCTTCGCAGATAGTCCCGGGTGACGTTATTCTGATAGAAGCCGGAGACCAAGTGCCGTGCGACGGGAAAATACTCAGTTCCAACGGGCTCTGGTGCAATGAATCTATACTCACCGGCGAATCGGAGGCAGTGAGGAAAGACGATTCAGAAAACCAAGTCTTCATGGGAAGCTCGGTTACAAGAGGCAACGCCGTTATCGTCTGCGAAAGTACAGGCATGAACACCAAAATGGGACAGGTTTCTTCGCTAATAGACGAAGCGGGAAATCAGGAAACACCGCTCCAAAGAAAGCTCGGTTCCCTCGGAAAGACGCTTTGCATTATGTGTGCCGCAGTTTGCGTGCTTGTGGTTGTAGCGGGAATATGGCGAGGCGAGCCGATTTTCGACATGCTTATGACAGGCATCACAATAGCAATCGCCGCCATCCCCGAGGGGCTTCCGGCAACAGTTACTATTGCGCTTGCATTGTCCGTCCGAAGAATGATGAAGAGAAACGCTCTTGTGAGAAGGCTTCATTCGGTAGAAACTCTCAGCTGTGCAAATGTCATATGCACGGATAAAACAGGAACCCTCACCGAAAATAAAATGAGCGTCACGAAAATAAGAACCGCCGACAAGGAATATGCCATTACAGATGATTTAAAGCCGGACAAAGCTCTGAGTGAACTCCTCAAGTGTGCCGTTCTATGCAACAATGCCGTCCTGAGCGAGAGCGATGGCATCGGCGACCCTACAGAGATAGCTCTTCTTGTCGTCGCCAAAAAGTTTGGCGTAAACAAAGACGGTTTCACAAGGCTTTCCGAGATACCATTTGACAGCGAAACAAAGAAAATGAGCGTCACTGTCTCTGATAATCACGGCGTATGGACATATACAAAAGGCGCACCGGATGTGATACTCAAATCCTGTCGAATGATTTATACCGAATCGAGCGTTGAACCATTGACAAGCGAGAAAAGAATAGATTTATATCAGACTGTTGACGATTACGCCGCAAGCGCACTTCGTGTCATGGCGTTTGCCTTTACAGATGAGAAAACCGGCTATGAAGTGTTCTTGGGACTCACCGGTATGCTCGACGCTCCGAGAGCGGAGGCTAAAACGTCTGTAAGCGAACTCAGAAAAGCCGGAATCCGAACGGTTATGATTACAGGCGACCACAAGCTGACTGCCGAAGCGGTTGCAAAGGAGGTCGGAATACTCAGGCGTGGGGATTTGGTTATATCGAAGGTAGAACTCGACAATATGACCGACAAGGAGCTCGACAGGATAATTTCAAAAGCCGCTGTATTTGCAAGAGTCGACCCGAGCGATAAACTTCGAATCGTGCAATCGCTCAAAAGAAAAGGCAACATCGTTGCTATGACGGGCGACGGAGTGAACGACGCTCCCGCCGTCAAGGAAGCTGACATCGGAATCGCAATCGGACAGAACGGCTCGGAGGCTTGCAAACAGGCGGCGGATATGATTTTACTTGATGACAACCTCTCGACCATCTGCGAAGCGGTCAGACAAGGAAGAACCGTCTATATGAACATCCGAAAGTTTGTGAGATATCTGATTTCCTGCAACATCGGAGAAGTTATGGTTATGTTCCTGTCGATAGTTCTGGGGCTACCGGTGGTTCTGCTTCCCACGCAGATACTTCTTGTAAATCTCGTGACCGACGGACTTCCGGCGATGGCACTGAGCCTTGAGAAGAGCGAAAAAGAGATTCTTCGAATGAAGCCGTCCGAATTTTCAGGGAGCTTTTTCAGCGGAGGACTCTTAGGAAAGATTTCAGTCAGGGGCATTCTCATCGGGCTTTGCACTCTCGGATGCTTTGCGTATTCGCTTTATTTTGGATGTACACTGGAAACCGCAAGAACCTGTGCTCTGGTGACACTGATTGCAAGCCAGCTTATACATGTTTTTGAGTGCAGAAACGAGAAAAAATCTGTATTCCGGATGAATCCGTTTGAGAATCCGGCTCTGATTTTTGCTGTACTTGCCTCCGCCGGTGTTACGGCTCTGTGCATATATGTACCGTTTTTGTCAGTTGCGATGGAGACAACACCTTTGATACTGCCGGAAATGGTTTGGTCGCTCATATTTGCGGCGGCTGTGCCGATTGCCTCGGGACTGCTGAGGTTAATTACAAATCGCGAGTAAGCAATAAAACCGCTTCCCTGCTCTGTAGGAAAGCGGTTTTTGTATTACGGTGCAAAGCTCTTCATCACTTCAAGTGCCGCTTTGATTCCATCCACTGCGGCTGACATGATTCCTCCGGCATAGCCGGGACCCTCACCGCATGGAATCAGGTTTTCTGTTCCCAAAGCTCGCATATTCCCGTCTCTCGGGATACGGACGGGCGATGATGTCCTCGTCTCGGGAGCAGTCAGGACGGCTCCCATATCGCCGAAGCAGTCCATTTCGCGGGCGAATTTTGCAAGCCCTTCTTTCATCATCTCGGTTATAAACGTCGGGAAAAGCTTGTTTAAATCTCTGTCCGCTACGCCCGGCTTATAGCTTGGCACTACGGAACGGCTTGCGGGATTGCCCAAGAAATCCCCTACTGTCATTGCCGGGGCACAGCTGTCGCCGCTCAGAAGATAGGCTTTCTTCTCGATATCGGAAGCAAATTTCAGACCATCAAGCGCACCATGCCCAAAATCGTCGGGAGTGACAGAGACCACAACGGCGGCGTTAGCATTTTCCCCATCACGGCTGTACATGCTCATGCCGTTGGTGACTATGGTCCCATTTTCACTTGCCGATGCAACGACCATACCGCCCGGACACATGCAGAAGGTATAACAAGCTCTGCCGTCGGGTCTCCTGTATGACAGCTGATACTCACCCTTTGGAAGAAGTGGGCTTCCGGCATAGTCGCCATAAAGGCTTTTATCTACGCTTTCCTGTGTATGTTCGATTCTCGCGCCCACGGAAAAAGGCTTCGGTTCAAGCCTGATGCCACTGCTCAGGAGCATTTCAAACGTGTCTCTTGCTGAATGACCGATTGCCAGAATCAATGCACTTGTTTCTATATCACCCGATGGCGTCGAAACCTTGGCTATCCGCTCACCGTCAAATTCAATTCCCGTAAGCTCGCTGTGAAGCCGGACTTCACCGCCGTTTTTAATAATACGCTCACGGATATTCCTGACAATGTCCCGAAGATTATCGGTTCCGAGGTGAGGCTTGGCGATTCTAAGTATGCTTTCCGGTGCACCGAAATCGACGAATTTTTGCAGGACATATCGGCAAAGCGGGTCGTTGATTCGGGTTGTGAGCTTGCCGTCCGAAAAGGTTCCGGCTCCGCCCTCGCCGAACTGAACATTGGTGCTCTCGTCAAGCTCTCCGCCCGACCAGTATTCAGTGATTTTCTCAACTCGCTCATCGACCGAACCGCCTCGCTCGAGAACTATCGGCTTATAGCCGTATTCCGAAAGAATCAGCCCGGCAAACATTCCGGCAGGTCCGAAGCCTGCTATCACTACACGCCCGTCGCTTTTTCTGTTCGAAATCGTCGGAGACAGTTCGAGCTCCTCAAAATACTTTACATTCTGTCTCTTTGACAGCTCACGCTCAAGCTTTTCTGAATCAAGAGTCAGAATCACAGAGCTGACAAGGCGGATTCCGTCACGGGTTTTTTCACGTTTCCTTGCATCAAGCGACGTTTTGTATATTGATGCCGAGAGTACATGGCGCTTGCCTACGCCAATTTCCTTCAGAGAAGACGAAATTATTTCCGCTTCGCCTACGTCTATGGGTGTCTTTATATTCATAACTATAATCGGCATAGCGTTCACCTTCCCTGATTTTATGCTCAAAAAATCGGGGCAAAATCAGCTTTCGCCCCGATTAATCTCTGTTTGAATCACTCTTCGGATTCCGTTTCTTCTGTCTCGACTGTTTCGATGCTTACATATACACGATATGTTCCGTAGCTCCAGACGTTATCGTATCCCGGAACATAGATTGTAAGATCCATGATAGTATAGCTCGAATTAGTATTGGCATAGTCAAGCATGTCTATCTCGGCGACAACATCGGATGAGCTTATCTGCTCAAGAACATCCTCGGGTCCGACCAGAATTACATTCTGAATCTGAGCCTGCTCGACGGTTACCACCTTATCATCCGTGCTGTTCAGGAAATAAATCTGAGAATTGCTTATAGTCACAACCTTTTCGGCATAGCCCTCGAGGTCGAAGGTTACCGTCGCGGTATCTATTCCGGAAATATTCTCGTAGTAGCTCTTATTTTCAATCGTTTTCGTAACCACGCTTCCGACGGTTATCTCGTTGATGGGAATGTAGCCGATAAGTATGGAATCCATACTGCTGAGGCTTGCATTCTGAGAACGAACCGAGATGCTGGAAGGACTTATACTGTAAGCTACGGACGAAGTGTCAAACGAATCCACAGATGACGTCAACGTAACATACAGAGGAAGTGTCTTTATAAGGTATACCGGAACCGTTACTTCAAAGCTCTCATTATCAACGGTTATATCCTCACTCTCGAATACCTCGTTTTCGCTGTAGAAGACCACGGAATTGAGGTTTGATGTCATTGAAGACTGGATAATTGCGGCGTTGTCAACCTTGACGGCGACAGACGTTATCTGGTTGATATAGTCCTGCGGACCGTAGAGCTCAATGGTTGACGGAGAAATAGTAATCTCTTCTTCGTCAATAATATATCCGTCCGAAGTGGAAAGGTTCGAAACATCGGCAACGAGAGTTCCATCCTCAACAGAGAAGGTCTTTGTTACCATATAGTCGAAGTCTACCTTGACGGTTGACGGCTCAATCTGTTCAACCTCGATGGTATCACCGTTTGCGCTTGTTACTACGAGCGAAATATCATAAGAACCTGTTGTTCTTACTGCATCCACGTTTATTCCGACATGAATATCATCCGCTGTGTAATCGCCGATAAGATATCTCTCACCGGAAATTACGACGTTGACGGTATCAACCGACGTCTTCATGACCGAAATTCCGGCAACGTCCGCATAAGAACCGTCCAAAGAAAAGTCTATAGGAACATCTTTGAGAGTGACAGTTGTCTCGGGAAAGACGGTAAGCGACGTGATAATCCAGATAACGAATGCCAGAACTACGGAAAAGAGCATCAGGTAGAAGTTGCCGCTCTTGAAGAATCTATTCTTCTGTGTTTTCTCGGTCGTTTTCTTCTCCGCCATCGGTCTTCTCCTTTCTTGTGAACAGCCTGCCTAACAGTTTCTTATCAGACGAAAGCTTTTCATCAATTATCTGGGATTTCAGATACTTTATGATTCTGTCCTTTGTGTATCCTCTTGTGAGCTCGCCGTTTTCGGCAATGGAGATGGTGCCCGTCTCCTCCGAAACGACAATGATTATGGCATCGGAGTTCTCACTCATGCCGATTGCCGCTCTGTGACGGGAGCCGAGCTGTTTGTTGATTCGCTCTTCCTTCTGAGGAGTCGGCAGGAAGCAACCTGCCGCAATGATTCGGGCATTTCTTATGATTACCGCGCCATCGTGCAATGGCGTCTTCGGGAAGAATATACTGCCGAGAGTTGCAACGCTCGGTATGCAGTCCATGACCGTTCCGTTGTCAATCTGTTCGCCCAGACGTGTAGTGCGCTCGATTACTATCAGTGCGCCGGTTCTCGTTTCGGAAAGCTGACTTACGGCTTCGCCGATAACCTCGATGGTGTTATCCCAGTTTTTCACTTCATCATCGGCTTTATAGCCACCGCCACCGAAAATTCCGAAGCTTTTCACGTTCGCCTGACCCATCTTCTCAAGTATTCGCCTGAGTTCGGGCTGGAATACGATAATAACCGCCAGAATGCCTATCTGGAAGAAGGTTTCCAAGAGATAGGACATAACTTTAAGCTGCCACCACGAGGCGACAAGATACACGCCAAGTATGATTAAAATTCCCGTAAGGAGCTGTTGAGCTCTCGTTTCACGGATGATTTTAATGAGTTTATACAGGATATACGCCAATATGATTATGTCGATAACGTCTCTTATAGATATCGAACTTACTATACTTACGAACTTTACCCAAGTATCACTGATAAATTCCAAGTCCATTTCCCTTTCCGCCTGATACGGCATTGATGCTCTTATTATTTTAACAGCAATCGAGGGAAATTTCAATAGTCAAAGTCCATCTTTTGAGATTTTTTTTACTTCTGTCAGGAGCCTTTTAACGTCTGTCTCGGAATTGAAGACCGACGGCGAAAATCTGACTGTCCCTTCGGGCAGAGTCCCGAGCGTTTTATGAGCCAACGGCGCACAGTGAAGCCCACCGCGAAGTGCAAAGCCTCTTTCGGATAAAGCACCCGAAACCGCCGACGACGGTATGCCTTCGATATTGAACGACACTATCGGGACAAAGTGATTGCCGTTTCTGTAGACTGTCACGTTGTCGATGCCTCTAAGTCCGTCCAGGAGAATCTCGCAGAGCGACTGCTCGTGGTTAAATATATCGTCCATACCATAGTTATTGACATAGTCAATTCCGGCTTTCAGAGAAGCGATTCCGACCGTATTCAGGGTTCCGCTCTCAAGCCTTTCGGGCATGAAGCCGGTCTGCTCAAGCTCGGCAGAGGTGGCACCGGTTCCGCCCTCGATTATTGTATCTGGCACATATTTGCCGTCAGATATAAGAAGCCCAGTTCCCGTCACACCGTAAAGCCCTTTATGACCGGCTGTGCAGATGAAATTCATTCCGTCGTCAAGACTCAATGGAACAATCCCGCAAGCCTGCGCACCATCGACGATGAAGCAAACTCCCATACTTCTGCACATGTCCGCAATCTCACGAATCGGCATTATCCTGCCCGTTACATTACTGGCGGCTGTACAGACGACACATCGAACACCGGGAGTTATGAGCCTGTGAAAATTCTCAAGGGTTTCCTCGTCCGTCTTCCCCACTACCGCCACATCGACTATTGCCCCGCCTTTTGATATAGCATACGCGGGGCGTGCAACGGAATTGTGCTCCATAGAGGATATAACAAGCCTGTCTCCTGGACGAACTATTCCCTTGATGGCGAGATTAAGAGAATGAGTACAGTTGCCCGTGAAAACTGTGTTTTCTGGGCTTGATTTAAACATCCCGGCAGCTGTGCATCTTGCATCATAAACCATTGCCGCCGAATTATTTGAATAAGCGTGCCCCGACCTACCCGGGTTTCCGCCGTACTTTACGGATGCTTCCGCCATGGCTTTAATGACAGACGGAGGCTTTGGGTAGGTCGTGGCTGCATTGTCGAAGTAAACATCGTTTACTGTATTGACTGTTTTCACATTGACAAATCCTTTCGTAAAGACCGTATTTTACATTTCAACCGTTCCTCGGTCTTTAACCGCAATGACGTTTTTCTCAAGAATTCCTGTCACATAGTCGGGATTATCTCGTATTCTGACCGAGTAGCCACAGCCGGAAGCTAAGTTCTTCGGAGTTCTTGACACCTCGCAGAATATTCCCATACCGTTAAGGAGCTTCTTTGCCTTCATTGCGTAGGTTATCGACGAGACGGCTAAGAGAGTATATTTCATTTCAAAGTGCACCTCGCACTTATTACTGCCTCTGAATAAAAGAGGCTAACATAGTATATGTGGAAATACGGCGCATTGACACAATAAAAAGCCCTGCCGAAGCAGAGCCTTTGATGTCTGTTTTACTTAACCTCTTATAAGAGAAACGGCATGCGCGGAAATCCCCTCACCTGTTCCGGTGAAGCCCAAGCCTTCCTCGGTTGTGGCTTTTACGGATACACAGCTTATGTCTATATCCATTGCGTCCGCCAAAACTTCCCGCATCGTGAGAATATAGGGTGCAAGCTTCGGCTTCTGGGCTATTACGGTGATGTCGGTGTTGACTATTTGATAACCGTTGTCTTTCAGAACACGGCAGACTTCTTTCAGAAGCTCTATGCTGTTTGCGCCTTTGTATCTGTCGTCTGTGTCGGGGAAGAGCTTTCCAATGTCGCCGAGTGCCGCCGCCCCCAAGAGCGAATCCATGAGAGCATGTGTGAGCACATCGGCATCGGAATGCCCAAATAAGCCCAGGTCATACGGTATTTCTACTCCGCCCAGAATCAGCTTTCTGTCGAGAACGAGCTTATGAACATCGTAACCGTGACCGATTCTTACGCTGCCGAAACCAAGCAGTCCTCCTGCCATCTTTAAATCCTCCGAAACAGTGATTTTTATATTATTCCTCGAGCCCATTGTCAGGTGCGGAGTTATGCCGACAGAATCAAGGAGCTGTGCATCGTCGGTATAGTCGCCCGTCGAGTTCTCCAGAGCGTAGAGATAAAGCTTCCGTGAAAAGCTCTGCGGGGTTTTGATGAGATAATATTTCGAGCGGTCGGGAGAATAGGATTTCTCACCATCCGAGAATCTTATTGTCTCGGTCATCGGTGTTGAGATTATCGAGCTTCCATACTCAAAAGCATCATCAAGGGATGCTCTAATCTCACCATGCGAGACAAGCGGTCTTGCGCCGTCGTGAATCATGATGATGTCTTCTTCGGCGGCTTTTACGGCGTTTGTGACAGACTGCTGACGGGTTTCGCCGGAGCTGACGAACAAAATCGGCTTTTCTATGCCGCTGAGAGCTGTTTTGTATGTATCGAATAGCTCAGTGGGAGCCGAGATTATAATTCGCTTTATCTCAGGAAAATCGCAGAACAACTCGCACGCGCGATAAATGCAAGGTTTTCCCGAAATCAGGGAAAGAAGCTTGTTTTCGCCGCCCATACGAGCGCTTCTGCCACCGCAGGCTAAAATCAGCTCGGCATACTTTGACGCAGGCATTAGTTCTGAAATATCTTTATTCATTATCCGTTCTCCCAATACTTTCTGTCGAGACAACGATACCTGACAGCCTGAGCAACATGCTTGCGATCGATCTTGTCTTCACCGTCCATGTCAGCCATTGTTCTTGAAACTTTGAGAATACGGTCATATGCTCTTGCAGAAAGCCCGAGACGGTCAAAGACTTCGCCGAGAAGTGTGTTGGCATCTTCGGTCAGTGGGCAGACCTCATGCAAAAGCTCGGATGTAAGTTTGGCGTTGCAGGTGATTCCCGTGCCCTTGTATCTCTCGTTCTGGATTTCTCTCGCCTTCTGGACTCTTTCACGGATGGCGGCGCTTGATTCTTCCTTCTTGGTCGACGAGATATTCTCATACTCAACCGGTGCCACCTCGATATGCAAGTCGAATCTGTCAAGGAGAGGTCTGGAAATCTTCGAAAGATACTGCGAAACTTGCCTCTTTGTGCAGACGCACTTTTTCTTCGGGTGACCGTAATAGCCGCAGGGGCAAGGGTTCATCGCTGCTACGAGCATTATATTTGACGGATATGTAACCGTGCCGGATGCGCGGGAAATCGTCACTTTTCCGTCTTCGATAGGCTGACGCAGGATTTCGAGAGTTGACCGTGAGAACTCGGCGAGCTCATCCAGGAAGAGAAGTCCATTATGAGCAAGTGAGATTTCCCCTGGGCGTGGAATTCCTCCGCCACCGGCGAGACCGGCTGTCGAAACCGTATGGTGCGGAGCCCTGAACGGTCTCTCGGTGACAAGAGGCGCATTTTTATCGATAAGACCGGCTATTGAGTAGATATTCGTTGTTTCTATGGACTCTTCAAAAGTCATCTTCGGGAGAATTGAGGGGAGCCTCTTTGCGAGCATACTCTTGCCGGAACCGGGCGAGCCTATCATCAGAAGGTTGTGTCCACCACAGGCGGCGACTTCAAGAGCTTTTTTTGCGAACTGCTGACCTTTGACGTCTGCAAAGTCGAGAAGGACTGCCATATTCTTTTCGGTTGGAATATATGGCGGAGCTTTTTCTATAATCAAGTCTCCGCTCAGGAAGTGGACGAGTTCACTCAGGGACTCGACACCATAAACTTCTATCCCCTCGACAACGGAAGCCTCGTAGGCATTCTCCTTCGGAACATACATCTTCTTAATGCCCATACGCTGGGCAAATATTGTCATAGGAAGAACGCCGTTAATCGGGCGGAGGTCACCGCTCAGGGAAAGCTCGCCGATAAAACAGCAGTTTTCGGTCCGTTCCGCAGGAAAAGCGCCGGATGCCTCAAGAATAGCGGCGGCGATTGCCAGATCATGCGCCGAACCGCTTTTCTTGACATCCGCCGGTGCCAGATTAACTATAACGCTGACCGCTGGAAAGCGGAGCTTTGACGAGCGAAACGCCGAACGAATCCTTTCACGGGATTCCTTGACCGAGATATCGGCAAGCCCGACTATATCGAAACGATCAATTCCCTTGCTCACTTCAACTTCAACGCTAACCTCAAAGGCATTCATTCCGAATAGCCCGACACTCTTTATTTCTGAAAACATAACGTCATCCCTTCCCTGCCGATTTTTGCTTCTTTTATTATTTTACATTATTTGAGACGGTAATTCAAGGGCTACAGAACGCATTCTTCAAAAAATTCACGAAAAATTCGCACGAAAATTGCTTTAAACCGTTCATTGGCACTTGTAAAGTGATAAAAAAAGCTGTATAATTAGATGAATGAGAATGTTCAAAAGAAATGAGATGATTTTTTGGCGAGCAATAATTCGAATTGGGATGATTTGGGCAACGACATCCGTGATGTGATAGATAAAGCCATCTATTCGCAGGATTACAGCGAACTGAATCAATCGGTCCGCAATCTTGTCGGAAATGTTATAAATATGGGCAGTGATGCTCTTAAGAGAATGACAGGCGGAAGCTCCAACACCTACTATGACGATTCGGATACCGGCAGTTATCAGAACGGAACGAATTCGACTCCGAAGGTGGTTCCTTCTTCAAGGAATATGCCCGCACTCTATGGCAATCCGAGCAAAATCAGATCAAGCGGAATTATGAAGTTAATCGGCGGAATCGTGCTTACAGGCGGCGGTTTTTGCCTTTCAATGCTGATAGATTTAGTGGGATGGATGTTCTGGCTTGATTTCGGACTGTTTACTGTCCTGCCTACTATAATTGGCGTGGCTGTCGGGCTACCGTTGTCTATAAGCGGCGGCAGACAGTTGGGCTTTGCTAACAGGTTCAAGATCTACCGGCAGACTTTGGGCTCGAAGACATACTGTGCGATTGAAAAGCTTGCGAAAAATGTCGGAATGAGTGCGAAAAAAGTCCGCAAAGAACTTCAAAGGATGATTGACGACGGACTTTTCCTCGAAGGTCACATTGACGATAAGCAGACAGTGCTTATCACAAGCGATGCAACGTATGAAGATTACCAGAAAAGTCTCATAAAGCAAGCCGAAGAGAAAGTCAAAGACTTAGCGAAAGAAAGGCAATCCGAAAAAGAAGCAAAAGACGCAAAGGTTCAGGAGGTTCTCGATAGAGGCAACAAATTTATCGCCCAGATAAGAGCCTGCAACGATGCGATTCCCGGCGAAGAGATTTCCGGAAAAATCTCACGGATGGAGCTTATAGTAAAAAGAATTTTCGAGCGTGCCGAGACAAATCCCGAAGTTGTCCCGGATTTGAAGAAGCTTATGGATTACTATCTGCCGATGACGGTAAAGCTCCTTAACGCTTATGTCGACATGGACAAACAGCCGGTTCAGGGCGAAAATATCCAAGCCTCGAAGCGTGAGATTGAAGAGACTCTTGACACCCTCAATCAGGCGTTTGAGAAACTTCTGGATGAGCTGTTCTCGGACACGGCTATGGACGTTTCGAGCGATATTTCCGTCCTCAACACCCTTCTGGCACAGGAAGGGCTCAAGGGAAATGACTTCAAATAAGAGCAAAATAACATTAGCATAAAAATCATTATCAAGAACAGGAGTATTACTATGGACAATGTAAATGAGCAAGAATTCACTAACGTTCCTCACCTGACATTGGAGCCGGACATTGAAACCGAGACCATGGCTGAAATTGTCGAAGCAGGAAGTCAGCAACCCACGCAGATTGCAGAGACAACAACCCTCACTCCCGAGGAGCAGAAGATGGTTACGGACTTTGCCGCCAAGATTGACGTTGAGAACACCGCTCAGATTTTGCAGTATGGCGCAAGCACGCAGAAGAAGATGGCAGACTTTTCGGATGCCGCTCTGGCTAACGTCAGAACTCAGGATTTGGGTGAAGTCGGAGACCTGATTTCAAGCATGGTAAACGAGCTCAAGGGCATCAACGAGGAAGAGGAAAAGGGATTCCTCGGCTTCTTCCGCAAGCAGTCGAACAAGCTCGAAGCTATGAAGACCAAGTATGCAAAAGCCGAGGTCAACGTCGAGAAGATTGGCGACGCGTTGCAGGAGCATCAGGTGAGACTTCTCAAGGATTCCGCTGTTCTTGACAAGATGTATGACCAGAATCTTGCCTACTTCAAGGAGCTGACCATGTATGTCATGGCAGGCAAGCAAAAGCTTGAAGAAACCAGAAACGGCAAGCTCGTTGAGCTTCAGGAAAAGGCAAAGGCATCGGGACTCGCGGAAGATGCACAAGCGGCAAAGGATCTCAGTGACAAGTGCGACAGATTCGAAAAGAAGATTCACGACCTTGAACTCACAAGAGCTATCTCCATCCAGACCGCTCCGCAGATTCGTATGATTCAGAATAACGACAACGTCATGGTCGAGAAGATTCAGACGACTCTTACGAGCACCATTCCTCTTTGGAAGAACCAGATGGTTCTGGCGCTCGGAATCGAGCACTCCACCGAAGCGGCTCAGGCTCAGAGACAGGTTACCGACATCACCAACGCTCTTCTCAAGCAAAATGCCGAGAAGCTCCACACCGCTTCCGTTGAGACTGCTCAGGAAGCTGAGCGTGGAATCGTCGACATCGAAACCCTGAAGCAGACCAACGAACAGCTTATCCAGACTCTTGACGACGTTATGAAGATTCAGTCTGAGGGCAGGACTGCAAGACTTGCTGCAGAGGCTGAAATGGTCAAGATGGAAGACGACCTTAAGCAGAAGCTTCTCCAGATTCGCAACAGCGACGAAGCTTAATACTGCATCCAAATATATTGAAAGGGGCTAATTATTATGAACGAAACAAGACTCAGCGAGGCTGAGCTCTACAAGCTCTGGCTCGAGAATGCAACCGAGGACCCTGACCTTATTGAAGAGCTCAAGTCGGTTGAAGGCGACGACGAGGCGATTAAAGACCGCTTCTATCGCGACCTCGAATTCGGCACGGGAGGACTTCGTGGCGTCATCGGTGCGGGAACCTACAGGCTCAACATTTACACCATCAGAAGAGCTACTCAGGGACTTGCGGACTATGTCAACGAAGCTTATCCCGGACAGGACAACGCAGTTGCTATCGCTTACGATTCAAGAATCAAGTCGGACCTCTTCTCAAAAGAGGCGGCAAGAGTTCTTGCCGGAAACGGAATCAAGGCTTATATCTACAGCGAGCTTATGCCGACTCCTATGCTTTCGTGGGCTGTAAGAACACTTCACTGCAAGGCTGGTATCGTCTGCACCGCTTCTCACAATCCGTCGAAGTACAACGGCTACAAAGCTTACGGCTCGGACGGTTGCCAGATGACGATTGAAGCGGCCGACACGGTCTTAGGCAAGATTAACGCTACTCCGATGTTCGGCGGAGCGAAGCTCGTCGGATTCGAAGAGGGTCTTGCTAACGGCGTGATTGAATACATCTCTCAGGATGTTATCACCGCTTACCTCGATGAGGTTCAGAAACAGCAGATTCACCCGGAGGTTTGCGCCGCAAGCGGCTTGAAGGTTGTTTACACTCCTCTTAACGGAACCGGTAACAAGCCCGTAAGAGCTATCTTAAAGAGAATCGGCGTCAACGACGTTACCGTCGTTCCCGAGCAGGAGAACCCGGACGGTCACTTCCCCACCTGCCCGTTCCCGAACCCCGAAATCAAGGAAGCTTTGCACCTTGGCTTGGAACTCTGCAAGACTGTAAAGCCCGATTTGCTTCTTGCCACCGACCCCGACTGCGACAGAGTCGGAATTGCCGTTCCCGACAAGGACGGAAACTACGTCCTGTTCAGTGGCAACGAAGTCGGAGCTATGCTTCTTGAATACATCTGCAAAGAGAGAATCAAGCTCGGCACCATGCCCGAGAAGCCGGTTGCCGTAAAATCCATCGTTTCCACCGCCATTGCGGACGCTATTGCCGCAGATTACGGTGTTGAGATGAGAAACGTCCTCACTGGATTCAAGTTCATCGGCGAGCAGATCGGCTACCTTGAGGCTGCTGGCGAAGCCGACAGATACATATTCGGCTTTGAGGAGAGCTATGGCTATCTCGCAGGCTCTTATGTCAGAGACAAGGACGCTGTCGTCGGCTCGATGATGATTTGCGAGATGGCGGCTTACTACCGTTCAATCGGCGTTTCCCTCCTCGATGCAAGAGAGGCTATGTACAAGAAGTACGGCAACTATGTCCACACTGTCGAGAGCTTCGTTTGCGAAGGCGCCGCCGGCATGGCTGAGATGGCGAAGATTATGGGTGACCTCCACGAGAATCCTCCGAAGGAAATCGCAGGCTTCAAGGTTGTTGCACTCGCCGATTACCTGAAGAAGACCGACACAGACCTTGTTACAGGCGAATCAAAGGGCATCGACCTCCCGAAGTCGGACGTCCTCAAGTTCACCCTCGAAAACAAGGCAACCGTCATCATCCGTCCCTCCGGCACCGAGCCGAAGATTAAGGCTTACTACACCACTATTGCGGCTGTAAGAGAAGATGCGGTTGAGCTCGGGCAGAAGATTGCCAAAGAGTTTAAGGCGTCGCTGGGGTTCTGATTGAATTTCAGACATAATAATAAAGCCCGCAGGTTTTGAATCTGCGGGCTTTTGAATTACGAAGCAAATCAGTTGAATTCTGCGGTGAAGTTGCCGTTTTCAAAAATTTGGACAGCCTGACCGTCGTGAGTGTAGCCGACAATCGACATATCTGGTGCGCCGACCATGAAGTCAACGTGAATCATCGAGTCGTTTACGCCCATAGCGTCGAAGTCTTCCTTCTTAAGATCCTCGAAGCCTTCGACACAGTCGTTGAAGCCTCTGCCGAGAGCGATGTGACAGCTTGCGTTCTCATCAAAGAGGGTGTTATAGTAGAGGATGTTCTGCTTGTTGATGGGAGACTCGCAGGGAACGAGTGCTACTTCACCAATCATGGAAGCGCCTTCGTCCATGGTGACCATCTTCTCAAGGAGCTCCTTGCCCTTCTCTGCGCCGTAGTCTACAACCTTGCCGTCCTTAAATTCAAACCAGAAGTTCTCGATAAGCTGACCCTGATAGGAAAGAGGCTTTGTGGAGACAACTTTTCCCTCTGCCTTGCCCTTTTCAGGGGTGGTGAATACCTCGATAGTGGGCATGTTCGGGTTGAAGTATCTGCCGTTAAGGTCGGTCTCTCCGCCGCCGCACCATCTGCCCTTAGGCATCAGCCAGACCTTGAAGTCGGTGCCATTTGAGGACTTATATTCAAGCCTCTCGAAGTGATAAGCGTTGAGCTTAGCACACTTGGTCTTGAAGTCCTCGTTGACCTGATTCCATACTTCAATCGGGTCGTTGTCATCGGTGACATAAACTGTCTCAAGAATTGCCTGCCAGAGCTTTTCGACAGCCTGATTCTTGCGGAGCCCCGGGAATACCTTCTTTGCCCAAGCCTCGCCCGGAACTGCGGCGATAGTCCACTGATGGCGGTTCTCCATCTTCTCGGAATAAGGCTTTGAAACCTTGTATCTTGCACGGGAAGCCTTCTGCATCTTTTCCATGTTGATGCCTTTGAGACCGTCGGGGTCGCTCGACTCAATCATGATTCTTGCGGGAAGCTCCTCGCTCTGCCACTTCATCTTCTTCTCCTGCCAAGGAAGAATAGTTGAAAGAGTCTTGACAGAAGCATGTCTGTAATTGAGCTTCATAATGGAGTCACAGCCCCACTCGACATTGACCTTCTTAGCTCCTGCCTTGTAAGCCTCGTCGACAACGAGAGCCGCAAACTCAGCCTGATCTACATCGGCATAGACCTGAACGGTCTGACCCTTCTGGACATTTGCGCCAACTCTTACTATGAGCTTGGCGTACTTTTTTATAGTTGATTTTTTCGTAAGTACCATTTCCTTTCGGCGTTATACATTGCGGAACATATCCGCTCAAATAAAAAGAATAGCACAACGAGACTGAAAAGTCAATGATTTTGCCCGTTATTTCGCCTTTTTCGGCGAATTTTCAGATATCAGCATATCGGGAAGCCATCTCTGATGCGGGATGCTCTCTCCAAAAAGAAAATGCCTTAAGATATCTTCATAATATATAGTCGGAATCGAGAGCATGAGCCACAGCGCCGAATACGGCAGACATATCTGCCCCATTATGTTAAACGGCAGTGACGAGTAGTCCCAGACATCAAGCCCCATTACAAGATTCACTATCACTCCGGAAGTGAACTCCATCACCGTAATCGTCAAGCTCGAGAGGCAAGCCTGCCACAAAAGACAAGGCGCTTCCCCGCCCTCGTCCATGCTCCCGATAATCACCATACACACCCCACCGACCACAAACATCGAAATATGCGAATATCCCCGCCAGATAATTTCCAAGAGTCCATAAGTAAGCCCACCGGCAACAAATATCACCACTCTCTTGACCACTGAAACCGCCGCACTTCTTCCCCGCATAAAACCATCTCCTCAAGCAATACTTCCATTATTTTTGCCGGGATTGAGGAAATAATACTGAACGAGAGAGATTTTATTGATACTGATTACTTCTCTACTACCCTCACCCTCACATTCTCGGGATAGAGGGACAGGACGAGGTCGTAGGGCTTCTCGGTGCCAAGGGTATCCCAGTCATAAAGGTATGGGAGGAGGACGGTGAGGGTTTCACCCGATTCTACGGTACATTTCGAGCCGATGCCGGGGTTCAGGTAGGCGAAGAGATAGGGGTTGATGCCTCCGCCGGGAATATAAGCGTATTGCATACAGAAGGAGGTGAGATTGAGGGTCTGAGGCTCGTCTGTAGGATTGGTGATTTCGAGGGTCAGAATCAGGTCGGATTCGTTGGAATAGTCCCGGACTTCTTCGCCGTAGATTTTGGCGAGCTCCTCCGAAGAGTAGATGCCGTCGTAGGTGCAGGTGAGCTCCAAGTCGTAAAGAGTGAAGGTCTCACCAGTCTCAAAGACTGATTTTTCGGTGAAACGATATTCGACAGCGTTGACATATATAACTCTTGCGGTGAAAGCTATCGCAAGCACAGCGATAATGGCTATGATTCGCTTCATGGGACAATCCTCCCTGCGTCGATTTTGAGGATTTCATCGGAGATGAGCTCAAGCTCTTCCCTGTCGTGGCAGGCGACAATGATGAGGGAGCCGTGCTCTTTGAGCCTCATGAGAATTTTGCGGATATTCTCGACTCCGGCGTCGTCAACGGCGTTGATGGGCTCGTCGAGGATGACGAGCTTAGGGTTTCCCATGACTGCGGCGGCTATGCCGAGCTTTTGCTTCATGCCGAGTGAAAAACTACGGTATTTCCGCTTGTCTTCCGGGTCGAGACCGGCGTCGGAAAGAGCGGCTTTGAGCTCGTCGTCGGAAAGGTGGTCTCGCAAATCGCTTAAGAGCCGGAGATTCCTGAGAGCCGTGTATTCTGGAAGAAAAGACGGATTCTCAATCAACACTCCGACGCTTCTTGGGAACGAGATATCTCTGCCCAAAATCTCGCCATTGATGACGACTTGCCCGCTCGTGGGCTTGATGAGCCCGCAGACAAGGCGCATTAGCATCGTTTTCCCGCTTCCGTTCTTGCCCTGAAAGCCGTAAACCCTGCCGCCCTGCATAGTGAGGCTGATGTTATCTAAGACCGTCACGCCTTTTATTGTTTTCGTTACGTTTTGTAGTTCCAAAATCATAGTTATTCCTCGTCTCTCTGACTTTTAAGAATGTCCCGCCGGTTGAAAATTATGAGCCCCGCCTCAAGGCATAGTATGAATACTATCAGTAGGGTTAAATAGCCTTCGCCGGTTCCGATTCCGTTCTCCGAAAACGCCAAAAGCTTTAAGAACTGGGAGCAGTTTGTGAAGAGCAACGGGCTTGTTACATAGGTTGAGGCGGCGGAGATGGCGGCTACCAAGAAGAAGCTGATTATTGGCGTGGTCAGCGTCATCAGGAATAGCTGAAATACTCCCGTTACGAATGATGTTACTATCGGGAGAAATAGCGCCACGCTCGAAAACTCTTCTGTAAGTTCAAGAAGATTAATCTCCCACGAGATTGGGACGCCTGTTACCAAACAGAAAGCAAGCGAGGTTATAATCATTGTGAGATAATATTCAAGCACCGTTATGGCAATCCACACTACCTTTGAGAGATACCATCTTGACCTCGAGCCGCCGTATATCAGGACACTTGCGCCGTGGTTGTCATAGACTGAGGAAAACGGATATCTGCCAACTATCCACATGAGATATAGCTGTATAAGATACCAAACTACAGGGAACCTGAACTCCTCGCCGCTTTGCGGAAATGGTGCTATTGACTTTGTGAGATATAGGATATAATCGAGACTTTCCAGATTAAGAGAAAACAGCTCGGCATATCTGAATAGCGAAATATTTGCGATTAAGACTATGAAGGCGAGGATAAGAAACTTCGGCAAATCCCGCAGGAAGCCGACTTTCAGGTCATATTTAAAATACATCTTTCTTGCGCTCCAAAAAGTAAAATCCGATGAAGCTTGCCGCCATAAATACTATAAATTCGGTCAGGATAATCCATAAATTTATGCCATCGCAGGTCTGAATCGGTCTTAAAAAAGTAATCGGGCTGAACTGCGATAGCGAGAAGAGCGAGAGGACATAATCCAGGACTTCGAAAACTATGAAGCTTCCGGTAACGGCTAAGAATGCCGAACGGGTGAACATGCTTATCAGCATTGCGAAGCTCGCCATACAGCCGCACCAGAGCATGTCAATCAGGATGTACAGAAGCGTGTATAGCATCGGCATTGTGTAGAAAAGCTCTCCCCACATATTGCCGGACTGGACATAATAGTTCTGCGTGACTGCTTCGGGAATGAGCATCGGGAAGGCAAGCATGGTAAGTCCTAAGCTTGCCAGTAAAATCACTCCACTCACGAAGAATCCACTTAAGAATGACGCTATGTACTTTGCCATGAAGCAGTCCCTGCGGTCGATTCTCACGAGAAGATTCTTGAGATAGCCGCTTTTCTTATCCTTGCAATAGGTCGACGCATAAGGAAACGCCGCTATTATCGGGAAGAGAAGATAAAGAAGTATCGGCGGGAGGGCATCATATTCGAGCTCAATCGAGGAGTTGAAAACCGTTTTCGGGTAATGGAGATAGCCGGAAATATTGTCGCCGTAGAGGGCGAATTCCTGCGCAAAGCGCACCGATTCCAAAATCTCATGCACAAACAGCCAGACGACCAGTGCAAGACCTATGGCAAGGGCGACATACAGTTCTTTTGAAGAAAAAAAGCCTGCGAAACTCCAGTCTTAATGCTACTTTCATGAAAGCTCCTCCAGGCTGTCGGCAAGCTTGATAAGCGGATTCGTATATTCGCCATCATCGCCGAAGTCGGTGAATGCCGCACCCAAAGCGATATATTTCGAGTCTTCGAGTCCTGATTTCGCCATGAGATAGCCTATTGTAACGGTTTTGTCCTCATTTGCAGTGACGTTTACAGTCATAGCATTGTGCACATCATCGGGAGCGGCTGAGTCACTGATGTAACTCGGTTCTTTGAAGTCGTAGTTCTTGCTTGACTTGCCATAGCAAAGCCAGAAGCAGGAAAGACTGAGGGAGTCGATGGTTTCGGGACTGTTGAGAGTTACTTCGACCGTTACGAAAACGTAGCCATCGGCAAGGGTTCCGTCATCGGAAAGTGCTGAGTACCAGTCGTTGATTCTGCCAAGGTCTGAGACAGAGGTTATCTTCCCCTCTTCAACGTTTACTGAATTCACATTGCAGTCGACATAGATGGCGCCGTCGGTTTCTGCCACATAGTACGGGATGGAGTAGGAAGAATCGACGGAGCCTGCATTGCTTTCTGAGTACATCATATCCTCCGAGCCGCAACCGACAAGGAAGATCGCAAGAGCGAGTGAAATAGTAAGAGCAAATATTCTTTTCATAATCATGTTCCTTTCGGGTTTGATGGTTAAAGTTTACACCCCGCATTTCCTGCAAGTCAATAAATATTAAGAAATCTTAATCTAATCTTAATAGTTCTTAATAATTGGGCATAAAAAGACCCGCCGCAATTCATTTACGACGGGATTTTTCTTATAGTCCTAAGATATCGGAGATATTGCCGTAGGCTATCTTTTCGATTTCTGAGTCGGTGAAGTCCATCTGATTGAGGATTTCGCAGTAGGTTTCATAGATATTTTCCGGCTCCACTCGATAAACCTGAGGATAGTCGGTGGCGAAAATCAGACGGTCTGCGCCGAATTCGCGGAGAATGCGGTTGGAGGTTTCAATTCCATAGATGCGAACGAGTTCGGGAAGGTAGGTTGAGATGTCTACATATTCCTTGCCCTCGAGGGCATCCTGCCAACGGGAGCCACCCATATGGGAGATTATGATGGTTCCGTCCGGGAAAATTCTTGAGATATTGTGGATTCTCGACGGAGAGCACAGGTCGAAGTCGGTTCCGCCGAAAGGATAGGAGTGTATCATTATCGGGATTTTCAGGTCGCATGCCGTTCTTATCACTGGAACCATTTCGAGCGAATCAACCGGGATTCCGAGGTTTGACGGGTGAAGCTTCAGACCCTTCAAGCCGTATTCATTTACAGCATGCTCCAAAAAATATGGTGCCGTGTCGTAGAAATATCCTCCTGCCGGGAGAACATCCGCAAACGAAATGAATCTGCCATCCGATGAATTCATCATGTCCGCAAGCCACTGATTTGTCCTGTTGCAATCGGGATAGTAGGTTGCTCCTTCGTTTATCGGAACCAAGACGGCTTTCTCGACGTTGTATTCGTCCATGAGGCGGATGTATTCTTCGCGCTCAGCGTGCTTCCAGACTCCATCAATCCAGGCAAGGGTTTCCTCAGGGGCGAGGTGAACATGAGCGTCGATTTTCTTAACTGTTTTCCAATCCAAATTGAATTCCTCCTTGCTGATTATGCCTTCCCGCCCTTGACACCCTTTGCGCCGCCGAGGTGGACACCGCTTAAGACATTCGTGTCAAAGGTATAGGTGATGCTCTGCTGTTCACGGTAGCGCTTGAGGGAGAGGGAAATCATTCTCTCGAGAAGAACTGAATACTTAACGCCCTTGGGCTCCCAGAGATAGAAGGAAAGCGAGCCGGGGATGGTGTTGATTTCGTTTAGGTATACCTCACCGGAGTCGTTATCAATCATGAAGTCGATTCTGGCAACACCGTTGCAACCGAGAGCCTTGAAAGACTTGACAGCATATTCCTGAATAGCAGTTGTGTTCTCCTGAGAGATGTCCGCAGGGATAATGCGCTTGGTGCTCGCCATACCCTTCGAGGACTTTGAGCCGCTCATGTACTTATCGTTGAAGCTTAAGATTTCATCGGCACTGACAGGTCTTTCACAGACGGAGGCTTCGGCTTCCCTGTCGTCACCTAAAACCGAGCAGTTGACCTCGGTCAGGTTCGTTATAGCACGCTCTACAAGAATCTTCTTCGAGTATTTGAAGGCGTCCGAAAGAGCAGTCTCAAGCTTTTCTCTTGAATCCGCCTTTGATATACCGATACTGGAGCCAAGATTGACAGGCTTGACAATGACTGGATAGTCGAACTTCTTCTCGATACTGAGCATGACAAGATTCGGGTTCTCGTCAAATTCGTCGGAATAGCAGAGCATGCAGTCAAGAACCGGGATTCCGTTGTCCTTGAAAACACACTTCATGGCGTATTTATCCATTCCGAGAGCCGACGAAAGGACGTCACAGCCGACATACGGCAGACCGAGCATATTGAGGTACCCGGCAAGGGTTCCGTCCTCGACGTTGGTGCCATGGACTATTGGGAAAGCAATGTCGACATAGTCAACAAAAGGCTTCTGGAAGAGCTTTGTTTCCACTCTGTGGAGCTCTACCCTGTCTCCTACTCTTGCAAAAGTGACGCGATAGCTCTCCGAGAGAAGCTTCTTTATGTCCTTATAGGCTTCGATGTCCGCTTCATGCTCTCCGGTGTACATTTCGCCGGTTTTTGATATGTAGATGGGGATGATGTCATACTTATCCTTATCGAGGTAGGAGTAAGCCTGAAGAGCAGAGATTATCGAAATCTCATGCTCGGTGCTTCTGCCTCCGAAGAGTAGTGTGAGTTTAATTTTCATATATTGGTCTTCCTTCCTTATATCAATAATTATCGGGTAAGTCGTTTTCAAGTAGTATTATCTTACGTTTTCCGTCGGTTGTCAAGGAGTAAACTTTCTGCATAGCCTCATTTAACGATTCCGCAACATAGATTTTATCTTCCGGGTAGCCGGCTTCTGTGAGCCCGTCGTGGATGGGCTTCGTCTGGGCTGAGCCGACAAGCGCAACGAAATCGCAGACTGCGGCGGCTTCCGTTCCGAATTCTTTGTTGAGTTCATACTGCTTGGAACCAAGCTCTATCATCCCGGGAGTGACAAGAATTTTCATGCCGTCCGTCATTGAAATAGCTTCGAGAGCCGCTCTTGCGCCGGAGGGATTTGAATTATAGGCGTCATCGATGACGGTATAGTCGCCCTTGTTGATGAGCTGAAGGCGGTGAGGGACGCTTTCGAGCTTGCGGACAGGCGCCTTGAGCTCGTCAAGAGTTATCCCGAGAGAATTTGCAACTGCAATCGCTCCACAGATATTCACGACGTTATGCCTGCCGATAAGAGGCGTACGGTACTCGCAGCTCTTGCCGGAGGGAGCATGAACAGTGAACTGGGAGCCCTTTTCGGAAATAGTGAGATCGGTTACATAGTAGCCAGAGCGGTCGTCTATGCCGTAGGAAATGTGATCATAGCTGGGTGCCACCGACTGGATGTTTTCGTTATCCATGTTCAAGAAAAGCATTCCCTTGCCTTTGACGGCATCGGCGAGCTCGAACTTGGTCTTTTTGACGTTCTCAATCGAGCCGAAGCTTTCAAGGTGCATCTCCCCCACTGAGGTTATGATTCCGTGAGTGGGATGAACTATGTCGCAGATTTCCTTGATGTCGCCGACATTTTTGGCACCCATTTCGCAGAGGAAGATATCGTGAGTAGCTCTTAGAGAACCTCTGATTGTCTTGACTACCCCCAGAGGCGTATTGAAATTGCCGGGAGTTTTGAGGACGTTATATCTGACACTCAGGAGCGAATCAAGAAAATACTTGACGCTCGTCTTGCCGAAGCTTCCGGTGATGCCGATTACTGTCAGGTTCGGGCAGTCGGCTAAGATTCGCTTGGCGTCATTTATATAGTGCCGGTTGATTGCAAGCTCCATCGGACGATTGATGAGGTTTGCAAGAAGTACCATCCACGGAACAAGGAATATCCATAGAGCCATAAGAGGCACGGAGATTTTCACGGGAATAATCCACAAAAGAATTATCGGGATTACATAGAGTATTGCAAGTGTCAGTATAAGTCTCTTTACACGGGCAGTATACTTGAGCGGGACTTTGTCCTTGCCCTTCGGAATATCCGGGATGGCTGTCAATAGAATCAGTATTGCGGAGAGTATGAGCGGAATCAAAGCATTTGTGCAGATTGCACTCAGTGCGATTGCAATCACAAGCACAATCAAATGCACTACCATATATGTCGAAGCATGTGAGAGAAGCCACTTTGCCTGAACATGTGGCTTATATGAGTTCAGCTGGAACATGTGGATGAAATGGCGTGCGGAAAGGCAAGCGGCAAATAAGTATACTAAAACGCTCAGCGCCTTGAACAGGTAAATCATAGGTTATAACCTCCGTTTGTTATAGTGGGATTCCTAAGAACGAACGAATCGCCCGTTCGGTGAGCTCAGGGGCTTGCAGGAAGGAATAGTGCCCGGCACCGTTCACCCTTACTAAACCCGCATTGGGGATAAGCTTTTCGAAAGTCTCGCCGTCCGAAATAGGAGTTGCAGTGTCGGCTGTTCCCCAAATTAAAAGCGACGGGATGTTGATTTTTGGCAAAAGCTCGGTCAAATCCTCATTTACGACTTTCACGAGAGTTGCACGCATTGTGGGAGTTGAATTCTTATAGTCCGCTGAACCTCGCTTGTTGCGAAGATTGTCAAGTGCATTCGGAAAGAGTGCTTTGATCGGCTTGAAGCTAAGAACGGCTTTACCTGCTTTGTAAGCGGCAAGACTTAAGTTTTGCTTGAGGGTCTTCTTTGGCTTGATGCCGGCGGCATCTATAAAAACTGCTTTGCTGACGCTCGGAAGAAGATTGCCCGAAAGCTCTTTTATCATGATTCTCCCGCCGAAGCTGTGACCGACGAGACAGACCGGCTTAACACCCAGCTCATCCAGAAAAGCATTTACGAATTTCACATAATCGTCGACGCTCCACGGTTCGGGCGGCTCTTCGCTCCCACCAAAGCCGGGGAGGTCAAGTGCCAGTGCGGTATATTTTTCGGAAACGGCGGTCATGAGCTTATCGAAAAGCCCCATATTCGCTCCCCAACCGTGAAGGAAGAGAACCACATCACCGGTACCTGTCATTTTACAGTTTATTTTTATGCCGTTTACAGCTATTGTCATGCCATGCTCCTTAGTGTTCACATAATCTGTCATGATACAGTATATCACTTTGCAAGAAAAATTTCCACTGTTTTTTATACATTTTTGAGCGAATGTCGAATCTGTGAAAATTATATCCGAAATCATACTCATTAGGGCTTGAAAAAATAGCGGTGTTGTGCTACAATAATCTTGATTCGGCAATTTGAAAGGAGAACTGCTATGATACTTTTAGAAGCGCAAACCCCGTCAACCGCAACCGTAGTCGGTCTCGGTATTGGCATGGTTTTCTTCGGACTGATTTGTCTTATCGCCATCTGCTATCTGCCCGGCTTCATCATGACGAAAGTGAACAAAGGCAAAGCTGATAAAGAGCCTGCCACTGTTGCCACTTCTCCCGCTGTAAGCGCACCCACTGCTGAGCCTATCGTCAACAGACAGGAGCTTATTGCGGCTGTTTCCGCCGTTATTGCGGAAGAACTCGGGCAAGACGTAGAAGCAATCAGGATTAAATCTATCAAGAAGCTGTAATAAACCTATACAGCATTTTCATGACAATGGAGGAAGGTCACATTATGAAACACTATCACGTTAACGTAAACGGAACCGATTACGAAATCGAAATTGAAGAAATCTCTGCTGAGGAAGCTAAGTCCCGTCAGACTGAGGCTAAGCCTGCACCTGCGGCTACATCTGCTTCTGTTCCTACAGGCGCAGAAACCGTTTCCGCGCCGATGCCCGGAACCATTCTTGAGGTCAAGGCTTCTCAGGGTCAGTCTGTCAATAAGGGCGACGTGCTCATGATTCTCGAAGCTATGAAGATGGAGAATGAAATCATGGCTCCGAAGTCCGGCAAGGTTGTCTCCGTAAACGTTTCAAAGGGCGCATCGGTCAAGACCGGCGACGTTCTTTGCGCTATCGAATAATATCAGGCTGATGCCGTTATTTACGGAAAGGAGACAAAAAGCTTAAATGGATGCAATTTTAGATTTTTTGAAAACCACCGGCTTCGCTATGATTGCAGATAACTGGAAGGTTATCATCATGCTTGCTATCTCATGTTTACTTCTGTATCTTGCGATAGTAAAGAAAATGGAACCGCTACTTTTGCTACCTATTGCCTTCGGAATGCTTCTTACAAACATTCCGGGTGCTGAAATGTTCCACGAGGTTCTCTTCGTAGACGGACATATTCACTGGGATTTGTTCGGAGGTGCGGCGATAACGCAGGAGTTTATCGACGGTCTCGAAAACACGGTTGTTGCGAGTACTTTGACTGCCGGAGAGACGGTTACGGTCGGACTCTTAGACGTTCTGTATCTGGGCGTTAAGTTGGGCGTTTATCCCTGTCTTATCTTCATAGGCGTTGGTGCATCAACAGACTTCGGTCCTTTGATTGCAAACCCGAAGACACTGCTCCTCGGTGCCGCCGCTCAGGTCGGTATCTTCATTACATACCTAGGCGCAACACTTATGGGCTTCACTTCCGCTGAGTCAGGAGCTATCGCCATCATAGGCGGTGCGGACGGTCCTACAGCTATTTACACCACTTCCCTTCTGGCTCCAAGCCTGCTTGGTCCTATAGCGATTGCGGCCTATTCGTATATGGCACTCGTGCCCGTTATCCAGCCGCCGATTATGCGTGCACTTACAACCAAGGAAGAACGCAGAATCGTTATGAAGGAATTGAGACCCGTTTCGAAGACCGAGAAGATCATCTTCCCGATTGTTGTTACAATATTTGTAGCACTCTTGGTTCCCTCTGCGGCTCCGCTTATCGGATGCCTGATGCTCGGAAATCTTATGAGAGAATGCGGCGTTACCGAAAGGCTTTCAAAGACCGTTCAGAACGAGCTTATGAATATCTGCGTTGTATTCCTCGGTGTTTCCGTCGGTGCTACTGCTACTGCTAATACCTTCCTGAATCTCAAGACCCTCGGAATCCTTGTCCTCGGTATTGTTGCGTTCAGCTTAGGTACTGCCAGCGGCGTAATCCTTGCGAAGATTATGAACCTCTTCTCGAAGAAGAACAAGATCAATCCGCTTATCGGTGCGGCAGGCGTTTCTGCAGTTCCTATGGCGTCAAGAGTTGCTCAGAGAGAAGGTCAAAAGGAAGATCCCTCGAACTTCCTGCTCATGCACGCCATGGGTCCGAACGTTTCGGGTGTTATCGGCTCGGCTATTGCCGCGGGTGTCCTCATCTCGCTTCTGGGCTGATATGAAAGGAGATTTCAATGGCTACCAATAAACTTTATATAACCGATACGATTTTAAGAGATGCACATCAGTCTCAGGCGGCAACAAGAATGAGACTTGACGACATGCTCCCAGCCTGCCCGATTCTTGATTCCATCGGGTACTGGTCGCTCGAGTGCTGGGGCGGCGCAACGTTCGACTCCTGCATGAGATTCTTAAACGAGGACCCTTGGGAGAGATTAAGAGCTCTGAGAAAGGCTATGCCTAACACGAAGCTCCAGATGCTCTTCCGTGGACAGAATATCCTCGGATACAAGCACTATGCGGACGACGTTGTCGACGCGTTCGTAAAGAAGTCCATCGAGAACGGTATCGACGTTATCAGAATCTTCGATGCCCTTAATGACACAAGAAACCTCAAGGCGGCTATCACTGCCACAAAGAAATACGGCGGAATGTGCGAGGCGGCTCTCAGCTACACTACAAGCCCCGTTCACAACAAGGAATACTTCGTCAAGCTCGCTATGGAGCTCGAGGAAATGGGCGCCGACACAATCTGCATCAAGGACATGGCAAACTTGCTTCTTCCCTATGATGCGGCTGAACTTGTCAAGGAACTGAAGGCTCACGTCAAGATTCCGATTCATCTTCATACGCACAACACCACCGGTACCGGTGACATGGTAAACCTCATGGCGGCACAGGCAGGCGTTGATATCGTCGACACCGCGCTTTCGCCTCTTGCAAACGGCACTTCACAGCCGGCAACCGAATCTCTCGTAGCTACCCTTGCGGGAACCGACAGAGACACAGGATTAGATCAGAAGAAGCTTGCAGATGCGGCGGCTCACTTCAGAAACGTCGCTAACAGACTGAAGGCTGATGGTATTCTTGACCCGAAGGTTCTTAGCGTTGACACCAAGACGCTTATGTATCAGGTTCCCGGCGGAATGCTCTCCAACCTGATTTCACAGCTCAAGCAGGCTAACGCTGAGGATAAGTACTACGAGGTTCTTGCCGAGGTTCCGAGAGTCAGAGAAGACTTCGGCTATCCTCCGCTCGTAACTCCCACGAGCCAGATTGTCGGCACACAAGCGGTTATGAACGTCCTCTCCGGCGAGCGTTACAAGATGCTCACAAAGGAATCAAAGGGACTTCTGAGGGGCGAATACGGACGTCTCCCGGGCGAAGTCAATGCGGATGTCAGAAAGAAAGCCGGTATCAGTGACGATGAGGTTATCACCTGCCGTCCTGCAGATAACCTTGAGCCCGAGCTCGACAAGTACCGTGAAGAAGTCAAAAACGTCCCTGGCTTCAACGGCTCCGAGGAAGATGTCCTGAGCTACGCTCTCTTCCCGCAGGTTGCGACAAAGTTCTTTGCATCAAGACTCGAGAAAGAAAAGAAGGTCGCTGTCACCAAGACGGCTGACAACGGACCGAGAGTTCTTTATGTTGACGACTGCTCGATTCAGTAATAAGATACTAAATAATAAAATCCCCGAGACTTTCTCGGGGATTTATTCATATATAAATACAAAGTCATGAACGCATTACAATTGCAATTATGCAAATTATAATAAGTGCAACAAGCACATACTTTAGAACTGTGTTGGCTTTGCTATACGCCTTGGGATTATTCCGACTGTTATTACTGCTGCTTGAAATGTTGCTGTCAGGAACATCCATGGGTCCATTTTCGAAATCATCCTGCTGAGAAGCAACTGTAACAGATTCACTATGTTTAACTCGACGCGGATTCATAGATTCTTCAATAGCCTTCTGAACCCTTTGCTTTATGTATTCCTCGTTTATACCGTATGATGTCCACAACGTGATTATAGGCAGTCCTGCTTCTTCGCAAATATTCTTGACTTTTGTATCTCGATTCCTGCGGTCGCTTTGCAGATGCGATGCATCATTGATTTCCACAACAGCTACGGGATGATAATCCTCTACTCGACAAATCAAACCGTCCGCAATTCTAAAAAGCTCATTCTGGAACTTGGCATTATCAGTCCGTATCAAAACACTTCTTAAAGAAACTTGCGGAAGAACAATATAACCTTCCGGCAAAGCATCTTTTATCGCTCTCAAATATTTTCTCTCCATACTGGTAATAAGAGATTTCTTAACTTCATATAAGTATTTCTGCTCCTCCGGCATAACTATTCACCCCGCATTTGATGATATAATTCTACATTAAAGTACCGCAAAAGTCAATAAGAGAACAGCAAAATGTATTGCATTATCCCATAAATTCATGTATAATAAACTGAGTTGAACCCCAAGGATTAAAGACGATTTTCATATAAAAGTGAAAGGAACATGTGTTATGAAAAATCAGCATCAGATTAAGCAAACAGCATATAAACCGGACGACGGTTTCATTGGCAGGAAGCAGAAGCTCATCCGTGAGACGGTTATCCCCTATCAGTATTCGGTTCTGAAGGACGAGGCGCCCGATACCGAAAAGAGTCACGTTATCGCGAACTTTATCAATGCCGCAAAGGCTCTTCGGGGCGAGGACGTCGGCGACGGCTTCTATGGGATGGTGTTTCAGGACAGCGATGCCGCAAAGTGGCTCGAGACGGTCGCCTATTCGCTGGCGATTCACCCTGACTCTCAGCTCGAAGCAACCGCCGATGAAGTAATCGACATCATAGCTTCGGCTCAGGATGAAGACGGTTACCTCGACACGGCGTTCACCATCAAGGACAAAGACCACCGTTGGCAGAACCTCCTTGAAGGGCACGAGCTCTATTGCACCGGTCACATGATGGAGGCGGCTTGCGCCTATTACGAGGCTACCGGCAAGGACAAGCTTCTGAAGGTAATGGAAAAGAATGCCGAGCATATCTATAATGTCTTCATCACCGGCGGGCACAAGGGCTATCCCGGGCACCCGGAGGTCGAGCTTGCTCTCATGAAGATGTATCACCTCACCGGCAACCGCAAGTGCCTCGAGCTTGCAAAGCATTTCATCGACATTCGTGGCGTTGACCCTGAATATTTCGAAAAAGAGCGGAAATCCCGCGATTGGGTCGTCTGGGGTGGAGACGGCAAAGACCACGACTATATGCAGTGCTCGAAACCCGTAAGAGAGCAGTCGGACGCTGTCGGACACTCGGTAAGAGCCGTTTATCTCTATACTGCAATGGCTGACCTGGCGAGTGAGACCGACGACAAGGAGCTTCTGGAGGCTTGCAACAGGCTCTGGGAGAGCATCACCGGGAAGAGAATGTACATAACTGGCGGCATAGGCTCATCCTGCAACGGTGAAGCGTTCACGGTTGATTACGACCTGCCGAACGATACAGCATACTGTGAGACCTGCGCTTCTATCGGACTCATGTTCTTTGCTTCGAGGATGCTTGAAAGCGACGCAAATGGAAAATACGGCGATGTCATGGAACAAGCTTTTTATAACACCGTTCTCGCCGGAATTCAGCTTGACGGCAAGAGCTTCTTCTATGTAAATCCGCTCGAGTGTGTGCCCGGTATCTCCGGCTGTGCTTCTACTCATTGGCACGACCTGACCTATAGACCGAAATGGTACGCTTGCGCATGCTGTCCCCCGAATCTGGCAAGATGCGTCTGCTCATTCGGAAAGCATGCCTATGGTGAGAATGAGAAGACCGCCTTCTGCCACATGTTTGCATCTGGCGAAGTTGATTTTGATAACGGGCTCAAGCTATCATGCAAGACGGAGTATCCGTATGGGTTTGATGTTAATTTCACTGTTCTCGATGGCGAAAGTGAGCTTGCTATCAGGATTCCGGCGTGGAGCAAGGAATATAGCTTGACAGTGAACGGCGAAAATGCCGATTGCAAAATTAAGAACGGCTATGCTTATCTTGACGTCAAAAAAGGCGACGAGATTGTTCTCAAGCTTGATTCGCTTCCCTACTATGTTTATCCGTCGAACAAGATTCCGGAACTTACAGGCTCTGTAGCTCTTTGCAGAGGACCGCTTGTCTACTGCTTTGAGGGCAAGGACAACGATTGGTGCAACGGCAACATTCTCTCACTGTCGCTGACGGGAAGCAGTGATATTTCCCGGGAAAAGGCTGACGGACTTCCCGAAGACATAATTGCTCTCAAGGTTCCTGCCGTCAAAAGTTGTGAAGTGAGTGGGCTTTACACGATGAGCAAGCCGACATATGAGGAAGGCTTTGCAAAAGCGATCCCCTACTATGCCTGGTGCAATCGCGGTGAGAATCAGATGAGGGTATGGATGAACCTGATTTAAGGTAAAATAAGAACAGGAGCTTTTAGGGGCTCCTGTTTTTTTATGCTTATTCGGTTTTGTCGAGCATTTCGCTCATCGTTCGCCAGCCTAAGACCGCACACTTGACACGCGACGGCATGTGTGAGACGTCCTTCAGGGCTCCCGCCTCTTCAAGCTCTTCTATCTCATCGTCCGAGGCTTCGCCCTTAATCATCTTCAGGAATAAGTCCGATAGGTGCTGGGCTTCTTCCTTGGTCTTGCCGATTACGAGGTCGAGCATGATGTCGACTGACGCCTGAGAGATGGCACAGCCGTCGCCCTCAAAAGAGCCGTCGACGATTACTCCGTTCTCGACTTTAAGTTGCAGGACGATATCATCGCCACAGGATGGATTGACTCCCTCAAGAGCACAGGTTGCGTCCTCGAGTGTTCCCTTATACTGCGGATACAAGTTGTGATCGGTAAGGACTTCGTTATAAAAAGTGTTATTCGCCAAGACCCATTCGCCTCCTTAATGTTTTCAGCGACCGTATGAATCGCTCGATGTCGGCTTCGTCGTTATAAAATGCCAGGCTTGCCCGAGCCGAAGAACGGATTCCAAGGAATGTGTGAAGCGGCTGTGCGCAGTGATGACCGGCACGAATTGCTACTTTATCTTCATCCAAAATAGCCGATATATCATGCGGATGGACGCCGTCGACGGTGAAGCTGACAATCCCCGAATGATTTCTGTAATCGGAGCTACCGATTATGTTGACATGCGGAATCGCCCGCATTTCTTCGAAAAGAAGCTTTGTGAGCTCCGTCTCTCTGGCATGAATCACGCCCATGCCGATGCTGTTTATATAGTCGATAGCCGCCGAAAGACCGACCGCGTCGCCTGCGCTGACGGTTCCCGCCTCGAACTTGTGCGGGAGCTCGGCATAGGTTGCAGTGTCCCTCGTGACGTACTCTATCATCTCACCGCCTGATAAAAATGGCGGCATCTTTTCTAAAAGCTCTTCCTTGCCGTAGAGAACGCCGATTCCCATCGGAGCCATCATTTTGTGACCGGAGAATGCGAGAAAGTCGCAATCGAGTTCGGTTACATCAATAGCCATATGCGGTGCGCTCTGGGCGGCATCTATAAGCACTACGCCGCCGTTATGGTGGACGAGCGAAATCAGTTCTCTTATGGGATTTTCGCTTCCCAGAACGTTCGAAACCTGAGCCATTGCGGCGAGCTTGGTGCGCTCGGTTACTGCCTCTTTCAGCTTGTCCAAGGGGTACGAACCGTCCGGCTCACACTCGAGATACTTAAGCGTCGCCCCGGTTTTCTTGGCGACCATCTGCCACGGAAGGATGTTACTATGGTGCTCTGAGATTGTAATTAATATCTCATCGCCTTCATGCAGAAAATTCAAGCCGTAGCTATATGCAGCCAGGTTTATACTTTCGGTGGTGTTGCGGGTGAATACTATGTCGCTCGCCTTGGGAGCATTGATGAACTGCGCCACTTTTTCACGGGCATTTTCGTAATGCTCGGTGGCATCATAGGCAAGCGAATATAAGCCTCTCAGCGGATTGGCATTTGAATGTTCATAGAAGTCTCTGACAGCTTCAAGGACAACCGCCGGTCTTTGCTCGGTGGCGGCGTTGTCGAGATATGAGATGTCGGTGCTCTTAAGAAGCGGAAAATCGTCTTTATAGTTACGCATCTTCGCCTCCGTCTGCCTCGGGAGATATGAGGCTGTGAGCCAAAGTCTTTGTATCCTCATCGGGAATGTGCGAAATTATCGCATCAAGCTTGGCATGGGCTATTATGTCCTCAGCCGCCTCGGAAGAAATTCCACGCGAGCCGAGATAGAAGATGATATTGTCATCGAGTCTGCCGATAGATGCGCCGTGGTTGCCCTCGACGTCCTCTTCGTCACACAGGATAAGGGGGATAGTCTGGTTGACCTGATTATCGCCGAGAAGAAGGATGTCCTCGTTTTCGGTGCCCTTTGCTCCGGCACAGCCCTTGACGAGGTCGATTGTGCCACGGAAAATCTTGGTCGAGTCGTTCTCAAGGATTCCAGAAGCAAAGATATTCGATTCGGTTTTCATGCCGGTGTGGCGGACGACGTAATTCATGTCGAGGCTCTGATTCGTCTTTACTCTGTAGCCTGAATTTGCCGAAAATGCGCTGTGCTCGCCTGCTAAATCCACGGAAACCGCGACATATTCGTTCATACCGCCGAGCTCCAATTTTGTAAGATTAAAGCTTGCATTTTCTTCGCAGGTGCAACCGATATCGGTTATGACATCGGAATCGGTTCCGACAGACTGGATTACGGATAAATCGACAGTTGAGCCTTTATCAGCCTGAATCTTGATTTCAAGGACTGCTGTCCCCTCACCTGTCATTACGACGGATACGGGAAGCGTGGCGCTTTCCTTCGCGTGGAGGAAGAGCCTTGCCTGCTTGCCGCCGGTGAAATCGTAGTTAATAACTGCCGGTGACGCTTCGCTTACGGATTCTATAAGAATCGAGTCGCTTGTAAGAAGAATGCTGAGCTCTCCCGCGGCGGATTTGACGTTATCAAGAGTCTCGTTATGAATGAGCTTGAGTGCCTTGGGGAGCTTGGTTATCTCGGGAGTGCAGGAATCTGCCGGGATTTCACCTTGATAGTTCGCTTCATTCATCTTGAGGCTGTTCCACGTCCTGACTGGGAGCGGATTTAAAATAATGTTTTCTGTTGTCATCTTATCCCCCCTCCTTAGCCTATTGCGCCCTTCATCTCAAGGCGGATGAGGTTATTCATCTCTACGGCGTACTCAAGCGGAAGCTCCTTTGAGACGTTGTCGGCAAAGCCTCCGACAATCATTGCTCTTGCGTCCTCTTCTGAAATACCTCTTGACATGAGATAGAAGACCGCATCGTCGCTGATTCTGCCGATTCTCGCTTCGTGTCCGACGTCTGCATCGCCTGTACGGATATCCATTGCCGGAATTGTGTCGGAGCGGGAAATGTCGTCGAGCATAAGCGACTGGCAGGAAACCGCCGCCTTGCTCTTGTGGGCATTCTTGCCGACGATTACGGAGCTACGGAACGTGCTGATTCCGCCGTCCTTTGAGATTGATTTTGTGTTGATATATGAAGACGTGTTCTCTCCGATGTGGACGACCTTTGCGCCGGTGTCGAGGTTCTGACCCTTGCCGGCAAATGTAATGCCGGTGAACTCCATACGGGAATTCTTTCCTTTCAGGATTGTCATCGGGTAGAGGTAAGAGACATGCGAACCGAACGAGCCGGAAACCCACTCCATCGTGCCGCCCTCTTCAACGGTTGCACGCTTGGTGTTGAGGTTGTACATGTTCTTCGACCAGTTTTCGATTGTCGAATATCTGAGGCGTGCATTCTTGCCGACAAATAGCTCGACGCATCCGGCGTGGAGGTTTGCGACGTTATACTTCGGTGCGGAGCAACCCTCGATAAAGTGGAGGTCTGCACCCTCGTCTACTATGATTAAAGTGTGCTCGAACTGTCCGGCGCCGGGGGCATTCAGTCTGAAATAGGACTGAAGCGGAATCTCGACCTTGACATGCGGCGGAACATAGACGAACGAACCGCCAGACCAGACTGCGCCGTGAAGAGCGGCAAACTTATGGTCAGTGGGCTTGACGAGCTTCATGAAGTGACTTCTTATCATGTCAGCATATTCGCCGTGCATTGCGCTTTCGAGGTCTGTGTATACCACTCCCATTGTGGCAACTTCCTCGCGGACGTTATGATAAACAAGCTCAGAGTCGTACTGTGCGCCGACACCTGCCAAAGACTTCCTCTCTGCCTGCGGGATTCCAAGACGCTCAAATGTATCTTTGATTTCGTCGGGGACATCGCTCCACTTGGCGCTCATCTTGGTGTTGGGTCTTACATAGGTGACGATATTATCCATGTCCAAGCCGTCAATCGGCGGTCCCCAGTCGGGGACGGACATAGAATTATATATCTGGAGCGACTGAAGCCTGAACAGGTTCATCCACGCAGGGTCGTTCTTTTCTTTTGATATCTTATCGACGATTTCTTCCGTGAGACCGGCATTAAGCTTATAGTTATCGGTGTCTTCATTGCGGAAATCGTACATGTTGCGGTCGATGCTTTCGACCTGACTTTTTTCTTTCATCACGCGCTCACTTTCCCGCTAGCTCAATATACTTTTCGTAGCCGTTCTGATTGATTTCATCGACCATCGAAGCGTCACCATCGGCGACGATGTGACCGTCGACTATGACGTGGGTCTTGTCAATATCGAAGGCATCAAGGATTCTTGTTGAGTGGGTTATTACGAGGAGCGCACCATTCTCTTCCTCAAGGTAGGTCTTGATTCCCTGAGAGACGAGCCTTACTGCGTCGACATCGAGACCGGAGTCGGTCTCGTCAAGGATTGCGAACTTCGGGCGGAACATGAGAAGCTGCAAAATCTCAGTCTTCTTTTTCTCACCGCCCGAGAATCCGACATTCAGATCTCTCTTGGCATAGGATGGATCGAGCTGAAGAAGCTCCATTGCGGCGGCAAGCTTCTTCTTGAAGTCAAAGAGCTTGATTCTCTTGCCGGTTCTTTGCTCAAGAGCGCTTCTGAGGAAACTCTCGACAGTAAGTCCCGGAACCTCCAACGGCGTCTGGAACGAAAGGAACATTCCCGCTTTTGCACGCTTATCCGGCGATTCGGACGTAATATCGTTTCCGTCAAAGACAATTTTGCCTGAGTTTACAGTATACTGGGGGTTGCCCATCAGGGCATAGCCGAGGGTCGACTTGCCGGCGCCGTTCGGTCCCATCAGGACATGAGCTTCACCCTCATTAATCTGCATGTTGACATCATGCAGAATGTGTTTATCGTCAATCGAGACGTTTAAATTGCTGACTTCCAAAAGTATAGACACTTGCATTTCACTCTCCGTAGTTTTATTTATCGCCATAACGGCAGTTTACACATTTAAAAACCAACCGCGAAGGTAGGTTAATGATATAGTATCACACTTGAAGCCTCTTGTCAAGGGAATATGCCCCATTTCGGGCTTCACAATTCAAAATTTTTGTCGGGTCTTGAAATTAAATCCGCAATGGTGTATACTTAAGTCAGATTGGAGTGAATGCAATGTTTATCTCATCAAAGGGCAGATACGCCCTGAGAGTTGTTGTTGATATAGCCGAGAGACAGACGGACGAATATATTCCGCTTCAGGAGATTGCCGACGGTCAGCATCTATCGGAAAAATACCTCGAAGCCATCGTCAAAAGCCTTGTTTCGGGCGGCGTTCTGGAAGGACAGCGAGGCAAAGGCGGCGGCTACAAGCTGAGTCGTTCGCCCGAACAGTGCACCGTCGGCGAAATCCTGAGGCTCACCGAAGGCGAACTCGCCCCGGTCTCCTGCGTCGACAAGTCCGTCGAGCAGTGCGAGCGCCGCTATGAGTGCCGGTCCTACCCCATGTGGCAAGGTCTCGACAAGATGATTTCGGATTATCTGGATGGGTTTACGATTAAGGATTTGATGAGGAATGAAGACTAAAGAAAAGCCGACGTGATGAGCGTCGGCTTCTTGTTTTATGAGATTCTGAAATGCCCAACGATGTCGTCACGGAGTTCCAAGATGTCCTGTTCATAAGCGGATTGAGTACTTGATCCATGATGGATTATCCACGGGGTGCCGTTTTCGTTTCTGACGTCAGAAACGATGCCGATGTGATTTTCGAAGACGACTATATCCCCGCCCTGCCATTCTGCAATTTCAGTGACGTCAGTAGTCAGGGAGACTGCGTGACGCTCAAAGTAAATCAGAAGATTGCGGACACGACGAAAGTCGATATTGATGTCGCGGATTTCGTTTGAATAGGCTTCGGGATTGGCTTGTTTGTCATCGTAGACGAGCTGTCTTAAGTCGTAACCCGCTCCCAAGAGCCCGAAAGCGACAACATCGGTACAGACGCCGTAGCCGTCGTCGGGGTAGCCCTCGGCATAGTAATTAGACTTGTATTGAGGCGAGGTTGCTATGTACTCCCGGACGTTTTCCAGAATATCCGTCTGGTCGTCAATGCCATCACCATCATGGTCAACGGAGCTTACATACTCGGTAATGCCGAAATCCTCAGCAGAATACTTCTCCCCGGAATCAACCTGTCGTGTCCCCGAAATAATTCCGCCAAATCTCTGATAGAGAACTGAGCGATGGGCAAAAAAATACGCCACAATCGCAATAAGAGCAATAAGTAGAATAAGCCTACCCATTCTCAGTTTTCCTGTTTTTGCTTTCATAAAATCACCCGCTGTTAAAGATTGTGACCTCATGATAGCAAATGAAATAGTGGAAATCAAGAATTATTAAGAAATCTTAATATAATCTTAAGAATTCTTAATATTTGTAGAGTTACATCGATTGCGGCGAGAAAAATTATAAACAATAATTGCACCCTTTTCGCTTATTTTGGTGTTTATATAAGTGTAGCGAATCGCATGAAAGGAGAAGTAAAAAACATGCCCAAAATCAAAGTATTATTTATTCAGGAGAAGAAAGTCAAAAAGGGAGCGATAAGCTTAAGCGACCTGATTGAGAACGAGGTACCGGACACTTATGAGTTTGACCATGTCAGTGCGAAAGAAGATATTATAGGCAAAGTAGCGGAGTTCCACCCGCAGATTGTTTTTATCTCTAACAGTAAGGCTTATGATATCTTTGAACTGGTACAGAAAATAAAAGAGCTCGACTCCGAGATTTTAATTCTGGCGATGGTATACACCAATTTCGGCTCCGAGCGTGAGATGATGGACAAGCTTACTGAGATGGGAGTTTACAAATGCTATACTTCTCAGCTTTCGGTAGATTCGCTGATTCACGATATGTTTGTATCACTTAATATGGAATAAGCGAGGTAGGGTATGAAAGAGACAGGACAGCATACAGCTCACGAATCAGATTGCTCAGGGCAACAATTACTTTACCAGTATCACAACGGTGTTTGATACACTTTCAAATATCATATCACTTATAGGTATAGTTGCCATCATGACGATGCTGAACAAATGGCTGTTTCTGATTGCAGTGGTTCTGATTGGGTTGCAATCAGTTTTGCAAATCGTAAAGCAGAAATACAACCTCCAGTTTCAGAACGACTCTTCAAGAGAGCAACGAGGGCTCGGCTATGTGTCTCAGATTCCGAAAAACATACCTGCAAAGAAAGATATTGATATGTTCGACCTTCGGAGCTATGTTTTCAGTAAAATAGAGCATTTCCAGAAGAACATACTCAGCCTCAACCTGCGCCTGATTAAAAAAGACGGTGTGATAAACTTAGCAACTTTTCTTCTCACCACCATATTCCAGATTTCAGCCTATCTGCTGATTGGAATTGATGCGCTGAAAGGCACAATCTCGGTCGGTGAGTTCACGATGGGTGTAGCGTCGCTTATCAGCTTTATGTCGGCATTCTCATACGTTGCAACGAATATGCTGAATTTCAACAACAGTCTGAACTATATCCATATGTATAAATCTTTCCTTACATATGAAAGCAAGTTTGATGATGATAGTGGGCTGACGCTCGAAGACCTCAACCTTGATGATATTGAAATCGAGTTTAAGAATGTGTCCTTCCACTATCCAAACAGCACTTCCTATGTCCTGAAAAACATCAATCTGAAGCTCAGCAGTAAGGAAAAGTTAGCAGTTGTCGGCTATAACGGAGCAGGAAAAACGACTTTTACGTTACTCCTTACCAGAATGTACGAACCGACAGAGGGCGCAATTCTCCTCAACGGAATCAATATCCAGAAGATAAACTACAGGGATTATCTGAAAATCTTCTCGGCAGTAAATCAGGATTTCTTCCTGTTCCCGTTCACTATTCTCGAAAACGTTGCCGGAAAGAGCGAGGTCACGGACGAGGAAAAAGAAAAGCTCATGGAGCTGTGCCGGAGCGTTGGAATGGAAGAAAGAATCGGGAGAATGTATCGTGGCTTGGACACGCCCATAACGAAGGAACTGTTTGCCGCAGGGATAGACTTGTCGGGCGGAGAAAGGCAGAAGATTGCGATATTGCGCTCACTTTATAAAGATTCACCTGTCCTTATCCTTGATGAACCGACTGCCGCCCTCGACCCCATCGCTGAATGTGAGATATACCGCAACTTTGCCGACATATCCGATGGCAAGCTCACGGTGTATATCTCCCACAGAATCAACAGCACCCGCTTCTGCGACAAGATAGCCGTGTTCGACCACGGTCAGATAAAGGAGTATGGGACGTTCGAGGAACTCATGGACCTGCATGGGCTTTATTGTACCTTCTTTGAGACGCAGGCGGAGATGTATAAATGAGCTTTAACTTGCGAGAGAAAAGTAATTGGTATACGAAAAGAGCGTATGGTTGGGATGACATACGCTCTGTTTTACTAAAAAAAGAAGCCACATACGTGACTTCTTTATTGGCAGGGGCAGAAGGACTTGAACCCTCGGCACGCGGTTTTGGAGTTCTTAAACCTTTTCATCTTCTAATCTCTTGCAATCACTTCTGATGTTATCTAAACCCGCTTTGTCACACGATTTGTCGAGCTTTTAGTTTGGAAACCAGCTTAACAAACATAACCCCAAAAATTCATCAACCCAGAAAAAGTGTTAGAAAAGTGTTAGAAACTTTACCGTGTAAAAAACATTAAACCCCTGTCGAGAATGAGTATTCTTGGCAGGGGTTCTTACTATTGTACTTTCAGCGTTTTATCTTCTCTTTGAAGATGCCGCCGCAAGTGCGGCTATCACCATCGGAAGAATCGAGAATGCAATTCCGGTTGTTGGGTTGCTTTCAGGTTCGGGAGTTTCGGACGATTCTTCATCGTCTTCCGTATCGGAGTTTGTATCCTCAATCGGCTCGGCAATATTGACCGTTTCCTCGGTGATGTTGGCTGTGGTCTTGACCAGATTATCAATCGCCGTGTTGATTGCGTCGGCATAGGCGTTGACGGTCAGCTGGTTGATTGCCTTCAGGTTCCAATTAACGGCGTTGATTGCTTCGGTTACAGCCGAGAAGTTCTCGTAGTCGCTCGGGTTGAGAGCGTTCGCTCTGTCTATAGCCTCGGTGACGTCGGAGTAGTTCGCAGAGATTCTCAGGAGAATGTCTATAATCGAAGAACTTCCGCCGGAGGATGCGCTCGCTACTGAAAGTACAACGAACGGCGAGTAGTCGGAAGCCTCGAACTCAACGGTGACTGCAGTGTCGCCGAATGTGACGGTGCTTGTCACTACTTCCCATGTGGGATATGAGCCGGTGTAGTGAAGCACATATATATCGCTCGACGAAAGGTCAGACGTTGCGGCGAAGTTCATCGTAACGGTGGAAGTGCCGGTGCCGCTGTAGTCAACATCTCCGTAGAAGAGCATTGAGACCTTCTTGAGTGTCTTCTTGTTATTCTCTGTAGTTGTAATCGTGAAGCTGTTGGTGTCGCTGATAAGGTCGTCGCCCTGCGCCTCGTTATAGAGAGTGAAGCTGAGCGTGTCGGCAATATGCTCAACGAGGTAGGGATAAGCACTAATCTCTACGACGGTTGAAACAACAAGCGTGCCGCCGTTGTCGTTAGAAATCGAGATTGTGGCAGAAGTCACCAATCCGGAAGGAAGGACGTTTGCGAATATGGTATCGTCCGTCTCAACCGTTACGGTTGAAGCAGTTCCGGTCTCCCCTGTCTTAGCTCCGCAAGCCTCGCATACGCCTTCGCTGTTGAAGCTATGTCCGGTAGCCGGGATTACAGTGCCGACGGTTATTGTCTCACCACAAACGGTGCAGACCTCGTCGCCGGTGTAACCGTCCTCGGTGCAAGTGGCATCCACAGCGTTCTGGATTTCGGTGGTGTGACCGGTTGCGGGAACCGTAATGGTCTCTCTTGAAAGCTCCTCGCCGCAGACTGAGCAGTAAACGACAGTGTCGTAAGAGCCATCAGTCGTGCAGGTCGCCGCGACTTCGTTCTCGGTGACGGCTTCGCCTTCGGTATGACCGGTTGCAGGAACCGTCACAGTCTCTCTCGAAAGCTCTTCACCGCAAACTGAGCAGTAGACGACAGTATCGTAAGAGCCATCGGTTGTGCAGGTCGCCGCAACTTCGTTCTCGGTGACGGCTTTGCCTTCGGTGTGAGCTATCATCGGGAGCTCTACGGTCTTTGTATCGCTGTAGGATGTGCCATCCATATCGACAACGGCGGTGTAGACGGTGCTTCCGGTTGCGGTGCAAGTTGCGTCTGTTGTCTCAAAAGTGACCAATGCCGTTTCGGTATCTGTTCCGCCGCATACCGTGCAGGTGAACTTGGCAGTTACGTTGTATGTCTGCTCTGTTTCAGACCAGACCCAAGTCCATTCGGGCTCGCCGTAGGTGTGGTCGACCATGTCAATCTCTTCTGTATAGCTGTCGCCACATCTTGAGCAGGTGTAAGTCATGACGCCGGTTTCGGCGCAGGTCGGCTCCTTGGTGACTTCGGATTCGTAATCATGTCCGAGAGCCTCGGTTTCACTGTCAGTATAAGTATCTCCACATTCGGAGCAGACATAGGTTGTATAGCCGCCCTCGGTGCAGGTTGCACTGGTTTCGGTTGCAACGTAGTTGTGACCGGTGGCGTCAACGGTTACAGTCTCCCTCGAAAGCTCTTCGCCGCAGACTGAGCAATAGACGACTGATTCATAGGAGTCGTCTTCGGTGCAGGTCGCCGCAACTTCGTTCTCGGTGACGGCTTCGCCCTCGGTGTGGTCGATCATCGGGAGCTCTACGGTCTTTGTTTCAGTGTAAGATGTGCCATCCATATCGACAACCGCTGTGTAAACTGCGCTTCCGGTTGCGGTGCAGGTGGCTTCCTTGACTGTTTCGGAGGTTACTGTTGCGTCGGCTGTCTCGGTGTGAGACGAATCGTTCTTGCAGGTAAAGGTTGCGGTCGCGGAGCTGTAGTCGTCCGACCATGCCCAGCTTACGTTTGCGCTTTCGTAGGTCTTGGAGATGGTCATGCCGTCAGCGTTGACTCCGACGCCGTCTTCAGAACCCGCCTCAACATATCCAAGCTTAAAGTCCCAACTGTCAATATCACTTACATCTATTGTGCAGTCGCTTCCGTATGCGCTGCAATCAACGATTGCGGTTACAACGATATCACCGCTTAAAGATGTTGACTGCGGGATCATCGCATTTGCGGACTCGGAATAATTCATTGCAAAATACCCGACGTCAACAGTCTGAGTGTATGTACCACTTCCGGTTCCGTCAGACCCCTTGAGGCTTACAGTCACGCCGTTTACGGTCAGCGTATAGGAAACAGGAAGAACGACATCGTCGCTTGCACTCAAGCTGTACGGAAGAGTTATGTCAAGCGTATCGCCGGACTGCGCATAACTCATGAGCGAATAAGCGGAAACTGAAAGTGTAAATGTAGCCGCATCACAGCCATAGTCATGACCGGTTGCTTCTACGACGGTATCGTCAAGGGTGATTTCGTTCTCTGCGTCTTCATCGCTGAAATACTTGTCGCAGTCATCGCAGTACCAGTACTCGGTGTTGCCGTCCTCGGTGCAGGTGGCGTCGGTTGCTTCGACGTGGGTGAGGGTGTGGGTGTGAGAGCCGATGTCAACGGTAACAGTTACTGTTACGTCAGAAGCAGGCATCTCAAAGGTATAAGTTCCGTCGCTCTGCTCAGTGACAGTGACTTCGTTGCCGTCAGAATCGATTACTGCGACAGCTGAAACATCATATCCAGTATCAGGTGTTATAGTAAGTGTAACCGTCTCACCCTCATCAGCAGTTGAAGCACTGGAGATGACTGTGCCGTTATCAGTGTCAGCTATGCTTACGTTATATGTCTCACTTTCTTCCTCAAACGCCGCCGAGATAACAACATCACTTGCGGGCATGTAGAAGATATAAAGTCCATTTTCTTCATCAGCAACAGCTAATTCTACCGTTTCTCCGCTTGTGGTCGTTACTGTGACTTCGGAAATTGCATATCCCTCATCGGGTTCCACAAGAAATGGAATCGAATCTCCCTCAATAGCAGAAGTCGAATAAGTAGTTATCGTTCCGTTTTCTACGTTGTCATCAACAGTAATGCTATACGGCGCTTCTGAGAAGGTGACAGTGACAGTAACATCACTTGCCGGCATGGTGAATTCATATATCTCATTAGTAGCCGTTTTATAAACTTCCCCATCGCTATTATAGAAATAGATAGTTGAATTGCCACTATAGGTTGAAGTAATAACGTTGTTATCGGAATCGATGATTGAAATATCTACCAAGCTACAACCATCATAGACCCATGCGTTTATTGTAACAGTGTCTCCTGCGTTGGCAAGGTCAAGATTTGTAAACGCAAACCCATAGCCCTCTGTAGAATAAGTTACTTCGTATTCTCCAGCAAGAAGTACGATTTGAACTTCATTGCCCGGCATTGTGAATGTATAGGTATAGGAAGATTCTCCGGTATAAGTTACTTCTTCCCACTGCACAGTATAATAGTAGTCATAGGTTTCGTCATATTCGCGCTCCGTATATGTCAAATTAACTACCTGCGCAGTACTCTTTGGAGTGATTGTCAGAGTGACTTCTTCACCCTCCAATGCTGAACTTACTACATCATAGGTGCAACCGTCAGCATAAACAGTGATTGTATACTCATCAACTGTAACCGTCCCCAAGGTCAGATAATCCTCCGGATACAATTCAAGAGTAGTGCTGTCATAAACATAGCTGACGGTCTGATTATTGACAGTGAAGGTATAGCCGGTCTCGTCGCTTGCATCGGCATCATCGGCGCAGACCATGAAGAGCCCGCCGTCCTGTCCGACCGAGCCGTCGTCGCTGTTGGTGACGTCAACGAGATAGTTGACACCGTCGAGGTAGACGACGTTCCACATGTGCTCGCCTGCACCCGTGCCGCCGGACATTGTGCCGGTGACGATGATGCTCTCGAGTCCTGCAAGGTCGCAGAGATACTGGAACGCCTTTGAGTAGCCCTCGCAGACAACGTTGGTAGTGCTGTCCTGGTCGAAGACATAGACGAGCTGCCAGATGTCGCCGAAATCGGCGCTTGCGTAGTCGGTCTCATACGAAACCAAAGAGCAGATTGTTTCCTTAAAAGCTTCAAGCTTTTCTTCGTCGGAGTAGCTCGAGTAGGTGCTTACAAGCGACTGGGCATACGAAGCGGCGGTTGTTGCCGCTGTGACCTTCGAGGAATCAACAGTGGTGGTCGAGCCGTCTGCCTGATAGGCTGTCGCTACGGGCATGGTGAAATGCATCTCGGCAACGAAAGTTGTTCCCCCGCCGGAAATGCCCATCTCAAGATATGTATTTTCTAATTTATCGTACCAGTAGAGCTCATAGGGGCAGTCATTCATGAGATAGTTGAGCACCAGATCGCTATCAAAAACTTCGTCAAAGGCAGTCATAGCTGCGCTGAGCGTGTCATCATCTGTAATCTCTGCCACGCCCAAATCTGTCGTAGTGCGCGTGACATTCACGGTGATGACTGTCGAAGATTCCGCACCGGAGGCGATGTTCGCAATCGCTGATTTCAGAGCGGTGTATACCTCCAGATTTACGTCATCAAGCGCATCCTCGCCGGTATAGGTGGCGGCGAGCATGATTCCGCTGTTACTGTCGGTGCCGAACAGCTGCTCTATGTATCCTTCGAGCAACTCATCGTTGTCGGCAAGTGACGAAGCGTCAACGGTCACCGACTCGCTGACAGTGTACTCCGCCACGCTTTCCATGTCGTTTGCAAACAGCGACAGAGGCAGAACCTGCACCATCATCGCGAGTGCCACGAGCAAGGACAAAACTTTTCTTAACTTCATGGTTTCCCATCCTTCCAAAAATTTTTCAGAAAAAATCTCTTCCGGCGAACCGAAAGAGACTCAAAAGACACACATGACACACTAACCCACACGGCTCCCCACTTTATGTTGAAATTGTATCATATTATTTGGATGTTGTCAACAGGATTTTTAATCGTGTCGGGCGATAAAATAAAAAAGCGCTGTGAAAGTATGACTGACATATGCATTTTTGCGAATTTGTGTCTGCCTCCAGGGTTAATCCAAAAGGGCTACTCCCTTTTGGCACACGACTTTCCCTCGCGGAAAGTCTAG
>JAJBSV010000005.1 GCA_020861185.1 Ruminococcus sp. | reverse complement strand
CCTGACTTACACAGAAACCCCTTGTATCAAAGATGGCGTCGGGATAGACCCCGCCGCAGGCAGTGGCAACTTCCTGACGGAGACCTATTTATCGCTTCGTCGGCTTGAAAACGAAGTCATCAGCGAGCTCACTCACGGGCAGATGCAGATGGGCGACGTCATCGACCCCATCAAGGTCACGATAAGCCAATTCTACGGCATCGAGATAAACGACTTCGCCGTCACCGTCGCCAAAACCGCCCTATGGATTGCCGAGAGCCAGATGATGAAGGAAACCGAAGAAATCGTCCTGAAAACCCTCGACTTCCTCCCCTTAAAAACCAACGCCTACATAATAGAATCCAACGCCCTCACCATCGACTGGGAAGACATAGTGCCCAAAAACGAGCTAACCTACATCATGGGCAACCCGCCGTTTGTTGGCGGAATGATGATGACAAGAGAGCAACACGACGACCTTGCAAAAGCTTTTCCTGAGTGCAAGAAGGTTGGTGAAGCAGATTATGTTGTTGGATGGTATGCTAAAGCCGCTAATCTTATTAAGGATACACAAATACGTTGTGCCTTTGTTTCGACAAATTCAATTTGTCAAGGTCAGTCGGTAGCCTCGGTTTGGAAACCGCTATTTGATAAAGGCGTACACATTGATTTTGCTTATCGTACTTTCCAGTGGGACAGTGAAGCGGACATAAAGGCGCATGTTCACTGCATAATTGTTGGATTCAGCATTGCTGAGAACAAAAAAGATAAGTTTATATTTACGGTCAATGAAGGTACAGTAACAAAGAAAACCGTCGATAATATCAACGGTTATCTCATGGACGGAGCAAATATCTTTATTGATAGCAGAAGTTCGCCTCTTTGTGATGTTCCTTCTATGCACATCGGCAATATGCCACGAGACGGTGGTGGATTCATTCTCAGTACGGAAGAAAAGGACGAATTGATTACAAAAGAGCCTCTTGCCGCAAAGTGGATAAAGTCTTATGTCGGAGCTGATGAGTTTTTAAATAACAAGAAAAGGTATTGTCTCTGGCTTTTAGGAGCTTCGCCAAGCGAAATACGTTCATGTAAAGAGGTTACCCGACGTGTTGAGTCTGTGCGTGAATTCCGTGCCAAAAGCAAAGCTGCCGGTACAAGAAAATTTGCCGCAACACCAACACTTTTTGCACAGATAACTCAGCCTATGGGAGTTGACTTTATTTTAGTCCCGAAGGTATCTTCAGAACGAAGACGTTACGTCCCTATGGGCTTTATGACGCCGGAAACTTTGTGCAGTGACCTTGTGTTTATAATCCCCAATGCAACTCTATATCATTTCGGCATTTTGACTTCAAACGTCCATATGGCTTGGATGAGAGTAGTCTGTGGACGACTCAAGAGCGACTATCGCTATTCAAAGGACATCGTTTACAACAACTTCCCTTGGTGCAACCCTACTGCTGAGCAGAAGGCGAGGATTGAGAAGACGGCGCAGGGGATTTTGGATGCCCGGGCTTTGTATCCGAATGACAGCCTGGCAGACCTTTATGATGAGGCGGTTATGCCGCCGGAGCTTCGGAAGGCGCATCAGTATAATGATATTGCGGTCATGCAGGCTTATGGGTTCTCTTCTAAGGAGATGACCGAGTCGGGGTGCGTGGCGGAGCTGATGAGGATGTATCGGGAGATGACGGAAGGAAAGTGAAGGTAAAAAGAAAAAAACTCTTGACAAAGAGTTGCACATAATCTATAATAAAAGTAGCGAGAGGGTTGCCTGAACGCCAATTCAGACAACACGGTCACTCTCCGAACAAATAATGTTACAGGAAAGCGAAGCTGTTTTTGACCATCCGGTCAAGGACAGCTATTTCTTTGAGCTACTGCCGATGGTAATGCCCAAATTGATAGCCGAAATCAGCAAACCCAGAAGTTGAATCATAGTTGAAACGTCCATGAGCATCACTCCTTTCCGTTCGGAAGAAGTGACTGCCTCTCGCTGAATGTATTGTATCATATAAAGAACTTATTGTCAATCTTTGCCGGAAATTTTGTGCTGTCGGCTTGACGTTGTAAAGCTACGGGTGCTTTTATTCCGAAATTAACCCTTGCACTCCTCGCCGATTTGTAGTATACTCATTACTGAAATTCCGGCACAGAAGGAGTGCTTTCTATGATAAAAATCCGCATACCCGCCACGAGTGCGAATCTTGGTGCGGGGTTCGATGCCTTGGGGCTCGCGCTCGATTATTATAACTATGTCGAGATGGAGGAGTCGGACAGGGTGGAAATCAGCTCGACCGACGACGTGAAGGTCCCGACGGACGAGAGTAATCTTATTTATGTTTCGGCTCGTGACCTGTTCGAGGTCTGCGGCAGGAAGCTTGAGGGGCTCAAGATTGTCCAGACGAACAATATCCCGATGGCTCGGGGGCTCGGGTCGTCGTCCGCATGTATTGTGGCGGGGCTCGTTGGGGCGAATCATCTCCTTGGGAACCCGCTAACGACCGACGACCTCGTCAACCTCTCGGCACAAATTGAGGGACACCCGGACAACACGGCTCCCGCTTTCCTCGGGGGAATCGTCACCGCCGTTTTCGACGGCAGACAGGTTCACTGGGTCAAGCAGGAGGTCTACACAAAGCTCAAGTTCTATGCCATCATCCCCGATTTCGAGCTCAAGACCGAGAAGGCTCGTGCATGCCTCCCGAAGGAAATCCCGCATAAGGACGCTGTCTATAATCTGTCGAGGGCGGCGCTCTTCTCGGCTTCGCTTCTGACGGGGAAGTTCGAGAACCTCCGCGAAGCCGTCAACGACAAGCTCCACCAGCCCTATCGGATGGGGCTCATCCCGCACTGCGAGGAGGTCTTCGACATCGCCTACAGTCACGGGGCATACGGCGTCTATATAAGCGGAGCCGGACCCACAATCATGGCGATTGCCGACGACCGCAACACCTACTTCGCCGGAAAGATGCGCTTCTCGCTCGAAAATGCCGGTCTCGAAAGCTGGCAGGTGAAGGAGCTCAGTATCGACAACGTGGGCACGGCGTTAATCTGATTTTGAATACAAAAAGCCGCAGGAGCGAACTCTTGCGGCTTTATTTTTTTATTTGTCGAACTCGATTGAGTAGAGATCGAAGTCGCAACCGGGGAGATAGATGAGCTTGACGTCGGTCTTGCCCTTGACCGAAGGGATGTCAAAGGTCTTGGTGACCAAGCCCTCCTCGCCATAGAAGATGACGGCTGTCGAATCCTTCTGACCGTTCTCGTCAAAGAAGCGGATGTGGACGGTGTCGCTCGTGTTATATGTCCTGCCGGTGATGGTGACGGTCTTGACGTCGCCCTCGCCGAAGTCGAAGTCGTTGAACTCGACCGTTACGTTGTTGCCGATGTGGGCAATGCAGTCTTCTCTTATCTCGAAGGCATCGCCATAAACTCCGTCGGTGGTCGTTGCGGGGACGAGCTCGTTTATTCTTGAAGACTTCGTGAACCGGAAGCCCTGGAACCTGATCTGTCTCGGGCAGGTGATGACGAAGCAGATGTCCTTCGTGCCGGTAAGCTTCTCGGTGAGAGCTATTTCGTCATACTGGTAGTGGTTCCAGATAGCCTCCTTGAGCGAAGCAACCTTGCCATAGGACTTGCCGTCTCTGTCGATAACCTCGACGTTTATGGTCTCATAGGCGTTGACATAGAGCCCGACGGTAACCTTGTCGGTGCCCGCCTTGCCGAAGTCGACGTTGTTGAACCAGATCTCGGAGCGGTCAACGTTTGTGAGGATTCCGCCCTCGGCAACGTCCTGATACTCAACTCCGCACTTCGAGTGAAGCGCCGCATGAACAAATTCATTGTACGGCTCGAAGCCCGCCTGACCGAAGCCGGAGCTCTTCATCTCGATTTCCGAGATAATTTCCTCGTACTCGGTGCCGTTCTTGCAGTAGGCACGGAGCCTGTATTCGCCGTCGCCGTTCGGGATTACGAGAATTTTGCCGTCCTTCGCCTCAACCTCGGCAAGATTCGTCCTGATTCCGGCGTCGTTAATAATCTTGAAGCCGATGTCGGAAGCCGTATAGGTCGAGTTCTTCGGGAGAATCTCGGCGGTGACGACGCAATCGCCCGATTCGGGGGTGATTTCCTGAGCGGAAACACGCAAATTAATCTTTCTTGCGGGGATTTCGGATGATCTGACGCTCTGCTTCGACTCAAGATAGCAGGAAACTCCGTCTTTTTTAGCCGACGGGGTTGCGGTGAGCAGAAGCTTCGTTGCGGGTACACCGTTCGACTCCGCAGTGACGGTGATTTCGCCCGCCTTGTCCTTAGCAGCGATGATTGCAAGAAGCTTGCCATTGAAGAGCTTTCTTTCCGACTCCTGATACTGACCGTAGTCGGATGAGTCACCGTTGTCCATGCCGACAAGTCTTCCGGCGCCCGTGACGGTGATGTTGACCCTGTTTCTTGCGTTCTCGACCGGATAGCCCTTCTCGTCCGCCATGGTAATCTCGACGAAGATTAAATCCCTGCAATCGGCTTTGAGAGTGGTTTTATTCGGAGTCAGGACGATTCTTGCGGGGTCGCCGAACGAATGGCGAATCTGCTCGCAGACAGCGTTGCCGTTCTCGTTATAGCCGACAGCCTTGATTTCGCCCTTCTCATAGGGAACCTTCCATCTGCCGCTCAAGGTTTCGCCGTTCACATGGTCGTGGGTATACTTGCCCTTCGAAATGCCGTTGACGAAGAGCTCAGACTCGTGGCAGTTGGAATAGATAAAGATGTCGATGAGCTGACCCTCGTTGAAGTCCCAATAGGGGAAGAGGTGTACGAACGGCTCGGCGTTCTTTGCCCACTCGGCTTTATAGGCATAGAAGGAATCCTTCGGGAAACCTGCGGTGTCGATGTGACCGAAGTAGGAATTCTTCGTCCAGTAGGGCGTCGGCTCGCCGATATAGTCCCAGGCCGTCCAGATGTACTGACCGAGGGAGATTTCGTGCTTTCTGTCCTGAATGATGTTATATTCGGGGGAAATCGCTCCCCAACCGGTGGCGCAGTTCATAAGAGCCGAGCACTGGTGGTCGTCGTGGGTGGTGCTGACCTTTGAAGCCGGGAAGTGGTATGCGCCTCTCGACTGGATTGTCGAAGCGGTCTCGCTTCCATAGATGACCCAGTTCGGGTGCTTTTCGTGGTGCTCGTTATAGAGCCGCTCGGCGTAGTTATAGCCGACCGTCTCGATATGCTCAGCGCAGTTCTGTGCGCCCTCCCAAGCCATATAGTTCGAGCCGATGGTTACAGGGTGCATATGTCTGTAATCGTCAATGTGTACGCATCTTGTCAGCTCGTCGGTGAGCTCAACTCCTCTGTGGGAGGCGTGAGTGTCATAGATTTCGTTTCCGATGCTCCACATGATGATTGAAACGTGGTTGCGGTCGCGTCTTATCCAGCTCCGAACGTCGCGCTCGTACCACTCGGGGAAGAAGCGTGCATAGTCATAGGTGGTTTTCTTTAGTTCCCACATGTCGAAGCACTCGGAATCAATCATGATTCCCATCTCGTCCGCCAGGTCCATCAGCTCGACGCTCGGGGGATTGTGGGAGGTACGAATCGAATTGACGCCCATCTCCTGCATCTTTTCAATCTGTCTGCGTGTGGTTTCGATATTGACGGCGGAGCCGAGAGCTCCCTGGTCGTGATGGAGGCATGCGCCGTTTATCTTAAGATGCCTTCCGTTCAGGAAGAAGCCGTGGTCGGGGTCGAACCTGACCGTCTTGAAGCCGACGCGCTGTGAGACCTCATAGACAACCTCGCCGTTCTTTATAAGCTCGGTCTTGAGGGTATAGAGATACGGGTCGTCAACGTCCCAGAGATGAACCTCGCCGAGTGCGACTTCCTGAGAATCGGTAGTAGTTTCTGAGCCGAGAGTTACAGCACTTTCAGTGACTTTAACGGCATTGCCCTCCATATCCGAAATAGTGTGTTTGAGAACCGCTTTGCCGGAGCCTGTAAGTTCGGTGTCAATTGTAGCCTTCCAGCCGTCCTCGGTCTTCTCGGGGCAGAAGTATACGCCGTCGGGGACGATTCTGTCAGCTCCCGATTCGGTAAGATATACGTTTCTGAAAATTCCTGCGCCTGCATACCAACGGGAATTTGGGGAACGATGTTTTATGAAGACCTCGATTTCGTTCTCGCCCTCTTTTACGTCAAGGGGAACATCGAAGGTCGTGTAGCCGTACTTCCACTCATAGACCTTCTCGCCGTTCAGATAAACGGTCGAGTCCATGTATACGCCCCCGAATCTCAGGATGTATACCTTTCCTTGAGTGTCGGTAAGCATGAATTTCTTCTTGTAGTAGCCGTCGCCGTCGGCATAGAGATTATGGGTGTCGGCGATGAGCCAGTCGTGGGGAATGTCGACAGGCTTAAAGTCGCTTTCAACCGGCTTTTCGTCCGACCTTTTAAGAGCAAACAGCCAGCCGGCGTTAAACAAAGTTCTTTTCATATAGTTGTACCTCCGAATCACATAAAAAATCGCAAGTAATAATTTTCGTGCCGTGGAAACGGCTTTGTGAGACCATTATAACAGGGCTCATTGCAAATTACAATACCAAAATTTAAATAGCTAAAAACTTCTTATGTGCAATTTCATATTTTCATATTCTCTGACTTTAGAATTTTTTAATGTAGGTGATATTGACATAGCAATCAAAGTGGGTTATAATTAATAGTAATCGGCGTAAAACCGAAATTCTGAATATTATAAGGAGTGAAAATCGTGGATTCCGGCAGTAGTAGCCCCATACCTCGGGGGAAAAGCATGAAAAAGAGCTTACGGTATTGCGGTTGTAAGCTCCCGAATGTTCTCTGATAGCACGCTTCGCATCAGCTCGCAAGCTTTCAGGGATATATTCCATTTGCCTTTCCTTCGATCAATCACGAATCGGAGGGATTTTTTATGGAAAGAACAACAGTATTCGACATTGTAATCAAGCTATTGGAACAGCGCAAGTTCGCCGAGCTCAAGACCGTCATGGCGGAGATGAATCCGGCGGATATAGCTTCCATCTTCGAGGAAGCCGAGCAGAAGGATATTCCGCTCATCTTCCGCCTGCTTCCAAAAGACCTGGCTTACGAGACCTTCTCATATCTCGACTCGGATATGCAGGAGCAGCTAATCTTAGCGTTTTCCGACAAGGAAATCAGGGACCTCGTTGACGAGCTCTTCTTGGATGATACCGTCGATATTATCGAAGAAATGCCCGCTAACGTCGTCAACAGAATCTTGAAGAACACCGACGAGGCGACGAGGCGGCAGATTAACGAGCTTCTGGCGTATCCGGACGACAGTGCGGGAAGCGTCATGACGACCGAGTTCATCTACTTCTCGAAGGAGATGACGGTTGACGAAGCGTTCGTCAAAATCCGCAAGCTCGGCGTTGTCAAGGAGACAATTTACACCTGCTATGTCACTGAGGACAGAGTGCTCTTAGGCGTTGTCTCGCTCCTCGAGCTTCTCACAGCCGACCCCGAGACGGTCGTCGGCGACATCATGGACACGAACGTCATCTCAGTCGGCACGAAAGATGATAAAGAGACGGTCGCGAGAGACCTCGCAAAGTATAATCTTCTTGCAATTCCGGTTGTCGACGACGAGAAGAAGATTGTCGGAATCGTCACGGTCGACGACGCTATCGACGTTCTTACCGACGAGAGTACAGAAGATATCGAAAAGATGGCGGCTATCGTCCCGACAGACAAGCCCTATTTCAAGACAAGCGTCTTCGAAATGTTCAGAAAGCGCATCCCGTGGCTTCTTCTTTTGCTTGTGTCCTCAACGTTTACAAGCGCAATAATCACCGGCTTCGAAGAAAAGCTGGCGGCAAGCGTCGTCCTGACGGCTTATATCCCGATGCTCATGGACTCGGGTGGTAATGCCGGAGGACAATCCTCCGCAACAATCATCCGTGGTCTTTCGCTTGGCAACATAAGGCTGGGCGACATTCTGAAAGTCATCTGGAAGGAGCTGAGAGTTGCCGTCGTCTGTGGCGCGGTTCTGGCGGTATTCAACTTCTTCAAGCTTTATCTTGTCGACAACCTTCTTCTGGGCAATCCGGCTGTTACGCTCGCCGTTGACCTTGTCATCTGCCTGACATTGTTTATCGCGATTGTTGTTGCAAAGCTTATCGGCTGCGTATTGCCTATTGGCGCAAAAGCTATTGGCATCGACCCTGCTGTAATGGCGAGCCCATTCATCACGACCATAGTCGACGCAACATCGCTTCTCGTATACTTCTGGATTGCAACTGCTATTCTCAAGATATAATCGGTGATTAACATGGAACTTATCACGAAAACCTACAGTGAGCTCACAAAAGACGAGCTCTATGATATTCTCTATTTGCGTTCCGATGTCTTCATCATGGAGCAAGAGAGAGTTTGCAGGGATGTCGACGGCGACGACAGAAACGCCCTCCATGTCTGGCTCAAGGACGAGAACGGGATTGCGGCGTATCTGAGAATCCTCTATAGTGAAGACACGAAGACCGCCCTCATCGGCAGGGTTATAGCTGTACGCAGAAAAACCGGTCTAGGCAAGAGAATCGTCACTGAAGCCCTCGGAATCTCAAAGGAGCATTTCGGTGCTGAAAAGGTCTTGGTGCATGCACAGGAATGCGCCGAAGGCTTCTACGAGAAGCGCGGCTTTACTCAGGTTTCAGAGCCAAAATTCGAAGACGGGAGCTTGCATCTCTGGATGGAAACTCTGCTATAAATAATTTAAATTCACACACAGAAAGGATAATAATCATGAACGCAGTATTCACAAAATCGGCGCCTGCGGCGATTGGACCCTATTCGCAGGCTATCATTTCGGGGAACATGGTCTATTCTTCGGGTCAGATTCCGCTCGACCCAGAGACGGGTGTCCTCGTCGGAACTGAAATCGAAGCCCAGACCGAGCAGGTCTGCAAGAATCTCTCTGAGGTTCTGAAAGCCGCCGGCTCGAGCCTTGACAAGGTCGTCAAGACCACCTGCTTCCTCGATAACATCGCTGACTTCGGCAAATTCAACGCCGTCTACGAGAAGTACTTCACCGGCAAGCCGGCAAGAAGCTGTGTAGAAGTCGCGGCTCTCCCGAAGGGCGCACTCGTTGAGGTTGAGGTTGTGGCGGAAATCTGATAGTTTTCGCATTCATCTTCAATCATACAAAATCAAAATCCCTCCCAAACATCGGGAGGGATTTTCAGTTGTCTTCCACAATTCAGTGCGTCTGACGCTTTTCAAAAGCGGTTATACCTGATATAATAATATTTACGATATTTGTGTCTAATCAGACACCTCACACACGCATTATAACCTAATCAGGCTGTAAAGTCAATACCTCTTTACTTCGCCGCCTCGTCCGTCTTGACAACCTCCGCCACGGAAGTGGCGAGACCGGCGATGCCCTGAATGCTCGAGGGGACGACAATCTTTGTCGCCTTGCCGTCGGCGAGGGCGTTGAGGCTCTCGAGGGACTTGAGGGTCAGATATCCCTGCTTCGGGTCGGCGTCGTTGATGAGTTTGATACCTGCGGCGTTGGCTTCCTGAATCTTGATGATTGCTTCTGCCTTGCCTTCGGCTTCTTTGATGGCGGCTTCCTTCTTGGCTTCGGCACGGAGGATTGCGCTTTCCTTTTCACCTTCGGCAATGAGGATTGCGCTCTTCTTTTCGCCTTCCGCCTTGATGATAGCTTCGCGGCGCTCACGCTCCGCCTTCATCTGGCGCTCCATCGCATTCTGGATGTCAGCCGGAGGCATAACATTCTTGAGCTCAACTCTGTTGACCTTGATGCCCCAAGGGTCTGTAGCTTCGTCGAGGAAGGCGCGCATTCTCGTATTAATCGTATCACGCGAAGTGAGGGTTTCGTCGAGCTCGAGGTCGCCAATGATGTTACGAAGAGTCGTTGCGGTGAGGTTTTCAATCGCCATCATCGGGCTTTCGACGCCATAGGCATAGAGCTTCGGGTCGGTAATCTGATAGTAGACGACGGTGTCAATTTGCATGGTGACGTTATCCTTGGTGATAACCGGCTGGGGAGCGAAGTCGACAACCTGCTCCTTCAGGCTGACCTTTCTTGCTATACGGTCGACGAAGGGAACCTTGACGTGAAGACCGACGTTCCAAGTGGTCTGATAACAGCCGAGGCGCTCGATTACGAACGCAAACGTCTGCGGAACGATTCTGATGTTGACCGCGATAAGCGCGATGATTATGAGAATAAGAATGATTACGATTGGCATTAGATTTTTCTCCTTTCAGATTAGCTCTTTGCTTTTACGATGAGCTTTACGCCCTCGATTCTGACAACGGTTGCCACAGTGTTTTCCGGAATGTCTTCTCCGGATTCCGAGCGGACCGTCCATGTCATGCCGCTGATTTTGCCCTTGCCGGTGCCGGATATGTTCGAGACATTCTCGGTGATGAGAACGTCCTCGCCGATCAGCCGGTCGGTGTTGGTCTTGAGCCCCTTCGGCTTGAGAAGCTTCATCGAAAGAGGTCGAAGTATTATGAGCATCAGCGCCGATACAATCACAAACACGACAACCTGAACCATGACACTCGCCCCGAGAGCCGCCGCTAAAAGTCCGGCTAATGAGCCGATGACGAACCACACGGACACGAGCTGATATGTAACCGCCTCCAGGACAATAAAGGCTATAACGGCAATCAGCCAATAAATGACATCCATTTCGAAAAACTCCTTTCATAAGACCGTTTTAAACCGTTTGGGCTTACCAATAAATATTATACACTATTTCAGGCGACAATTCAAGATATTTCGGTGAAAATATAATACTTGCGCTTTCATTCACGTTGTGATATAATCAATCTACGAATGCAAAATTGTAGGGGCGGATATTATCCGCCCGCCAATGCCTATTCGACTACGTCGATTGGAGATTTTTTTATGAAGAAAATAACAGTACTGCTTTCGGAGGTTGTTTCCGAAGCGTTTGAAAAAGCCGGATATTCTAAAGACCTCGGAACCGTCAGCGTATCAGATCGAATGGATCTCTGCCAGTTCCAGTGCAACGGTGCGTTTGCCGGCGCCAAGCTCTATCACAAGGCGCCCTTCATGATTGCTGAAGAGGTTGCGGGGATTCTTTCTGAAAATTCCATGTTCCGGAAAGCCGAAGCCGTCAAGCCGGGCTTTATAAATCTGACACTAACCGACGAGTTTCTTCTTGAATACGTCAACGGCGTCGTTGATGACCCGAACCTCGGCGTGCCTCAGGTCGAGACTCCCGAAACCATCGTAATAGACTATGCCGGTCCGAACGTCGCGAAGCCGCTTCATATCGGGCATCTCCGTTCCTCCATCATCGGCGAATCTTTGAAGAGAATCGCCCGTGCCACCGGCAGAACAGTTGTCGGCGACGCACATTTGGGAGATTGGGGAACGCCCTTGGGGCTCGTCATTGCCGAGTATCAGGAGCGCCACCCCGAATGGGCATGCTTCCAAGAGGGCTTTGACCCCGAGCACGACGGTCTCCCCAAAATCGACGTGAACGAGCTGAACGAAATCTACCCGTTCGCGAGCGCCAAGAGCAAGGAGGACGAGGAGTTCAAGGAGAAGGCTCACAAGATAGTCTATCAGTTCCAGCATCATCACCCCGGCTACTACTCCCTCTGGAAGCAGATTGTCGAGGTCTCGAAGTCGGATATCAAGAAGATTCTCGGACAGCTCAACGTCGACCTTGACTATTGGTACGGCGAGAGCGATTGCGATGCCTACACCGACGAGCTCATAAGCCGCCTGACCGAAAAGGGGCTTCTCTATGAGAGCGACGGCGCACAGGTTGTCGACGTTGCCGAAGAGTCTGACAAGATAACCGTTCCTCCCGTTATGATAAAGAAGTCGGACGATTCGAGCGCCTATGCCACGACCGACCTTGCAACGATTATCCAACGTGAGCACGATTTCAAGCCACAAAAAATCTGGTATGTCGTCGACAAGCGGCAGTCGCTACACTTCACCCAAGTTTTCCGCTGTGCAAGAAAGGCGGAGCTCGTTCCCGCAGATACTGAGCTGACGCTCATAGGCTTCGGAACAATGAACGGCTCGGACGGCAAGCCCTTCAAGACAAGAGCGGGCGGAGTAATGCGCCTCGAAGAGCTCATCAAAATGGCGACCGACGGAGCTCTTGAGAAGCTACAGGATTCCGAATATGTCTCCGGCGACAAGCAGGAGATTGCCGAGAAAATCGGCGTTGCCGCCATCAAGTTCGGCGACCTCTCGAATCAGCCCTCGAAGGACTATGTTTTCGATTTGAACAAGTTCCTCGCATTCGACGGCAAGACCGGCACATATCTCCTCTATACCGTCACCAGAATCAACTCGATTCTCAAGAAAGCGGGCATTTCCTACGACGAAGCTCGCCCCATCGGCGGCATCTATTCCGATATCGAACGTGAACTCGCCCTCGACTTTGCACTCTTAGGTGAGACTTACGATAAAGCCTATACAGACCTCGCCCCCTGCGTCCTCTGCGACAGCGCCTATAATATCGCCTCGACCTTCTCGAGACTCTATCACGACGAGCATATCCTGAGCGAGCCGGATGAGCAGAAGCGCAACGACCTGATTGCACTTTGCCTGATGGCAAGAAGGGTGATTGCGAAGCAACTTGATTTGTTGGCGATTGAGACAGTCGAAAACATGTAAACTCGTTGCTCACTGCGTTCGCACCGAGGAAAGTAAATTTCAGCTTTGCTGAAATTTCTTTCGTAGCAATCTGCCATTTTGTTTGCAATTAGCTTGCAATTCGCTAGCAAATGTGGTATAATAGCAAGCGAAAGGATGTGTTTTTATGTCAAGAACATCAACTGTTTACGCTCGAGTTGAGCCTGAAGTCAAGGAACAGGCGGAGGAAGTTCTGAACGAGCTTGGAATCCCGATGTCCAATGCGGTGGGAATGTTTCTGAAGCAGGTCGTACTCCATCATGGCATTCCGTTTGAAGTCAAGATTCCGGTAGAGAAGCCACTTGCTTATGGTTCGATGACAAAGGAAGAGTTTGACGCTGAAATCGAAATGGGTATGGATGACATACGAAACGGCAGAGTTTACACCGCTGAGCAAATAAAAGCTGAAATGAAGCGAGATTTTGGAATATGAAGTTTGAAATAGTTTATACGGCGCGAGCCAGACGGGAACTGAGAAATATTCAAACTTATATCGAACATGTGCTTTTGGAGCCGGCAACAGCTAAGAAGGTTTTAAACAGGATTCTTGATAGAATCGACAGCCTTGATGAAATGCCAATGCGCTTCCGCCTTTATGACGGGGAGCCTTGGCATAGCCGAGGCTTGCGTGTATTACCTGTGGATAAATATCTGGTGTTTTATCTCCCAAATGAAGAGGAAATGACGGTTGAGATTGTTCATGTACTCTATGGTGGAATGGACATCAACAAGCAATTAGAATAAATTGTTTTTTAGTCTTATTTGCAGTCAACTATTGCAAATTAAATCCCATTGGTATATAATTATCACATAATCAAAAGACAGAAAGGAAGAAATAATATGAACCTATGGCATGATATTGACAAGGAAAGGGTTACGCCCGACGACTTCTTAGCGGTTATCGAGATTTCCAAGGGAAGTAAGACCAAGTATGAGCTCGACAAGAAGTCGGGAGCTCTCATACTCGACCGAATCCTTTATACATCCACCCACTATCCCGCAAACTACGGCTTCATACCGAAGACTCTGGCAGACGACGGCGACCCGCTCGACGTTCTGGTTCTCAGTAATGAGGTTCTGGTGCCGCTCGTGCTCGTCCAGTGCTATCCCATCGGCGTTATCAACATGATTGACAACGGCAGAATGGACCAGAAAATTATCGCTGTTCCCTTCGAGGAACCGAGCTACAACTCATATCGCAGTATCGAAGGCTTGCCGAGCCACATCTTCGACGAGATGATTCACTTCTTCACCGTTTACAAACAGCTTGAGGGCAAGCAGACCGCCGTTGACGAGGTTATGGGCAGAAAAGCCGCTGTGGATATTATCCGCGAAAGCATCGCAAACTATGACGAGATTTACGGCGAGAAGTACAACAAGAAGCCGGAGGAAGCTCCCGCAAAGGCGTAGTTTTTTCTAATTGTCATCACATTATCACAATCAGGGAATACAATACCTGTTATTGGCGGCGTGTTGCACATGCCACGCCTGAGCTAACGGAACGAATTTACAAAAGAAAGGCAAAGAAATTCCAATGAACAAATTTTTGAAACTACTCGCATTCATCATGGCTTTGACGATTGCGGTATCCTGCTTCGCGTCCTGCGGAGACACCACAACCGATGAGGATGGTACGTCCGATTCGACATCCGATTCCACGGATTCCACCGACTCCACCGATGATGAGGATTCCGACTCCGAAACCCTCGCGGCGGGTCTCTATATCGACGGCGAAGCGATTGACACCGAGAATCTCGTTATGCTCACCATCACAAGCGACGAGATGAGCGGCTCCGTCGAGGTTCCGTTCGATGAGTACAGATATATGTATATGTATCTTCTCAGCTACTACGGTCTCACCGACGACTCCTATTGGGAGGACAACGAAGACCTCTTCGAGACCTTCATGACCATCGTAGATTACTATGTCGAGGACAACCAGTGGGGAGCAATCCTTGCCGATATCTATGACATCGAGCTCACCGACGAGGACTATGAGGAAATTGACGAAGTTATGCAGGAGGAAATCGACAGCTTCGACTCGGAAGACGAGTTCTATGAAGCACTCGAGGCTTCCGGCATCACCTATGACCTTCTTGAAAGAATCGTAACCCAGAGCGTTCTTTGCGAAAGAGTTTATCTCGAGCTCTACGGCGGAGACGACCCGCTTCTTCTTAAGAGCGACGACGAAATCAAAGAAAGCCTCCAGAACGATTATGTAAGAGTTTACCACGTTCTTATCACTTCCGACCACTTCGCTGACGACGAAGAGTATGCCGACGCTACCGACGAGGAGCTTCAGGCGGCGGCTCTTGCCTATGCCGAGGAAATCCTTGCCGAAATTCAGGCAAGCGACGACATCGAAGCCACTGTTTATGAATATGCTCAGGATGCCGACGACTCTGGTATGGTCGACAACGAAGCCGGCTATATGTTCACCACCGGTCAGATGGTCGAAGATTTTGAGAATGCCGCATTTGCCCTTGAGGTCGGCGAGCTTAGCGGAATTGTTGAGAGCGTCTACGGCTACCACATCATCTATCGCCTTGAGCAGGATGAGTATATCGAAGAGAACTGGGACGACCTCAAGACCGACTATATCAGCATAGTATTCAACGACTACGTTGACGAGGTTCTTGCAAACTGCACCATGACCTACAGCGAGTATCATGATATGTTGTCCTATGGCTGTATCCAGTAGTTGCCTGCGGCAACTACGAAAGAACGGCTAAAATAGCCCTAATGGCTATTTTACGGGCAATGCCCGCCACCGTTCTTACCGTAATATTTGAATTTAAAGCAGGGGAGCGATTACTATGAGAAGAATTATTTCCGTAGTCTTAATCGTCTCCCTGCTTTTTTGTGCCTGCGGGAATGTGGAGGTAACGACCGAGGAGAGTACTACTACCTCCACCACGGAAGCTGTTACAACTACCACAGAGGCGACCACTACCGAAATCACGACCACTACGGAAGCTACTACAGCAGAAGTCACAACGACAGAACCCGAGCCCGAAGTTGTCACTATTGATTTCTCATTCCCCGAAGAATTCTTCACCGAATTGCAGGAAATCTTCGACCGCTACGGCGTCAATCAGAACTGCGACGGCGACGAGGAAGAATGCACCTGCGACATCTATAACGAAACCACCGACGAAGAGGGGAATGTCACTCGGGAAAAGGTCGTCTCGATTTACTATATGGACCTTGAGACCGGCTATTCTTTCGAAATCAATCCGGGCGTTCACTATCCCGTCGCAAGCTGTGTTAAGATTCCGTTTGTCGTCTATCTCTACGAAAAATTAGCCGCCGGTGAAATTGACGGCGACACGGTGCTGACCTATGAACAGCGGCACTATATGGGCGGCACGGGAATCATCCAGGACGGCGAGGCCGGCGACCAATATACAGTCATGGAGCTTCTCGAGCTTGCGGTAATCAGAAGCGACAATATCGCTTACCAGATGCTGAAAGACCTGATCAGTTGGGATGATTTTGCTGAGTATTGCGCTGATTATGGTTGCACACATGAAATTGACACGAGGCTTACCCAAGAGAAAATCTGCACCGAGTCGGCGGGAGCATATGCGAGGATATTGGCGCAGTTTCTTGAGAGCGACAACCCCTATGTCGAGACCTTCAAGTCACACCTTGCCATCACCCGAATCCCGATGATAAAGTCGAGCTATACACTTTATCGCAAGTACGGCTGGACGCAGTATGCCTTCCACGACATAGCCTATGTTGACGCGAAGGATTCGCAAGCCGAGCACCCGTACGTTCTGGCGATTCTCACGAATTTGGAAGGCGAGGACAGCGAGGATTACGAATTGTATGAAGAGATTTCCTATCTGATTGAAGGCTATTCCGACGCTGCCTGGGCAGAAATCTCGGAAAATAATGATTGAAATACTTGAAATGTCTTGTGATATTTGATAGAATAGTCGTAATAGTTACGGCTATTTTTATTATCAGAAAACGGAGGAAATGTGTATGAGAGTCAGCGGTATTCTTTTGGGAATATCCTCGCTTTGGGGCGATTACGGAATCGGAAAAATGGGCAAGGAAGCAAGGGAGTTTGTCGATTTTCTTCGGAAATCGGAACAGCACTATTGGCAGATACTGCCGCTTTCGCCCACGAGCTACGGCGATTCGCCCTATCAGTCCTGCTCGGTATATGCGGGAAACCCCTACTTTATAGATTTTGAAACCCTTCACAAGGACGGGCTCCTGAAGCCCTCGGAGTATAAAACCGTTAAGTACGGCGACAACCCGAGATATATTAACTACGGCATGCTCTACGAGACCGTTTGGGGCACCCTTCGGACGGCTTTCTCGAGATTCGTTCCCGACGAAGATTACAAGGCTTTTCTTGAAAAGCAGTCGAAGTGGGTGGAGAATTACGCCCTCTTTATGGCACTCAAGGACGAGAACGGTGGGCTCCCGTGGTTCGAATGGGATAAGCCGCTCAAGCTGGCAGAGCCGGAAGCAATAGCTGAGGCAAAGAAACGCCTTTCGAATGAAATAAACTTCTACATATTCGTTCAGTACGAATTCTATAAGCAGTGGTATGCACTCAAAAAGTATGCAAACGACAGGGGAATCGAGATTATCGGCGACATGCCGATATATTGTGCCCACGATAGCGTCGACGTCTGGCTGAACCCGGAACTTTTCGAGCTCGACGAGGACAGAAACCCAGTTCACGTCGCCGGTTGCCCGCCGGATGACTATGCCACGAAGGGTCAGCTCTGGGGCAATCCCTTGTATGACTGGAAGAAGATGCAGACTGACGGCTATAACTGGTGGGTCAAGAGAATTGCCCACACGACCGATATTTATGATGTCGTCCGAATCGACCACTTCCGCGGCTTTGCGGGTTACTATTCGATTCCGCATGGCGACGAAGACGCCGTAAACGGCACCTGGGAGAAGGGACCGGGGATGGAGCTCTTCAACTCCGCCAACTACTGGCTCGGCAGGAAGAGAATCATCGCCGAGGATTTGGGACTCATTACCCCCGACGTCGTAAAGCTCCTGAAAGATACCGAATACCCGGGAATGAAGGCGTTGCAGTTCGCCTTCGACCCGACGGGAAAGAGCGACTATCTCCCTTGTAACTACACTTCGAACAGCTATGTCGCCTATGTCTCCACCCATGACTCGGACACCGCCAAGGGCTGGGCGGACGGGCTTTCGGGCAAGGCTCTTAACTTCGCCAAGAAATATCTGAACGTCACGAGCAAGAAGGAAATCCCTGATGCACTTATCCGCCTCGGCTGGTCGAGCACCGCAGATGTCGTCATCGCACAGCCACAGGACTTCCTTGAGCTCGGAAACGAGGCGAGAATCAACGTTCCCTCGACCGTCGGCACCAACTGGCGCTGGAGAATCTCGAAGGAGGAGCTCAGTCCGGCACTTTCGAAGCGTCTCAGAACGCTCACCGAGACCTTCAACCGTGTTCCCGACTATCCCGCCATCGAAAATAAGACCGAAAAGAGCGAAAAGTGAAAAATTATCTTGCTTTTTACCCGTAACTCTGTTATATTATAATTAAACAAACGGCTCGGTAAGCCGAAATACTACAGAAAAGAAGGAATTTATCATGTCAGCAAAAGAAGAAGCAAAAAAGGCTCCGGCAAGGCTAAGGCATTCCTGACCGAATTCAAGGATATGATTTCCAAGGGCAACGTTGTCGATATGGCAGTCGGCGTTATCATCGGCTCCGCATTCAGCAGTATCGTAACCTCGCTCGTCAACGACATCATCATGCCTTTCATCAGCCTTATCACCAGCGGTATCAATTTCGAGGACTGGAAGTGGGTACTTAAGGAAGCAGTCTTAGACGAAGCAGGCGAAGTAGCTACAGCGGAAGTAGCCGTTACCTTCGGCAACTTCATCTCGGTTGTACTTAACTTCCTCATCGTCGCTCTCTGCATCTTCCTCGTAATCAAGCTCATCGGCAGTGCAAAGAACAAGGTCAAGAAGGCAGAAGAGCCCGCACCCGAAGCTCCCGCAGAGCCCGTAATCACCGAGCTCGATGTCCTCAAGTCCATCGAAGCAAAATTGGACGCAATAGCAGAAAAGAAATAATAAGTAGGGGCGGATATTATCCGCCCGTTACTTTCGTATTAGCACTTTTTCGGGCGGATGATATCCGCCCCTACACTAGCTTCGTATAATCCTCAATAATCAAATCACAGATTTCCTGCATCTTTTCCCAGTCATCTCTCGAGTGCTCCTCGAGCACTCCGACGGTGTACATGTCCGCAGCTTTGGCGCCGACACAGCCGAGGTAGATGTCTTCGAAGACGGCACAGGTGGTGGGTTCGACTCCGGCTTTTTCGGCGGCTAATAAGTAGACGTCGGGGAAGCCCTTTTTGCGCTTGACCTCGTCGGTCGTGACGAAAACGTCGAATAAATCCAAGACTCCGTGTCTTTCGAGGCAGGGCTTGAACAGCTCGGGACGGGATGCCGTCGCAAGCGCAATCCTGACGCCGTTTTCATGGAGCTTCGTTATGAATTCCTTTGCGCCGGCGACCATTTTAATCACGTTTGCATAATCATACCGGAGCTCCTCGAGCCATTCGTTCATGACGACTTCCTTCGGGTCGGTAACGCCGCACTCGGCGGTGACATAGTCCGCCGCCTGAGAGAAATTAAGCGTCGAAACCCTGTCATAGAAATCGTCGGGAATGGGCAGGTTGCGCCTCTTCATGAAATTGATGTCGACCTCACGCCATGCACTGATGGACTCAACCAAAGTCCCGTCAAGGTCGAAAATAGCACAGCTTATATCTTTGTAGAAATTCATAACTATCCTCCTTATGCTTGTCATACTTAAATATTACCCTAATTCGCACAAATTGTCAACTCGCACCTTGCAAAATCTGTGTGAATTTTATATAATAGAGCGAGAAACTTATGCGAGGTGAGATTATGAAGCTGTCGGACGATATCAAATATCTGAAGGGCGTGGGACCGAAGCGCGCCGAGATTTTTGCGAAGCTCGGTATCCACACAATCCGGGATTTGCTCTATCACTTGCCGAGAAGCTACACCGATTTCTCGTCGCCTGTTTCGATAGAAGAAGCGACCTTGGACGAGGTCAATATCCTCAAGTGCCGCTGCTCTGAAAAGCACTCCTACAAGTATACTCGTCGCGGCATGCAAATATTCCAACTCACCTTTACCGACGGCAAGGACGACATCTTCGTGACGCTTTTCAATCAGGGCTTTCTCTATGATAAAATCAAGCTTGATGAAGACTATTTCCTGATAGGAAAAGTCACGGGGACGCTCACCGAGCGCGCCATGTCGGGCCCCGAGATTGCCGAGATTTCGAAAGCCGACACCGTCCGTCCGGTTTACCCCCTGGCCGAGGGCATGACAGAGAATATATTGCGCAACTGCATGAAGACGGCTCTCACATGTCTTGACACCGAAACCTGCGAGGTTATGCCCGCAGAGATTATAAATAAAGCCGGTCTTATGAAGACCGACGACGCTTTAAGATATATTCACTTCCCACGTTCACAGTCGGACGTGATTCCCGCCCGCAAACGCCTTGCTTTCGATGAGTTGACGACGCTTCAGCTCGGCATGCTCTTCCTGAAAGACAGAAATAAGGCTCTGACGCCATATGTCATGCAGAATTTCTTGCTCGACGATTTCTATCGTTCGCTCCCGTTTGAATTGACCAATGCACAGAGAAAAGCAATCGCTGAATGCGTTTCCGACATGTCCCGCGACGTGCCGATGAACCGCCTTATTATGGGCGATGTCGGCTCGGGAAAGACTGTCGTCGCGGCGGCATGCTGTCTTCTTTGCCACCTGAACGGCACACAGTCCTGCCTGATGGCTCCGACTGAGGTCTTGGCTGACCAACACGCAGAAACCCTTTCGAAGTTCCTGGAGCCCCTCGGCGTAAAAGTAGCACTTCTTAAGGGCTCGATGCCACCAAAAGAAAAGAAACAAGTCCGCGAAGGGCTCGCAAGCGGCGAATACAGCGTCGCCGTCGGCACGCACGCCCTCTTCCAGAAGGACACGGAATTCAAAAATCTCGCCCTCGTCATCACCGACGAACAGCACCGCTTCGGCGTCAATCAGCGCGATGCCCTCGCAAGCAAGGGCATCAATCCCCACCGCCTCGTAATGAGCGCAACCCCGATTCCGAGAACGTTGGCTCTCATGATTTACGGCGAGCTCGACATCTCGGTGCTTGATGAAATGCCGAAGGGGAGACTCAAGATTGAGACCTACGCCGTCACGGGGAAGCTGAGGAAACGCGCCTATAGCTTCGTTAAAAATCTTTTAAACCAGGGCAGGCAGGCATATATAATATGCCCCGCCATCGATGAAGAGCAGGGCATGCACAGCGTGGTTGAATATGCCGAGAGAATCAGGCAAGCCGACTTTGCCGGCTATACCGTCGGGGTTCTCCACGGCAAGATGAAATCCCAAGAGAAAGAGCATGTGATGGAGAGCTTCAAGAACGGCGACATTCAGGTGCTTGTCTCGACGACGGTTGTCGAGGTCGGCGTTGACGTCCCGAATGCGGCTGTTATGATGATTGAGAACGCCGATAGGTTCGGCTTGAGTCAGCTCCATCAGCTCCGTGGGCGAGTCGGCAGGGGAGAATATCAGTCCTATTGCATCCTCGTGACCGACAACGTGACAGAGACTTCGAAGCAGAGGCTCAAAGCCCTTGCATCGACCTCGGACGGCTTCGAAATCAGCGAATTAGACCTCGAAATGCGGGGACCCGGCGACTTCTTCGGAGACCGCCAGCACGGTCTTCCCGATTTCAAAATCGCCGACATCGCCGCCGACACCGATATCCTGAAACTCGCCCGGGAATCCGCTGAGGAAATTTATGCCTCTGGGTATCTTGAAACGGAACAGGGGAAGGGGCTTAGGGCAAATGTCGAGAAACTTTGGGAGAATGCAAATTAATTGTAGGGGCGGATATTATCCGCCCGAAAATGTGTGGTTGCCGATGCAACGGGCGGATAATATCCGCCCCTACATCATCCTCTACACCTTTTCCAACTTCTCCCCTAATCCCTTCCTAACCCTATGCAACATACTCTTCACTCCCGCCTCGGTCATGCCGAGGCTTTTTGCTATCTCCCCGAGGGTGTCGGAATAGAAATACCGCATCACAAACGCCACCCGGACGTCCTTCTTGAGGGTATAGAGATAGCTTTCGATAGCCTCCGCCAAGAGCTTCACGTCGAGCTCCTCCTCCGGAGTTGAGCCGCCCTCGACGCATTCCTCGAGCTCCGAGAGGGACACCGCATATTCCGAACCCTTTCTCTTCTCCCGATTCCTCCTGCGATAAATGTCTATCGAATACTGCCGGGTGATTTTGCCGAGGTATGTAGACAGTATGCTCGGTCTTTGCTCCGGCATCGAGTTCCACGCTTTGAGGTACGTCTCGTTGACGCTCTCCTCGCTGTCCTGCATGTCGTTGAGCACAGAATAGGCAATCTTCATGAGATACTTCTCGTACTTCTCCTGCGTAATCCTGATAGCCTCCTCGTTACGAGCCCAATACAGATTAACTATAGCTTCGTCAGTAGTAATGATGTTTTCCATGGTTGTACCCCCAATAATTTAGTAGTCACCGTTGATGTAGTCGGTTAGTTTCGCCGTAATCGCCTGCCGTGCGGCGTTATTCAGATAGACCTCGTCGAACTTCGGAAGAATCTCCGCAATATCCTCCTGCGTAATGCCCTCGGCGATATAGTCTTCAATCGAGTGGCAGTAAATCCAGTACAGCGAGTAGATATTCTCACCCTTGACGATAGTCGTATCCGCCGCAAAGTAAGCCGCAATCGCCTCGTTATCACGAGAGAGAATCAGCTCGATTTCCTCATCGGTCAGTTCTCCGTCTGTAAGTCCCAGTTGCAGGCTTCTGAGCATTTCCCATACATCTTCATCGGGAATATCAAAGTATAGGATGAACGAATACAAGTTAGCCGATTCAGCTACAGACGTGTAAACCAAATTTGTAGATTTGTATTCATCAAGCCATTCCTTAGTGGCTTCCCAACCGATGTAGTCAGAAAATACTCCGGGTATGTTGCCTATTCCTTCGATGTAAGTCGTTTCAATAAAAGCGTAGTTTGAATCCCCACCTTCGCTTACAGATACCTCCGGCATGACTTCGTAATTTCCGTCCCAGACTGAATCGTCCTCGTATGTGGGCGTAGTATCAGGCTCGATTACGTCTTCCGTTATCGGCTCTTCTTCCTCAATTACGGGCTCATCCACTATAATGGGCTCTTCCGTGACTTCGGGCTCTATCGGTTCCACGGGCAACTCGACATCTCGGCTGAGATACGCAACGCCCGTCAGTACAACCACCGCCACACAGGCGGCAATCGCCACGAATCGGATGGCGGCTTTGTTCGCCCGCTTCCTGCCCCGCAAGGCATCCGCCTCCTGAAGAATCCTGTCGCTGAACATGCCGATGGCGTCGCTAAGTTTTTCAACACTCATATTTTCACCTTTCTTTCGGGTTTCATTGTAGGGGCGGATATTATCCGCCCGTTACGGATTGTCAGAGGGTTTTCGGGCGGATAATATCCGCCCCTACAAGTCTCTCTACATACTTACCCGCCAAAACTCCCCGAAAGTTTCAAAAAATCCCCCAGTCTTTTTGCGACCGGGGGATAATTCTTGAATAAAATCAGTCTACCTTGACGATTTCGCCGTAGAGCTCTCTCGGAGCGCCGATGGCGTTTGATTCGTCAGTGTCGATGTGCATGGCGGTGGCGTAGCTTGAGCTTACTCTGCAGACGGTGTCGCCGAGGATTGCGCTTCTCTCAGGGGTGTCAACTCTTACCCAGACGTTGTCGCCGTTCTTGACGCCGAGGGTTTCTGCGTCCTCGGGGGTGAGGTGGATGTGTCTCTTCGCAACGATGACACCTTCGGTGATTTCAATCTCTCCACAGGGACCGACAACCTTGCAGGGTGCTGAGCCGCCGAGGTCTCCCGATTCTCTGATGGGAGCGGTGATGCCGATTGAACGGGCATCTGTTGCGGAAAGCTCAACCTGAACCGCATTTCTGCAGGGACCGAGGATTGAGACGTTCGGGAGCTCCTTCTTCGGACCTACGATGGTGACTCTCTGCTCGCTTGCGAACTGCCCGGGCTGAGAAAGATCCTTCTTCTTCGTAAGGGTCGCGCCTGCGCCGAAGAGAACTTCAAGAGCCTCCTGGGTCACATGGACGTGACGTGCTGATGTTTCAACTATAAATTTCATTTCAGTGTCCTCCTGTATATATGGGGTGATATTTTCCTTCTATAAGTTTACTCCCGAAACGGGAAAACGTCAAGAGTTATTTCGTCTTTGCGAGAATTTTTTTGAAGATAAAGCCGCCCTTGAACTCGACTATGAAGATAATGAGAATAAGCGAGAAGCCGAGGATGGAGACCGCAATGCCGAGCTTGAAGTAGTCGGGGAAGAACTTCATCGTGACGGTGTGGGTGCCCTCGGAAATCTCGATGCCGATGAGCGAATCAAGAACCTCGACCGGCTCAACCTCTTCGCCGTCAACCGTGATTGTCCAGCCGGACTCGTAAGGAATGGTCGTGAAGAGGATTCCGTCTTCGTCGGCGGTGACAGTGCCCGAAAGGTAGGTGTCGGTGTGCTCCTCGATAATCCACTCGTTCTCCTTGAGCTCGTTTATATATTCCTCCATAGTGTCGATGTCGAGCTCATAGAAGAGCACAGCCGAGAAGAGCACCTCGCTGTTGGCAAGGGTCATCCGAAGGTGAATCGTCTCGCCGTCCTCATAGGTTCCGAGATCGAGGATGCTGTAATACTCGCTCATGAAGAAGTAATCAAGGAACGCATAGTTCGAAACGTCCCAGGAGTCCGCCTTGATCCACATGTTGCACTGTCTTTGGTAGATGGTCGGGAAGAAGGCATAAATCGGGTTCGAGCTGTCGACGTTTATCGTGAAGTCGATGTAGCTGTCGCTTCCGTCGACGATGGTCGAGTACCAGATGTGGTCGCCGGTTGTGGCAGTGGAGACGTTATAGGTGTCTGTCGTGTAGCTGTAAATCCGGTTGAAGACCTTTATCGAGCGGTCGCCGAGGAGCGCCTGCAACAGGCTTTCCTGATTTGCAATCGGGTCGTCCGAATCGAGCTCGAGGTCGAGGATATCGTAATCAGCCATATAGCCGATTGAGAGGGCATAGGGGTTCTCGTAAACGGAGATGTCGGTGCCGGTGTCCTCCTCGGTCATGATTAGGTCATAGCCTTCATAGGGCATCTCGAGCCAGTTTTCATAGTTCTGGCGGTTTATTTCTTGCGGGTCGACAGATGCCGACTTCTCGTCCGGCTCGTACATGATGTACTTGATGCCAAGGAGCGAATCCGTCAGAACAGTGTCGCCGGTATATTTCGAATAGTGCCCCTGCACTCCGTAGCCGAGCGACTTAAGAAGCGTCAGGACGGCGGAATTCATCGTCGAGCTCGAGTGCGAAACGCCCTTATAGCCCATGCCGATAGGGTCGTTGACGGTGCGCTTGAAGGTTGCTTCCATTCTGTAGAGCCCGTCGTCGTACTCCTCAACCTGGTCGACAACGCTTCTGCCATCGATGAAGTAATCCTGATAGGAATCATAGGTTGAGTAAACGACATCATAGTCAATCGAGACGACGGTATAGAGCGAGTTCTCGAAAATCTCGAGACATATGAACACTGCCATCACTATACACATCACCCTCGTCGGGTTCTTTTTGAAGAGGAAAAGAAGCGTGCAGAAAACAACGATGCAGAGAATCCCGAACCAGACGGTTTCAAAGAGATAGAACGTCTCATATTCCTGCCGATATATTACAATCAGCACCACTACCCACGCAAACGCCGTCAGGCATATCTCCTTGAACGACACTCCCGACAGGTTCTCAAATGCCCTATAAGCGCAGATAATCATCATGAACGAGAATGTGAACGAATAGCGATAGGGGAGCCAGTTCGGCACCTGGAAGCCGTGCCATGCGATATCTATCGTCGAGACATACATGCTTCCGAATATTGCGAACATGAGCGCCGCATTCGCGACTTTCTCTTTCACGCTGATTTTTGTATTCAGGAAGAACAGCGGAATCAGAAGTATTATTACAGTTCCGCAGGCTATCATCGGGAGCCCTTCGGGACGAACGGTGTCGTATGAATTAGAGAAGAGCTTCGATAAGAATTCGAGGATATCAAACTGTGCCGTCGGGGTGAAATCGGGGTCGGAGAAGTCAAGCTTTCCGAGGCTCAGCGAGTAGTAGGTCGGAATCAGCACGACCGCCGCCGCAAGGACGGCTATAATCGCCGAAGCGGCAAATTTGAGCCCTGCCTTGAACCAGTGCGGCGCAATGGCATGTCCCGGGCGGGAGAAGATATAATAAATGAAGTAGAGTGCGCAGAAGAATCCAATCATGTAGCCGATATAAAAATGCGAGATAAACATGATTGTAAGCGGCAGGACAAACCCGAGCATCTTGCCGTGGTCGACGAGCCGCTCGATTCCAAGAAGGATTATCGGAAGCCATATCATTCCGTCAATCCACATCGGGTTCATCAGTTCAACGACGATATAGGTCATCAGCGCATAGCTTACGGAGAAAATAACCTGGCAATAGGTGCTTGCGCCCTTCGATTTGCGGAGGTAGTATGCGAACGCCAGACCGCAACAGCCGATTTTTGCAAGCTCCATAATCTCGATGGCGCCGCACATCATCGTTCTCGGAAGGAGGATTATAATCCACATGAACGGGCTTGCGAGGTAGTAGGCGAAGATTCCGAACATCTCGCCGCTCAGGTTTCGCGACCAGTTGTACATCAGCGACCCGTCGCCCCAGATTGCGTCCCTCATCGCCTCGTAGTAGGAGACATACTGACCGTTCAGGTCAAGAACCAAGACGGAGTTCTCGCCGAACGGGTGCACCCCGAAGCAGGCATAGACGATATACATGATCAGAACCGGCAGGAAGAAGATAAGGAAATTCCAACGGTTCCGATAGAACCATCTGCCGACGGCATTGTCCCAGATTTTCTTTCTCGCCTTCTGCTCCTTCGGAGCTTCCGGAGTTTCCGATATTTCCGGTGTAAGGTTTTCGATATTATCTGTCATGAGAACCTCCCTGAGATTTTATTTGGTCAGAAATGATATATTTCGGTCGGCGCTTGATTTCCTCGTAAATCTGTGCGAGATACCTTCCGATAATCGAAAGACATATGAGAATCAGCCCACCTGTCAGAAGCAAGAGTATCTGTGAGCCGCCGAAGCTCCCTAAGCCCACTCCGCACCATTTTAGAATAAACAGAATTACAGAAGCTATTGAAATAATCCCGCCCAAGAAGCCCGATATATAGAGCGGAACCGACGTGAACGCCATAAGGTTCCTGACGGCGTACTTGATGAGCATCTTCGGCGTCCATTTCCGTTCGCCGTAGGCTCGCTCCTCAACGTCATAGGTGATGCTTTCGGATCTGAATCCGACCCAGCCTGACAAAGCCCGGAAGAAAGTCGTCCTTTCCTGCATCGAAAGAATCGCATTGATAACTTTTCTGTCAAGGAGCTTGAAGTCCGAGGTGTCCGCCATGTCGATTCCCGAAGCGGAAGCTATCAGCTTATAAAACAGCTTAGAGAAGGCTTTGTAAATGCCGCTTTCCTTGCCCCGGGAGGATTTTTTGCCCTCGACAACCTCGGCACCGTTCTGCCACATCTTATACATTTCTGGGATGACCTTCGGCGGGTGTTGGAGGTCGCAGTCAATCACGACGGCGCAGTCGCCCTTTGCCGCCCCGAGACCCGCCCAGATGGCACTTTCCTTGCCGAAATTGCGGGAGAACCGAAGTCCCGAAACTCTCGGGTCCTTTTCGTGAGCGAGAACAATTTCCCGCCAAGTGTTATCCTTGGAGCCGTCGTCCGGGAAAATAAGCTCGAAGTCGATGTCGCTCCCGTCAAGAACATTCGAGATAACAGAGGCGGTGTTCCGGATATTTTGCTCCTCATTATAAGAGGGAATTATGACTGAGAGCATGGCTCGCTCCTTTCTTTTGATTAATTGCCCGGGTGACCGGAGTAGAATTTCTCTGCCTTGAGCCTCTGCTCATCGGGAAGAAGTGAAATATCCGGTCGCTTGCAGTTGTGCCATACGTCGCCGCTCGGTTGTGCGAACATGTATTTATCGGTGGCTTCGAGTATCGCCGTGATTTCGTCGTTCCGAAGCCTCATAAGATAGTCGTGTGCGTCCTTAAGAGGCTTCTCGAGGACGATTCCTCCTCCGGGATAAGCCCAGGTGACGTGCGTGTCCGAGCCGCCCGACATCGGGATGCCGTAAGCCTCGGCGTACACTCTTGCACGTCTGTCGAATTCGGGGTCACGGTGCGAAGCGTTGACCGCCTCAACTCCGTCAACCTTTCTCGGGAAGAGCCTTATCGTGTCGAGATACCCGGCTTCTCTGAATGGGTGAGCATGAACGACGAAGCCGCCGCAAGAGTGAACCAAATCACAGTAAGCCGGAAGCTCCATATTGTCAAGCTCCGGGTGGTCGAGCAGAAACTGCTTGTCAAGCCCATATGTGAGAAGCTCCGTTCCCCTGTAGGCGTATTCCCAACCGAAGAAGACCTGAAGCCCTATTTCGTCGCCCTTTTTCTTTGCGTCTTCATACCCTTGGCAGAAGAGATGAATCTTCACGTCCCAAGGCAGTCGCCTGTCGACGGCGGTGTTGCCGCCGAAGAAGTGGTCGGTGACGAACATGCCGGTATATCCGCATCTTTTCAGATTCTCCGCCTGCTCGGCACCGCTTGCGCAAGCACAAAGCGAGCCCTGAGAGGTGTGCAGGCGAGTTTCGTATTTGTATATTTCCATTTTTGCACCCCAACGTTTAATAGTAACGCATTATATTATATCCTCTATTTCGCATAAAGTCAATAATCGCATCGCGCAAACGGGTTTTGAAACTTTACGGCATACCTTTCCTACGGCGTTATTTTTTCTTTCTTCAAAATTTTTCTCTTTTTTTATTGCTTCCCATGTAGATATTTGCTATAATTTAGGTGTCACATATATTTAAAGGGGTGTTATCATGAAGAAAAAGAAAAGCAAGAAATTCATTGTTGGGGTTGTGCTGATTGTTATCGGTGTAATTGGGCTGTTGGGCATTTTCACCGAAACAGAGAGCATTGGCTCTTTGATTGGTGGGAGCTTAGTGTTTATTGCCATTGGAGTTGCACTGCTGATTTTGGACAAGAAATTCCCTGCTCCCGAGAAATCAGCCGATTCTGTAGCAAAGAAAATAAAAGAGCCGGAGGCTATTGTTTACATAACTGATACCGGTAATAAATTTCATTGTGACCCGCACTGCAACGGAATGAGGCATGCAAAGAGCGTTAAGATGAGCAAGGCAAAAGAAAAAGGCTATACCGCTTGCTATCACTGCTATAAGGATTGAAACTATGAGAAAACGTTTATATGAAATAATCGCCCACTCAGACGGCTCGGACAAACTTAGCTCGCTCTACGACTATGTAATGATTGTTATAATCGTAATCAGCCTGATCCCACTTGCCTTTAAAGAAACAAATCCTGTTTTTGATATTATTGACAAGGCTTCCGCCGCTATATTTATTGTAGATTATCTTGCACGCCTTATTACCGCCGACTTTAAGCTGAAAAAAGGTTTTTCCTCGTTTATTATATACCCGTTTACCCCTATGGCAATTATCGACCTTGTTTCTATATTGCCGACTTTCCTGCCGGTAAGCTCCGGCTTGAGACTTCTCAAGGTGTTCCGTTTGCTTCGCTCTTTCAGGGTTTTCAGGGCATTTAAAATGTTCCGCTACTCTCATAGTGTAGAGGTGATTATAAACGTGATACGCTCTCAAAGTACGCCTCTGATTGCTGTTGGCTCTATGGCTGCTGCATATGTATTGATTTCTGCATTGGTGATTTTCAATGTTGAGCCGGATACATTTGATACTTTCTTTGATGCAATCTATTGGGCGACTGTTTCACTCACAACAATGGGCTACGGCGATATCTATCCCGTCAGTACAGCGGGGCGAATCGTAACAATGCTTTCGTCGTTTATGGGAATAGCAATAGTTGCTCTTCCTTCCGGCATAATTACTGCGGGATTTATGGACGAAATAAAAAAGGATAAAGATGATAATAGCCCGCTCGACTGAGCAGGCTATTTCTTTGCCTGCTACTCAGTATCAGCTTCGTTTTGAAAAAATTTAAAAAAGTGCTTGACATTTGCGACGAGATAAGTTATTATAGTTGAAAAGGCGTTGACGGGAACAAAGCCATCCTCTCCGTTATAAGAGAGCCGCCGGTCGGTGAAAGGCGGTAACGGGTCTTTGGTATAACTCATCCCTGAGCTTTCGGCTGAAAGGTAACGAGTAGGTTTGAACGGGTGCTCCCGTTAAAGGGCGGTCGCGTTGGTTGACGCGAAATGAGCGGATTCGATTTCTTATGAAAACGAGTCAAAAAGAGTGGTACCGCGGAGAATACTATAACTTCGTCTCTTTTATCCTACACAGTAGCACGAGCCGAAAAGGCAAAGCTGTTTTGGGTGAAAGATTTTTTTATACCCAAACGCAGGAAGGAGTTTTATGAAGGGATACGAAAAGTACATCCGGCAGTATTTCCTGCCGAAGAACATGACAAACGACTGGATCAATAAGGAATACGTCGACAAGGCACCCGTGTGGTGCAGTGTGGACTTAAGAGACGGCAATCAGGCTCTGGTCGTTCCGATGAGCCTTGAGGAGAAGCTTGAATTCTTCGACCTTCTCGTTAAGATAGGCTTCAAGGAAATCGAAATCGGTTTCCCTGCCGCAAGCGAGACGGAATATGAGCTCTGCCGTGCTCTTATCGAGAACAATCTCATTCCCGACGACGTTACGATTCAGGTCCTGACTCAGTCGCGTGAGCACATCATCAAGAAGACCTTCGAAGCTATCGACGGCGCCAAGAACGCCATAGTGCATCTTTACAATTCGGTTTCGGTAGCCCAGAGAGAACAGGTCTTCAAGAAGAGCAAAGAAGAAATCAAGGAAATTGCCGTTTCGGGCGCAAAGCTCTGCCTTGAATACAAGGAAAAGATGAGCGGCAACATCATGTTCGAATATTCCCCCGAGAGCTTCACGGGTGCCGAGCCGGAATTCTCGCTCGAGGTCTGCAACGCAGTCTCCGAGGTCTGGAAGCCGTCACCTACGAATAAAGTCATCTATAATTTCCCTGTGACGGTTTCGCACTCGATGCCGCATATCTATGCGAGCCAGATTGAATACATGTGCAAAAATCTCGACTACAGAGATAATATAGTGGTTTCTCTTCACCCGCACAACGACCGTGGCTGTGCCATCGCAGACAGCGAAATGGGACTTCTTGCGGGAGCCGACAGAATCGAAGGCACGCTCTTCGGTAACGGCGAGAGAACCGGCAACGTTGATATCATTACATTGGCACTCAATATGTACTCCCAGGGCGTTGACCCCGAGCTCGACTTCTCCGATCTTCCGGCAATTACCGAGGTCTACGAGAGAGTCACGAGAATGCACGTCTATGAAAGACAGCCCTATTCCGGACAGCTCGTCTTTGTGGCGTTCAGCGGCTCGCATCAGGACGCTATCGCCAAGGGCATGAAGTACCGCGAGGAGCACAACTGCGGAGTCTGGACAGTTCCTTATCTCCCGATTGACCCCACGGATGTCGGCAGGGTCTACGAGGCGGACGTCATCAGAATCAACTCCCAGTCGGGCGGCGGCGGAATCGGATATGTCCTCGAGACAAGATACTCCCACATTCTTCCCCCGAAGATGCGTGCCAAGTTTGCATATCACGTCAAGAGCATTTCCGACCATGCACATAAGGAACTCCAGCCCGACGAGGTTTACGATATCTTCAAAAACGATTTCGTCAATATCGAAACTCACCTGAAGGTCCCCGAGGCTCACTTCAAGCAGGAGCCGAACGGAATCACCGCAACGGTGACCATTGAATACAAGGGCGAGACAAGGATTGAAACCGCATTCGGCAACGGACGACTTGATGCCGTCAGCAACGCAATCAAGAATGCCGTCGGAAATATCTATATACTCGATACATACACTGAGCACGCACTCGAGGTGAGCTCGAACGCCAAGGCGGCTTCCTATGTCGGAATCAAGGACGCAGAAGGCAAGCTTGAATGGGGCGCCGGAATCGACAGCGACATCATCGTTTCGTCGATATATGCCTTGGTCAGCGCAGTGAACAGACTTATCGATAATTCCAATAGCTAAAGGAGGAAATTTGCATATATGAAAATGACAGGAGCGCAGATTGTAATAGAAACCCTGATTGAGCAGGGCGTAACCGATGTATTCGGCTACCCGGGCGGACAGGTACTCAATATCTACGACGCCATTTATGATGCTCAGGGCAGAATAAATCATATCCTTACCGCTCACGAGCAGGGCGCATCCCATGCCGCCGACGGCTACTCAAGAGCCACCGGCAAGGTCGGAGTTGTAATCGCCACCTCTGGACCGGGTGCCACGAATCTTGTAACAGGTATCGCAACGGCTATGCTCGACTCTGTTCCGATGGTCGCAATCACCGGCAACGTGCCCCAGAGCCTTATCGGCAGGGACAGCTTCCAGGAGATTGACATCACCGGCATAACCCTCCCGATTACAAAGCACAATTTCTTCGTCCATAACGTAAATCAGCTCGCCGACCAGATAAGGCTTGCATTCAAGATTGCAAAGTCGGGTCGACCGGGACCGGTTCTCATAGATATCCCGAAGGACATCCAGATGGCTGTTGCGGACTATGAGCCCCAGCCGATTGTCGAGAAGTTCCCGAACCCCGCACCCAATGATGAGGACATCGAGGCGGCTATCAAGCTTATAAATACAAAGTCAAGACCGTATATCCACATCGGCGGCGGTGTCATCGGCTCGAAGACCTACGACCTGGTTCGTGAGCTTGCCGAGAAGATTGACGCAGTCATCGGATGCTCGCTGATGGGTCTTGCCGCAATTCCTACGGATTACGAAAGATTCCTCGGAATGCAGGGCATGCACGGACACTATGCAAGCTCAGTCGCTAGCAACGACGCCGACGTGATAATTGCAATCGGCACACGTTTCAGCGACAGAGCGACCGGCGATAAGTCAAGATTCGCAAAGGGCGCGTCGATAATCCACATCGACCTCGACTTCGCCGAGATAAACAAGAACATCCCTGCCAACGTCGGCGTTTGCGGAGATATTTCGATTTCCCTTCGCAAGATTATCGACGGAGTTGAACAGAGGAAGAACCCCGACTGGATGTATCACATCAAGGAGCTCAAGCGCCTTGAGAAGTCCTATATGCCGGAGGACAAGGGCTTGACGCCTCACGTCGTCATGGAGACCATAAACGAAATCAAGGATGCCGACACCATCGTCGCGACAGATGTCGGTCAGCACCAGATGTGGGCTTGCCAGTACATCAACTTCCAGAAGCCCCGTAAGATTGTTTCGAGCGGCGGACTCGGAACGATGGGCTTCGGAATGGGAGCCGCAATCGGCGCATCCGTCGGAACCGGCAACAAGACGGTCCTTATCACCGGTGACGGAAGCTTCGGAATGAACCTGAACGAGCTTTGCACGGCGGTAAATGCCCACGTTCCGCTCACGATAGTTCTTATGAACAACGGCACTCTCGGTATGGTTCGTCAGTGGCAGACGCTCTTCTATAATCACCATTATTCGAACACCACTCTTAACCGCCAGACCGACTTTGTGAAGCTTGCAGAGGCGTTCGGAGCGAAGGGCGTTATGTGCGACACTCCGGAGAAGTTCCGCAAGGAGTTCCGGAAGGCTTATGACAGTGACTGCGTAACGCTTATCGACTGCAGAATTGACATGGACGAGTTCGTTCTTCCCATGCTTCCTCCCGGAGGAGCAATCGAAGACATCATAGTTGAAGCCAAGGCAAAGGGGGAGTAATCGTGGCAAAGGAATCAAGATTTGTTATAGCGGTATATGTTGAAAACAAGTTCGGCGTTCTCTCAAGAGTCACGAGCATGTTCACCCGTAGAGGCTTCAATATCGACTCACTGACCGTAGGCGTCACCGAGTCCCCGGAATATTCCCGTATAACCATCACCATGAGCGGCGACGGCTATGCAAGAGACCAGATGATTAATCAGCTTCGCAAGCTCTTTAATGTCAAGAAGGTCGAGTATATCGAGGATTCGAAGGCACTTCAGCGTGAGCTGATGCTCGTAAAGGTAAGAAACGATCCCGAGAACCACCAGAGACTTCTCTCGGCTCTCGACATATTCAAGGCAAAGATTGTCGACTATTCCGTCGATACCCTCAGCATTGAGGTTACGGGAACCACCGACAAGCTTGACGCATTCATCGAAATGGTCCGGGAACTCGGCATCGTCGAGCTCTGCCGCACCGGTGTTGTAGCACTTCAGAAGGGCTCATCAAACATGCTCGAAGGGCTTAACCCGGATGAATTTATCTGACCCAAATGGCAAATAAAAATATAGCTATCTAAGGAGACAAAAAATCATGGAAAACAGAATCTTTTATCAGCAGGACTGCGACCTTTCTCGCTTGAACGGCAAGACAGTCGCCATCATCGGCTACGGCTCACAGGGACATGCTCACGCCCTCAACCTTCACGACAGTGGAGTTGACGTTATCGTAGGTCTCTACGAGGGTTCGAAGTCCTGGGCAAAGGCTGAGGCTGCCGGACTCAAGGTCATGACCTCGGCGGAGGCTGCAAAGAATGCGGACATCATCATGATTCTTATCAACGACGAGTTGCAGGCTAAGCTCTACAAGGAGAGCATCGAGCCGAACCTCACCGCCGGCAAGACCCTCGCATTCGCTCACGGCTTCAACATCCACTTCGGTTGCATCAAGCCCCCGAAGGATGTCAACGTCATCATGATTGCACCCAAGGGACCCGGACATACAGTCAGAAGCGAATATCAGGCAGGTAAGGGCGTTCCTTGTCTTATCGCTGTTGAGCAGGACGCTACAGGCGACGCTCTCGATATCGGTCTTGCTTATGCCCTCGGTATCGGCGGCGCAAGAGCAGGCGTTCTTGAGACCACCTTCAGAACCGAGACCGAAACCGACCTCTTCGGCGAGCAGGCTGTTCTTTGCGGCGGCGTTTGCGCTTTGATGCAGGCAGGCTTTGAGACTCTTTGCGAAGCTGGCTACGACCCGAGAAACGCTTACTTCGAGTGCATCCACGAGATGAAGCTCATCGTCGACCTCATCTATCAGAGCGGCTTCGAAGGAATGAGATACTCCATCTCCAACACCGCTGAGTACGGCGACTATGTAACCGGTCCGAAGCTCATCACTGATGAGACCAAGAAGACCATGAAGAAGATTCTTTCCGACATTCAGGACGGTACCTTCGCCAAGGAGTTCCTCCTCGACATGTCCGACGCAGGCGCTCAGGTTCACTTCAACGCTATGAGAAAGAAAGCCAAGGAGCATCCTTCCGAAATCGTCGGCAGAGAAATCCGCAAGCTCTACAGCTGGAGCGACGAGGACAAGCTCATCAACAACTGATTTTCGGTTAAAATTTCTGACGGCTCCATTGCTCTCAAGGGAGCAGTGGGGTCGCCTCTATATTTATGATACAAGGAGATTCACCTATGGTTAAGGATAGAATTGTGGACGGATTTGAGAATGCACCTCACCGCTCCCTTTATAACGCTCTGGGACTCACCGAGGAGGAATTAAATCGCCCTCTTATCGGTATAGTAAGCTCCTATAATGAAATTGTCCCGGGGCATATGAATTTGGATAAGATTACAGAAGCCGTCAAGATAGGCGTTGCAATGGCGGGAGGAACCCCGATTGTATTCCCCGCAATCGCAGTCTGCGACGGTATTGCGATGGGTCACGAGGGCATGAAGTACTCCCTCGTAACAAGAGACTTAATCGCCGATTCAACCGAGGCGATGGTCAAGGCTCACGGCTTTGACGGACTCGTTATGATTCCGAACTGCGACAAGAACGTCCCGGGACTTTTAATGGCGGCGGCAAGACTTAACCTGCCGACAATCTTCGTTTCGGGCGGACCTATGCTCGCCGGTCACGTTGACGGTCACAAGACCAGCCTCTCAAGTATGTTTGAGGCAGTAGGAGCATATTCCGCAGGAAAAATGTCCGCCGAAAAGCTCCGTGAATACGAAATGAAGGCCTGCCCGTCGTGCGGCTCCTGCTCGGGAATGTATACCGCAAACTCTATGAACTGTTTAACGGAAGTAATGGGCATGGGACTCAGAGGCAACGGCACGATCCCTGCGGCATATTCTGCAAGAATCGACCTTGCGAAGAGAGCCGGCATGCAGGTTATGGAGCTTGTAAGAAAGAATATCAGAGCCCGCGACATCATGACGAAAGAGGCTATCTATAACGCACTGACCGCCGATATGGCGCTCGGATGCTCGACCAACTCGATGCTCCATCTCCCAGCTATCGCCAACGAGTGCGACGTCGAATTCAACCTTCCTCTCGTAAACGAAATAAGCGAGAGAACCCCGAATCTCTGCCACTTAGCACCTGCAGGCCCCACCTACATGGAAGACCTGAACGAGGCAGGAGGCGTCTACGCAGTTCTTAAGGAGCTCGCAAAGAAGAATCTGATCAACACCGATGTCATGACCTGCACAGGCAAGACTCTGGGTGAAAATATCGCAAACGTCGAGAATCTCAATAATACCGTAATCCGTGATATAGATAATCCATATTCTCAGACAGGCGGAATCGCAGTCCTCTTCGGCAACGTTGCCGAAAACGGCTGTGTTGTCAAGAGAAGCGCAGTTGCCCCCGAAATGCTCGTCCACCGCGGACCCGCAAGAGTCTTCAACAGTGAGGAAGAGTGCATTAGTGTAATCTATGCCGGCGGCATCAAGCCCGGCGACGTTGTAGTCATCCGCTATGAGGGACCTGCAGGCGGACCCGGCATGAGAGAAATGCTTTCGCCTACATCTGCAATCGCAGGCACAGGACTCGACAAGGAAGTTGCACTCATCACCGATGGACGCTTCTCTGGAGCCACAAGAGGAGCCGCAATCGGTCACGTTTCGCCCGAGGCGGCAAACGGCGGCACTATCGCTTATATCCACGAAGGCGACATGATTTCAATCAATATCCCCGAGCACAAGATTCACCTCGAAGTATCTGATGAAGAGATTGAAGAGCGCCGCAAGACTGATGTCCTGAAGACCAATGACAACCTCAGCGGATACCTCAAGAGATACTCGAAGATGGTTTCATCCGCCGACAAGGGCGCGATTATCAACGTAAAGTAACAGGAGGATAGGACTACATGGGAATGACACTCTCACAAAAAATTCTTGCCGCACACTGTGGCAAAGATAAATTAGAAGTGGGTCAGCTCGTCCTGTGCAATTTAGACCGGGTTCACGGCAACGACGTTACATGCCCTCCTGCCATAAGAGAATTCAACAAGATGGGCTTGGATAACGTCTTCGATAAAGACAAGGTCACCATGGTCATGGACCACTTCGTCCCGAACAAGGACATCAAGGCGGCTGAGCAGTGCAAAATCTGCCGTGATTTCTGCAATGAGCACACTATGGACGGCTTCTATGATGTCGGTAAGATGGGAATCGAGCATGCTCTTCTTCCGGAGAGCGGGCTTGTAGTCAGCGGCGACGTAACAATCGGCGCCGACTCCCACACCTGCACCTACGGAGCTTTGGGAGCATTCTCGACCGGTGTCGGCTCGACCGACATGGCTTTCGGAATGGCAACCGGCAAGGCTTGGTTCAAGGTTCCGTCGGCTATCAAGTTCGAGCTTTCGGGGGAACTTTCTCCATGCGTCAGCGGCAAGGACGTAATTCTCCACATCATTGGCATGATTGGCGTTGACGGCGCACTCTATCGCTCGATGGAGTTCACAGGCGAAGGAGCTCACAACCTCTCGATGAGCGACCGCTTCACCATCTGCAACATGGCAATCGAAGCCGGTGCCAAGAACGGCATCTTCGAGGTCGACGACAAGACCCTCGAATATGAGAAAGAGCACGCACAGCGCGAGCCAAAAATCTTCCATGCCGACCCCGATGCCGAGTATGACGAGGTAATAAAGATTGACCTCTCGGAAATCAAGCCGACAGTCGCATTCCCGCATTTGCCTGAGAACACCCACACCGTCGACGAAATCGGCGAAGTGAAGATTGACCAGGCCGTAATCGGCTCCTGCACCAACGGTCTCTATGACGACATCAAAGTCGCTTGGGAGATTATCAAGGGGCATAAAGTTGCAGACGGCTTGAGAGTAATAATCATCCCGGCAACACAGAAGGTATACTTAAGATGCCTCGAAGAGGGCTTCATCAAGGACTTCATCGAAGCCGGTTGCATCGTCTCGACCCCGACCTGCGGACCGTGTCTGGGCGGCTATATGGGAGTCCTCGCACATGGCGAGAGATGCGTCTCCACCACCAACCGTAACTTCGTCGGAAGAATGGGCGACCCGACTTCCGAAGTATACCTTGCGAGCCCCACAACCGCGGCGGCAAGCGCATTGACAGGCAGAATTACCGACCCGAGGGAGGCGACAAAATGATTAATACCGGAAGCGTCATCAAGTACGGAAACAACGTCGACACCGACGTCATCATCCCCGCAAGATACCTTAATTCAAGCGAGCCGGAATTCCTGGCGGCTCACTGCATGGAAGACCTCGACAGCAAATTCCACGAAAAAGTAAAGCCCGGAGACATCATCGTCGCAGGTGAGAACTTCGGTTGCGGCTCCTCCCGTGAGCATGCCCCTGCGGCAATCAAGGCAAGCGGCATCTCGGCCGTAATCGCCAAGAGCTTCGCCCGAATCTTCTATCGCAACTCCATAAACATCGGTCTTGCGATAGTCGAGTGCCCGACTGCGGCTGAGGAAATCGCGGACGGCGACGAGGTCTCCGTCAATCTCTCGACCGGCGTAATCACGGACAAGACCACCGGCAAGGAGTATCAGGCTGAGCCCTTCCCAGAGTTTATCCAGAATATAATCTCTGCCGGAGGACTGGTTGAGGCAGTAAAGAAAGGCGTAATTGGGTGATATCTATGACATATAATATAGCTCTTTTAAGAGGCGACGGAATCGGTCCCGAGATTGTCGACAGTGCGGTAAGAGTACTCGAAGCTGTTGGCGAAAAGTTCGGACATGAATTCAAGTTTACGCCTTACCTTATCGGCGGCGCGGCTATCGACGAGTGCGGCGAGCCTCTGCCAAAGGAGACCGTTGACGGATGCTTGGCATCTGACAGCGTGCTTCTTGGAGCAGTAGGCGGTCCCAAGTGGGACAACCTTTCTGGCGAAAAGCGCCCCGAAAAGGCGCTCCTCGGAATCAGAGCGGCATTGGGACTCTTTACAAATCTTCGCCCGGCAAAGCTCTATCCCGCTCTCAAGGGCGACTGCCCTCTTCGTGAGGACATCGCCTCCGGCGGCTTCGACATCATGATTGTTCGTGAACTCACCGGCGGCATCTACTTCGGCGACAGGGGCTACAGAACCGGCAAGTACGGCGAAGAAGCCTTCGACACCGAGTGCTACTCCCGTTTTGAAATCGAGAGAATCTCCCGTGTTGCATTCGAGACGGCTCAGAAGCGCAAGGGCAAGGTCACCAGCATCGACAAGGCAAACGTCCTCGAGACCTCACGTCTTTGGAGAAAGACAATCCACGAGATAGAAAAAGAGTACGACGGCGTCACCTGCACCGACATGCTCGTCGACAATGCGGCTATGCAGTTAGTCAGAAATCCCTCGCAGTTCGACGTTATCGTTACATCCAATATGTTCGGCGATATTCTTTCGGACGAGGCTTCACAGCTTACCGGTTCAATAGGCATGCTCCCGTCGGCTTCACTCGGAGATAACACCCGTGGCATGTACGAGCCGATTCACGGCTCCGCCCCCGACATTGCGGGCAAGGGAATCGCCAACCCGATTGCGACCATCCTTTCTGCGGCAATGATGCTCAGATATTCGTTCTCACTTATGGACGAGGCGGATTGCATCGAGGCGGCAGTTGATAAAGTCCTTAACGACGGCTTGAGAACAGCCGACATAGTTGGCGAGACCGGCGCAAAGCCTCTTTCGACCACCGAAATGACCGACGCGATTATCGCAAGGCTTTGAAACTTAGGAAGTGACTGAAAAATGTGCGATTCTGGCGAGCTTTTATGTAAACTCGATTCAATAGTTCTTTTCAGAGGCGTGACCCGGGGCGAGGTTTTATCCTCGCTTCGCCGTCTCCTCGGAAGTCCCGAAGGGGAGAATAGAATTGCTCTATACGCCGATTTCGTAAGCGAGCTTTTCAAGCACGGCTATGACTTCGGCAATTACCTTATGGATGCCGTCTCGGAGGACGAGAACGATTATATCAAGTTGAGATCTGAGAATCTCGTAATTCCCGCGGTTCTTGCAAACTGCGCCAAAGAAGAGCTAAAGATTTTCGGTGAGCTTTCGGAAATCACTTCGGAAGAACTGAAAAAGTTCACCGGTTATAGCGGCTATCTTCCCGATTTCGATTCGACAAAATTCGATTTCGTTTCGGAATACGAAAGAAGAGCACTGAATGTCGGCTCGACCGGCTACGGAATTTACGCAAAGAACGTCATGTTCAGAGTCGTCGACGGCGAGATTACGCCTCTGAGGTCTCCCGACAAGACAAAGCTAAGTCATCTCATCGGCTATGAGAGCCAGCGCGAACAGCTCATCGGGAATACGCTTGCGTTCCTCGAGAATCGTCCCTGTGCCAACACGCTTCTTTATGGCGACGCCGGCACCGGCAAGTCCTCGAGCGTCAAGGCGGTTGCGAACTACTTCGCACCGAAGGGACTCCGGCTCATCGAAATCCGCAAAGAACAGCTCCGGGATATTCCTCATGTCATGGAATCGGTTCGGGACAATCCCCTCAAGTTCATAATCTTCGTCGACGACCTGTCGTTCAATTCGGACGACGACAATTTCAGCGCACTCAAGGCAATCCTCGAGGGCTCGGCTTCCGTTCAGTCGCCGAACACCGTGATTTACGTCACGAGCAACCGCAGGCACCTCGTAAAAGAGAGCTTCTCCGACCGTGACGGCGACGACGTCCACAGAGGCGACACCATGCAGGAGCAGATTTCCATGTCCGAGCGCTTCGGACTTGTAATCCTCTTCACAAAGCCCTCGAAGCAGGGGTATCTCGAAATCGTCAGGGGACTATTCGAAGAAATGAAGCTCGAATGGACCGACGAAGTCGAGACCAAGGCGTGCGCATTCGCTCTCCGCAAAGGCGGGTTCACCCCAAGAGCCGCAGAGCAGTTTGTCGACGCATGTGCGGCGGAACACATGTCGGCAAGCCGACAAGTGAAAATTGAAAGCGAATTGTGAATCTTTGAAAAAGATACTTGAACAAGGCGGGATATTCTGTTATACTTACAGTGTTTGTGACCGTGATTGTAGTCACATGATAGTTTATATAGTTGTTGGAGAACCATGTTTGAATTTTTAGTATGTGCGCTTGCAGGGATTGGGGCAGGCGTAGCCACCGGATTTGCGGGGCTGTCGGCGGCGGTTTATATCTCGCCGATACTTGTAACCTTCCTGGGAATACCCTCCTATGAGGCGATAGGAATAGCACTTGCTTCGGATGTTCTGGCATCGGGGGCAAGCTCTTTGACATATTACCGTCACGGAAATATTGACATAAAGCGGTGCATTCCGCTTCTTGCTTCGGTCATAAGCTTCACAATCATCGGAAGCATCGTCGGCTTCTTCGTCTCGTCAACCGACATCGGAGACACCGCCATGACCTATTGGACGGTTATAATCTCCCTTGGGCTCGGCTTCTGGTTCATGATAAAGCCGGTAGACGGCAACCGTGGGCATGTCTTCTCGGAGAAGACGAGGACGATATTTGCCGTGCTCTTGGGAGCATACACCGGCTTCCTCTGCGGATTTCAGGGCACCGGCGGCGGGATGATGATGCTTTTTATCCTGACGATGGTTATGGGCTATGCCCTGAAGACTGCCGTCGGGACAAGTGTGTTCATAATGACCTTCACCGCCTTTATCGGAGCCGTTTCGCACTTCGCAATAAACGGCATGCCCGACCTCAGGAGGCTTGCGATCTGCGTTGTGTTCACACTTATAGCGGCTCAGATTTCGGCAAGCCTGGCGAATAAGATAAAAGTGTCAAGCTGTAACCTGATAATAGGGGTTTTGCTCGCGGTTTCGGGAGTGATAATGCTTCTTATCAACCTTCGCAATTCGGGATTTGCGGACTTTGACACAAAAGATCTGATTCTCATAGGTGCGGGAGCGGTATTCGTCATACTTCTGATACTTATATTTGAGATAAGACAACTTAACAAGAAAAACGGAAAAGAGTGATTCAAGTGGCAACCGGAGTAACGACAGACAAGAAAAAATCTTCAAGATTCAAAGTCAAGCGGAACCTTCTGCACAGATTCGTCTGGACTTTCCTGTGGGTTCTGGCACAGCCGTATATGTTGATAAGATACGGCTTCAAAACAAAGCACCTTAATCTCAAGGAGCCCTGCCTTGTCGTTGCGAACCATCTGACCGAAATCGACATGATTATGGTCGGTTGCGCTTTTCCGCACCAGATGTATATCGTAGGCGGCGAGCACATCACCACCCGAAAGAACTATCCGATGCTCGATTTCTTCTTCCACCCGTTGCCCATGTACAAGGGCGACGCCGACACGGCATCCGTCAAGGAGATTATAAGATACTTAAGGAACGGGCACAGCATCCTTCTTTTCGCAGAGGGAAGTCGTTCCTTCAACGGCGAGACCGAAAAGCTCCCTGACAGCATAGGAAAGCTCTGCAAGTCCGGCAAGTGCGGGCTCGTTACATACCACATCGGAGGCGGCTATTTTGCCGAGCCGAGATGGGCTTATACCGTCCGCAAGGGCAAGCTCTGGGGCGAGATAAAAACTCACCTCACAGCCGAAGAGGTTTCCGGGATGACTCCCGCCGAGATAACCGAGGTCATCAACCGCGACATCCACGAAAACGCCTATGAAACCCAGCGCAAGGAAATGAACAAGTACACCGGCGAACGCCTTGCGGAAGGGCTCGAGAATTACCTCGTCATCTGCCCGAAGTGCGGCGAATATAATTCGCTTGAAACCTTCGGCGATGAGTTCAGGTGTCCGCACTGTGGGCTTCATGGCAAGTACAACGAGTACGGCTTCTTAGAGGGCGAAGACCTGCCTTTCGACAGCATCTATGACTGGGGCAAATGGGTCGAAAATAAGCTTGCTTCGGATTTGGAAGGAAAGAGCCCTGACGAGCTCCTGTTCACGGATTCGGACATAAAGTTCTATGAGATTGCCCCGAATCACGAGAGAATAACTCTTCCCGAAACGGAAGTAAACGGCTATGTCGACCGCCTCGAGATTGGAGATTACAAATTCGACTTCGTCGAGATGAGCGGCATGGATATGCTTTATTACGGCAAGACGCTTCTCTTCACCCATCAGGGACGCCACTTCGGCGTAACAGGTGAGAAATTCCACGCCGTCCGGTATAAATGGACATATGATAAGTTTTTAAAAACCGAATATTAAGAGAACCGCAGGGTCAAAAGCCTTGCGGTTATTTTATACTTGTATTTTATACTCACCGAGCGACAGTTTGCATAAATTCTTGTGAAAACAGACTTGACAATTTGGAGATTTTACAATATCATTATAGGTACAATAACTTGAGGTGATACTATGAAACACTTTAAACTGATATTAACTATAGCTCTTTGTGCCGTTCTGGCGGTGACTGCCCTTTGCGGTTGCGGCGACAGCTCCAAGGAGTTCGACTACTCCGCCTATGGCATTCAGGTCAGCGAGATTGAAGGGCTCGACGATGATTTTATCTTCGGCATCGACCTGTCCTCGATTATCGAGGTTGAGAACGCCGGCGGAAAGTTTTATGATGCCGACGGCAACGAGACGGATATATTCGAACTGCTCGCCGACTATGGCGTCAACTACGTCAGAATCCGACTCTGGAACGACCCCTATGATGAGGACGGCAACAGCTTCGGCGGAGGCGGGAACGACCTCGAAACCGACATCGAAATTGCAAAACGTGCGGTTGCGGCGGGAATGAAGGTCTGCCTCGACTTCCACTACAGCGACTTCTGGGCTGACCCTTCAAAGCAGACTCTTCCACGCGAGTGGGAGGGCTATACAAGCGAGGAACTCAGACAGGTAGTTTACGACTATACCTACAGCGTTCTTGAGGCTTTCGAGGAGGCTGGGTGCGTTCAGACCGGCAACGAGGTCAACAACGGCATTATGTACCCGAACGGCAAATCCGCTACATATCAGGCGATATACATGTCTGCGGCGATGTCGGCAGTCAAGGCAATCGACTCTGACATTCTCACTGTTGTCCACCTCGCCGAGGGCGCAACCTATTCGACGATTTCCGGCAAGCTTGACGAGCTCATCACCGCCGGAGTCGAGTTCGACGTTATAGGTCTAAGCTACTACTCTTATTGGCACGGTTCGATGGCGGACTTCCAGGATTGCGTTGAGAAGTTAGCCGAGAAGTACGACCAAAAAATCTGCGTAATGGAGTATTCCTACGGCTACGGCGACGACTCGAACGAATACACCGGCAACATCTTCAGCTCGGCTCTTGAGGAAACCGGCGGATACAAGGCGACAGTTCAAGGTCAGGCTTCATATATCCACGACGTCAACGAGGTAATAGCCTCGGCCGACACCGGCATCGGCTCGTTCTATTGGGAGCCGGCATGGCTTCCGCTTGCGGGGACATCATGGGCTTCGGAATATGCTCACGACTATCTCGTCTCGCAGGGCGACGGCGGAGGTGAGGGAACAGTCTCTTGGACAAATCAGGCGCTGTTCGACTTCGACGGCAATCCTCTTGCGAGCCTGAACGCCTTCAAGCTTATGCGTGACTCGGGCACAGCCGAGGAAAATATTCTCGAAATCAACACCGAAATCAGCTGTATGGTCGACCTGTCCTCTTCGGAGGAAATCGCTCTTCCCGAGACGGTTACGGCTCTCACGGATTTAGACCGCTGGGTCGAGCTTGAAATCACATGGAACGAGGACGAACTGGCAGCAATCGACGGAGAGGGCGAATACACCGTCACCGGAACCGTCACCTGCGGCGGAGTCGATTACGACATCACCGCCGATGTACTGACATACTACGACTACCTCAAGAACGGAAGCTTTGACGACGACACCGTCACCGGCGACGTCAAGGATTTCTCGACCATTACAGCATGGGACATGACCGGCACCGACAGCTCCTATCGTATCGAGTCGAAGAACGCGAGAACCGGCAGTAACAATCTGAATATCTGGTGCTCATCGGCTTATGAAAACACCCTCAGTCAGGACATCTATAACCTCACTGCGGGGACATATGTCTTCTCGGTCTACGCAAGAAGCGCGATGGAGAACTATCTCTATCCCGAGTGCACGCTTTATGTGACCGTCGGCGACGAGACATACGAAGCCGAGATAACCTGGGGCTCCACCTGGAGCGACTGGGTTCAGACGACAGTCGAATTTACAGTAACCGAGACCACCGACATAACCGTCGGAATCAAGTCGACCGGTGCGGCGGCAACATGGGCTCACTTCGACGATTTCGCACTTGCAAGGAAGGACTAAGCTATGAGTAAATATCAGGTAGGAATGGATATATCAACGCTTTACGATTTGGAGTCTGAGGGTAAGAAGTTTTATGATAACGGCAGGGAAGGGGATCTAATCGCTATCTTAAGCGACTATGGCGTGAATTCGATTCGTCTCAGACTCTGGCACAATCCCTTTGACGAGAACGGCGAGACCTATGGCGCAGGAACATGTGATTTGCCGAGAGTTACGGCTCTTGCGAAGCGCGTGAAAGCCGCCGGAATGAGCTTCCTTCTTGACATCCACTACAGCGATTTCTGGTGTGACCCTTCGAAGCAGACTATCCCAAAGGTGTGGAAGAATCTTAGTTTTGACGAGCTCAAAACCGCCGTTCACGATTACACCGTGGAGGTTATCAAGCATCTCAAAGCAAACGGCTGTGAGCCGGACATGGTTCAGGTTGGCAACGAAATCACCGGCGGAATGCTCTGGGAATACGGTCGCCTCACATGGAACGAAGAAAAGGGTTGCCATGACGGCTATGACAACCTCTGCGAACTCTTAAAAGCGGGCGTCAGTGGCGTCAGGAGCACGACGAATGCGAAAGTTGTCATCCATCTTGAGAGAAGCTTCGACAATCTGAGGTATCGCGAATTCTTCGACAATCTGGTTACGCATGGCGTTGATTTCGACGCAATCGGCTTCAGCTATTATCCTTACTGGCACCACGGCTTTGACGAACTCGTCGCCAACATGAACGACATGGCGGAGAGATACAATAAAGAGCTCTATATCGCCGAGACGTCCTATGCCTTCACCCTTGAGCACTTCGACAAAACCGGCAAGGGTCAGCACCTCGTCGTCGACCACAGCTTCGTCCCGGAAGAGGGGCAAAGCCTCCCGTACCCGATAAGTGTTGATGGTCAGAAGCAGTTTGTCCACAAGCTTCTTGAGCTTCTGCCCGAGGTGAAGAATTCCAAGGGCATCTACTACTGGGAGCCTGCATGGATTCCGAGCCCCAAGGGCACATGGGCGAGCGATGGCGCGAGAAAATATATCCACGAGGAAGACAAAGCCGGCGGCAACGAGTGGGCAAACCAGTGCCTGTTTGATTACGACGGGAACGTGCTTCCGGCACTCGGAGAGTTTAAAATTTTTTCGCAGACAACATGACGCAAACCCGCTTCCTAAGCCGGTTGGCGTTGATAGACGCGTGGGGTTTGTAAAAATTCTCAATAAAATTTCACTTTTTGTGTTGACATTTTCGTACAAAAGGTATAAAATAGGTTTGTGCAAAATACATAGGTGCCCCGTTTAAAATTTGCACATCACTTGCGACTGTGGGCATAAAATCAAAATACTCTTTCCAAGGAGGAAACTACCATGAAAACAAATTGGCGCAGACTTCTCGCTGTACTTCTTTCTGTCATGATGCTTCTTACCCTCGTTGCTTGCGGCGACAGCTCAACCAACGATTCAAGCAGTAATAATGACAGCAGCGACAGTACTGCAAACACTGACAGCGATGTCGATACCAGCTCAATCTCCATCACCGTTTGGTGCCCCGAGGCAGCAGTTGAATTGACAACATCTCAGCTCGCGGCTTATAACGAAGCTAACGGCACTTCCATTCAGTTCACCGTTGAAGCAGTTGGCGAAGGCGAAGCCGCAACCAACATGATCACCGACGTTACCGCCGGCGCAGATATCTACTTCTTCGCTCAGGACCAGCTCGCAAGACTTGTTCAGGCTGGTGCTCTCACTCAGGTTTCCAGCTCTCTCGCTGACACCATCACTTCCGAGAACGATGCAGGCTCTGTAGCAGCTGCAACCGTTTCCGGCTCTATCTACGCATTCCCGCTCACTTCCGATAACGGCTACTTCGTATACTACGACAAGAGTGTTATCACCGACGAATCCGTTCTCGAAGACCAGACCGCTCTTATCGAGGCTGTTTCCGCAGCTGGTAAGACCATCGCTTTCGAGCTCACCGACAACGGCTGGTATGCTGCAGCTTACTTCTTCGCAACCGGTTGCGTATCCGACTGGTCAACCGATGATGACGGAACCTTCACCGGCTATACTGACACCTTCAATTCCGAAGCTGGTATAATTGCCGCTAAGGGAATGGCTGAACTCGTCAACAGCTCAGTATTCGTAAACTCTTCTTCTGCCGCTTCCTTCTCAAGTGATGCCGCAGTAGTTGTTACCGGTACCTGGGACTACACCACTGCTTCCGAAGCTTTGGGCGACAACCTCGGTTGCACCGACCTCTGGAGCTTCACCGTTGACGGCGAAACCTATCACCTCGGTTCTTACTCAGGTAACAAGCTTCTTGGTGTAAAGCCTCAGACTGATGCTACCAAGGCTGCTTATTGCCAGTCAATAGCTGCTTACCTTTCTGACGAAGAGTGCCAGCAGGAAAGATTCGACACCCTCGCTTGGGGTCCCTCTAACGTAAATGTTCAGGCTAGTGACGCTGTTCAGGAGAACATTGCTCTTGCTGCATTCGCTGCTCAGAGCGAATATGCAACTCCTCAGGGTCAGTATCCGAACGCTTGGTGGGATACCTTCAAGGCTATCGGTGCTTCCATTCAGGCTCTCGGCACTACTTCTCCCGCTGATTCCGACCTCCAGTCCATCCTCGACACCTACACCGCAGGTATTGAGAGCATTCTTTCGAGTGCTTCCACTCAGGGTTGGGTTATCGTCGGCGATATGGACGTAAGCTGGAGCTGCACAGGCGGCGAGAACGGCGAATATGTCCTCACCGAGAACCAGGTTGAGTCCGACGATCCTTACGTTGGTATCTGGGAATATGACATCACCGTTACCGGCGAGTCCGGATTCAGAGTTGTTATGTACGGTGCTTGGGATGCAGGCGATTACGATGCTTCCGGTATCGGTTACACTCACCTCACCGAAGGTTCTGTCGGAACTGAGGGTGGAGACAACAATATCGTTGTTGATCCCGGTTCTTACCATGTAACCCTCGATACTACCGGCGATACACCCGCTATCACCGTTGTAGCTAACTGATTTTCAGGATAACTGAAAACCTAACTTAACATCAACCGAAGGGGGGGTTGGGGTTGTCCCCGACCTCCTTTTGTTTTTCATTCCGAGGGGACTTCCGAACGGGGAATTTCCAAATGAAAAAGGGCAGCCCGCCCGATGTAAGGGTAATATCTATAGGAGGATAGAAATGGCTGACAAAATAACCGCAAAAGAACTGAAATATCTGCATTATAGCAAACCGATGAGACTGCTCTTTTCCATTTGGAACTTTATTGTTGACATTCCGAATAAGCTTTGGCACCTTATCTGCGCGATAGGCAGAGCGTTCAAAAACTTCGGGCTTGCCGTCGCCCACGAGTTTCAGGATATATTCCTGACCTTCAAGAACGGCGACTGGAAAACAAGAATTTCATTTGTCGTTATGGGCTTCGGCTCGATAGCGAGGGGACAGGTGATGAGAGGAATCCTCTTCCTCCTGTTCGAGGTCGTGTTTATAGTTTACATGGCTCTTTGGGGCGGAGCGTGGATAGCTAAGCTTTCGCTCAGGAACCTCACTCCGACCACGACACAGATGGTTACGACCACCATTGCCGGCATTGACATGGAGGTTGAAACCACCGTTTACGGCGACAATACTTTGCAGATTCTGATTTATGGAGTTCTCTCCATCGTCTTCATTTTCTGCTTCATCTATACTTGGAGACTTAATGTAAAACAGAACAGGGATGCTCAGGCAATACTCGCCAAGGGCAAGAAGCTGAAGTCCGGCAAGGACGACCTCAAATCCTTGGTAGACGATCAGTTCCACAAGACCGTTCTGGCACTTCCTGTTTTAGGTATCGTAATCTTCACGGTAATCCCGATTATCCTCATGATTATGATTGCCTTCACCAACTATGACTTTAACCACACTCCGCCCGTAAATATGTTTGAATGGGTAGGTTGGACCAATTTCAACCAACTCTTCACATGGGGCAACGGAACCTCCACCTTCTCGGCAACGTTCGGCGAGCTCCTCTCGTGGACACTCATCTGGGCGTTCTTCGCAACCTTCACTAACTACTTCTTAGGCATGCTCGTTGCGATGATGATTAACAAGAAGGGCATCAAGCTCAAGAAGCTCTGGAGAGGAATTTTAGTACTTACAATCGCAATCCCTCAGTTCATCTCGCTTCTTTACGTTTCGAAGATGTTCTCCGACGAAGGTCTTGTCAATAGATTCTTAATCAACAACGGTGTAATCTCGACGGCAATTCCGTTCTGGACAGACCCGACGATGGCAAGAGTCATGGTAATCATCATAAACGTCTGGGTCGGTGTTCCTTACCTGATGCTTATCACGACCGGTGTTCTTATGAATATCCCGTCTGACCTCTATGAGTCTGCAAGAATCGACGGTGCAAACCCCGTTCAGCAGTACTTCAAGATTACGCTTCCTTACATGTTCTTCGTAACCGGTCCGTATCTTCTTACGAGCTTCACCGGCAATATGAACAACTTCAACGTTATCTATCTTCTGACAGGTGGCGCTCCCTACACGCTTTCAGACAGTGCGGGCAAGACCGACCTTCTGATTACATGGCTCTATCGACTGACCGTAACTAACAACGACTACAAGACAGCGGCAGTCATCGGTATTATGGTATTCGTAGTCGTGGCGGTAATCTCGCTCGTTGTATACAACGTCATGCCGTCTATGAAGAACGAGGAGGACTTCCAGTAATGAAAAAGGCATCAAGTATCCGCAGAAACCGAATAATGGGCAACACCGCCATCTACATAATCTTGATTGTTATGTCGATTGTCTGGCTGATACCGTTTGTATTCATACTTTTGCAGTCCTTCCGTTGTGAGAACACATGGATGGTAGGATATATCATTCCTCAGCAGTGGGGTCTCGACAACTACATAAACCTGTTCACCCAGACCTCCTTCCTTCAGTGGTATAAGAACACTCTCATCATTGCATGCTTCAACGCAGTTTTGCAGACGTTGATGGTCATGATGATGTCCTACGCTCTCTCGAGACTCCGCTTCAGGGGCAGAAAGTTCCTTATGAACGCAATGCTCGTTCTCGGAATGTTCCCGGGCTTCTTGACGATGATTATCCTTTACTACGTCTTAAAGGGCATGGGTCTTACTCAGGGCGGCGCGGTTCCCGGACTTATCCTCGTTTACTTTGCTTCCTCAGGTATGGGCTACTATGTCTTCAAGGGCTTCCTTGATACGATTCCGAAGAGCCTTGACGAAGCGGCAAGAGTCGATGGTGCCACGAGGTTCCAGGTTATGCGCAAGGTCGTCCTTCCGCTTTCAAAGCCGATTGTTATCTACACAGTCTTAACCGCCTTCATGGCACCTTGGGCTGACTACATCTTCGCTTCGTATATCGCGTTCGGCACGTCGAGCGGCTATAACGTAGCGGTCGGACTTTATTCGTGGCTCACAAAAGACATGATTAACTCGAACTATACGCTGTTCTGCGCCGGAGGCGTTTGCATAGCGATACCCATCACAATTCTGTTTATGTGCCTACAGAAATACTATGTTGAAGGCGTCACCGGTGGCGCAGTCAAAGGATAACAGGAGGGAAGAAATATGGCAACAGTCAAACTTACAAACGTTAAAAAAGTATATGATAAAAACGTCGTCGCTGTTCAGGATTTCAATCTTGACATCGCCGACAAGGAATTTGTCGTTTTCGTAGGACCTTCCGGATGCGGAAAGTCTACAACGCTTCGAATGATAGCGGGTCTTGAGGATATCTCCGAGGGAGAAATTGCGATTGACGGCGTAGTCGTCAATGACCTCGAGCCGAGAGACAGAGACATAGCAATGGTCTTCCAGAACTATGCTCTTTATCCGCACCTTTCGGTCTTCGAGAATATCGCATTCCCGCTTAGATTAAAGAAGGTCGATAACGACACGGTCTACAATAAAGTAACCGAGGTTGCGGAAATCCTCGGCATCACCGACTATCTGATGAGAAAGCCGAGGGCTTTGTCAGGCGGTCAGCGCCAGAGAGTTGCAATCGGCAGAGCTATGGTAAGAGACGCAAAGGTCCTCCTGATGGATGAACCGCTTTCAAACCTCGATGCCAAGCTCCGTAACCAGATGAGAGCCGAGATTATCCTTCTCAGACAGAGAATCAACTCGACATTCATCTATGTAACCCATGACCAGACCGAGGCTATGACCCTTGGCGATAGAATCGTAATTATGAAGGACGGCTTCATTCAGCAGGTCGGAACCCCGGAAGAGGTGTTCGACATGCCTGTCAACCTCTTTGTTGCGGGCTTCATCGGAGCTCCTCAGATGAACTTCTATAAGACCGAGCTTGTCAAGGACGGCAACGACTACTACGTTACACCGTTCGGCACCAAGATGAAGGTCAGCGACAAGAAGGCGGCAGGACTCCGTGAGAAGGGTGTCGGCTCGCAGAGCGTCATTCTCGGCGTAAGACCCGAGCATATCACTCAGGGCACCCCCGGTGCAAGCGATTCCTTTGCGGCAAATATTCTCGTAAATGAGATGATGGGCTCTGAGTTCCATCTCCACACTACCTGCCCCGACGGATCGGAGTGCATCGTAAGAATCCCGACTTTGAAGCTTGATCACGAGCAGAGAGCCGCTCTCACCGCAGGACATGAGATTAACATCACCTTCGGCGGCAAGGCAATGCACCTCTTCGATCCGGAAACCGAAAGAAACCTTTTGACAGACTGATTCTCAGGAGCGTAACTGATGGATAAGTTCATAGTAAATGTAATCCACCGTCCCGAGCTTTCTCCCGAATATGCGGAGAAGGTCACGGGCAGAGGAAAGAAAGAAAATGTCGGTGCGGACGACCTGCACGACGAATCTCTCGATATATTCGTCTTTCAGCAGGCAACCGCACACGCAAACGGCTTGAAAACCACAATTCAGATAACCTATGCCTCGCTCTTCAACGACATTATTATCGATATGGCGAAGCACGACCACGAGGTTTACGGCGACGAAATCTCATTGAGCCTTCTGGGACTTCCCTGCAAACAGTTCAAGGAAAAGTACAAGACCAAGGACTTCTGCATCTGGATGTTCTCGGAAGAGGACAAGATGGCGATTATCGACGACTGCTTCGGACTCTTCTATGAGAAGTTCGGCTTCTATCCGAAGTCGACCGGCTCGTACTATCTTGATGCCTTCTGCATCAACTACATCAAGGAAAAGTATCCGAGCGTTACATGCGCCGTCGCAACCTGCTGGGAAGAAGGACCGAAAGCCTATCATACATGTAATAACAGCTGGTACACCTTCATGGACGGCGGACCGTGGGCACCGTGGATTCCTTCGAAGCACAACACCCATTGCCCGGCAATGAACGAAGCCGACGACAGCGGAATCGTTGCAATCCCGCATCTCTCAAGAGACCTGATTGCCTGCTTCGACGGCAACGGCTCGAACTTCGGAACCCACCCGCAGAACGTCTTAAGAGGCTTGGTCTATAAAGACAACGAGCTTCCGTACTTCTTCAACTTGGTAGATCAGTACAGGCATCTCGGGAAGTACAATAACGGTCTTTCGTACAACATGGTCTTCGTCGGACCCGGATGGCTCAACAAAGCCGGAAGATGGGAAGCACCTTATGAGCTCTTAAAGAAGTCCTATGAGGATGGAATGGCTTACTACGGCAAGCTCAAAAAAGAGGGCAAGTGCGACGACATGACCATGAGCGAATTCGCCGACTACTACCGCTCGGTGAAGAGCTATGATGAGCCGGAGGTCGCCCTCTGGAAGGATATCCTCTATGGCTCACAGAAGCAGTACTTCTGGTATTGCGATCCGTATATGAGAGCCTGCCTCGACTTCAATCAGGGCGGTGCTATGATAGACCTTCGTCCTTACGTCGCTCAGCTCGACTGGAAGTGTGGAATCGGAACCGACCACGTCTATGACGCTTCGTATCCGTATCTGATTCAGGCTAACTATCGCGCCGGCTACTTCACCCACTATGCGGGTGCAGGAACCGTAAAGTCTTTGAAGGTCTCCTGCGGAAGCGAAGAGATTGATTTGGCTCTGGTTAGATGCAAGGCGACCTGGTCCAAAGACGGCGACGACACCGTCATCACGACCACACCGGTTGAAATCAAATTCTCCGACTTCACGATGGAGCTTCAGTCGAAGTTCACCTTCAAGCGCGGAACAGGCGAGATTATAATCGAGAGAAATATCTTAAACGATATCGGCGACCACGAAGTCACGTTCGATGAATACTTCACTGGCGCATTCGGCACGACCGAGTATCAGTCGGATATGACGAAAATCAAGCTCATCTGCGAGAGCGAAACCGAGACCGAGACCGTCGACTTCAACTACAAGTGCAGAATTGTCGACGTCAAGGACGCAACCTCAGTAAGAGTCGTTATCCCCGACGTTGAGACCATCGTTGAGATGACCGGCGACAACGATTTCGGAGAGTTCGAGGAAGGGCACGCCTTCTCGCCTTCGTATCGCATCTCGCTCAAGAAGAAGCTTAAGAATGGAGGTATGAGAACATGTCTCAAGCTACAAAAGGCAGACTGAACTATCGCTGTCCCCAGTGCTTCCAGCGCGACATAGACATGGATTTGTTCTATGACGCCGAGAAAGAGGAGTACTACTGCCTTCGCTGTTGCTTCCGTGGTGATGAAGAGAAAATCCTTCGCATGAACGAGCAGATCAAGGACAAATACGGGCTCATCATGGCACGCATCGACTCCTTCGGCGAGGACGCCGGAGACCTCGAGTATCATACCTACAAAAAGGGCGAACTCTGATTTTTAAAGCGGCAACGGTGCAGCTGCGGCTATCTGCCGTAACTGCGCCGTTTTCATGTAGGGGCGGAGAAGTTTGACGAAGCCAAACTTCTGAAGTTCGCAAGTGAACTTCTACATCCAGCCCGCATCCTCGACGGCAATTTTTCGGGCGGATAATATCCGCCCCTACAAGATTTGCCACAACGAAATGGAGGTTAATTTATGAAAAGACTTATTGCGCTGATGCTGGCGTTTATGATTTTACTGACAGCTTGCGGAAGCACGGCAGAAACCGTCAGCGGATACATCATGGCGGAGGTTACTCTTCTTGAGGAGAACATCCCCGACGACAACTATGGAAACTATTACGAAATTTTCGTCTATTCCTTCTGCGACTCGGACGGCGACGGCATCGGCAACTTTAACGGCGTCACTTCGAAGCTTGATTATATCAGTGACCTTGGCTACACCGGAATCTGGTTCATGCCGATAACAGAGGGCTATTCCTACCACAAGTACGACGTGACGGATTACTATGCAGTTGATTCGCAGTTCGGCACTATGGAGGACTTCGAGAATCTCGTTGAGGAAGCCCACGCCCGTGGCATCAAGATTATAATCGACCTCGTTGTGAATCACACCTCGAGCGAGCACCCGTGGTTCAAATCCGCAATCCAGAGCGCATGGGACGGCGACACGGAAGGGGAATATTACGATTACTATAACTTCTCCGAAACCGCACTCGACGGCTACAGCTACTATGACGGCATCTACTATGAGGCTCGGTTCACCTACAGCATGCCCGACCTGAACCTCGACAGCGAGAACGTCAGAACGGAAATCGAGAATATAATCGAATTCTGGATTGGTAAGGGAGTCGATGGCTTCCGCCTTGACGCCTGCACGAGCTTCTACACCGGCGATTACACTAAGAGCGCCGAATTCTGCGCATGGCTCACCGATGTCGCACAGAAGTATAACCCCGACGCGTTCGTTGTCGGCGAGGTGTGGGAGTCGGATTCCATCGTCAAGACCTACTATGAGAACGCCCCCGAAACCTCCTTCTTCGCCTTCTCCGTATCTCAGCAGGAGGGCTATATCAACATGACCTTCTCGAACGCCTACCCGGCGAACTACTTCTGGACCTATGCGAACACCGTTTACAAGACCGCCAACAGCGGCGAGTCGATTGCGGCGCCGTTCCTTGACAATCACGACACAGGAAGAATCGCCGGCTCGGTCGGCAGGGACGAGAACAAAATCAAATTTGCCTATGGAATGCTTTCACTCCTCAACGGTACGACGTTTACATACTACGGCGACGAGATAGGAATGGTCGGCTCGGGCGACGACCCGAACAAGCGAATTGCGATGCTTTGGGACAACTCCGGCGAAAACCTGACCGACAACCCTCCCGGAACGACGTCTGCATCATACGCCTTTGATGGCGTGGAGGAACAATATGCCGACGAGACCTCAATCCTCAACTACTACAAGCGCTGCAACAACATCCGTAACGCCTTCCCCGAAATCGCCCGAGGCGAGATGAAGATGACCTATTATAGCGACATGGACGTCCTCATCTTCTCGAAGACGTGGGAGGAGAGCACCATAACCATCGTCGTGAACTTCTCGACGGAGGAGAAGACGGTGGAGATGGATCTCGGAGAGCTCCAAGCCGAGCTTGCGGTTGAGGGCAACGCCACCTATGAAGACGGCGTGCTGACACTTCCGATGTATTCGTTTGCGGTGTTCAAGTAGTTCGAGCCTTTGTGCACCCTGCACAAAAACACAATAATAATTTTGTGCAATATTCCGATAAATTTTTATTGGACATTGACTCGAGAATGTGTTATACTATGTATGTACAGCTTAAGTCGTTTTTTATGGTTTCGTGGGATGGTATCGGAGCCTTTCTGCGACGAGAGCGGCAAAATGGGATGATGCCGAAGAATGCTCGGAATTGACCCTTCGGGAGTGGATGACCCGTCGGGTGCCGCCGATTAGGCTTGGTGCGCCCAATAATATTGATATTTGGAGGAAAAAAACATGAAGAAAATTTTAGCTGTTGCGACGGCTCTCGTCCTCGCGATAAGCTCACTTTGCGTGTTTGCTGTAGCGGCTGAGACTGTTACGATTGACAGTGTTGAGTACACGGTTGTTAGTTCTCAGACTTCTACCGGTACTTTGTCAATTCTTAGCAATGCGGACTTTACAGACGATAGTCTTTATCTTTGTGTCAATTTTGAGTTGACTGATAGTGACTACTCTTACTATGGACCTGCTGCAATTAATGCGATTGATTCCAGCAGTACTTGGCAGAGTGTAGATGGTCTTAGTGTAACTGGCTATCACTACAATAGCGGTGCTTATATCATTTCTCTTGCTGATATCGCAACGGCGGTAACAGCAGCTGGTTATAGCGTTGATAATGGTGTTGCTTTGAATTGGTGGGGCAGTAGTTATGCGTCCTTTACTAGTGCTCAGTTGCTTCAGACTGTGACGAGCACTAGCTCTACTGATGTTTCATACAAGTTCGCTCTTGCTGTTCAGCAGACAGTTGACCCTTGGTCCGGAGATTGGTGGCTTGGTGAGCAGTCGGGTACTTCCGATGGCTCCAGTGAAGTTACCGTAACATGGGATGCTTCCGCAGTAACTGCTTCGTCTTACCTTGTTGCAGGTAGTTCTCAGCTGTTGATTAATGTTGATACTACGAGTGCTCCCCTTGAGAACGTGACTATTACTATCGGTTCTACCGATTATACATTTGCTAGCCTTACTTCAGGCTCTACAGTTATTGTTGCAGTAGATTCTACTGTTCTTGCCGCACTTCAGGAAACCGGTGCAACTGTTACTATGAAGTTCACAGTTGTTCTTCCGAACGAAGTAAGCACCGATACTTCAGGCGCCACAGTTACAGCAACTGATTTGGAAGGCGTTACTACCGATACAACTACTACGGTTTCATCTGGTGCAAGTTCATACTATGAGGGCGATACCGTTACCTTGACCGTTACTCTTCCTTCTTCAAGCTATAAACTTTCTAGCTTAGTTGTTGAGGATGCAGATGGCAATTCAATTACAGCATCTGTATCCGGCACAAATACTGCGACATTTACAATGCCTGCAAGTGCAGTGACTGTTAAGTCTGTAGCATTCACAGAAGTTGATTCTTCTTCCTCTTCTACCGGCATCTCTAGTGCCGGGATCATCTACGTCAATGAAGAGTATCACGGTCTGCTTCTCAAAATGAACGGCAAAGTTTACCTTTTGAACTATCCTCACGAAGTTGATGCTAACGGATATTGCACTGTTTGCGGTGAATATGTAGGTAGCGAGACTGAGTCCGAAGTTATTACCATTGACGGCGTTGAGTATGTAGAGGCGTTCTCTAATGATTTGAACGCTGCTTCAGGCAACTGGAATTCCTACACTCTCGGTGATTCGAGCTTCGCTTCTGCTCTTAACACCGAAGGTGCTCGCCTCGTGATCGAGAGAGATACCGAGACCATTCTTTCCTATGTTGACGGTCAGGTTTGGGATAAGTTCATCATTTCCGCAAGTTCCAACGTTCAGCTCGGAACCAACGGCACAACCGCTGAGGATGAGGATGTTGTAGCTTTCATAAGCGACGATGGACTCACCGTAGTTTATGACGGTGCAACTGTTTATGCGGCTATGGAAGCAGCCGGCATCGAAGGTAGCTCTTCTTACAGCCTTATCTCTAACTCTTCCGCATCCTACAACATCACCAGTGTTAAGGTTCTCGTTCCTGTCGGAACAGTCGTAACCGAGACCGTCGATGTTGATGAGCCCGTTGAGGACACCAACACCGAGACCGAAGACGATGAGCTCGACGTTGATGACAACGATGCTGAGGAAGTAACCGAGACCAACCCGACTACCGGTGTTGTCCTCGCACTCGTTCCTATGGCAATCGCAGGCTTCGCGGTCGTAGCTTCCAAGAGAAAGTAATTCTTAAAGAAAATTCTTGAAAGAATAATCGCCCCGAGACCAATCCATCTCGGGGCGAAGCTATATATAACATAGATATAAAAATTTCCTCTTGACAAAGAGGAAAGGATAGCGTATAATAATGACATGAGGAGACGAAACTGTGTCAGCAGTTTAGGTGCAACCTCTAAACAAAAAGTACTTGAAGATTGACCGTAAACCGTCACATTAGGTTGCGGTTATTTCTTTTTATTGTTGTTTTGGAAAACTCCAATTACTCCGAATGATAACACAAGTCACTGTGCCATTGACTTGAGGCGAGCAGATTCAGCAGTGCAATGACTTCTAAAATCGACACGTTATCACCTCCTAACCGTTAAGATAAGAGGTTTACCGTCACTCCTCATGTCATGAACATTATATCATATGTCGAACAAATTGTCAATCTGAATTAAAAATCCCCCGAGAATTACCTCGGGGGATTTTATTATATTTGGATTTCAGCCTATCACTGATTCGACAGCTCAACGAGGTAATCGTACCTGTTCTTAGCGTTGTCGACAGCGGAGTCGAAGAGCTTCTCGGCTCTCTCAGGATTCGAACGAGCGAGGGAGTTGTATCTGACTTCGCCCATGAGGAAGTCCTTGTACTCAGCGGTCGGAGCCTTGGAGTCGAGGTGGAACGGATTCTTACCCTCAGCGGCAAGTCTCGGATCGTGTCTGTAGAGGTGCCAGTAGCCTGCGTCAACAGCCTTCTTCTCCTCGGTCTGAGCGATGCTCATACCGCCCTTGATACCGTGGTTGATACAAGGAGCATAACCGATGATGATTGAAGGTCCGTGGTAGCTCTCAGCCTCTGCAATAGCCTTGATGCACTGGTTGTAATCAGCACCCATTGCAACGTGAGCAACGTAAACGTAGCCATAGGTCATTGCGATGCCTGCGAGGTCCTTCTTCTTGATAGCCTTACCTGCGGCGGCAAACTGTGCGATTGCGCCAGTAGGAGTTGCCTTGGAAGTCTGTCCGCCGGTGTTGGAGTAAACCTCGGTGTCGAATACGAAGATGTTGACGTCGATGTTCTGAGCGATGACGTGGTCAAGTCCGCCGAAGCCGATATCGTAAGCCCAGCCGTCGCCGCCGAAGATCCACATTGACTTCTTTCTGAGGAAGTCCTTCTCCTTGAGTACTTCGAGAGCCTCAGGAGTGCCAATCTTCGGGAGAACCTCAACGAGCTTGTCGGTAGCAACGCTGTTAGCCTGACCGTCCTCAACAGTTGCGAGGTACTCGTCAACTACTGCCTTGCACTCGGGACACTCAAGAGTCTCGGAAATCTTCTTGAGCTTAGCGATGTTTCTCTCACGGATGGTGTTCTGTGCGAGATACATACCGTAGCCGAACTCAGCGTTGTCCTCGAAGAGGGAGTTAGCCCAAGCGGGACCCTTGCCGTCTCTGTTAGTGGTGTAAGGAGTTGAAGGTGCGGAGCCGCCCCAGATAGAGGAGCATCCTGTAGCGTTAGCGATATACATTCTGTCGCCGAAGAGCTGAGTAACGAGCTTAGCATAAGGAGTTTCGCCGCATCCTGCGCAAGCGCCGGAGAATTCGAGCATCGGCTGCTTGAACTGCGAGCCCTTGACGGTGGTATCCTTGAACTTAGCGTGAACCTCGGGCTTATCATCGAGAGATCTTGCATAGTCGAAGACATCCTGCTCACCGAGCTGACTGTCAAGCGACTTCATCGAGAGTGCCTTCTCGCCCTTCTTGCCGGGGCATACGTTTACGCAAGAGCCACAGCCTGTGCAGTCGAGAGCAGACATTGTCATTACGAAGTAGTAGCCGGGCATACCGGTTGCGGGCTTAGCCTTTGCCTTAGCAGCCTCAGGAGCATTGTTAAGCTCTTCTTCGGCCATGATGGAAGGACGGATAACAGCGTGCGGGCAGACGTAAGAGCAGAAGTTGCACTGAATGCAGTTGTCGGAGTTCCAAGCGGGAACGTCGATAGCGATTCCTCTCTTCTCGTAAGCGGCAGAGCCCTGCGGGAAGGTGCCGTCGGCATTCTTTACGAATGTGGAAACGGGGAGCTTGTCGCCCTGCTGAGCGTTGCAAGGAATGAGGATGTCATTAACGAAGTTGACAAGAGTCTCGTTCTCGCCGGTAGCCTTGGGCATGCCGATTTCGGTGTCAGCGCAGGATTTCCACGAGTCGGGAACGCTTACTTCGACAACCTGCTCACAGCCGGCGTCGATAGCGTCATGGTTCATCTTGACGATAGCTTCGCCCTTCTTGGAGTAAGAAGCGGTAGCGGCATCCTTCATATACTGGATAGCCTGTTCAATCGGAATGATGTTGGCAAGCTTGAAGAATGCGGACTGCAAAACAGTGTTGATTCTCGAGCCCAAACCAATCTTCTTGCCGATTTCGATACCGTTGATGATGTAGAACTTGATATTGTTGTCAGCGATATATCTCTTGACCTGTCCGGGAAGTTTTTCGTCTAACTCATCGACTGTCCACTGGCAGTTGAGAAGGAAGGTTCCACCGGGCTTTACGTCCTGAACTATATCGTACTTATTGATATAGGATTCGTTATGGCAAGCGACAAAGTCAGCCTGATTGATAAGGTAAGTGGACTTTATCGGAGTATCGCCGAAGCGAAGGTGAGAAACGGTAACACCGCCCGACTTCTTGGAGTCATAGGAGAAGTAAGCCTGAGCATACTTGTCGGTGTGGTCGCCGATAATCTTGATGGAGTTCTTGTTAGCGCCAACGGTACCATCGGAACCGAGACCCCAGAACTTGCAGGAGATTGTTCCGGCAGGTGCGGAATCAAGTTTGCCCTGAGACTTGAGCGAAAGATGAGTAACATCGTCGTCGATGCCGATTGTGAAGGTGGGCTTGTAATCAGCAGAGCCAACACAGTTGTCATAAACAGCCTTGATCTGGTCAGGAGTTGTATCCTTCGAGCCGAGACCATATCTGCCGCCCGCAACGGGAACGTCAGCAAACTTCGAATTCTTAAGAGCCGCAACAACATCGAGATAAAGAGGCTCTCCCAAAGATCCGGGCTCCTTGGTTCTGTCGAGGACGGAAATCATCTTGACAGTGTCGGGAATAGCCTCAACGAGCTTGTCAGCAACGAACGGTCTGTAAAGTCTTACCTTGACGAGACCGAGCTTTTCGCCCTTAGCGTTCAAGTAGTCGATAGTCTCTTCGATAGTGTCGCAAACGGAACCCATAGCGACGATAACCTTTTCGGCATCGGGAGCGCCATAGTAGTTGAAGAGCTTGTAGTTGGTGCCAATCTTAGCGTTGACCTTGTCCATATACTCCTCTACAACGCCGGGAACAGCATCATAGCAGGGGTTGCAGGCTTCTCTTGCCTGGAAGAAGATGTCGGGGTTCTGAGCGGAGCCTCTGAGTACCGGGTGCTCAGGGTTGATGGAACGGCTTCTGAATTCCTCGAGAGCGTCCCAGTCTACCATTTCGGCAACGTCAGCCTTGTCCCAGGTTTCAATCTTCTGAATCTCGTGAGAGGTTCTGAAGCCGTCGAAGAAGTGAAGGAAAGGTACTCTTGACTTGATGGTGGCTAAGTGTGCGACTGTTCCAAGGTCCATAACCTCCTGAGGGTTGGTGGAGCAGAGCATAGCAAATCCGGTCTGACGGCAGGCATAGATGTCTGAGTGGTCGCCGAAGATGTTAAGTGCATGAGATGCAACGCATCTTGCCGAAACATGGATAACGCAGGGAAGAAGCTCACCGGCAATCTTGTACATATTCGGAATCATCAGAAGAAGACCCTGAGATGCAGTGTAGGTGGTGGTAAGAGCACCGGCTGTCAAAGAGCCGTGAACCGTACCTGCGGCACCTGCCTCGGATTGCATTTCGGCAACTCTTACGGGAGTTCCGAAAAGGTTGGTCTGTCCCTTAGCCGACCATGAGTCGGTTACCTCTGCCATTACCGACGAAGGGGTGATGGGGTAGATGGCGGCTACTTCTGTGAACGGATATGACGCCCAAGCGGCAGCGTTGTTGCCATCCATTGTTTTCATTTTTCTTGCCATTAAAAATCCTCCTTGATTGATAGGATAGTTTTGAATAAGTGTTACGGTGTAAGCAAATGATAGAGTGAACCATAACTGTACGCAGTATATTTTATCACAATCTGCCCGAATAGTAAAGAGGAAATTGGGCAAACATCCAAGATTTTTTTGAAAACTTTATGTTAAAAAAAGCGCCCACGGTTTCCCGTGAACGCCTTTGTTTTTAATTTGGGTTTAATCCATGCCAAGTGCACGCTCAGCGGTGTAACGTTTGATGGAGTTCTCGTTGACTTCAACCTCATAGGTTGCAAGCTTCTCGTTGATGAGAGTGGTGTAAGCGTCATCGAAGAGTGCTTCGAGATAAGAGTCTCTGTTAGCTTCATAGAGGTCGTCGCGCTCAAGGATGTCGAGTCTTTCGACGAGATAGAAGCAGGTGTCGTCCTGAATAACGGTGTACTCACCGACGTTGCAGACGGTAAAGACGTAGTTTACAAACTTCTCGCTCGGGGAAGTGCCCTCGATTGAGATGATGTACTCGTTGGCGTACTCATCGACTTCTTCGTCTTCTACTTCAACCTCTTCGGCTTCTTCTTCAGTATCTTCGGCAGTGTCTTCGTCGGTATCTTCGGAATCTTCTTCCTCTTCAGATTCTTCAGCCTCTGCCGCCGCAAGAATCTCTGCGTATTCGGCAATCAAATCGTCCATGGACTCGCCGGCTTCGGCTCTTTCGAGGTAGGAGTTTGCTATCTCGAGCATTTCAGCCTTATAGTCCTCGTCGATAGCATCGTCCGCACTCTCGGAGAACTCAAATGTAATATACTTGATTCTTGCGTAATTGTCCTCAAGATAGTCCTTGATGTCGTCCTCAGTGGTGCCGTTCAAGCTGCCGACTTCATAGTAGGCGTTGAAGACGTCCTCTTCCATCATCGTAGCTTCCGCTACCTTTCTGATGGTGTCCTCGGAAATGCCCGCCGCCTCGTAGGTTTCACTGTAGGATTCCCATGTGTTTGCAACGGAGGTCTCGATGTTTGCAAGCTCGGTTTCCGAAAGCTCAAGCCCGAGCTCCTCAAAGAGCTTCTGGACGACGACATACTGCTTGCACATGTCAACGGCATAGTCGCTCATGTAATCGGAAACCGACTGATCGTCGATTGTCTGATCGAGAAGGGAATAGCCGAACAGATAGTAATAATAGTAGGTCGAATCTTCTTCTGCGAGCTCATAAACAGCCGCAGTATAGCCGGCACCCTGATAGTAGATATACATGCCTGCGTTGACGGTAACGTCGTCAACCTTGACTATCCAAGAGGTGTCGCCGCATCCCGCCAAAGAGAATACGACCGCAAAAATCGTCAGAAAGACGAGTGCTTTTCTTAACAACTTGTTCATTTTAAAGATGTCCTTTCAGATGGGGATTCGGCGAAACGCCGCATACTGATATAGTATACAACATTTTCGCGGATTTGTCCATACTAAATTTATTTATTCTGCGTCGGTTTCTTCGTCAACCGTTTCGCTGACGGGAATTCCGTAAACCTCGGCAGGGGCTTCGCCATAGGTGGTGATATATGCCCTTTCGATGACGATGTCGCTTGCCGGCTGATAGGTGTCGAGGACTTCGGTGTTCATAATCTCGTCGAATACGTCCCAACCGTCATAGACCTGAGCGAAAATCGTGTACTTCCGGGTGAAGTTTGGGATTCCGCCGTACTCTGAGTATACCGAGCCCAGCTCGTCTCCATAGCTGCGTCTCAGAGCATCCTCGTCCATATAAACATCGTCGATGTCGTTTATGAAGAAGAAGGTCGAGCCTGCGCAGTTTTTCTGGAAGGGCCACATGCCGGTGGTTCCGACAAAGGACGCCATCGAGCCTTTTATGGGCCAGAGCTTGTCCGAGATTTCCGCCTCAAATGCCGTTTCGTCGGCGCCCTCGTTGTCGCCATTCGGGTCGGCTTCGGGGGTTCCTCCCAGGGCATAAACCGTGTCCACAACGGCGCAGATATAGCAACCGTCGTAGTATCCCGACTCAACAAGACCGGTGAAGTATTCATAGTATTCGGGGGCTTCCTCGGGGTATAAGACCGCCGAAATTGAGCCGAGGTTCGTCTCGAATATAACGACCGGGTTGTCGTCCTCCGGCTCCTCAAGCTGGATGAAGTCGATTTCATCGGGGATTCCCGACTGCCTTGCGCCCGCAAGCCAGATGAGAAGCACGAACACAAGTATAACTATAATCGCCACGAGCGACACCTTGAAATATCTTCTGAATGCCGGAGAGTTGAGCGGATTTTTCTTTTTTGGGTTTTCGTAATTATCGTAATCCTGAGGCATTTATCTTTCCTTTCTGTAAGGGCAAAATTCCACAAATACTCTAATAGAAATATTACCCCGAAAGTGTCCTAAAGTCAAGTGCCAAGGTTAAATTTTCATCAAACTTTGCGCCACGGGCTATATTTTCTTTACGACCGTGCCCTGTCTTGTCTCCTCGACGGAATATCCGAGGGCGACAATCTTCGCTCTGAGTTCGTCGGCAAGTGCGAAGTTCTTCTCTTTTCTTGCCGCCTTGCGCTGTTCTAAGAGCTCTGCCACCTCTGCGGGGAGCTCTTCGGATTCCGCATCATTGCCCACCGAAAGCTTTTCTGCATGCTCGATAAGCCCGAGAGAAAGAACCCTGTCGAAGTCCTTGATAAGAGCAAGCTTTGTAGCATCGTTAGTATCGGCTTTTAAAACGTCGTAAAGAGCCGTGACCCCGAGGGAAGTGTTCAGGTCGTTGTCCATGGCGTCGGTGAACGTCTTTTTGAGGCTTGCGAAGGCGTTCTCGTCGACTTCGCCCGTAGCCTTGAGAAGAGTGGCGACTCTCTGAACAAGCTTCGTATAAGCCGAAGCGGCGTTGTCAAGGTTCGGGTATGAGAAAACGAGTGCCTTGCGATAGTGCGACTGGAGGCAGTAGAACCGATATACAATCGGGTCGTAACCCTTCTCCTCAAGAAGCGATACCGTCAGGAATTCGCCTTTGGATTTAGACATCTTGCCGCCCTCGGTGTTGAGGTGACGGACGTGGAACCACTGCTGGCACCAAGGGTGACCGAGATAAGATTCCGACTGAGCGATTTCGTTGGTATGGTGGGGGAAGGCATTGTCGATTCCACCGCAGTGGAGGTCGAGGTATTCGCCGTTATTTTTCATACTGATGCAGGAGCACTCGATGTGCCAGCCGGGGTATCCGACGCCCCAAGGCGAATCCCACTTTAATTCTTGGTCTTCAAATTTCGACTTTGTGAACCACAGAGCAAAGTCGGTTTTGTTTCTCTTCGATAAATCCGCTTCGACTCCCTCACGGACTCCGACGGCGAGGTCTTCCTCGTCGAAGTCGTTGAAGACATAGTATTTCTCAAGCTTCGAGGTGTCAAAATAGACGTTTCCGCCGGAAAGATAGGCATAGCCCTTGTCGATAAGGACGCCGATAACCCGGATGAACTCGTCGATGCAGCTTGTCGCCGGGACGACGGTGTCGGGAATCTTTATATTGAGCTTAGAGCAGTCCTTGAAGAAGGCGTCGGTGTAGAATTTCGCTATCTCCATGACCGTCTTGTGCTCGCGCTTGGCACCTTTGAGCATCTTGTCGTCGCCGGTGTCGCCGTCGCTCGTAAGGTGCCCGACGTCGGTGATGTTCATAACACGGTTTACTTTATAGCCGGCATATGAAAGATATTTCTCAAGAACATCTTCCATGATATAAGACCTGAGATTGCCGATATGCGCATAGTGATAGACGGTCGGTCCGCAGGTGTACATCTCGACCTTGCCGGGCTCGTGGGTCACAAATTCGTCTTTTGAACGCGTGAGAGAGTTATACAGCTTCATTTTAAAGTCTCCTATTTATTGATTTCTTCGAGTTTATTCTCAAGTTCTGTGATTCGCTCGTTCTGCTTAGCGAACTCCGCCGCAACGGGGTCGGGGATATGAATCTGATCGAGATCCTGAGTGACTCTGACGCCGTTTCTTCTGGCAATTCTTGCCGGAGCACCGACCGCAGTGCAGTTGTCGGGAATCTCGCTCAAGACCACGGCGTTCGCCGCAACCTTGACGTTGTCGCCAATCCTGAACGGTCCCAGGACCTTTGCACCGCAACCGACCATGACGTTGTTGCCGAGTGTCGGGTGGCGCTTGCCCTTGCTTCTGCCGTTGCCGCCGAGCGTTACACCCTGATAAAGCAGACAGTCGTCGCCGATTTCGGTTGTCTCGCCGATTACGACTCCCGAACCGTGGTCGATGACGAGCCGCTTGCCGATGGTCGCACCCGGGTGAATCTCGATGCCGGTCATGAATCGGGCAAGAGTTGAAATCACCCTCGCCGAGAGATAGTATTTCTTTTTGTGAAGGGCATGTGCAATCCGATAAGCCGTGATGGCGTGAAGCCCCGAAGAGGTGAGAAGAATCTCGAGGGTGCTCCTTGCCGCAGGGTCTCTGTCCTTGATAGCTTGAACGTCCTCCGATAAAGCCTTTAAGATACAGTGCATATTATCACTCCAAAATAATTATTATAGGGAAAACAAAAACCGCCCGCCGAATAGCATAACGCTAAACGGGAGGCGGTGTAAAATCGCGGTTCCACTCCGATTTGTAACTCAGTTGCCAACGTGGCAGTTGCCACCACGGCAAGTAGCCTTAACGCGGCAAAACGCAGAAGCCTACTGTCAGTTCAGCCTCCAAGCTCACGGACGCACTTCGCCGAATCTCCCGGGAGACATTCCACCGCCGTCTCCTCTCTTTGCGGGTCAAATAGGGCTACTCTTTCCGCTCAACGCCTTTTACTTTATAGTATGCAGTATATCACGAATGGGTGACGATTGCAAGCTTTTTCTCAAATATTTTACTTGGTGCCGAAGATTCTGTCTCCCGCATCGCCGAGACCGGGAACGATATAGGCGTTCTCATTCAGTTTCTCGTCAAGGTTTCCGCAGTAGATTTCAACGTCCGGGTGAGCCTCGGAAAGAGCCTTCAAGCCCTCGGGAGCGGCGATAATCGACATGAACTTGATGTGCTTGCCGCCACGCTCCTTGATAAGATTGATGGCGTCGACAACCGAGCCGCCGGTTGCGAGCATCGGGTCAAGGACGATTATTGTTCTGTCGCCGATATTGTCGGGGAGCTTGCAGTAGTATTCATGGGGAATGTGGGTAACTTCATCTCTGTACATTCCGATATGACCAACTTTAGCAGAGGGCACCAACGCTAAGATTCCGCTGACCATGCCGAGACCGGCACGAAGTATCGGGACGACGGCAAGCTTCTTGCCCGAAACAACGGGAGCCATAGTCTTGCAGATAGGGGTCTCAACCTCAATCTCTTCGAGCGGCAGATCTCTCAATGCCTCGTAACCCATGAGCATCGCGATTTCCTCGATAAGGGTTCTGAAATCCTTGGTGCCGGTGGACTTGTCCCGAAGAAGGGTGATTTTATGCTTGATAAGGGGATGATCGAAAATAGTTATATTTGCCATGGTATCTCTCCTCCATGAGTTTCATTCGAGACTATTGTAGCACTTTTTTTGCGAAAAGACAATACCGCCGTGCAAAAATATCGTTGAAAAATGGGGAAGTTTATGCTACAATCGACTTAATACAAATTGACAGGAGATAATTATGCGCCGTTCAAAAATCATGCTTGCCTTGTCCGTTGTTGCAATTCCGGCGGCAGCTGCGTATTTTTCATATGAGAACAACCGCCTGACTGTCTCGAACTATGTCTATGAGAGCGATAAAGTCCCCGAGAGCTTCGACGGCTTCAGAATAGTCCACATTTCCGATTTGCATAACAAGTCTTTCGGCGAGAATAATGCGAGACTCTTGGCATTGATAGAAGCCCAGAACCCCGATATCATCGTAATTTCGGGAGACCTCGTCGACTCGAGGCATACCGATAAGGAAGTAGCGCTTGATTTTTTGAGAGTTGCAAGCAAAATCGCCCCGACGTTCTATACAACCGGCAACCACGAGGGGAGATTCCCCGAGGATGAGATGCGTGAATTTCTTAAAGATGCCGAAGGCACCGGCACGGTAGTGCTTACTCATGACACCGTAACGCTCACAATCGGCGACGAAAAGATATATCTCTGCGGGCTAGCGGACAGCCTTCTCAGCAAAGGGAATCTCATGCGGCTGATGGAAAACACCGGCAACGCCTTGACTCTTCTTATTTCCCATCGTCCGCAATACGGCGAGTTATACGCCAAATGCGGCGCCGACCTCACGTTCTCCGGGCATGCTCACGGCGGGCAACTGAGGTTCAGAGGATTCAGCCTCATATCCCCCGACCAGGGCTTCTTCCCGAAGTACACCGAAGGAATCCACTATTTCGGCGAAAGCGCCACCGTCATCAGCCGGGGACTCGGCAACAGCCTGATACCCGTGAGAATCAATAACCCGCCGGAAGTGGTGGTTGTGGAGTTGAAAAGGGCATAAAATAAAAAAATAGCTGTTGACATCACAGCTAAAAGATAGTATAATATAAATGGTGAGAGGGTTGCCTGAACTGGCATTCAGGCAACGGTTTCTCTTCCCAACAAACTAGTTATCGAAAAAAGTTGCCGTGCCTGACTTAAGAGTCAGGTGCGGTTATTTCTTTTGGTTACTACCAACGGTGTAACCAATAGAGAAAGCGGTCAATAGCAGAGCCATGACTTCCAAAACGATGGACAAAATCTCCATTAGCGCCACCTCCCTTCACAGGGAAGAGCCAACCACCTCTCACCGCAGACATTATACCACACAAATCGACATTTTGTCAACAATTAATGATTTGCAAATAAAAAGCCCCCCCAATGCTTTGGGGGGGGACCATGCGAAACATGGTGGAGGGGGTTCACCAATTCCTTATCTCATGATTACTATACCCGCCCAGGACATAAATCGGGTTGAAGCGGTCGTCGTTATAGCGCATTTCAAAGTGCAGGTGGTTGCCGGAGGCGGAGCCGGTCATGCCGACGTGTCCGATGACGTCGCCCTTCTCGACAACGTCTCCCTCGCTCACATCAATCGACGACATGTGCCCATAGTAGGCTTCGTAGCCGTAGCCGCAGTCGATTATGACGAGCTTTCCGTATGCGCCGTATGTGCTCGCAAATGTTACCGTTCCCGAGCAGGCGGCATAGATGTCTGTGCCGTAATTTGCGGCGATATCAATCGCATAGTGACTCGAGGAGTCCCACGAACGCCAGCCGTAGGTCGAGCTGACATAGCCTCCCTCGCCGCCGACAGGCCAGCAGAAGGTACCCAAGAGGTCGATGATGCTTGTGTCGTCAATGGTCGTGTTCTCGGCGGTTCCGACCTCGAAGATTCTCGGAACCATCTCGATGATTGTGTAGCTCGAAGTTATCGTTCTGTCCGTCTCGACGCCGTCCGTTTCGGTGACGAGTGCCGTTACGTTCTCATAGCCGTCCGAGCCGGACTGGATGAGAATTTCGTTGTATTCCTCCATTTTGCTGTTGTAGGTATACCTCGTCTCACGCTCGACAACCTGATTATAGGTTTCGTAGTGCGTCGTGACGACCGATAGATTCGGCTCGGCATAGTGATATGTGACGATGTCGCCGGCATAGACTCCGTCCGAAAGCGACGGGTTCTCCTCAAGAAGCTCGTCGGTCGTGTAGCCGAGGGCGCTTGCTATCGAGGAAATCGAGTCTCCGTCCTCTACGATATAGTATGCCTCAACGGTGACGCTCCCGTTGATATAAGCAACGGCGATGTCCGAAAGCGTCAAGTTGTCCTCAATGTATCTGCCCTCGATAATCTCGACATCGTCGGTAAATTCAACCGAAATGGCGTTCGAGGTGTAATATTCGGCGAGCTTTGATTCAAGAGCCGCCTTGACCTTGAGCATTTCTTCCTCGTCATAAACTCCGACGAGGGTGTCGTTTATATAGAATCCGTAGGCGTTCACAACGTTGACGTCCGCCGACTCGAGCATCAGCTCAGAAAGGCTGTCAATGTCGATTGTATCGTCGTCATCGCTTGCGACCTTTATCGTGAACGTCGGGGTCGCGATGACAGCATTGTCGGACGAGGTGTATGTAATCTTGTCCTGAACGAGAGCCTGAGCCTCGTTATAGTCCGCCTCGTTCGAAATCACTCCGAGCTCATTGCCGTTATACTCGACAGAAACAGAGTAGGTGATGGAGTTTGCGTATCTCACAAGAGAAATGAAGAAGGCGATGCAGATAACCGGCGCGGCATAGTTGAAGAGAGACACGAGAGCTCTGCCGAGCCACTTAAGGAAGGTGCCGATTGCATTGAACGCAACCTTTTTGGCATGGTCGTTGCTGATTCTCTTCGCCTTGCGGAACTGGATTTGTGTGTGAGCAAGCCGCCCGAATGCGTGTGCAAACGGCGTCAGGACGAAGCACCATATATCATAAAGCGGCTGTTTGAATTTTTTTGAGAGCCAACCGCCGATTCTTTTGAACAGTCTCGACAGAAATCTTCCGAGGAATCCGAAAACGGCGGTAAATATTCTTTTTATAATATCTGCGACCGTGCGACCGACGAACTGCAAAAAGTTGAATATCGCCCACAGCCCCGTCCGGATATGTGCTAAAAACATGGCTCCTCCTCTCTCAAATAGTTACAAAAGGGTTACAAACTTGCTATTCTATTATACCAGAGAAGATGAAAAAATCAACCGTAAATTCTTGGAGATGTTGTGAAACCCGGATTTTTTGTGGAAAGTGTACAAAACTCGTATGACGAAAAAGCCTCCCCTGAAAGGGGAGGTGGCACGAAGTGCCGGAGGGGTTTCCGATTTAGTCGGACACATCAAAATACTTGTGTGTCCCCAAGCTCAGCGCTTCCGCAGTAAGCTTGACTATTCCCAAAATGCAGGTCAGTGCCGAGAGAATCACGAGGATTCTCAAAACGTTATCTTTATTCATAGCTTATCCTCCATAATATTTAAAACAACATTCTCGGCGGAGTTGCCGCCGGATTTATTCGACTGTCTTAAGTATATCACAGTTTGAGATATTTTCATAGCCCTTTTTGCGATTTTTCTTGATTTTTTTATGTGAGGCTATTATAATAGAGGTATTGTTTTCAGGAAAGGAAGGGCGACCCTTGGCGAGCGAAAATAAAAATTTCAAAAAACTGATGGCAAACACTCTGATTTTCGCCTTAGGCTCCTTCGGCTCGAAGATTCTGGTGCTGATTCTGGTGCCGCTGTATACCGCATGCCTGACGCCTGAGGAATACGGCACTGTCGACCTCATCGCCCAGACCGCCAATATCCTGATTCCGATTTTCACTATCTCGATTTCGGAGGCAGCGCTTCGATTCGGGCTCGATTCGAAAGAAATCAAGGACTACAAGCAGGTCTACACCGTCTGCCTGAGCGTTTATATATTGGGAATGGCGGCGATGGCGCTTATCTTCCCGATAATCTCGCTTTTCGACTATGTCGACGGCTACACGGTGATACTATATATCTATGTTTGTACCTCGTCGCTCCGGCAGATCAACATGTTCTTCACCCGTGGGCAGGGGAAGGTCACACTGTTTGCGGTGGACGGAATCATCTGCACCCTCGTGATGCTCCTTCTTGACATCCTGTTCCTTGTCGGATTCGATATGGGAATTGAAGGGTATCTCTTGGCAATTATTCTTTCCGACCTGATTTCGAGCATTTTCTTATTCACGGCGGGAAGGCTGTGGCGGTTCGTTTCACCTCGGAGCTTCGACAAAGAGCTCGCCAAGAGCATGGTAAAATATGCGGCGCCGCTGATGTCGACGAACCTATTGTGGCTGATAACGAGCATTTCCGACAGATTCATAATCCGCATTTTCCACGGCGAATACCTGACGGGCATCAACGCCATTGCATATAAAATCCCGACAATCTTAACGACGATATTCACGATGTTCTCGCAGGCGTGGAACATGTCCGCCATCACCGAGAACAATTCGGCGGAGCGCGAGAAGTTCTATACCGACGTTTTCAGAATGTGCTCGGCGTTCATGTATGTCCTCGCATCGGGAATACTCCTTCTCATCAAGCCGATAACGCAGGTCTGGATTAACGAGCAGTATTTCGAGTCCTATCTCTACTCGCCGCTACTGACTCTTGCAACCGTTTTCACCTGCTTCAACACGTTTTTAGGCTCCGTCTACATAGCCGAGAAGAAGACGAAGCACTCGTTTTACACCTCGCTTGTCGCGGGAATAATAAATATAATCCTCAACTTCGCACTGATTCCCTCGTTCGGAATCTACGGCGCGGCGTTCGCAACGTTTGTGGCATATTTCGTCGTCTTCTTCTACAGACTCTACGACACCCGTAGACTCATCCACTATGACTTCTCAATGCCGAAAATAATCATCAACACGGTAGTCATGGCGGCAATGGTCATCGTCAATCAGATAACGTTCCCATACTGGTGGATGCTCTATCTGATACTCGGTGTGCTGTTCATAATTTCGTTTGCACTGAATATAAAAGACCTTTGGCAGGCACTTGTGATGCTGATGCCGGAGAAGCTCAAATCGAAGCTAATAAGAAAATAGAAAGGAAATAACTATGGCAGAACTTACTTATGAAATCAAGGAGCACTTGGGCATTCTTTCGGAGACCGCTCGCGGCTGGACGAAGGAACTCAATAAAGTCAGCTGGAACGAAGGCGTCCCGAAGTACGACATCCGCGACTGGTCGCCCGACCATACCAGAATGAGCAAGGGCGTGACCCTCACCGAAGCGGAATTTGAAAACCTGTCCCACATAATCAAAGGCGAACCTGTTGACCTTGGTGGGGATGATGTGGATGAAGAAAAAATACTCTGAGCCCACCGGCGGCAAATACCGCCACGAGATAAAGCTTCTTCTCTCAAAGGCTGAGTATGTCACCGCCCGAACCCGCATCTCGGCGCTGATGAAGCCCGATTCGCATTCCCTCCGCAACGGCAACTACTTTATCCGTAGCCTTTACTTCGACGACATTTATCACTCGTCCTATTGGGACAAGATTGCCGGTGTTACGCACCGCAAAAAGTTCCGAATCAGGACTTATAACTTCTCCCGGGACGTAATCAGGCTTGAGCGCAAGGAGAAAAACGGCGACAGAATCAGAAAGACCGGTACCGGCATCTCGCTCGACTGCGCCAAGGCTCTGATAGCCGGCGACTGCTCGCTTCTGAAGCCGGATGACAGCTTCACTGCGGCTGAGTTTCTTGCCCTATGGGGAGGGAAGGGCTTGCGCCCGTCGGTTGTTGTCGATTACACCCGCGAAGCCTATGTCGAGCCTGTCGGAAACGTCCGAATCACTTTCGACAAGGCTCTGAGAGCGGGCATAGCAGGCGCAGGAGGTTCCTGCGTTGACATGTTCGACGAAGAGCTTCTGACAGTTCCTGTCTACACGAATGGCATGGTGATAATGGAGGTCAAATACGACGACTTCATCCCAAAAGCTCTCTCGATGCTCGTCTCGAGCGTCGGCGGAGAGAAGATTGCCGTTTCGAAGTTCACTTCATGCCGGGACGTTCTCGACAACTACAAGCCTCAGACAATCGGTCTTTAAACCCACAAGAAAGGAAGAAAAATATGAGCAGCATTAAGGCAGTTCTGAAAGAAAGCATCGAGCAGTTGGGGCTCGTCGAGCACTTGACCGTCTCGTACATACTCGTAACACTCGTTTGCGCACTTCTGTGCGGAATCGTAATCTACTTTGTCTATAAGGTATTTTATCGCGGAGCGGTATACAGCGAAAACTTCGCCGTCCTCATCGTCATGATAACGGTAATAACGGCGTTCATCGTCCTCGTAATCGGCTCAAACCTCGTTTTGTCTTTGGGAATGGTCGGTGCACTGTCGATTGTGAGGTTCCGCTCGGCGGTCAAAGACCCCCTCGACGTCGGTTTCCTCTTCTGGGGAATAGCCTCGGGAATCACCTCGGGAGCCGGTCTCTATCCGTTCGCACTCATTGCAACCCTCGGAATCGCACTCGTCTATATACTCTTTACGGTTATCGCAAAGGGCAAGAGGACCTATGTCCTCGTCATCAGATACACCTCCGAAGCCGAGGAGAACATCTCCGAGATAATGAACGCTCTGAAAGCGAAGACCCTCGGACGCTCCCGTTATCAGGGCGAAACCGAGCTCACCTGTAACATCCGCCTCAAAAAGAAAAACACCCGCCTCGTAGACAAGCTCTACGAAGTGGATGGCGTAATAAGCGCGGTGATGGTGGAATATACCGGTCAATAATAAAAAAGCTGTCGTGTGAGCCAGTCGCTCATAAGACAGGTTTCAAAGAAATCAATATCAGGGCGTCTGCCTGACGAGGCGGTCAAAAAAGAGGTATGCACTACAAAGTGCATACCTCTTATTTTGTAGACAAGAAGTGGTATGTCAACAAACTGCTCGAAAATTGCGCCAGGTTTGAGGGCAACAGAAGCGAAGATAGTTACTGTATTCATCGTTCAAAAAAGCCTTACATCGCAAAAAAGTGGCATTTTCCGACCCTTATTCTGACTGTAGATTTTCTCGGTTGACATTATAACTGAAACGGAATTCGGTTTTTAATGTCCTTGACAGAATTCTCCCCTTTCGTACCGCTTTCGCATCTGATATTGATTTTCAACGCTTAAAAGTGCTAAAATTAGACTTATTATTCAGGAGGGATTTCAATGGGGTCAACTTCAACGATAAAAAAGCTATATGATTTTTCCACACAGCTCGATGTGCCTGCGGAAATGCGTGCCTGGCGGGTGACGGAGGAGGATATTTCAAGGTATCTCATTGCAGTGTCCGGCGACCATGCGTCCCTTAAAAAGGTGGATGCTGTTGCTGTAGGAGACACGATGAAGTGCTCCTGCGTGGAGGGCTCGGAAAAGTACAGAAGCCGCACTATTCTTTTGTATCCTGGTCGGAAGCTCGTGGGTGCTCTTTCGGCGGAAGAAGCTGTAGTCGGTCTTTCGGAGGGGACAGAATTTGCAACAGAGCTTGGCGGCACTCTGGCAACTCTTCGCATCAATGAAATCTGGCGGCTCACGCCGATGCCGGTTGATGATGAGCTTGCCAAGGCGGAGGGGGCTGACACTATTCAGCAATTAATCGAGCGCTACATAGCCGACTATCAGCCGAAAAAGAGGCTTGAATGTCAGAAGAAAATTGCCGCTCTGATTATGCGGAAGCTGACGTCCGAGTCAGAATATGATATTTCCACAGAAGAAGAGATCGAATGGACGACCCGCCGTGGCAAGTACATCTATAATATGATGATAGCTAACGGTGAGGATCCCCACATTCCTGATGAAGGCTTCACACTCCTCAGTGATGAAGAAGCCCTCGCAAAGCTGATTGAGAAGAACAAGCCGCAGTTCCGGCGTTTTGTTCTGGAGAGATACATCGCTTCTCTTTCGGGATTCCATTATACACAGGAAATCTTTCTTAGAGAGGTAGACGAATTCTGCGACCAGCACAGCGAAGAACTGAAAGCTACCGGAAAGACAAAAGATGATCTCATAACAGACGACTCGTTCAGTTTTTCCGAAGAAAGCGCCTATAGCGAACGGATGCGTGACTACGCCATGAAAGCTGCAGAAGCCTTCATGGAGCCGTAAAGGAGGGCTGGTTATGGCTTTGATAATTGCCGATGACAAAAGCTTCGACAAGATTCTTGGCGAGGCAGAATATACCGTGGTTGACTTCTACGGCGACAATTGCGGAGGCTGCGTCTATATGGAGCCGTACTTTCGTGAAGCTGCAAACGATATGCCGTTTATTCAGTTTGTGAAGGTCAATGCGCTCGAGAATCCTGTTCTCAAAGAACGCTTTCATATTCAAGCTATCCCCGATGTGAGATATTTCAGAAACGGTCAGGAGGTTTACGGCGAGCTTGGCGGAATGAATCGGGAGGAACTGAACAAGCGCATTGCAAAACTGCTTTACGAATGAGAACTTAGGAGGGTTTATGGGAAAGATTCGCTTGAACGAAAATCCGGACATCGTTAAGTCTGTCCGTGAGGGCTTGAAAAAGACAGGCGGCTATTGCCCGTGCCGTCAGGAACGTACCGAAGCATACAAGTGCATCTGTCAGGAATTTAAGGATCAGTTAGCCGATTCGAAGTTCGAGGGCTACTGCCATTGCATGCTCTACTATAAAGAAAAATAAGGGAGGCATTCACTTATATGAAAAAAGATAAGAAAGAAAAAAAGCTCAGCGTCCAGCCGATGATGACAAGCAATTATCAGGCGACCGAGGTTGAGAACAAGAAGCAGTCCTGGAAACCGTTTCTGAATCTTGTCAAAAACGTAAAGTTCCCTTGGCTGATGATTGCGGGTGTAACAGTTCTGATGCTTGTTCAGAGTACTCTGGTGCTTCTGCTCCCGCAGTACACCGTCGAGATTTATTCCGGAAACTTCAGCGCATCTTTAGCTGTAACCGCAACATTCGTCATTCTGGGTCAGGCATTGCTTTTAGCTGTAATTGACTTCATCGGCGGATATGTTTCAGCTATAAACAAAATGCGCCTGCAGAATTACGTCTGGCGGCGTGTATCGAGACTTCCGATGTCCTTCTTTGCGGAAAACGAGCCCCGTGATCTCATCAGCCGTACAACCGATGACACTTCAAACCTCAGTGGTTTCATAACCTATTTTGTCGGCTATGTTTTAAAGGGTGCCTACAGCTTCATCGGCTCATTCGTGTTGATTTTCAGCTACAACTGGAAGCTTGCGGCTTCAATGGCGATTTGCCTGCCTCTCTGCTACATCTTAAGCGTTGTTGCCGGACGGATTTACTTCAAGCTTGACAACCGAATCCAGTCAAGGCTCTCCGACATGACACGCTATTTCTCCGCAATACTCCCTTATGTCACACTTACGAAGCTTTTCGGCAGAGAGAATCGGGAGGAGGAGAACGGTTGCTGGTGGATTGACAAGCACTTTGAAACCAGCATGAAAAATGCCGTTGCCGAGCAGGCTGTAGCTTTTGCAGACACATTCATCACAGTTCTTCAGGAACTGGTTATCATACTCATGGGCGTTTGGCTGATTCAGGCGGGAGAAATCGATGTATCTATCTGGATCGCATTCTATATCTACGCCAATACCATGAACAGTAATTTCAACACCCTTATGGCACAGTGGGAAAGCATCAAGAGAAACCAGGGCGCAAGTGCCAGAATTTCTGCCGTCACCAATCAGGAGCCGGAGGAAAATAACGGTACTCTCGATGCTCATGAAGCTCACGGCGACCTTTCCTTCAACGATGTCAGCTTCGCCTATCGTGACAACTCGGTTGTGAACGGCATCAGCTTCACCGCACATGACAAGCAACTGACTGCAATAGTAGGTCCCAGCGGTGCCGGCAAGACCACACTTCTCAAGCTGACCGAGCGGCTCTACCAGCCGAATAACGGCTCCATTTCCCTTGCGGATACGGATGTCAAGGACTATGAGCTTCATTCATGGCGAAGAAATATCGGCTACATTCCTCAGGATCCTCAGCTCTTCTCCGGCACTATCCGTGATAACATTACCTATGGTGTCAAGGGAGAAGTCAGCGACGCGGAGATTCGCTCCGCTGCAGAACAGGCAAACGCTCTTGAGTTCATCGAAGACTTTGAGGATGGCTTCGATACCGAGGTCGGTGAAAACGGTGCCAAGCTTTCGGGCGGTCAGCGTCAGAGGATTGCCATTGCCCGTACACTTCTTATGAATGCACAGATTTTCATCCTTGATGAAGCAACCTCAAGCCTTGATTCGGATGCAGAAACAGAGATTCACGAGACCATTGAAGAGCTTCGCAAGGATCATATGGTCATCATGGTCGCACACCGTATGGACAGCGTTAAGGATGCCGACCAGATTGTCGTTATGGAAAAGGGTCAGGTTCTGTCTGTCGGAAATCACGATACGCTTATGAAGTCCTGCCCGCTCTATCGTGACATGGTTCAGTTACAGAGTGCAGGCATAGCTGTCTGAGAAGGGAGAGAACGATATGGAAAACAAGCAGAAGATCAAACAGAGCTGGAAGCCGTTCCGGCACCTGATAAAAACCTCTAAGTTGCCGTGGGGTCTGTACATACTGAACTTTGTACTGAGCCTGGTTTATACAACGGTATACTCCATGATGCCGCAGGTAAAGTCGTCGATTCTTGCAGGCGAAATCTTCAGCCCTGCCCTGGTTGCAACCTATGTTATTGTAACTCTGGCATCGGCACTCCTGAATTTCCCTCTCGGAATCCTTTCAAAGTATGTCGATTATACCTCTCAACGCCGACTGCGCCGAAATGTGTGGAAGAAAATGATTCACCTGCCCATGTCGTCACTTGACACCATGGAGCCAACAAGTCTTGTAAGCCGTGTTACAACCGATACAAGCCAGATAACCACTGCTGTCAGCTACATCTTCTCAATTCTGCAGTTTACCTACACTCTGGTTATGATATTCGCAATCATCGCCGCAATAAACGTTAAAATCACGGTAATGCTCATTGTGTTCCTGATTCCGTTTATAATTCTTGCGATTCTTCCCAGCCACTTCATGCACAACGCTCAGTATGCTATTAGTAATGCCTTGTCGCAGTACACCAATTTCCTTTCGGAACGCTTAGGTTCTATAGAGCAGATCAAGGTATTTTCCGCTGAGGAAAAGGAGGATATAGCCAACGACGCTGCGTCAAAAGCTCGTTTCAAGGCACAGCGCAAGCAGCTGCTTCTGTCGCTCATTTCCCAGCCTCTCGGCTTCTCTATGGAAGCTGTCGTACAGGGAGTAGTATTGATTTATGGCGGTGCGCTCTTAAGCCAGGGAATACTTACTGCTGAGCAGGCACTCACCATATTCATGTATGCCGACATCTTGTATGTATGCTTCTATCAGTTCATACTCTGCTGGCAGTACTTCAAGATTGCCCAGGGTGCCACAAAGACTGCAAGCGAAATTTCGCTCATGGAGCCGGAAACTATGGAAAGGGAGATTTCATTCGCCGTTCCCGATGCCGACCTGGCTCTTGAAAACGTTACCTTTGCTTATGGTGGCGGTCAGAAGGTTCTTGATAATGTGTCCATGACCTTCCCTTGTGGCAAGGTTACCGCTATTGTCGGTCCCTCCGGCTCTGGTAAGACCACAGTTCTTAAGCTTCTTGAACGTCTCTATCAGCCGGATGAGGGCGAAATCAGATTCGGAGATATTTCTGCCGAAAAGATCCACCTGAATGAGTGGCGCAATTCATTCGGAATGGTGCCGCAGAATAATCCATTATTGTTCGGCACTGTCAGGGACAATATCACCTATGGCGTTCCCGAGAAAGTTTCGGAAGATGTTCTTCAAAAGGCTATGTCCGCCGCCGATGTGGATGAGCTGGTGGAGAAGATGCCAGACGGACTCGACACCGATATAGGCGACGTCGGAAGCCGTCTTTCCGGTGGTGAGCGACAGAGGATTGCTTTAGCCCGCATGATGATACGCGATCCCGAATACCTGCTTTTGGACGAGACAACATCCAGTCTTGATGCCAAAAACGAGAGCCAGATTGTGAATGCTCTCGGACAGCTGATGCAGGGGCGCACCACAATTGTTGTAGCCCACAATACGCGCACTGTAGAGAATGCAGACAAGATTATCTTCCTCGAAAACGGTAAAGTCACCGGCGAAGGTACTCATAGCGAGCTCTACGAGTCCAATGCGACATACCACAGATATTTCGACCAGCAGCAAGTAGTCTGAATATTCTGTAAAATTTCCCCGATCGGTCAACCGGTCGGGGTATTCCGTACTTATGGATTGACAACCTATCCGACAAAATGCTATAATTTCAGAAAAGACATAAGGGGTGAACATGAAGTGCCAGACATAATTCGAGTGCTACTTGTGGACGATGAGCAATATATACTTGATTCAATGACGGCACTGCTGTCGGGATTTCCAGATTTTACGGTGTCAGGAACGGTTACAAGCAAGGATGAAGCAACAGAATTTCTAAAGTCGAATCCTGTTGATGCCGCATTCTTAGATATTCAGATGCCGGACGGAAACGGTTTCACTCTTGCATCATACATGAAAGAAAACTACCCCGAAATCTGTACTGTTTTTCTTACCGGGTATGCCGGATTTGCCCTTGAAGGTTATGATTATGAGCCGGTGGATTTTTTGGTAAAGCCGGTGGATGAGGTACGCTTCAGGCAAACTCTTGAGCGCATCAGGACAAAGATAAGCGGGAAAAACCCTGAGAGGAAGCCCGTTCAGATAGGAGTTCACACAGATGAGGGCTTTTCAATGGTCACGGTGGAGGATATTCTCTATCTTACAACCAGAGGGCGGAAGGTGGTTTTCGTTCTTAAAAGTGGGGATAATCTTTCTTCCGGCATGTCAATGTCGGAACTTGAAGCAATTCTTACTGAATATGATTTCTTCCGCTGCCATCAATCGTATCTGATTCCCCTGTCAAGGCTTACGTCGGTTTCACCGGATATCGGACGTTCATACCAACTTACACTGCGAGACGTCTCGGAACCGATTCCCGTCAGCCGAAGAAAGCATCTTGAGCTGGAGAGATACCTTTCGGAACGGATCACCATGATTTAGAGGGATTATTATGAACTTAAGTTGGATTGATACAGTGAATATAGCTGTGGTTGCCATTCAGCTTCTGATTTTTGTTGCCGGAGTATGTGCGGGAATGGTTCTTGCCGGTATTGACAGAACCGGAAACAATGCACCGTGGAAAATCGGATTCTCACTGAGCTTCTCTCTGACCCTGTTCGCTTACGGACAGCTTCTGAGGCTCGCTCTTGAAGCTTCACTCGGCATCTTCGGAGGACTGATTCCGACAGGAACACTCTTGGGAATGGCAGCTCTTTGCTATTTCCTGCATTTTTCACTGATTCCGAAAGACGTCAGCATTGTCGTAGGAATTGACGGTGAGCAAAGAAGAAAGCTCAGGACGAATTTAGTCGTACTGGCGGTAATTCAGATTATCCTGCTTATGGGACTTATATATTTATGGATAAGGCTTCCCGAACTTTCTTTCATAGATGCTATATGGGCAACTGTTTCCGCAACAATTTCACTCCTATGCTTCGGATATTTCTTCCGGCTTTCAATCAACAGTTGCCTTGACCGGGTAAAAGCATTGATTGATCGGGAATATCAGCGTGAGCTGCAGGACTTCATGCAGATTATCCGTTCCCAGCGGCACGACTTCAATCTTCATTTACAGACGGTAACCGGACTTATAAATCAGATGCGTTATGACGAATGTGATGCTTATATCAGCACCATCGTCGGCAATGTGAACCGTATGAACGATTTGCTCCCTATTCAGAATCCTGCCGTATCTGCGCTCGTCTACACTTTTGTGGAGCTTGCCAAGCAGGACGGAGTCCGTCTTGATGTGACAGTGAAAGACCCTATGACCGACATCGGCTGTTCCGCCTATGAGATGAATACAGTCATCGGCAATCTTCTGAAAAACGCAATTGAGGAAGCGAAAGAGAAAGAACCGGGTCTCAAATATATCAAGCTACTTCTTATGCGCCGGAGCAGGTGCACAATTATCCGTGTTTCCAATCCCTGTGACAAATCTTCCGAGGAGCTGGCAACTATCTTTGATGTAGGCTATACCACTAAGCAGTCTCATGAGGGAATCGGTCTGGTCACAGTCCGGAAAATATGCTTAAAATACGGCGGCACCGTGTATATCGAGCGTGAGGAAGGCGTTTTGCATATGATTGCGAAGATTCCTTGTGCAAGTAGAGTGTAGACAGTTCACAAAACAAGGAGTTACGAAAAAATGACAGACAAAACCCTTTACCAGTCCTACATAAACATCCTCAAAGAAGAGCTCATCCCGGCGTTGGGCTGCACAGAACCGATTGCTGTGGCGTACTGTGCGGCTCTGGCGAGAAGGACGCTTGGGTGCAAACCAACGCATGTGGAGGTTCTTGCGAGCGGAAATATTATTAAGAACGTAAAAAGCGCAGTTGTTCCCAATACCGGCGGACGTCGTGGAATCGCTACTGCCGCGGCGGCAGGAATTGTCGCCGGACGGGAGGATGCGGAGCTTCAGGTTCTTGCAGAGGTTACAACAGATCAGAAAGCAGAGATTGCGGAATATCTTGAGAGCGCTTCTTTCGATGTGAGAGAATCCGACCGCCCGTATGTGTTCGATATCCAGGTTTCTGCTTTTAGCGGAGAGCATTCCGCCTGTGTGGAGATAGCAGGGCAGCACACGAACGTAATTTGCATCGAGAAGGACGGCGCAACTCTTCTCAAAAAAGATTATAAAGAAGAGGGATACGGCTCAAAGACCGACCGGAATCTCCTTACGGTTGAGAAGATTGTCGAGTTTGCGGACACTGTGGATATAGATGACGTCCGGGATATTCTTAAGAAGCAGATTGACTGCAACACCGCCATCGCTGAAGAGGGGCTTCACGGAGACTATGGAGCGAATATAGGAAGAATTTTATTGCAGGCTTACGGAGATAGCGTTCATAACCGTGCGAAAGCCTATGCTGCCGCAGGCTCAGATGCCAGAATGAATGGATGTGAACTGCCCGTTGTCATCAACTCAGGAAGTGGAAATCAGGGTCTGACGACATCCTTGCCCGTAATCGTTTATGCAAAAGAGCTGAATATCTCTGAGGACAAGCTCTATCGTGCGCTCGTGGTCTCGAACCTCGTCACAATCCATATGAAGACTGGCATCGGGCGTCTTAGTGCCTATTGCGGAGCGACAAGCGCAGGCTGTGGAGCAGGAGCAGGTGTTACCTATCTCTATGGTGGTGGCTATCGTGAGATTGCACACACTATCGTAAATGCCGTGGCGATCGATTCCGGAATGATCTGCGACGGCGCCAAGGCAAGCTGTGCTGCAAAAATTGCCTCGGCAGTTGAAGCGGGGCTCTTAGGAATGCAGATGCAGATGCACGGCAGTCAGTTCTATAGCGGCGACGGAATCGTTGTCAAGGGTGTTGAGAATACTATCCTGAATGTCGGCAAGCTCGCCCGCGAGGGAATGCATGAGACGGATAAGACCATACTTCGGATGATGACGGGGAATTGCAGTTGACGTACTCCAATAAATTCTTGTAGCCATGCAGAGAGACCTGTGTGGCTATAGTTTTGTAATGTGTTCTATGAGCAGATGGTGTAAAAATTCTCCTGCTTTTTCTTTTTGCCGCAGGCAACCGGCTTCGTCAATGTGACCATTTTAAATGGGAACCACCAAGCAACTCTCAAGATTAAGGTCAAGGTTTCCTTAATCAAAAATCGCCGGTTGTGGCAATACCGGCTGTGCTTGCTGTTCTC
>JAJBSV010000014.1 GCA_020861185.1 Ruminococcus sp. | reverse complement strand
TTAACGATTTAGAGGCCTAGGCCTCGTGAACTTAAAAATTTACCGAAGTATTGATAAATAAGCAATTACAAAAAACGTACACAAACATTTGAAGAAACCCATAAATACATAACCCCCATAACACTTTTTTTTCAAGAGATGAGCCTCCCATAACCTTGATCCAGCACCGCCTGCGCATGTGCACACGGGCGTATATTATCAATATTATTTTTCCACATAAGATCATCTATTTTGAGCTTTTTCTCCCATGTGGTAATTACCACACCAAGGATGCCATAAATACCGACAAAGTTTAGTAACTTTGCGATGCCGAACAATCGGCGCACAAATCGGCTATTATCATGAAGATCAATATCCACAACCCACGCCCGTTACCTTTACCATCAGGCATCGCCCGGCGTCACAACAATATTACATATTTACATAAAACAATATTTATTGATTTCAATAAAACAATAAATCAATAAACCCATATTTACATAAATCATTATGGCCGACAACAAGACCCTTGCGACCCCGTCAATTGACACGATGCCATCCGCTGGCCTTTCACGGGCCGACATCAACTTTGAGGCAATCATCGGGGACCCGCCCTATACCATCGAGGAACCAGTGCGTCGATCCACGTCATTTAATCTCAGGTCGGACGTGTTCCAACGCTTCAAAGAAAAGTGTGTGGCCAACCGCCAGTCCATGTCCCAGGTCCTCGAGCAATTCATGAGCCAGTACACCACCGTCGCACCCACCCCCACCTTAACAGACCTCAAAAAATGAAACGTCAAAAGAAAAGATTAACCTCAATTGAGATTCAAGGCTACAAGTCAATACCGTTCCAGCATCCTCGCAAGCTGGAATTTGGCGACATCAATATACTGCTCGGAGCCAACGGAGCTGGGAAGAGCAACGTCATCAGCTTTTTCAAAATGCTCGGCTACATGATGAGCGGCAGTTTCCAACGCTTTGTGGCCGAGGCCGGCACCAGCCAAAAATTTCTCTATTACGGCCCCAAGAAGACACCCACAATGTCCGCCACACTACACTTTGATGTCGCGTCCCACTCCCATGACATTTATTCTTTCAGCCTTACCAAAGCCCTTCCTGACCGTCTGATCATCAGTTCCGAGGAGATGGAATGGCAGAAGAATGATCACGCCAAACCCTTCCACAAACAACTGAACTCCGACTTTAACGAGTCGGCCCTATTCAAGACCGCCGAGAAAGAGGAGAGGATCGTTCACTCCCTGCTTGCTTCTTGCAAGGTATATCAATTCAGCGACTCATCCATTTCATCTCCGATGCGACAAGCATCCACAGTGGAGTCGGCTCACTACCTCCAATCCGAGGCCAACAACTTGGCGTCGTTCCTTTACTATCTCAAAAACAATTATCCTGAATCGTTTCAGCGCATCACCGAATACGTTCGAGAGATTGTGCCTCAGTTTCAAGCATTCTATCTTGAGCCCGATCGAGGGTATATATCCCTGAAGTGGATTGACGACTCTCCCAACGACTACGTGCTGTCGGCCGATCAGTTCTCCGATGGATCAATCCGGTTCATCGCTTTGGCCACGCTATTGCTCCAACCGGAAGCCACTATGCCCTTCGTAATCATTGTGGACGAGCCAGAGCTTGGGCTCCATCCATACGCAATCGACCAACTGTCCGAAATGATCCAGGACGCATCCCACCACGCGCAAATCATCGTTGCCACTCAATCACCCGCTCTCATCGACGGTTTCTCCGTGGACACCATCACCGTCATCGAGCGCGATCCCGCTATCCAAGGCACTGTTGCTCGCCACCTTAATGAACAGGAATACCATGACTGGCTCGCCGAGTACACAGTCAGCGAACTTTGGAATAAAAACGTGATAGGAGGGCGTCCCATATGAAAAAAATAATCCTACATATCCTATGCGAGGGCCAAACAGAAGAACGATTCGCCAAAAAGGTTTTAGCCCCATATTTAGCCGGCTATCACATATCAACTAAGCCCGTGCTCCTTCTCACATCCAAGAAGAAAAACGCCCGAGGTGGAATGGTGAGTTACACACAAGCCCAAGGGGACATGACCCGTATGCTCCAACAGCACACTGACAACGACTTCGAGCGTCACATCTATAGCACCATGTTTGACTACTACGCCCTCCCTTTCGATTTCCCGGGATTCGACCAAGCGAAACGACAGCCAAATGTGCGCCAAGCCATTCAGGCCCTTGAAACCGAGTTTCAACAAGCATTCCCAACCACCAGGCTTATCCCCTATATTCAACTCCACGAATTCGAAGCGCTTCTCTTCACCGATATCGAAAAGTTGTCACTCGATTACCCCCACTCTACTAGAGCCATCCTTTCCCTCAAAAAAGAAACTGACGGCTTTCGTGACCCCGAAATGATCAACCAAGGCCCATCAACAGCGCCGAGCAAACGTATAATCAAGGCTCTTGACGGACAACACCGATACAATAAGGTCATGATTGGCACCAACGTCACACAAGCCATCGGCATGCCAAGTCTCCTTTCCCGCTGTCAGCACTTCAGCCAATGGATTGAGGCCATCACACACAAAACGCAACAACTTTTATCCGAAAAATGAAAAACCTGATATACCATATCACATTCACTATTATCGCACTATTAACGGCTTGCGGGAGCCGGCAGAGCCACAACCCGCAGCTGACAAGGATTTACGAGATGAGCGAAAGCGACCCCGCGGCCGCCCTCGCCGCCCTCGACTCCGTCAACCCCGAGCGACTGTCCGGCCCCGACCGCCACTATTACGACTTCCTCACAACCAAAGTCCACGACAAAAACGACATGAGGCCTGAAACAGACAGCCTCTATCTCTCCGTATACGAATACTACCAAGAAGTTAAAACAATGCGGCCGGAAATTCTTTACTACGGAGGCAGAGTCTACACCGAACTTGGCGACTATCCCACGGCGCTGAAATATTTCCAGAACGCCCTCGACGCAACATCTCCCAGCTCAGAAAAGCAGAAACTAACAGGCAACATCTGTATTCAGACGGCCCAACTCCTTTTCGCTCTCCGATTGAACCAGGAGGCTCTCCCGTATCTATATCAAGCCATACACATTGACTCCTTGATAGAAAGTTCGTATATCCTAGCTTACGATATTCACCTTTTAGGCCGAACCTTACTTAAATTGCAGCGTGAATCGCTGGCTGAAGTTCAGTTTAAGTCTGCGCATCAATTATTGGCCACAACCTCCATAGAAGATCAAGCCAATATGGAAATCGGGATAGCCACTGTCCACCTTCGACAAGGCCGCATCGATTCTGCTTTATGTGTTATACGCCATGCCATCCACAATACCACCCCTGAATTTCGTAATGTTGCCTTAATGACAGGGACTAATGTGTATCGCAAAGCCGAGATCCTTGACTCCGCCTATCTATGCGCCTTATCACTCGCTCATAGTCAAGACTCGCTTAATCGACGCTGGGGATACCGTTACTTACTCTCTCCCGATCTATTGCCTTATAGCCCTCCCGAATAAATTCCCGTCTATGCTTGTGAATATGGTAGTCTCGTTGAATCCTATCTAAATGCCCATGACGACCAACAAGCTCTCATACAGCACTCTCTATACAATTACCAAACTCATGAGCGCAAGCGGATTCAAGCCGAACAAGAGAAACAGAGAATTACCCAGTGGGTGTCCCTTGGATCTGTCCTCGTTTTGTTGTTGATAGTAGCCACACTCTATTTCCGCAATAGAAGCCACAAACATCTTCTACAATTACACAAGACCCTCAATGACCTCACCACTCTGAAAGAGAGTCTCACAACCTCAAGGACTGACGTTCCAGAGAAAGATCAAGAGTTCCTCCCTGATCCCGCTGACAACGAAACACAAAAGCTACGTCGTCAAATCCAACAGCAATTGCTTGATTTGCTGGAACAAGGAAAGGGTAGCGCCACAGACGCACGCATTATACAATCAAAGGAATATGACATCTTGCGACAGTGCATAGATCAAGGAAAAGGCATCGGATACAATGATCCTCTTTGGGGAAAGTTAGAAAATGTAGTCCTGCAATCTTGTCCTAACCTCAAACAAAATCTACGTTTGCTTATGGGACGCGAAGCAAAACCGGCCGAAATGCAAACCGTGCTCCTTATTAAATGTGGAGTGACACCTACCCAAATGTCACAGCTCCTGAACTTGGCGAAAGGATCAATATCCAATCGACGGCGCGACCTCGGGATTAAAATCTTGGACCAATACCTTCCCAATCCAGAGATAGATAAGATAGTGCGCTTATTATAAGCAATTTACCCCCCCCCCCGAATCAGTTTGATTTTTGTGCGTCGGCTCAAATTCCGCACAAGAATCAAACTGATCATGCTCTTAATCACCCACCTTATAGGCTATCTTTGCAAATAAAAACCCATGACAAAACACCTTCTACTAGCAATGACTGTCTTGCTAATCGGAATGAGCAGTCCTTTAACAGGCCATTGCACAACATCTATTACAATCCAGCTAGTTCGCTCATTTGACAAATCCGGCGGAGATGATCCCGACGTGCCTTCCCTACCTCACAAAGCGCCTCCATCCCGCACTGTCACCTGCTACATCGACAGCCAATTCAAATTCATTACATTCTCACCCGATATTTCTGACCATATACTTACTTATGAGATCTGGTCCGCCGACCAGACCAATTGCATCGGTTCCTATGTTGATTCAAAAGACTTTCTTGTGGACCTGTCGATTTGCACCACCACCGTGACCATCGTCCTGGACCTCGATGGAGGCTCCTGCGTGGGCGTCTACACCCCATAACCCCTTTCTTCTCTCTTTGACAACCAATATCATCCAAGTTAACAAAAAAAAGAATCTAAGGCTCCGTTCAACAAAAAATGTTAATCGACAAGCCGTGGATCGTAGTG
>JAJBSV010000015.1 GCA_020861185.1 Ruminococcus sp. | reverse complement strand
GCGCCATCCACGCAAACAGGAACAGAAATGCGATGATACCGATGACTTTTCGGAGAATTGTCAGGAATGTCATCTTTTCCTTTACTGCTTCCTTGTGCTGTGAGGAATAGTATTGCGCCTGAATTTCCGGCGGATAATCGCCAATGAAGGACACGGGATTCGCCAGCATCGTCCCGAAAACAAACACGCCGAACACGGCACACATTACTACACATTCTAAGATGAAGATTGGAATTGACATATTTTTCGCCTTTCTTAAATTTATTTTATTCCACAGCAGTCTTCAACTTCGCTGACCCATTTCTCGGGATAGCAAACAAGGAGCTCTTCATGCTGAAGATTGTGGCGCCGGATGTCGGGATTCGAAAAATGCTGTTTGTAGCGACCAAGATACTTCTCGCCCATCTTTTCGGCATAGAAGCAGTGGATAGTGGTGCCGGTAACGGAGATATTGTCCTCAAGCGGTGTGACCAGATCGGAGTAGAACTGATTGTAGATGCTTTTGCTCTTCACAAACGCCATCTTTGTCGAGCCGATGCCGAAGAGCACGAGCATTTTGCTAAGATAAACCTGCTCCTCGTGAGAACGGCTGTCTATCCACTTCTGCATCCAGTTTGGGAGCTCGCCTTTTGTGAGCATTTTTCTTAGAATCGGGGACATGATGCGAGCCTTCAATCCTGCTGAAAATTTGCCCGACTGGTCTAAATCCGAGCTTCCGATAATGCCGTGGTCGATGTGGACGTTTCCTCGCTGAATCAGTAACCCCACAAAAGAGCCTCCAAGCGAGCAGCCATAGGCACAGCAAATCTTTCCGCCGAAATGCTTTTTGATGTAGCTTTCAAGCTTCTCGGTTTCTTCTATCATGGTCGGGAAAACGGTGTCCTCCGTCTCATCAAAGCCGTCAAACGAAACTGCATTAACATAGAAGCTCTTCTCGAGCAGGGGAATCACCTCGCCGAAATTATTCTCCCAGTGGCAACAGGTCCCCGGCAGAAGCAGTATCACCGGCTTTTTAGGGTCGCCGAAGCTGTAGATTTTCATGCCTGTATCTCCCTTATTTCAGTTTTTTATATCCGCAGTCGCAGTATGGACCGCCGGAGGCGAGGGTGTATTCCCTCACAAAGTCCGACACCCCGCTTGCCTCGCTCATCGTGTAATCGAGCCGGCACATGGCGGGGACCAAATCATAGAGCCCGAGCTCACGCATCAGGGTGCAGATACCGCAGGTGGTGAAACGTGCCTCGTAGCCGGAGCCGTCTTCATAGGGATAAAGCTCCATATTCCGCGAGTAGGGGTTGCGATCGGCGGCTCTGAGCTTCTCTGTGGCTCTGAGAGATGCCAAATCCTTGTCGGTGAACTTGTTCTTGCCGCTCATTCTGCAAAACCAGTTCATTGGGCTTGTCATCATAGAGTTTTTATAATATTCCGTCAGCCGCTCGACATCGGGACGCTCGGGCATATTCAGCACGAATGCGCAGAGCAGGGCGCAGTTGACGAGATTCATCTTGAATCTGTCGGCTCTCTCGAACTCCGGCACTCCCGCAATAATCTCTTTATAGCGGGATTTAGCCTTTTTCCTGACGGTTTTCGCCGTATTTTCATCAATTCCGAATATGGTTAGGTTGCGTTCAAAAGACTTTCCGAACAGCGCCCACATTCCAAGTGACATTCCGAAATATTTCATACTATTGCTCCTTTAGTTGCCTTTCTGTTTTTTTGAAGAAAAATAAATCCACACCAATATACTCCCGAACCACAGCACCATGAATAGGTCGTGTCGCTGTAAAGCATGAGCCAATCACCCGCTCCAAAGCACAGGCATCCCATAAAACCGCAAAGTAATGCAAAAGCGATCTTTTTATAGTCAGACATTTTTCTCCCTCCAGGTTGTTAGCTTAGGCTAACTCATATTGTAGCAGAAGCAAACTTAAAAGTCAATATAAAACCTGAATGATTTTGCAATAAATCAGACATCGCCGCCCTTATGCCTTAATACAAAAAGGAAGTCGAAATTCGGCTTCCTTTTGCATTTTCTCTGTTTTCGATTCGAGGAAGATTAACTTCTCCTTGCTTCTTCCCCTTGTATCCGCTCCAATACCCTCCCGATATCTTCATCAATGCACACCGACTGCTTTTCAATCTGCGACGGGCAGGCGGCATCGCCGTAGTTTATGCAGGCGTAGGTCGCCCGAGGGTTTTTCAACGTCATCTGCCAGAAGGGGTATTTGATGATGGCGGGGGTATTAAACCCGACTCCGAGCTCGAGGTAGAGGGTCGTCAAGCCCTCGTGCCTCCGCAGAAATTCCGAATACCTCTCCGCCGCCTGATGCCAGCCCTCGTCCTCGACGAAAGTATCATCACACCTAAGATTTGTGCTCATCGGCTTGCCGCAGACGGGGCATCTCGGGACGAGCTCCGACGGGATTCGCATGTTTTCCTGCGTCTCCATCATCTTTTTGATAACTTCCTCGTTATCGTAGGTCTTCTGATGGCAGGGCTCTGAGCACTGGAAGAGACCGTAGTCGCCCTGAGTGTAGAAGAGGCGCTTCTTGTCGAAACCCGCCTTCTGGAAGCAGTGGTCGACGTTGGTCGTGAGGACGAAGTAGTCCTTGCCCTTCACGAGCTCATAAAGGTCCTGATAGACCGGCTTCGGGGCGTCGGTGTAGCGGTTCAGCCAGATGTTTCTGCTCCAGAAGCCCCAGAATTCCTCGAGGGTTTCATAGGGGTAGAAGCCGCCCGAGTACATGTCGTGGAAGCCGTACTTTTTCTCGAAATCGGAGAAGTTTCCCTCGAAGCGCTTGCCGGAATAGCTGAAGCCCGCCGAGGTCGAAAGCCCTGCTCCCGCACCGATTACGACTGCGTCGGCGGTGTCGAGCGCTTCCATCAGGCGCTCAATCTGCTCCGAGGAGCTTCTCATAAATTTCGAGGTCAGCATCTTTAAATACATTGAATATCACCTTGATTTTGCTGTTGGTTTCTTTCTTATAGTCAAGCACGGTTCTGAGAGCAATCTCTGCCGCCTTGTCGTTCGGGAAGTGGAACTCGCCGGTCGAGATGCAACAGAATGCGATGCTCGAAACTCCGTTTCTGTCCGCAAGCTCCAGACACGAACGATAGCAGGAGGCGAGGAGCTTCTTGTCCCTCTCTATGAGCCTCCAACCGACAATCGGTCCGACCGTGTGGATGACGTGGTCGCACGGGAGATTGAATGCGGGAGTGTTTTTGGCGGTGCCCGTCTCCTCCTCGTGACCCTGCTTTCTCATAATCTCGCTACACGCAAGCCGAAGCTGAACGCCAGCATAGGTGTGGATGGCGTTGTCGATGCACCCGTGATTCGGGGCGAAGCAACCGAGGAGCGCCGAGTTTGCGGCATTGACGATTGCTCCGCACCGAAGCGTCGTTATGTCTCCCTGCCAGAGATAAATGTCGTCGCGGACGGGTGCAAGGTCAGATATATCCGTAATTCCCTTCCCCATGGTCTCTCCACGAAGATACTCGTCCTGAATCTTCAAGAATTCGTCGCTTATTGGCTTCGGAAGACGGACGTTGAAAAGCGCCCTGAGAAGCCGCTTTTGCGAATATTCGTCAGTCGGGATTTCATAGTCCCGATACTGCGGCTCTTCAGCAAGAAGCTCTTCTATTAGATAGATTCTGCGCTCGGATTGGGTCATGGCAACGCCTTTCTTTTAAGTATTACTCTCTTACGACCGAGATTCTCTGCTGAACATGATTGCCGGAGACGATTTCGTCAACCATTGCGACGGCATAGTCTGCATAGCTGATGATGCTTTCACCTCTCGAATTGAGGATGAGTTCCTCGCCGCCGAGAATATACTTGCCGGACTTTTCGCCGTCTGCCTGGAAGTCGCCTGCAGGGCTTACATATGTCCACTTGACATCAGAGCGCTCACGAAGCTCAGAAAGTGCCTTTGCCATTGCAGTTGCGAGCGGCTTGAAAACGTCAGGGAAATCGGGTCCGTCAGAGACACATACAGTGTGCTCAGGGTTTACATAGAGGCTTCCTGCACCGCCGACTACCAAAAGTCTTGTGTCGGTTCCGCTGAGAGCGTCACAGAGAACCTTCAGAGAAGTGCTGTGCATGGGAAGAGTGCCCTCGGTCCATGCTCCGAAGGCATCAACTACTACGTCGAAGCCCTTTAAATCCTCACTTGTGAGGTCGAACAAATCTTTGTTGAGAACCTTCTTGGCGTCTGTCTTGTTCTCGCCGCGAACAACGGCTGTTACGTCGAGTCCTCTTGCTACAGCCTCATTAGTGATGAGCTTGCCTGCTTTACCATTTGCACATACTACTGCGATTTTCATTATGATTACCTCCGAAAAATTAAGTATTATTGTTGTAACCTTTCCGATTACAACACGAGTATAGCACATCATAGTTGTAATGTCAATAGTTACAACTAAAATTTTTGAAGTAGCATAAAATCGACTATGCCGATAAAAGAAAAGTCCGAAAAATCAGCTTTCGGACTCTTTTTCTATGCAAATTTTAGTGTCGTTGACGACATCCGCGACGGTTATCTCCCGCATTTTGTCCTCCATAGCCTGCTGAATCGTCATCAGCTTGTCGTCAAGGGCGGCGTGGATATTCCTGCCGACAGGGCAAGCCTGACTCGGGTTTTCGTGGAAATGGAAGAGCTCGCCGCTCTCAACGCACTCAACGGCGTTGTAGACATCGAGGAAGGTTATTTCGTCAAGAGGCTTCGCAATCGACGCTCCCCCGCTCCCCCGAGCCACGGTGATGAACCCTGCGGCTTTGAGCTGCTGGAGAATTCTGCGGATTATGACCGGATTGACGTTGATGCTCCCCGCCAGAAACTCGCTCGTAATTTTGTATTGGTCCTTGAACGTCTCGATACATGTGAGTATGTGAATAGCTATTGTGAATCGGCTGGAAATTTGCATTCTACAGATGCTCCCTAAGTTTGATATGAATATTATAGCACGAGTCGGGTGTAAATTCAAGAGTTACAATTTGGGAAGCGAAAAATGCGAAAAACTCACGCAAAAAAAGTCGATTCGCCATTTGTGGGGTTGAATTCTCACAGGAAATCGGGTATGATTAGTCTGAGGTGATGATATGGATCAGGTCAAAACCGGCAAATTTATTGCAGAGCTTCGCAAACAGAACGGTCTCACTCAGGAACAACTTGGCGAGCGGATAGGCGTTACCAACAAAACAATCTCCCGTTGGGAGACTGGGAGCTATATGCCGAGCATTGACATGCTCGAGGTGTTGGCGAAAACTTTTAACGTCAGCATAAATGAGCTCCTTGCAGGCGAGGTTCTTGATGACAAAAGCTTCCGCCGAAAGGCAGACGAGAACGTCATGAAAATTGCACGCTCGGAAATGTTCTCAAACAAAGAGAAAAGCGACTACTGGAAGAAAAAATGGAGGAAGGAGCATATTGCGGAATTCGTTATATCGGCAGTGATTGCTCTTGCCTTCCTGATTGTGGCACCGATAATATTTGAAGAGCCGATAATGTCCGCCTTCACACCGGTTGTGGTGCTGATTGAGTACATAGTTCTCAATAATCGGATGATGGGGTATGTTGAGAAGCATATGTATGATTATGAAGAATAGGGATAAATAGAAAAGTGGGACTGATTGCTCAGTCCCGCTTTTTTAGCTCTTCGGCTTCGGTTTGAATATAAGTGCCGCCAGAAGCGAAAAGACCATTGCGGCGGTGATGCCGCCCGCACACGCAGTCAGACCGCCTGTAAAAATCCCCAGGAAGCCCTTTTCGTCGACGGCTTCTCTTATTCCCTTGGCGATGGAGTTGCCAAAGCCGGTCAGGGGCACCGTTGCGCCCGCTCCGGCAAAGTCGGCGAGATACTGATATATCCCCACTCCGCTCAGGATTACTCCCACAACGACATAGAGCGTCAGGATTCGTGCCGGGGTCAGCTTCGTGAAGTCGATGAGAAGCTGACCGATGGCACAGATGATTCCGCCGACCAGAAATGCCCATAAATATTGCATACTATCACCCCCTATAGTCCGATTTCGCTTGAAAGCCAGATGAGGTGCGAAATTCCCGGGATAGTCATCCCCTGCTGACTTGACGTTGTGGACAGTAATGCACCCGTTGCGGCGAAAAGAACATTTTTGAGCTTGCCGGATCTAAGCTCCGGCAGGAAATGCCCTGCCAGAAGGTTTGCCGAGCAACCGCAACCCGAGCCTCCGGCATGGACGTCCTGATTTTCGGGGTCAAAGAGCATACAGCCGCAGTCGAGGTGCCTGTCCGAAATTTCGATGCCGTCGCGGTGCAACAGCTCCACCAGAATCCTTGAGCCCACGCTCCCCAAATCCCCAGTCACAATATGGTCGAATTCGTCGGGGGATTTTTTTGTGTCCGAAAGAAACTGCTTTATCGTCGAGTATGCCGCCGGAGCCATTGCGGCTCCCATGTTGTTTGCGTCCTTGATGCCCTTGTCCTCTATCCTGCCGATGGTGACCGCTCGGACGAACGGCGAGGCGTTGCCTCTTTCAAGGATTACGGCTCCTGAGGCGGTCGCAGTCCACTGGGAAGTAGGTGTGCGCTGACCGCCGTATTCGAGCGGGAATCTGTACTGCCTTTCTGCTGTGCAAAAGTGAGATGAAGTCACCGCCGCGACTATGTCTCCCGCACCGGAATCGACCGCCAAAGCCGACAAGAGAATCCCCTCGGCGATAGTCGAGCATGCGCCGTAGATGCCTAAAAAAGGCACGTTGAAGTCGCCGATGCCGAAGCTGGTACCGATGCACTGATTGAGGAGGTCTCCGCCGAACATGAAGGACAAATCGTCCGGCTTGAGGTGGCACTTTTCGAGCGCCGTCTGCATGGCGAGCCCCTGCATTGCGCTTTCCGCCTTCTCGAAGCTCTCCTGACCGAAACGGTCGTCCTTGTCGACATGGTCGAAGCAGTCGCCGAAGGGTCCTTCACCCTCCTTCTTTCCAACGACCGACGCCCAGCTTTTTATTGAAACTGCGTTATCCATCATGATTGTAGCCCGACCTAAACTTTGCGGCATAAATCCAACTCCCCTATATTTATTTGCTTCTATCTTCCCAAGAAAAGTTTAATTTATGCGTTTTGAAATATGAAAGCTTGAATTATCCCGCGGACTGTGATATAATAAGCTTGGTATTTTGTGTAACCGGATATCTCCTGTGCGAAAGGACGGTTTTTATGAAAAGAACAGTTGCATTTTTGATGGCATTCTGCATGCTGATTACCATGTGCTCCTGCGGCAACGCCGAGGAAAACAGCACCGACAGCGAAGCCACCACGTCCTATAACGGAGTTCCCGACAATATCGTCACGGGCTCTACTGAAAGTGAAGCAGAAGCCGTTACGTCCGTGGAATATACGGAAGCCGACACCACCTCCGAAACCGAAGCCACGGAAGAGACTCCCGAAGTGACCACCACAGCTGGCGACTCATCAAGCGAGATTACGACCACCGAAGATTCGGTCGACTTGGACGAAGAAGTCACCTATATTCCCGACACTATCGCCATGGACTATCTGACGCTCCTTAATTCCACCCAAGTCCATGCCAAGCTTACCGAAGCGGTTTCCTACGACGGTGAAACAGTCGTCATGTACGAGCGGGAGTACTATATAAACGGCGTCAATAAAGTCTACATCAACAACTCGCAGAAGATAGTCATGACGGCTGATACCGTCACGGTTATTGACCTCGATGCTTATACTTACTATTCTTATGCAAGGACTTCGACTGCATCTGAGATTGAATTTGGATATAGCAAAGAGTACTACTCACTTGTCTCAACGAGTGAAGAGAGCGACTGTGTTATTGAAGTATACAATGTCGTATCACATGGAAGCACTATTACGTCCACATGGACGTTCTATACGGACGGCACTTTCGACGTCGTCGACGAGAACCCCGACTCCGGCTCGTTCACGAAGTATTACTTTGATATCGCCGAGAGCGATGTGAGCGGGATGGATATGAGTATACCCGAGGGTTTGACGGAGACGGAAGCAAGTGAATTTTAAAAGGAGACGATTATAATGATAGTAATTGAAATGGAAGACGGTGGGAAGATTGGGATTGAGCTTTGCCCGAAGGAGGCGCCTTTGACGGTTGCCAATTTCGAGAAGCTTGTTAATGAGCATTTTTATGACGGACTTATCTTCCACAGAGTCATCAAAAACTTTATGATTCAGGGCGGCGACCCGACCGGAACCGGCATGGGCGGTTCAGACGAGAATATCCGCGGCGAGTTCAAGCTGAACGGCGTCAATAACACTCTCAAGCACACAAGAGGAACCATCTCGATGGCGAGGGCTCAAGATCCGAACTCGGCTTCGTCGCAGTTCTTCATCGTCCACAAGGATTCACTCTATCTCGACGGCTCCTATGCCGCTTTCGGCACGGTTGTCGAGGGAATGGACGTTGTCGACAGGATTGTTTCGGTCAAGACCGACATGAACGACCGCCCCACCGTTCCCCAGAGAATCAAGACTATAAGAATTGTGAACTATTTCGATCAATGATTTTTGCAAGGAGACTTTGAAGTCAGATGCGCGTTACCATAGAGGATAACCCCCGGCTTGAATACCTCCGGGAGAAGACCCGAGGGCTTACCACTTCGCCCGGGTGCTACATCATGAAGAACCATGCCGGCACCATCATATACATCGGCAAGGCGAAGAACCTTCGTAACCGCGTCTCTACCTATTTCCACGATAACGACCATCTACCGAAGGTCGCGAAAATGGTCTCGAATGTCTGGGATTACGACTTCATCTGCACCTCATCCGACTATGAGGCTCTTGTCCTCGAAGCATCGCTGATAAAACAGCACAAGCCGAAATACAATATCCTTCTGAAGGACGACAAGGGCTATTCTTACATCAAGATTTCGGACGAGGATTACCCGAGGATTACCCGCGAGATGCAGAAAAAGGGTCCGGGCACCTTCATCGGTCCCTACACAAGCGGATTCACTTCGAGTCAGGCTGTCGAAGAGGTCAACCGGGTTTTCATGCTCCCGACCTGCAAAAAAGTCTTTCCGAGAGACTTCGGCAAAGAGCGTCCCTGCCTCAACTTCCAGATTAAGCGGTGCATCGGGCTATGCCGGGGATGCTTTTCGAAGGAGGACTACGCCGAGATTATAAATCAGGCGGTGGACTATATAAAAAGCGGAAGCAAGCAGTCGGTCGAAGAGCTGACGGAAGAGATGAACCGGCTTTCGGAGAACCTCGAGTTTGAGAAGGCGGCGGTCATCCGCGACCGAATTGCCGCCATCACCCGCTCGGCAGATACGCAGAAGATTTTCGAGGAAAACATGCCCGACACGGACATCTTCGCCCTTGCAAGGAACGGCGGCATCACCTGCATTTCGGTGCTCAATTACCGAATGGGTCGGCTCTATGACAAGCAGGATTTCATCCTGGGCGAAACCACGGACGATATCTCGACCCGTGAGGAGTTTCTGATTCAGTACTACGACCGTGCGGTCAAGATTCCGAGAGAGATTTATATCGACGAGGAGCTTCAGGAGACCGACAACATAAGGCGATTTCTTGCCGAAAAGTCGGGGCACGCAGTCAGCATTGCGAACCCGAAGCGCGGCGAAATGAAGGGGCTTCTTGACCTTGCCGAAAAGAACGCTGTCGAGCAATTATCTGTAAGAATAGGTCGGACGGGCAAAGAAGTTGCGGTTCTCGAAGAATTGGGCGAGCTCCTTGGGCTCACGAAAACGCCGAACTATATCGAATGCTACGACATCTCGAACTTAGGCTCCACCGACATGGTCGCCGGAATGGTCGTGATGGACAAGTGCCGGTTCGCAAAGAAGTATTACAAGAAATTCAACATAAAGACCGTTGTCGAACAGAACGACTACGCCAGCATGCGTGAGGTCATCTCGCGGCGGCTTGAGAACTATCTCGACCCCGAATGCAAGGACGAGGGCTTCAAGAGGCTTCCCGACGTCATATTCCTTGACGGCGGAAAGGGACACGTTTCGGCGGTTCTGCCACTACTTGAAGAATATCATGTCGACATTCCCCTCTTCGGTCTCGTCAAGGACAACAAGCACCACACCCGGGCTGTCGTCACCGCAGACGGGAGCGAAATCCAGATTTCGAAATCACGCTCTGTATTCGCACTCCTGACGAAGCTTCAGGACGAGGTGCACCGTTACACTATCACATTCCAGAAGCAGAAGCGCTCGACCCATACCCACGAAACCGAGCTCACGAAAATTTACGGCATCGGCGAGAAGAAAGCGCAAGCACTCTTAAACGAATTCAAAACCAAGCAACAGCTAAAGTCGGCGACAATCGAAGACATCGCCGCAGTAATGAAAATCAGCCCCGAAAAGGCGCAGGAAGTCAAGGAGAAGTTTATCGACCAGTTACAATAGAGTTATTCTACAGAAAGGATTCAAAATGCAAAAAAAGATACCCGAATACTCAGGCGTTTTAAGAAGCCACATACTCAGCGTACCGGATGTAATTTACCAGTGTTCGGGAATAGTGATATTCGGCAAGCGAATCAAGTCGCTTGTGTTCTCGACGGACGTCGCAATCATCAATAATATCAATGCGGACGCCGTCATCGCGGTTTATCCGTTCACCCCACAGCCGGTCATCTCTCAGGCGATAATTTCCGTCTCGAACGTCCCGGTGTTTGTCGGCGTCGGAGGCGGAGTTACCGGCGGCGAGCGCTCCGTTCGGCTTGCCGAGACCGCCGAGAATCAGGGAGCCTTTGCGGTCGTCGTGAATGCTCCGATTGACCCGCAGATTATCACACAGATTAAGACGAAAATAGATATCCCGGTCGTGGCGACCATCGTCTCGGAAAAACAGGACATCGACCGGCGCATTCAGGCGGGTGCCGATATCCTGAACGTTGCGGCATCGACAAAGACTCTGGCTCTCGTTCGGATGATTCGGGAGAAATACCCCGACTTCCCAATAATAGCAACGGGCGGTCCGACGGACGAATCAATTTCCGGGACCATCGCGGCGGGAGCGAACGCAATCACCTATACTCCGCCGTCGAACGGCGAGGTCTTTGCTGAATCCATGAGAAAATACCGCGAAAGATATAACAGCGGAAACCAATAAATAATACAGAAAGGCGGCTCCCAGTATGAGAGTTATTACCGGCAGTCTGCGAGGAAGAAAGCTCAAAGCCCTCGAGGGCGAAGAGACAAGACCGACAACCGACAAAACAAAAGAAACCATCTTTTCGATAATACAGTTCGACATCCCCTGTACGAGGGTTCTTGACCTCTATGCGGGAAGCGGACAGCTCGGAATCGAGGCGCTCTCAAGGGGCGCGAACAGCACTGTATTCGTCGAGAAGGCAAGAGATGCGGTCGGCATAATAAAAGAGAACGTGAAAGCCTGCAATCTCGGTGACCAATCAAAGATTATCAACACCGACGCGATTAACTACCTCAAGATGGCGGCGAGCGGACACGAAAAGTTCGACATCATCCTGATGGACCCGCCGTATGAGGAGGGTCTGACGGAAAAGTCGCTCGAGCTCTGCGAGGCTGTTATGAGCGAGAAGTGCATAGTTGTATGCGAGCACGAAGCGAGGCTTGTTCTCCCGGAAAAATTTGCAGGACTGAAGCTCAGAAAGCGATACAGCTGTGGCAAGAAAACCGCTCTCAGCGTATTCATAAAGGACGACGAGGAAGAAGGCAAAGCGGATGAGTGAACGTATCGCGGTTTGTCCGGGTAGCTTCGACCCGGTAACGCTCGGGCACGTCGACATTATTCAGCGCGCTTCGGCGATATTCGACAAGGTTATCGTCCTAGTCTCAATCAACCCGACCAAGGAGCCGATGTTTTCGCCCGAGGAACGGGTCGAGATGATAAAAACCGTCACTAAGAACTTAGATAATGTCGAGGTCGAGGCGTCGGAGGGACTGCTTGCGGACTTCGTGAAGAGCAAAGGCGCTACGGCTATTGTCAAAGGACTTCGAGCCGTTTCCGACTTTGAATATGAGTTCCAGATGGCGCTCGCCAACAAGAAGCTCTGTCCCGAGGCGGAGACGATTTTCCTCGTTACCCGCTCGGAAAACATGTACTTAAGCTCAAGCGTAGTAAAACAGATTGCCTACTTCGGTGGGGACATCAGTGACTTCGTGCCGGCTGAAATAAAGGAAAGAATTGCCGCCAGACTCACGGGTCTTGGGCGGGAAACAATAAATGCGAAGGAGTAGAAACTAATGACTATTGATGAAATCTTAGAGATGATGGACGAGGTGCTCGACAAGGCGGTAACAGTCCCCTTCTCGAACAAGAAGAGCATGGTTGACACCGACCAGCTTCGTGACTGCATCGACAATATCCGCTACAACTTACCCACCGAGATAAGAAAAGCGAAAGAAATGGTTGCCGACCGTTCAAGCATCATTCAGGATGCCAACGAAAAGGCGGAGCAGATTATCAAGGACGCCGAGGAGAAGGCAAAGAAGATTGTCTCGGAGGAAGAGATTGTAAAGCAGGCAAAAGCTGCCGCTCAGGACCTGACCGCCCAGTCGCACGCAATGGACCTCTCAATCAAGAAGGCTATGGTCGAGAAGCTTGACAATATCTTTGGCGAGACCGAAAAGTCCTTGAACAAGTCCCTTAACGAAATCAAGACCATGCGCGAGACCATCAAAAACGCCGGCAAACAGGTCGAAGCGGAAGAGGCTCAACAGCAGTAATATTCTGATTACCCGGGCACTCAAAAACGATTGCGGGAATTTGTCCGTCACTAGTGGACAGTTGCACTTCCGAGAAAGAATTTTTTTGAGTTTTCGGGTAAAAATCTGTTGACTATGGTCGCACAAAATAATATAATGTTATGAGCCGTTTTATGCAAGGGCTTTGTTTCTTTGCGCCGGCATTCAATGACAGTAAGGGAGATTTCAGTGTGTCAACAAAAGTAGTCAAGTTCGGCGGAAGCTCATTAGCCGACGCCAACCAGTTTATAAAGGTAGCAAACATCATCAAAGCGGACCCGGCAAGAAAGTATGTCGTCCCCTCCGCTCCCGGCAAGAGAAATCCGAAGGACACCAAAGTAACCGACATGCTCTATGCCTGCTATGACATGGCGACAAGAGGCGGCGACTTCGGGGGCATGTTCTCGGCTATCAAGAGCCGCTACAATGATATAATCGAGGGCTTGGGGCTCGATATGAGCTTAGATGATGAGTTCGAGACCATCGAGCACGGCTTCAAGGCAAGAGCCGGACGGGATTATGCCGCTTCAAGAGGAGAATACCTGAACGGCAAAATTCTGGCGAAGTACTTAGGCTTTGCGTTCGTCGATGCGGCGGATGTCATCTTCTTCGCAAACGATTCGAAATTAAAGCTTGAAGAGACCTGCCATGCGGTCAAGGAAAGACTCGACGAAGTCGGAAACGCAGTTATCCCCGGTTTTTACGGCTCGATGCCGAACGACACCATCAAGACGTTTTCGCGCGGCGGCTCGGACATAACCGGCTCAATCGTTGCGGCGGCTATGGGCGTCGATTTGTATGAAAACTGGACGGACGTGTCGGGCTTCCTCGTCTGTGACCCGAGAATCGTCCCCGACCCCGTTCCGATAAAGACCATCACCTATCAGGAGCTCCGCGAGCTTTCCTACATGGGTGCCGGAGTTCTGCACGAGGATGCTATCTTCCCCGTACGCAAGTCCTGCATTCCGATTAACATAAAGAACACCAACAAGCCCGACGACCCGGGCACCATGATTGTCGAGAACGACGGCGGAGATTCAAGCGAATACGTCATCACCGGTATCGCCGGTCACTGCGGCTTCGTAACCGTCACCATCGAAAAGGACATGATGAATTCTGAATTAGGATTCGGGCGCAAAGTCCTCGAGGTTTTCGAGAACTACGGCATCTCGTTCGAGCATATGCCTTCCGGAATCGACACGATGAGCATCGTCGTCCACAAGAGCGAGTACGAAGAGAAGGAAGAGCAGATTATCCGTGCTCTTGAAAGAAGCGTCCACCCGGACAGAATCGACGTCGACAGAGATGTGGCGCTTGTGGCTGTCGTTGGACGTGGTATGAGAAAACAGCGCGGTACTGCGGTGAGAATCTTTGCGGCTCTGGCTCATGCCAAGGTCAACGTTAAGATGATAGATCAGGGCTCGAGCGAGCTTAACATCATCGTCGGAATCTCGAACGAGGACTTCGAGACCTCCATCAAGTCTATCTACGATATTTTCGTAACCGAAAGGCTTTAAGCATAACCGAAAGAAGGCGAATGCAACGAAAACCAAGTTAAATCGAATAACGGCAGTTTTCGCCGCCTGCCTGATTATAATGTCGCTCTTCGGCGGCTGTTCGAAGGTCAAGGAGAATACCGAGCTGACGACGGAAGACGCGTCCGAAGAGGTGACGACGGTTGCCGACCCTGAGGACACCGTCCCGATTTCGGGAGCACCTCACGACGGAAGCTTCTACAGAAGCTTTCTTACGATGGTTCTTCAATACGAAGGTGCCGACAGCTATCCGAAAGCATACGTCATGCACTCCTATTCCGAGATTGAGGAATATTACTACGCGACCGAAAAGAGTTATTCCTTCGGCGCTCGTTTTACGATTACGATGGCTTCGTTCACCGACGACTTTTTTGAGGACAACGACGTTATGATTGTCGTGATAAGTGAGCCGTCGGTATATGTCAGTCATTCGGTTGACGGGATGGAGCTTTTCGAGGACGGCTCGTTTGTAATCAGCATCACACGGCACATTCCCGAGAATGCACCCACAAGCGACGGAACGATTTATCACCTTGTATTCACCGCTCCAAAGGGTGGCTTCGACGACATCGACACCGACAACGTGGCGCTTGAAATAACCGAGCTTATCGACGACGACAGCATTGGAGCCTACGACTCGGAAAGATTCACCTATGTTTATCCCGAGTACTGGGCTTTCACCTTCAAGACTCCGGCTCTCGTCGAAGATGTCACGACGCACGTCGACACTCTCGAAACCTATGAGGAAATGCTCGGCTTTTACGAGACCTACAAGGGCGATTTCGACCTCGACACTCTGTTTGTGAAGTACTTCGGCGCTGTTTTCGACAGGGAAATGTTCGAGGAGTATGTGCTTCTCGTCATGGCTCTCCCTTATGACAAGACGCTTGCAAAGCCGGAGGTCACCGATCTGTTTATCTATAACTACCAGATTTTCGTCACCATCGACAACCTGAGCTACGGCTTCGACGAGGAAAACGAGCAGTGGTATCTTCTGGCGGTCGCAGTCGACAGGAGCAGTCTTGAGAACGTGAATCTTGAGGCGATTAATATTGGGGCAGATTAACCCCTCCACCACCGCCTTCGGCGGCGGTCCCCCTCCCCTTTCAGGGGAGGCTTTTACTGCTCACATACAACGTCTCAATAATCTCAAAAAAGTACTTGCATTTTCTGTAGCGTTGTGCTATAATATCTACCGTGAAAAACTGCGTTGCGGTTTATAATGTCAATTCCATAGTACTACTGTCTGAACTTAGGAAGATGGGCTACTATGTTTATAAGTTCAGAAAGGAGGAAATCTCATGGCTAAGGAAGGAATTCATCCCGATTATCAGCAAACAACCATCACATGTGCCTGCGGCAACGTAATCCATACCGGTTCCACCAAGAAGGACATCAAGGTTGAAATTTGCTCAAAGTGCCATCCGTTCTTCACCGGCAAGCAGAAGCTTGTAGATACCGGCGGACGTGTTGATCGCTTCAACAAGCGTTATGGTCTTAACAAGGACAACAAGTAATTTCGTTTGAAGATGCACAATTAGCGGCAGCCGTTCCCGGTTTGCCGCTTTGTTCATTTCAAGGTCAGGGTGATTTATGTGAGCTATAAAACGATTCGTAAACCTGCCACGGACAGCATAACCATCGAAAAATCCGAGTTTATAGGCGCTATATCCCCTGTTAAGACGGATGAAGAGGCGGTCGCGTTTATCGAGAAGATTCGCTCGGAGAACCGCAAAGCCCGGCACAACTGCTATGCTTATGTCCTCAGAGACGGCTTCATCACGAGGTATTCCGACGACGGTGAGCCACAGGGAACTGCTGGATTGCCGATTTTAGATGTCATTAGTAAAACGGGGCTCACGGACGTTTGCATTGTCGTGACTAGATATTTCGGCGGGATTCTCCTCGGCAAAGGCGGACTGACACGGGCTTACTCCAACGCGGCATCGCTTGCGGTCAGGGCTTCGGAAATCGTCGAGATGCTTTCCGGGCACTATCTCACGATTGAAAGCAACTATTCGTGGTACGAAAGAATCGTCCGGTGCTTGGGAGAGCAGAGCGCAAGAATTGACAATACCGAATTTGCGGAAAATGTGAAGATTACCGCCGCTATCAAGGCGGAGGCTTGCGACAGGCTGATGGAAGCGCTCGTTGACCTCACTAGCGGCAACGTGAACGTTGTCAAATCTGACGAAACCACGATTGATTTTTCCTGATAATTTGTAATATCTCACGAATTTTCACTTTTGCTCGGAACAAATGAAGGAGATTCGTGATTTTATTTGTATAAGAATATAGAGAAACTATCGAAGGAGGGATATGTGTGAGCGATGCTCGTATTTATACCGAAATGATTGAGGAGAAAGCTCTCTGCGAATTTGCTTCGAAATCCAAAGATTCGAAGGGCAGACAGGTATATCTTCCGCCCGACCCGCTTCGGACATGCTACCAGAGGGACAGAGACAGGATTATCCACTGCAACGCCTTCTCAAGGCTCAAGCAGAAGACGCAGGTCTTCCTGAATCCGACCGGCGACCACTACAGAACCCGGCTCACGCACACCCTCGAAGTGAGCCAGATTGCGAGGACGATTGCGAGGGCTATGCGGCTCAACGAAGACCTAACCGAGGCGATTGCACTCGGGCACGACCTCGGGCACACGCCCTTCGGACATGCCGGCGAGGCAGTCCTTAATGAACTCTCCCCCAAGGGCTTCAAGCACTACAAGCAGAGCCTGAGAGTAGTTGATGTCCTCGAGAAGGATGGCAAAGGTCTGAACCTTACATATGAAGTGCGGGACGGAATTCTGAAGCACACAAACGAGATTGCCGAAACCCGCGAGGGCTATGTCGTGCGCTTGGCGGACGTCATCGCCTATATAAACCACGACATCGAGGACGCCATCAGAGCCGGAGTCCTTCGGAACGAAGACCTGCCGCAGGATGCGGTAGAAGTTCTCGGAGACACGAAATCGAAGAGAATCACGACTCTCGTGTCTAACTTAGTCAAGAACGGCGCCGAGAACATCCACTTTGATGAGGACGTCGGCAACGCCGAAAACATTCTCCACAAGTTCATGTATGAGCAGGTCTACACGAATCCCCTCTGCAAATCGGAGGAGAAGAAAGCCCGGGTTATGCTCGAGAAGCTTTATAAATACTTCCTCGAGGACCCGAAGCGGCTTCCGCCGGACTATATCGCACTTGCGGACTGGTTCGATGCCGACACTGCGGTCTGCGACTATATCGCCGGAATGACCGACAAGTTCTGCATCAACCTCTTCATGGACCTATACGTCCCGAAGAGCTGGAGCGTTTGCTAATAGCGTTTGCTAATATAATTTTAGTCCTATAGCTATGCGAAGGAGGGAGAATAATGCCGCGGTTTTCGGACGATTTTTTGGAGCGGGTCAAGGATGCGAACAGAATTGAAGACGTTGCGCGGCAGTACGTCTCACTCAAGCGTGCAGGGCGGCTGTATAAATGCAACTGCCCGTTCCATTCGGAAAAGACTCCGTCATGCGTCATCTACCCCGACAACGGGAGCTTCTATTGCTTCGGTTGCGGCGCAGGCGGATCGGTCATCACATTTATAAGCAAGATTGAAAACCTCGACTTTGCGGAGTCGGTGAAGTTTTTGGCGGAGCGCGCCGGAATCCCGATTCCAGAAAGCGGCTACGAAGACCCGAGGGCTCAATCAAAAAAGCGGCTTCTGCAGATGAACAAGGACGCCGCGAAGTTCTTCTATCAAAACCTCAAGACTCCCGACGGCAAGGCGGGGCTTGAATATCTCATCCAGAAACGACGATTGCGACCAGAGACGATAAAGAGCTTCGGGCTTGGCGTTGCGCCGAACAGGTGGACAAGCCTTACTAACCACATGCTGTCGCTCGGATATACCGAAGACGAACTCCTTGCGGGCTCGCTCATCAGCAAGAAAAACGGCAGGTGCTTCGATTTCTTCGTGAATCGGGTCATGTTCCCTATCTTTGATCTCAGAGGAAACGTTGTGGCGTTCTCGGGAAGGACGTTAGATCCGAACCCTCAGGGCATGAAATACCTGAACTCGAGGGGCACTCCCGTTTACGAGAAGAGCCGGACGCTCTTTGCGATGAACTTTGCGAAGAACACGGCGGCGAAGTCGAAGCGGCTTATCCTTTGCGAAGGTAACCTTGACGTCATCACCCTTCATCAGGTGGGATTCACCGAAGCCGTCGCCACATGCGGCACGGCTATCACCTCGGAGCATGCCCGGCTTATGGCACAGTACTGCGACGAGGTCTATATCTGCTACGATGCCGACGCCGCAGGGCAAAAAGCAACCTCGGCGGCGATAAGCCTTCTCTCGGCGGCGGGACTCAAGTCGAAGGTCGTCCGTATCTCGGGCGACGGGGTCAAGGACGTCGACGACTACATAAATAAGCTTGGTGCCGACAGGTTCCGACTGCTTCTCAGCGGCTCGGAAGGCTCGGTTGAATTCGAGCTTGCGAAGTGCAAGCAGGGGCTCGATGTCGATACGGACATGGGCAAGGTCGAATATCTCAAGCGAACGGTTGCGGTTCTTGCGGGAATCGAAAGCCAGGTCCAGAGGGACGTGTATATTTCGAGAGTAGCTATTGAAAACGACGTAACCAAGGATTCGCTCACGGCGGAGGTCAACGCCTACTTAAGAAAGCAGGTCAGTGAGTCCAAAAAGTGCGAAGACAGGGAACTTATGCGAACCGTAAGCGGCTCTCGAACAGCCAACCCGAACAGGACTCTTACGAAGCGTGAGAAAGCCGAAGAAGGAATCATCGCCTACACTCTTGATCACCACGAAAAGCAGGGCGAGATATTCGGAAGCCTTAAAGCCGAGCGATTTTCGGACGAATTTCTTAAAAAAGCATATGAAGCCCTTAAAAATTGCTATGAAAAGGGCGGATATGCAACTATTACAACACTTGAAAACGAATTTTACGGCGAGGATATGGACAAAATAAGCCATATTTTAGTTCAATCTAAAGATATTACGATTGACGAAAAAACCCTTGCGGACTATATTGGGATTCTCAACAGCGAAAGTGAAGCTTCCGAAGACGCTTCGAAAATGTCGGACGACGATTTGCTCGCCTACACCTCGAAGCTCCGTCGGGAGAAGAATTGACATAATTTGGAGGAATAAATCATGAGCGATAAGAAAAATGTAATCGACAGCCTTATAGAAACCGGCAAAGCGACCGGAAAGCTCTCGACACAGCAGATAACCAATGCCCTTGAGGATGCGGATTTCGATGCCGAGCAGATTGACAAATTCTATGATGCGTGCTCCGCAAACGGTATTGAGATAATCGACGATGTCGAGATTGAGCCGGATCCGTTCTCGGAAATCGACCTTGACATGGAGCTCGAGGATCTGCCGGACGACAGCGACGTCCCGGATGTGAACGAGGACGACTATGACATTTCCCTCGCCGAAGGAATCGCAATCGACGACCCTGTCAAGATTTATCTCAAGGAAATAGGCAGGGTTCCTCTGCTCACCTCCGAGGAAGAGATTGAGCTCGCAAAGAAAATCCAGCAGGGCGACAAAGAGGCAAAGAAGCGCCTTGCTGAGGCGAACCTCCGACTTGTTGTTTCAATAGCCAAGAGATACGGTGGAAGAGGCATGAGCTTCTTAGATTTGATTCAAGAGGGCAATTTGGGACTTATCAAAGCCGTCGAGAAGTTCGACTATACCAAGGGCTTCAAGTTCTCTACTTATGCGACATGGTGGATTCGCCAGTCCATCACACGGGCGATTGCCGACCAGGCGAGAACCATAAGAATCCCCGTGCACATGGTCGAGACGATAACGAAGGTCAAGAAGGCTTCGAGCACCCTCCTGCACCAGAACGGCAGAGACCCGACGGCAGAGGAAATCGCCGAAGAGCTTGACATGCCGGTCGACAAGGTCAGGGAGATTATGCGGATAGCTCAGGATCCTGTTTCTCTCGAGACGCCTATCGGCGAGGAGGAGGACAGCCACCTCGGCGACTTCATCCCCGACGACAACGCTCCCGAGCCGACCGAAGCCGCTTCGCAGGTGCTCCTGAAGGAGCAGATTGACCAAGTACTCGGCACTCTTACCGAAAGAGAAGAAAAAGTCCTCCGTCTCCGCTTCGGTCTTGAGGACGGCAGAAGCAGAACCCTCGAGGAAGTCGGGCAGATGTTCAACGTAACTCGTGAACGTATCCGCCAGATTGAGGCAAAGGCTCTTAGAAAGCTCAGGCACCCGAACCGCTCCAATAAGGTCAAGGACTTCATAGATTAATCAGGATATAAAAAAAGGCAAGCCGCAAAAGCTTGCCTTTTTGTTTTCAGTGCTTGGATGTCAAAGGTCTTAGGACCATCTGGGCTTTTTCTTCGGAGAGCTTTTCAAGCTTCAAAGACTTCCAGAGCTTTGCCATGACGAACGCGGTGATTGCCATCGCGATTACGTCGGCAAGGGGTGCCGCCCAGAATACGCCGGTAACTCCGACGAGCTGAGTTGCAACGAGCGAGAAGATTATGAGTAGCACGTCTCTCAAAGCTGAAAGCGGAGCCGCTTCCTTGGCGTGACCGATTGACTGGAGGAAGATTGCCGAGACCTTCTGCAGGCAGGTGAAGAGGATGAGCGAGAGGTAGATTCTCAGGCACTGTACCGCGAATTCAAGATAGAGCTCGCTGTCGGCGCCGAACATGAGGATGAACGCCTGCGGGATTGCCTCAAAGAGAACCGTGCAGATGATGCAGACGACCGCCGTCCACTTGATTACCAGTTTCAGCAAATCCATGACTCTGTCGTACTTCTTTGCGCCGTAGTTGTAGCCGACAATAGGCTGTGCACCGGCGGCGATGCCGATGGCGATATTGAGTACTATCTGGAAGAGCTTCATGATGACGACGAACGCCGAAAGCGGGATATCCGAGCCGTAAGCAGACATTGCGCCGAACTTGACGAGGAGGATATTGTTGACAACGGTTATAATCATGATGAAGAGCTGTGTAAGAAGGCTCGAGGTGCCGAGGGACATGACCTTCTTCGTGAGGCGGAAGCTCGGCTTGAAGCTACTGAGCGAGAGCCTGAAGTTCTTGCTTCTGAAAAGATAGGCGAAGCAGATTGAGAAGCTGACGAACTGACCGACGATTGTGGCAATAGCGGCGCCACGGATTCCCCAGAAGGAGATGCAAATCGGATCGCCGACAATGTTGATGACGGCGCCGACAATCATTGCAAGCATCGAGTACTTCGGGCTTCCGTCGGCACGGATGATAGCCGCCAGGCAGTTTTGGAGCATCGCAAGCGGCATCATGGCATAGATGATGAAGCCATAGGCGTGCGCCATTCCGATATTCTCCTCGGTTGCGCCGATGAGCCAGAGAAGGCTGTCGCCGGCGGTGTAGCTGATGAGGATTATAACGAGTCCCGAGAGGATAGTCCACATAATGCCGTTGCCGACATACTTATGAATATCTTCGGTTTTGTTGCTTCCGAGGCACATCGAAAGCATTGCCGCGACGCCGTCGCCAAAGAAGAGCGACATGCCCCATCCGACAACCGTTATCGGGAAGATGATTCCGGTTGCGCCGTTTGCGACGTAGCCTATCATGTTGCCGACGAAAATCTGGTCAACGATGTTATAGAGACAGGAAATGATAAGGGAGCAGATGCAAGGGATTGCGAATTTGTGAAGAAGTATGCCCACTTTCTCTGTTCCCAAGTAATTGTTTTGTTCCATTAGATTGACTCCTTCAAGATACATAATTTGTCGAATATGGCGAATATATCCCATAAACGCACAAAAAGAAGCGCAGAACCTGTCGTGATTCTACGCTTCCTTCGCTGTTCGACTTTTGGATTTTAGCACATCGGAAACCGGAAAGTCAATCAAAAGATTTTAAACTGACGGAAACCCCTCAGTCACGCTACGCGTGACAGCTCCCCTTTCAGGGGAGCCTTTTTCTGCCTCTTTACAAGCTTTTGATAAAACGATAATAAGTCTTCCCTGAAAGGGGAGGGGGACCGTGCGAAGCACGGTGGAGGGGTTTTCACAAAAATGCCACCATCCGATTGGATGGCGGCATTTCTTTTAGGGTCTATCTATTATCGGCTAATCGGAATTACTTCTTCTTTTTCTTGCCGGTGACGACTACTACGACGACAACGACAACGATTACTACGATAACAATGATGATTCCAACTACAACTCCGGTAGAGCTTGAGCTGGAGCTTGAAGATGAGCTGGTGTCAGCGGAAGTGTCTTCATCCTCAACAACCTCTTCAGCGGGCTCAGCAGCTGCCTGAGCAGCCTCAACTGTAGCGGTGAGTTCGGTTACTCTGTCCTGAAGTTCCTGAGCAGCAGCTTCTGCCTTCGGATAATCCTCAGCAGCCTTGGTTGCACGGTTAGCAGCCTTCTTGGCATCGTCAAGAGCGTCTTCCTTCTCTTCGAGGGTGGACTCTTCGCTGTTGATGATTTCCTCAGCGGCGTCAACTCTGTCTATGTATTCCTGCAAGGAAGCCACGACCTCTTCGTCCTCTGCATCGAGTTCAACGAGGAATGCTTCGATGTCAGCAACAGTTACGAGCTCATAAGCGTCGAAGGTGATGCTGTAGGAAATGTTTGTAAGGTTCGGGAGATACTCGGTAGCGAACTGTTCGAGAGTAAGACCAGTCTGAGAGAGAATGCCGGAGAGAAGGTCGATATCCTTGGAAGTACCGGAGGTATAGCCACTCTCCTGCTTGATTGTGAATCTGGTTGCATCAATGGTGCCGCCGGAGATGACTACATCGTCGTAGCCGGTAGCGGTGATGGTGATGTCGGAATAGGTGAAGCTGTATCTTGCAGAATCACCGGTGTCGCCTACTTCGGCGCCATCAGGAAGCTGGAGATATCCACCGTCACCGACGGAAATAGCGAATGTCGGGTTGGATGTCCACTCAGTGGTGTTATCGGAAGAAAGATAACCGTCGAATGAATAAGCATCGTAATCCCAGGAAATTTCGAGGGTGTCACCCAGAACGCCGGTGGTGTAGGTTCCGGCAGAGTTCCAAGACCAGTTTACATGATCCTGCATGTAGCCCTGAACGTGGAACGGAACAGCCTGAACTTCCGCATAGTTGCTAGCGGTGAGCTCGAGCGGCTGGTCAGCAGTCTCAACTCTGGTGTCTTCGAATTCACCTGCGAGGGTCAAAGTCCACCAAACATCGTAATCGGTGTCACGGCTGGTTCTCTGATATGCGTTATCAGCGTCGTCATTGCCGAGGATGTAGCAGGTGTAATCACGGCTACCGTCGGAGCAGGCGTTGATCTGCAAGGTCATTTCGATCTGATTGTCCTTAACGTCGGTGATCGGGAACTTGGCTTCTACAGCGAAACCGTTGTCGGTGATAACAGCAACGAACTCAGCACCCTTGTCAGCCCAGTCGGAGCCGGTATCAGCACTGATAGAGCCGTCGTAACGGACACGGAGCTGATACTTGGAGTTGTTGTCCATCCAGAAGAACTCAACAGAGTCCTGCTCATAGGTGTTAGCTGAGCCCTGATCAAGAGAGTCATCATAGACCTCAAACCAAACGTATACCCACTCAGCGTCGTTAATGATGTATGCGCGTCCTATCGGTTCGCTGAGAACTTCGCTTCCGCCATTGCTAGAGCCCTTCTGAACGAATTCAAGAGCAGTAGCGGCGTCATAAGCCTCGTCCTTGGTACCGTCAACAGTGGCGGTTCCCTCAACAGACTCGTTTACGATGTCTGCTGTTGCGGCGAATGAGATAGCTGTCATAGCCATGGTCAAAGCCAGAACTACGCAGATAATACCAATTAGCCTCTTCATTATTATAATACCTCCTAAAAGTATTTGGCGAGATTTATTATAACACAAATCGTCCTCGGTTTCTATTGACAACTTGCACAAATAAAAACCCGTTTTTTGTGCATGTTGCACAACCCATGATTTTCTATACATTCCCGTCTGGATTGTCGTATTTTATCAGAAAAGAAATCCGCCGTCCCCTTTTGATAGAGAACGGCGGATTCTATATATGGCGGTTTACTTGCTACCTGTGATATCGGATTAGTACATGCCGCCCATCGACGGGTCAGCGGCAGGAGCGGGAGCTACGGGCTCCTTCTTGTTGCCGACGAGGCTTTCGGTGGTGAGAACCATCGAAGCGGCAGATGCGGCATTGATGAGAGCGGAACGTGTAACCTTGGTCGGGTCAACGATTCCGGCGGAAATCATGTTGTCGACATACTCTTCCTTGTAAGCGTCGAAGCCATAGCCGACCTTGTTCTCTCTGCGGATGTTATTGACAATAACTCCGCCGTCAAGACCTGCATTTGCGGCAATCTGTCTTACGGGCTCCTCAAGAGCACGGAGGATAATCTTGGCACCGGTCTTCTCGTCGCCCTCGAGGGTCTCAACGAGCTTCTCGACTGCGGGAGTAGCATTAAGAAGTGCTGTTCCGCCGCCGGCTACGACGCCCTCTTCTACTGCCGCCTTGGTAGCGGAGAGTGCATCCTCGACACGGAGCTTCTTCTCCTTCATTTCGGTCTCGGTAGCGGCACCGACTCTGATGACGGCTACGCCGCCGGCGAGCTTGGCAAGTCTTTCCTGAAGCTTTTCTCTGTCATAATCGGAAGTGGTGTTCTCAATCTCGGAACGAATCTGGGCAACTCTTGCCTGGATTTCGGACTGGTCGCCTGCTCCATCAACAATAGTGGTGGTCTCCTTGGTGACGACTACCTGTCTTGCACTGCCGAGGTCGGCAAGAGTGGTGTCCTTGAGCTCATAACCGAGGTCAGAGCTGATAACGTCGGTGCCGGTGAGGATAGCGATGTCCTGAAGCATTTCCTTTCTTCTGTCGCCGAAGCCGGGAGCCTTGACCGCAACGCAGTTGAAGGTGCCACGGAGCTTGTTGACGATGATGGTCGAAAGAGCCTCGCCCTCGATATCGTCGGCGATGATGAGAAGCTTCTTGCCGCTTCTTACGACTTCCTCGAGCAACGGAAGGATTTCCTGAATGTTCGAAATCTTCTTATCTGTAACAAGGATGACAGCGTCGTCGAGGACAGCCTCCATCTTGTCGGTATCGGTTACCATGTAGGGGGTGATGTAGCCTCTGTCGAACTGCATTCCTTCTACAACGTCGACATCGGTGTCGGCGGTCTTTGACTCCTCGATGGTGATAACGCCATCGGCGGTGACCTTCTCCATAGCGTCTGCAATAAGCTTACCTACGCTCTCGTCGCCGGAGGAAACGGTTGCGACTCTCTCGATGTCAGCGCTTCCGGAAACAGCCTTGGAGTTTGCAACGACCGCTTCGGTAGCGGCATCAACAGCCTTCTGGATGCCCTTCTTCAATACCATCGGGTTTGCGCCTGCGGCGATGTTCTTCATACCTTCACGGACGATAGCCTGAGCCAGAAGGGTTGCGGTGGTGGTGCCGTCGCCTGCGGCGTCGTTGGTCTTGGTGGCGACTTCCTTGATGAGCTGAGCGCCCATGTTCTCAAATGTGTCGTCAAGCTCGATTTCCTTTGCGATGGTAACGCCGTCGTTGGTGACGAGCGGCTGACCGTAGCTTCTGTCGAGAACTACGTTTCTGCCCTTCGGACCCAATGTAATCTTTACTGTATCGGCGAGCTGGTCAATGCCAGACTGCAAAGCCTTTCTTGCATCCTCGCCGTATAAAAGTTCTTTTGCCATTATAAATTCACTCCTTATTGAATAGCTCCGCGATTACTCTACTACTGCGAGAATATCGCCCATACTTACTATAGTATACTCTTCTCCGTCAACCTTGACTTCGGTTCCAGAATACTTGGAAAGAAGAACCTTGTCACCAACAGAAACCTTCATAGCGGTTTCCTTGCCGTCTCTCGGGGAGCCGTCTCCTACTGCTACAACCTCAGCTACCTGAGGCTTTTCTTTTGCTGATGCTGTGAGGATGATTCCGCCCTTTGTGGTTTCCTCAGCTTCGGTCATCTTGACAACAACACGATCAAATAACGGTTTTAATGTCATGAATGTTTCCTCCTTTATGGATTATAATTAAAAATCTTAGTTTTGGCACTCTTCGCTCCCGAGTGCTAAATCTATTGTACCACGCCCTGCGGAAAAATCAAGGGATATTTGGGTGAAAACTCGATTTTTGGCGGTTTGCACAACAAGTCGGGCTCGATTCCGATTAAAAATTCCCAACTTGCACCATCAAAATCGGAAATAACGTTTAAATTCAGAACAGAATGTTAAAGCTCTGTCACAGAGCTCTGTTTTAGCTTTTATTAATCTTTTGGCAACAAAAATCACAGAAACTCTTGAAAAAGAGCGAATTATAGTCTATAATATAGGATAGATATTTATGTGATCGCTTCCGAAGGGAGTTGGTATTTGTGAGCGGAAGAGTTCTTATAATAGACAGTGACAGAAATATTTGCGAGCTTGTTCGCCTCAGCCTCGAAAAAGAGGGCTACAGCGTGATGATTGCCCTTGACGGCGAAGAGGGACTTGTGCAGTTCTCCGCTCTCAAGCCGGACCTTGTTCTCCTCGAAGTGACGTTCCCCTCGGTCGACGGCTGGCAGGTCTGCCGCGAGATACGAAAGAAGTCCGACATTCCTATTATATTCATAACCTCGAAATCGGAGATATTCGATAAAGTATTGGGACTCGAGCTCGGAGCGGACGACTACATCGTAAAGCCGTTCGACACCCGTGAGGTCGCCGCAAGAGTAAAGGCAGTACTCAGAAGATACGGGCTATCGAAGCCGAGCTCTCAATCGAAAGAGATTCACTATGAGGGCTTGGACATCGACATGAACCGCTATGAGCTCAAGGTCAAGGGCGAGATTATCCCCACTCCCCCGAAGGAGCTCGAACTGCTGTACTATATGGCGTCGCACCCGAACACGGTGTTCAACCGCGACCAGCTCCTTGACGAGGTCTGGGGGTACGACTATTACGGAAGCTCACGGACGATTGACGTCCACATAGAGAGACTCCGCAAGAAGATTGACGGAGTATCAGCACATTGGAAGCTTACGACGGTATGGAGCGTCGGATACAAGTTCGAGCTTGACAGCCCGGACGCCGGTAAAGAACAGGAAAGGAAAAAGCCATGATAGATTTCTTTGACGAAGATTTCCCGTTGACAAAAAAGCAGGAGGAGCTTCAGAAGAAGCTGGAAGAAGAAAAGAAAGCTCAGGAAGAAGCAAAAGCCGAAGCAGTAGCTGAAGAGCCTACTTTTGAGGAGCCCATAACGGAAGAGCCCGTTCCCGAGGAAGCTGTGCCCGAAGAGCCCGTAGCCGAGGAAGTTACTCCCGAGCCCGAACCCGTTGCGGAAGCTGTCGAAGCTATCGAAGCTATCGCAGAGCCTGAGCCGGAACCGGAACCCGTTGCGGAACCTGAGCCCGAGCCGATTGTCGAAGAAGCTCCCGAAGAGATTCCCGAGCCGGAAGCTCCTGCTGAGCCCGAGGTAGAACCGGAAACCGAGCCGGAGGCTGCTCCCGTGGAATATGTTCCCGACGTGAACATCTCATTCTCCGACGAAAGCATCGATGATATCAGTCTCGACGACGAGACCGTCGCTGAGCCTGCCGAGCCGGAAGAACTCGAGACCGTAGAAATCGAAGAGGCTCCCGAAGAAGCTCCCGCCGAGGATGCCGGTGCAGACAATTCTCTTCACGAAGAGCTCCAGAGACTTCTTGAAAAGCTTGACAGCATGGAAAAGACCGTCGATTCTCTCGAACAGGCAAGAGCCGAGCAGGCTAAAGCCGCCGAAGCGAACGAGCCCGAGAACGAAGAAACGGATTTCAACTATGAATATGACGACAGATATTTCGCCGAAGAGGAAACTCCGGCATATAAATATCCCGAGTTATACAAGAAGCCCCAGAAAACCACAGTCAAGAAGACTGCCGTCAAGACCGCCAAGAAGCCCAAAAAGAACGATCACACCGTCAGTGTCAATACCCGTACCCTTCTGCAGGTCGGCGCTATCGTTGCGGCTACCGCCGCGGCTGTAAAGCTGCTTGACAGGAAGGACGACGATTAAGCGATTTTCGGAAAGGCAATATCACTTATGAACGAATTTACCCCAGAGAATGAAATAAAGAATGAAACCATAGAATCACCCGAAATTACTCCGGCAGAAGAGCCCGTCGCTGAAGAGGCTCCCACCTATACGGAGCCTCTGCCGAAGGAGATTCCCATGAAGAAAAAGAAGGTCCGCGAGGAGCAGTCGGTTGAGGATGAACTGAGGGAGCTCGCTTATGACGAGGTTGCAAACCTCGACTATCTCCCGAAGCCGATAGGATCAGTCAGGCGTAGCAGTCACACCTTCCTCAAGTGTTTTCTCTTCTTCTTTGTGCTGTTTGTAGTGCTGTTCTTTGTTACGGCGCATGCCGTATTTGGCTCCGGCTGGATTAAAAACATGATTAACGGCACAGGAAACTTACAGACCTTCACGATTCCGACGGTTCAGCACGAAGAGCTTGAGGAAAAGTATTATCAGGACGACGGAAGATACACCGTCGAGGGCGTCGCGCAGACCTGCTTGCCCTCTATCGTGACCATCGAGGCATACACAGGAAACACCATCTTTGCGTCCTATTCGCAGGGCTCCGGCATCATCATGACCTCGGACGGTTATATCATCACAAACGCGCACGTCATCGAGGATGCGGATTTAACGATTCTCGTCCGCCTCTATGACGGCTCGGAATATAACGCCACCGTTGTCGGAAGCGATTCGAGAACGGACCTGGCGGTTCTCAAGATAAACGCCACCGACCTGACTCCCGCTCAGTTCGGAGATTCCGACCAGCTCGAGCTCGGCGAACAGGTTGTCACGCTCGGCTCCCCCGCCGGTCTTGAATCGACCGTCACGACGGGCATCGTTTCGGGATTGAACCGCATGATAAGCGTCGAGTCGGACAACATCAGCATGGAGTGCATCCAGATTGACGCCGCCATCAACCCCGGCAACTCGGGCGGCGCGCTTGTCAACATGTGGGGACAGGTCGTCGGCATCACCTCGTCGAAGCTTGAGGCTGTCGAATATGACAACATCGGCTTTGCAATCTCAATCAACGCCGCAATTCCGATTCTGGAAGAGCTCATCGAAAACGGCGGAATCCTCGGGCGTCCCAAGGTCGGCATCAGCTTCTACGCTATTTCCGACACCATGGCGGACATCTATGGTCTTCCCACCGGTCTCTATATCGCCGAAATCGACGAAACCTGCGACATCTCGAACACCGACCTGCAGGTCGACGACGTCATCACAGAAATGAACGGCATCAAGGTTACATCTGCGGACGATGTCTATGCGATAATCTTCGAGCTGAGCCCCGGCGACGAAGTAACCGCCACATGCCTCCGCATGGACGACGACGGCAACTGGACTGAGTTTGAGATAACCTTCAAGCTTGAAGAGGACACGACAAGCTCGATTCAGGAGACGGAGGAATAAAAAATAGCTGTTGACAAAGCAACAGTGATGGGGTATAATTAAGACAAGAAAGCGGAACTGCGGTAACAGTTCCGGCTTGACCTCATATGTGCGGGTTTGCAGACCCAACACTAAATTTGGAAATCAGCCGTCCTTATTACTTCAGATTCGGGCGGTTATTTCTTTTTATTCCCGATGGTTAAATTGAGAATACCAAAGACAATGACCGCTATCAGATTAAGTAGTGCGAGCACTTCTAAAATCGTCATGCAAGTCACCTCCTCAGTTTATCGAAGGTCAAACCGCTTTATACACTTTCTTGTCGAGAACAATTATAACACATAAACCGACTGCTGTCAACAAAGTAAATCAAAAGTGTATAGATATAAAGAATCCCCAAACCGTTTGGCTTGGGGATTCATGCTTTACAAAAATTAATGTTCAAATGAATGTCCGCACGAAATACACGCTTTATTTCTATAATGATTCATTGTGCCGCAAACTTCACATTTAATCATATTACTACTCGTGCTATTACTTTTAGTAGCGGTAATTGATTTTACGACATCGGCTACTGTTTTTTCTGTCTCTCCCGTACTGTGATTTGTTTGTGCTAATGAGCCTTTTATGGTTTCAAGATATGTAGCACTCTCAGCTGTATACTGCACAATTTCACCGAAGCCATTAAGGAATACATAAATCACTCCAGCAATAAGCGAACCACCCACTAGAATAAGCACAAATAATAATGCGGCTACACCTCCCCTACCAAGCTTGCTAAACGTCACGGCAGGGACGCATCCTGCCACAAATGATACAAATATCCCTATTCCAAGAACCGCACTAGCCACATTTTTTATAGAGTCTCCAGAATTTGATTTAATAATGCTTTTCATAAGTTGTCCTCCGTATTTATAAACATCAAGCGTTATAACTTCATTTCAGCCTTTCCGAAATGTAAGTATCAAAACGCCTATCTACATTTTACCCCCCGCAAAAATTGTCAATACTTTCGACAAACTTTCAGCGAAGCGTTTAATTATCAAGCAATCGTTTACGCCATATTTTGTGTAGCTTGCACAAAATAAAAAAGCTGTTGACAAATCAACAGCGGTGGGGTATAATAGTAGCAAGAGGGACGTTACTGCTGTCACAGTAAGATCACAACCTCAAAAACGAAAAGTTTGCAGATTGGTCGTTACCGCTAGGCTAGGTAGCGGCTATTTCTTTTTACCGGAATCGGAATGTCCGAGTCCGAGTATGCCGAAAATCACGACGGCGAGCAACTGCAAAAGCTCGAAGACTTCTGAAACCGTCACTCTATCACCCCCTCCCCGTAAAGTTCGGAGGCTATGCGTCACCCTCTTGCTATTGACATTATATCACATAAGCCGACTGCTGTCAACAAAGTAAATCAAAAGTGTATAGATAAAAGAATCCCCAAACCTCACGGCTTGGGGATTTGTATTACAGCAGCCTAATCTTCTTCATCAGCTTACAGCTCTCTGTGAGCTTATTGAGCCTCTCGTCGATTTCGCTTTCGACCATGGTTGGGGTGATGAAGGCGAGCTCGTGCTGAGAGCGTTGTTTTCTCGGGATGAAGTCGACGTAGCCGAAGAGGTTTGTGATTTCGCTCTTCAGGGCGTCGGCGTCCTGGTTTTCGGTGCGGATTCGGGCGTAGATGCTGACTTCTGCGGTCTTGTAGGGGCGGATGAAGTCGTTCGACTCGCTCTCCTCCCAGTTCAGGGAGACGATGTCCTTGCCCTCGTGCTTGGCGGCGTCGATGATGTCACCGACAACTGCCGAGGCGGTCGGGAACTTGCCGGCTCCCCTGCCATAAAAGAGGCAGTCGCCGACGGCATCGCCGGTCACCATGATGGCGTTGTAAACGTCGTTGACGCTCGAAAGAGGGTTGTTGACGCTTACGAGCCTCGGGCAGACGGTCGCAACAATTCCGCTCTCGGTGTTCTCGATAAGACCGATTAGCTTGATGGCATAGCCCGCACTCTCGGCATATTCAACATCGTCAAGTGTAATCTCTCTGATGCCGGAACAGTGGACATATTCGGGATAGATGTGCTTGCCGAAGGCGAGTGAGCCTAAGATGCAGAGCTTTCTTGTTGCATCATGACCGTCGACGTCGGCGGACGGGTCCTTTTCGGCATAGCCAAGCTGCTGAGCCTGAGAAAGGGCTTGGTCAAACGAGCGCTGGTCGTAAATCATTTTCGTTAAGATATAGTTTGTGGTGCCGTTCAGGATTCCCGCAATTCTCGAGAAACGGTTGGCGGCAAGGCACTGATGAAGAGGTCTGATGATTGGGATTCCCCCGCCGACGCTCGCCTCGAAGAGATAGTTGCAGTTATTCGCCTTCGCGATTTTCAGGAGCTCTGCGCCGTGTGTGGCGACGAGCTCTTTATTCGATGTGACGACGCTTACGCCCTTACTGAGAAGCCTTTTCGTGTAATCATAGGCGAAGGTCTTGCCACCCATGACCTCGGCGACGACTTTGATTTCGGGGTCGTTCAGGATGTCGTCGAAGTTCTTCGTGAACTTGTCGATGAATGGACTCTCCGGGAAGTCTCTTAGGTCGAGAATATACTTGATGTCAAGCTCCCGCCCGCATCTCTTCTCGATAACGTCCTTATTCTGATAAAAAAGCTCAACGGTTCCCGAGCCGACAACTCCGAAACCCATTACTGCGATTTGTGTTACTGCCATTGTTTTTTCCTCCGAAATATGTTATCTTCCATAAGATGTGCCTGCTCTGATTACTCCGTCAATATGCGAAATCTCCTCGCAGATGGTGGCGGAGTTATAGTCGCCGTTGTCGAAGCGGACGGTGACGGTCGCGGTGGCGGCGGAATCTATGGGGATGTTCTGATTCATGGTCAGGATATTTGCGCCGTGGCTATAAAGGCAACGAAGGACCTCGCTGAAAACCCCCGCACGGTCGCAAAGAGTGAGATAATAGGTGACGATTCCGGTGCCGAAGCCGTCGCTGTACATGAACGCCGAATCCTTGTATTTATAGAAAGCACTTCTCGAAATGCCGGCGCTGGCGCACGCCTCGGATGAGGTCTTGCACTCGCCGGTTGCGAGAAGCTTCTTTGCCTCTATTACCTTCAGAATGACATCCGGCAGGACATCAGCCCTGACAACGACATATTTTTCGTCCAAATCAATCACCTTCTCAGCCCAAGAGTTTACACTGCAAATACAGTTGTGTTTTGCATGAATACAATACCACAATTCGAGCCGTTTGTCAAAGGCAATTAATTGAAAAGAGTCTATAAGCATTCTCCTCTGTCTTAATAACCAAGTCTTCGTAGCTCATATCGAGAATCTCGGTGGCTTTGCGGGCGGTGTATTTTATCATCGCGCTGTCGCAGATTTTGCCTCTATGCGGCTCGGGGGACATATAGGGGCAGTCGGTTTCGAGGAGGTATCTGTCAATGGGGATTGATTTCAGGACCTCTACCGACTTCTTTGCATTCTTGAAAGTGAGGACGCCCGTGAAACTGATGTACATGCCGAGGTCGATAATCTCTTTTGCCGTTTCAACCGAGCCGGAAAAGCAGTGCATAACGCCCTTCGGCTTCAATTCCCGCAGGATGTCCATGCAGTCCCCCGTCGCATCGCGGCTGTGGACGATTACAGGAAGATTCAGGCTGTTCGCAAGCTCGACCTGCTCCCGAAAAGCCTTTATCTGAGCCTCGCGGTCGTAGCCCTCATAGTGATAGTCAAGCCCAATTTCGCCGATTGCCTTGACGTTGCTGTCGGTGGCGAGCTCACGAAGCCGGTCGATATAGCCGTCCTTAGCATCATAGAGATTTTCCGGGTGAACGCCAACGGCGGTGTAGTACCTCGGGTATTTTTGCGCCATAGTAACGCCGAATTCGGAGGATTTCAAATCCGTTGCGGCGTGCATTATCCCCGAAATGTTGAGCTCAAAAAGAGCCGGAATGAGATAATCCCTCAGCCCGTCGAACTTCGGGTCGTCATAGTGGGAATGGGTATCGAAAATGTGTGATAACATAGTAGCCTCTCGAAAAAGTTTTGATGCTGATATTATAGATGAAACCCGAGAACATGTCAAGCGGGGAGATTTCCCGATAAAAATTTATCGTATCTCGATAAAAAATTGTTGACAAACAATCTCTGATGTGCTATACTGGTCTCACAAAAGAATAAAGGAGAGATAAAAATGGATCTCAAAGTATTGGTTCGGTGGCTAAGAGCCGTGATTATCGGCGTCGGAGTCTGTGGCTTGGTGGCTTACGGCGTGGTCTGCCCCGTCTGCGGGCTGAAAATCGTGGAGGATCACCCCGACGTTTCGGGCTGGTTCGTCCCGTGGCTCGTGTTCATCCTGATAACCGCAATCCCCTGCTACGCCGTGCTCGTCTACTGCTGGAAGATTGTCTCTAACATTGCCGCCGGCAAGGCATTTTCCTATGACAATGCGAAGTATTTCAGCGTGATGTCCTATCTTGCGCTCGGTGACATTGCATTCTTCTTTGTCGGAAATGTGGTGCTTCTGCTTGCGAACATGAGTCACCCTTCGGTGATTGTGGCTTCACTTATAATAGTGTTTATCGGGATTGCCGTTGCCGTGGTGTTTGCGACGCTTTCCCACCTTGTGAGAAAAGCCGCCGATTTGCAACAGGAAAACGACCTGACGGTCTGAGTTGAAGTTATGGGCGAAATCATTATAAACATCGACGTCATGCTTGCCAAGCGCAAAATGAGCGTGACGGAGCTTGCGGACAAAGTCGGCATCACGATTGCGAATATCTCTATTTTAAAGAACGGTCGGGCGAAGGCTATCAAGTTCTCAACACTTTCGGCTCTTTGCGAAGCTCTTGACTGTCAGCCGGGGGATATTTTGGAGTATCGGAGGGGTGAAGATGAGGGTAATTCTTAGGTTCATAGCTCTCGTAGTGGTCTGGGCAGTGACCCTCTTCGGCAGGGCTATTTCTTACATCTTCCCGCAGACCTACTGCGACGTTATAGAAAATAACTGGGGAATCGTCATCCCGACCGATGAAGGCTACTCGGAAGAAGTCTCCGCAGACTCCGGCGCCAGCTTTCACGGCGACGGGACGAGATATCACGTCATGTACTTTGACGATGCCGAGAGAATCAGCGTGCTCTTAGGTTGGAGCGACGAGATTCCCGAGAGTGTTGTCGACTATTCGGAGCAACTGCTTGACGAGCTCGATATTAATTACAGACCGGACTATGAAAGCTGTGTTTTCTACACTCAGACAAAAAGCGATGGTAGCGTTATCCTGATATTCTGGGATGAAAGCAGGCAAGAGATGTATGTTTTGGAGGAGTTCTTTTGACTAGGAAGAGAATCGTTGCGATTATAGTCGCAGTAGTGCTTGCGGCGATTTGCTTATCGGTGGTGAGGGTTTGGTTTACTCCGAAAGCTCGGGCGGCGATTTTTGTCGCCATGTATGGGGACTATATCGAAGAGCAGTATGCGAAAGGCATTGCTGTGGTTGATGGAGTTCTCTGCCGGCAGGCGACCTTCTATGGCAGAACTTATCGCTATCAGATGATAGAATACGACTTCTATGCCTTCGGCGACACCTACTATGGGTGCTACTACTCCCCTGACGACAAGCCGATGTCATACGCGCAGACGAACTATCACCTCGTCAAGCAGAGCGAGGGCTACTGGACCTGGGAAGAAAAAGGCGGAGATAATCACGGGGAGGTTGCAAAAATCCGGGATGGGTGGTATTATTATAGCGTAAGCTTTTAATAGGAGGCATCACTATGCAAAAAATGTTATTCCCGAACGGGTTGAAAAAGGCGTTTACGACGAGCTATGACGACGGGTGTTATGACGACATCAGGCTCATGGAGATGATGGATGAGTACGGCATCAAGGGCACCTTCAACATCAGCTCACAGATTTATCGTGAGGAGGGCACCAAGCCTTATGGCGTTTGGCCAAGAGTCACTTTGACCGAGGCTTTGGAAGAATACCCGAAGCATGGGGTTGAGGTTGCCGTTCACGGGCTCCACCACAGGGACTTCACGAAAATCACCGAGCCTGAGCTCTATTGCGAAATTGCCACAGACAAGGCAAACCTTGAGATGCAGTACGGCGGAGTTGTCAGAGGTGCGGCTTATCCTTACGGCTCTTTCAACAACAAGGCGGTTGAGGCTCTCCGCAAATGCGGCATCAAGTATTGCAGAACTGTCTGCACCCGCGACGATTTCGGCATGCCGGAGGACTGGCTGAGACTCTTTGCAACCTGTCACCATGGCGACAAGAGATTGCCCGAGCTCCTCGACAGGTTCCTTACGACCGATTTTGACGACTGCCGGATGTTCTATCTCTGGGGACACACCGCCGAGTTCAGGCGCGACAACAACTGGGACGTTATCGAAAACGTTTTCAAGAAGGTCAGCGGCAATCCCGACATCTGGTTCGCCACGAACATCGAGATTTGCGAGTATCACAAGGCATATCAGGCTCTCGAATACTCCACCGACCCGAGGTCTCATGCGGTATATAATCCCACTGCAAAAGATATCTGGATTGAGGTTGACGGGAAGGCGGTTGTTGTGCCGTCAGGCGCGACTGTCAACGCGTAATAAAAAAGCTGCCTTTCAGGCTCACCCGTCATAAGACAGGTCTTATACGTTTTTCCGAGAACAGTGTGAAC
>JAJBSV010000006.1 GCA_020861185.1 Ruminococcus sp. | reverse complement strand
TGACCGTGTGGTCACACCGCTTTCTGAGCTGCCAAAAGGCTAAATAGTTACTTGTGGGTGTTTAGCCATGGCTCGACTTGTTTTAAAAGAATCATAAATGAAAAATGCCCGACTACTCTCGTGTTTGAAAGCAATCGGGTATTTCTTTTGGCTCCCTACGCCACCTCTTCAAACTGGCTGTTGTAGAGCTCGGCATAGAAGCCGCCTTTGGCGAGGAGTTCGTCGTGCGTGCCCTGCTCGACGATGTCGCCGTTGCGCATGACGAGGATGATGTCGGCGTTCTTGATGGTTGACAGGCGGTGGGCGATGACGAAGCTGGTGCGCTTATCGGTCAGCTTATCCATCGCTTGCTGAGTGATCATCTCGGTCTTGGTGTCGACGCTCGAGGTCGCTTCATCAAGGATCAGCATCGGGCTGTTCTGGATCATCGCTCTTGCGATTGTCAGGAGTTGTTTCTGACCGGCGGAAATAGCCGTGTTGTCGTTGAGAACCGTGTCGTAGCCGTTCGGAAGTGCCTTGATAAAGCTGTGGATTCCGCAAGCCTTGCAAGCCGCTTTCATCTGCTCATCCGTTACGCCCTCGGTGTTATAAAGAAGATTCTCCCTGACTGTTCCCTCAAAGAGCCAAGTGTCCTGCAAAACCATTCCGAACTGGTTGTGGACGTTGGACTTCGGGACGTCCTTGGTCGAAACTCCGTCGATGAGAATATCGCCGCCGGTGGGCTCGAAGAAGCGCATCAAGAGGTTGACCATAGTCGTCTTGCCGGCACCGGTGGGTCCGACGATAGCGACCTTCTGCCCGGGCTCGACCTTCACGCTGAAATTGTGGATGATTTCTTTCTCGGGAGCGTTCGGATAAGCGAACTTAACATTCTTAAATTCAACTTCGCCCTTGACGTTCTCAATCTTCTTGGTCTTATCGGACTCGTCGTCCATCTCTTCCTCACCGAGGAATTCGAAAACTCTCTCGGAAGCCGCCGCGCAGGACTGAACCTGGGTCATAGCCTGAGAAATCTGGCGAAGAGGAGACTCGAAGAGTCTTGTGTAAATCAGGAATGCGGTGATAACGCCGAAGCTTATCTGTCCATCGATGATGAGTGCCGCACCGACAACGCAGACAGCAACATAGCTGAAGTTGCCGATGAAGGTCATGATAGGCTGCATAAGTCCCGAAAGGAACTGCGAGCGGAAGTTTGCGTTCTTGACAGCCTTGTTCATCGAAGTAAATGTGTCCTTGACCTCGCCCTCGGCGTTGAGGATTCTTATGACATCGTGACCGGTGTACATCTCCTCGATATAGCCGTTGAGGATGCCGAGATTTTCCTGTCTTGCAGTGAAGTATTTCTGCGACCGGCTCATGACCACTACCATGCAGATGAGTCCGACTATTGTTGCCAGAACCGTCGTTGTTGCCATGATTGCATTGGTGTAGTACATCATGATAAGGCAGCCGATGAACTGAGCGATTGCCGTTACGAGGTTCGACAGGCTGTTGGACATTGCCTGACCTATCATATCGACATCGTTAGTCATTCTTGAGAGAACGTCGCCCGCGGCATTGCCCGAGAAGTATTTCAGGGGAAGCCTGTTGATCTTGGTGCTGATGTCGCCACGGAGCCTCTTCGAGGTTCTCTGGGTGACGGTCTGCATGATGTAGTGCTGTAGGAAGCTAAATATTGCACTTGCAAGGTACAAGCCGAGCAGGAGCAATGCGACGTGCAGAACTCCGTCCATATCAATGGAAGACGTCAAGCCGTCATAGATGTAGTCGGTAAGGCGACTGAGCTGGTTCGGTCCTATAATTGTGAGAACCGCACCTGCGGCGGCGAGAACGAGTGCAAAAATGATGATTCCCGTCTGATTACGGATATATTTGAGAAGTCCGAGGAGCGCATCCTTCATGTCCTTGGCTTTGCCGCCCGACATGCCACGCCCTCCGGGTCCACCGCCCATGGGACCTCTTCCACCCATCGGTCTGCCCGTGGGTCTTGAATTTGTTTCCGGCATAATCAAAGCACCTCCTTATTCATTTGCCGCAAGCTCGTCTTCCGAGAGCTGTGACAAAGCTATCTGCTGATAAACCGAGCAATTCTTCATGAGTTCGTCATGAGTGCCGATTCCTGCGACCTCTCCGTCATCAAGAACGATAATCTTGTCGGCGTGACGGATGGTTCCGATTCTCTGAGCAACGATGAGGCAGGTTGTGCCGTCAAGGTCTGTCTTGATGCGCTGACGGAGTGCACGGTCGGTCTTATAGTCAAGAGCCGAGAAGGAATCGTCGAAGATGAGAATTTCCGGCTTGCCGGCAACCGCTCTGGCGATTGAAAGACGCTGTTTCTGACCGCCGGACACGTTCGAGCCGCCCGCAGAAATTCTGCTGTTGACTCCGTCGTCCATGGCATTTACAAAGTCAGAAGCCTGAGCGATATCCATCGCGTTTTCCATCTCTTCATAAGTAATATTATTTCTCGTTGAGCCGAACTTCAGGTTGCCCTCGACAGTGTCGGCGAACAGAGTAGCCTTCTGCGGAATATATCCCACTTTCTTATAGAGCGTTTCGAAATCGTACTTGGAGATTTCCTTGCCGTCGAGCAAAACCGTTCCCGAAGTGGAATCATAAAGCCTTGCGGCAAGAGCGCCGAGGGTGGATTTACCTGAACCGGTGGCACCGATGACGGCGACCGTCTCGCCCTTCTTGGCGGAGAACGTGATGTGCTTGAGGCAATCCTCAGAGGCATCGGGATAGCGGAAGGAGACATCCCTGAATTCGATGGTGCCGGTTTCGTCTGAATCGGTTTCGGTGCCTTCTTTAACGGCAATATCCGAGTCGAGAACCTCGTTGATTCTCTGAGCGGAAACCTGTGCACGGGGAAGGAACATGAATATCATCAGAAGCATTACAAACGACATGATGACATAGAGCGCATACGAGCTGAACGAAACGACCTCGCCGAGCATATTCGAACGCTCGGAAATAGCGGTTGCGATTTCGGCGGCGGTGCCGCTTAACGGAACTTCGATATTGTTAATGAGAATTGCGCCGACATAGTAGATGGCAACGCTAACGCCGCTCTGCACGAACATCATGATAGGCGACAGAACCGCCATTCCTCTGCCGGTGAAGAGCTGTGTTTTCATAAGGTTTGTATTCGCCTTGTCGAACTTCGACTCCTGATAATCCTCGGCATTGAAAGCACGGACAACTCTGATGCCGTTCAGGTTTTCTTCCGTAATTCTGTTGACGTCATCAATCTGCTTCTGGACGACTCTGAATTTCGGAATCATGATAGCTAAAAGCACTATCAGCGAGCCGACGACGATTACAACCGCCGAGGCGACGACAACCGAGAGCTCCCAGCTCTTGCCGACTATCTTGATTATCGCCCAGATAGCCATAATGGGTGCACGGATGAGCATCTGAAGACCCATCGAAATTATCATCTGAATCTGGGTTATATCGTTGGTGGTACGGGTAATTAAGCTTGCGGTTGAGAACTTCTTTATCTCACCGGGTCCGAAAGAAGTGACTTTGTCGAATAGCTTAGCTCTTACGTCGTAAGAGAAGTCAGCCGCAATCATAGCGGACAGATATCCGACTATGACCGTCAGCAAAGCACTGCACAAAGCACAGGCAAGCATCTTGCCGCCTGCAACGAAGTATTGCGACAGCTCGGTTACTTCACTGCTGATTAAAACTGTGATTTCAGCGGTGTAATCGGGCAGACGCAAATCAAAATAAACCTGACCGCAAACAAGCAGCACGCACAGAAGTGCGAGCCACCTGTCCTTGGTCTTCATATTTCCGAAGATATGAAGCATATATACATATTCCTCCAAAAAATCTATCTTCTGATATTAACTTAATACCGTCCTGTTTTACCCTATAGCTATATATCCCACGCATTACTTCCCTTAATGCTGATTTATAATTACAGAGGTAAATCTTTCTTCTGGAATCTGACTGCGCCGACAGCGTAGCAGACTACAGCTATCAGAACCAAAGCGATTAGCTTCGGTACGAATGCGTAATCAACAGCACCGGAGCCTACGGTTCCGAGGGCTTCAACGTCAAACAAACCTACTATAGTCAGATTATTGAAAACTCCGAGCATTTCTGCGCCTATTCCCATGCTGACCATAGTCTCGGAGCCGAACATTCCGAGGAGCGAGCAGAGGAAGAACCAGACATTGAGCCCTCCGCCGAGAGCCATAGCGTTCTTGCTGAGGTTGAAGATACAGCTTGCCATATAGCAGATGCTCGCCATAGCCTCCGCCAACAGATAGATTCCGCCGTAGAGAGCCAGGAATTTTACCACATCCACTTCACCGGTGAAAGCTCTTGTCGCCACAAGTCTTACTATCAGCCCGCAACCGACCATTATAAGCGGCGTAACTATCATGTATATGAGCTGAGTGATGACAACAGCGCTTCTCTTTGTCGGGGTGGATAAGACGTAAGCCATCGAGCCCTTGTCGACCTGGTCAACGAAAAGCTCGTTGCCGGCGAAGATGATAAAGAGTATAATCAGCAATAAGCACATGATGGTGAAATACATCTGGTTGAGCATTGCCGAGGTGTCCATCTCACTCATGGTTGTAAGCATATCGCTCGACATTCCCATCATCTCAAACATATTTGTCATCATGGTGCTGACGTCGAGAGTGTCGCCCGTGAAGACGCCCTCGGTGGCGCCCAAGGCATAGACATACTCGAAGTTTGTGATATAGACATCAAGTCCTATGTCTGACTCCGAAAGAAGCTCCGCCGATTCGGCGAACTTCTCAACCGACAAATCGAGGTCTTCCGACTGAGCCGACATCATCTCGAAAACAGTCTCGTACATGGTCGTGTCGTCGGAAGATGCGAAATCGTCGTAGCTTAGGTCGGTTCCCATCATCTCGTTATATGCCGCCAGGACATACAGATGGCTGTAGAAATCGGTCTGGGCATCGGTATAGTCGGTCGACTCCGTTCCGGCGATGAGGTTTCCGGCGTAGGTGGTGACAATCGTCATCAGGCACAAGACCACCGTGCAGGCAATCAGAAGCACTCTGTTTGCACGAAGGCTCTGCTTGAACAGAGGTATTGAAAATACTTTCGTTACTTTCATTTCTTTTTCTCCTCTTCTCTGTATATGTTCATGAAGTATTCCTCCAGATTCTCATGGTTCTCGTCAACGGAGACCACTTCAAGATTCCGAAGAGCCTTGAAAAGCCCGTCGGTTTCGCTTGCAAGAAGGCTTAGCTTAGCTTCGTTGCCGTTCATGGTCGCCTCGGGCATCCTTTCGGCGAATTTATTTGCCGAGGGCTGATTGCCGAAGACGATTCTATAGTTTCTCTTCGTTCCGTGCCTGAGGTCGGAAAGGCTCAGGACGCTCTCTATCTTGCCGTTTCCTATAATTGCAACCCTGTCGCAGACGTCCTCGATTCCCTCAAAGATGTGGCTCGACATAAAGATTGTTCTGCCCTTTTGCTTCTCCTCACGGACGAGCTCGAGGAAGGTTTCTCTCATCAGCGGGTCAAGACCTGTTGTCGGTTCGTCCATGATGAGGATTTCCTTGTCGCCCATCAGAGCCGCAACGATTGCGGTCTTCTGCTTCATGCCCTTGCTCATGCGTTTTAAGTTTGCGGAAGGGTCGAGCCCGAGCTTGTCGATAAGATAGTTCATGTATGAAAAGTCCTTGACGCCAAGGAACTCCGCCTGAATTTTAAAGAAATCGGTTCCTGTCTTGACATCCGGGAAGGCAATCTCGCCCGGAATGTAGCTGACGTTTTTCATGACCTCGGGGGCATTCTTCCAGGGGTTGATGCCGTTGACGTCCACTTCGCCGGAATCGGGCTTCAGAAAGCCCATCATGTGGCGGATGGTAGTGGTCTTGCCGGAGCCGTTGGTGCCGAGGTATCCGAAAACCTCGCCCTTCTTGATATCGAGGGATATATCGAAGACTCCACGATTATATCCATAGTCTTTTGTGAGATGCTGTACGGAAATAACGCTGTCGCTCATCTGCTCACCCCCTCGAAATGATGACCTGTGTCATAGAAGCTCATGAAGTAGTCCTCAAGCGTGAACGGAATCTCAACGAAATCGGCGATTTCGTAATCACCAAGGCATTGCGTCAGCTCGCCAACACGATTTGCTTCAATCTGAACTCTTGCACGAAGCTTGCCGTGGTTTTTAGATGTAAACCTGAACGGCTTCTCGATAAATCTGAGATAGGAAGCTTCATCTTTGAATGTGACGCGATAGATTCTGTCGTGGCTCGCCTTGAGCTCATCCGACTTGAATTCCGAAACAATACTGCCGTCACGGATTATTGCAATCCTGTCGCACGAAGCGTCGACCTCGTGGAAGATGTGGGACGAGAGGAAGATGGTCTTGCCTCTTGCCTTTTCCTCTTTTACGAAGTCAATAAAAGTCTCCTGCATGACGGGGTCCAAGCCGGAAGTCGGTTCGTCCAATATCAGAATATCCGGGTCGTGCATGAAAGCCGTGACAACCGCAAGCTTTCTCTTGACGCCGAGGCTCATCCGCTTGATGCTAATGTTCGGGTCGAGGTCGAACTTGTCAAGAAGCATCTTTAAGTAATCATCGTTTTTGGTGTTCCGCATTCCCTCCATCATCTTAAGAAAGCCTGTTCCGGAAAGTCCCTGCGGGAGGGTGACCTCTCCGGGGAGATAGCCGACGGTGTTCTTGAGCTCCGCCGAGTGCTCCCAACTGTCCATACCTGAAATAGAGGTTTTGCCTTTTTCGGGCTTCGAAAAGCCCATCAGATGTCGTATTGTAGTGGTTTTCCCGGCACCGTTCGGTCCGAGAAAGCCGTAGCATTCGCCTTTGTTCACTTGAATAGACACATCAAACACGCCACGACCGTGACCGTAGTCTTTTGTCAGATGGTCTACAGAAATAACCGGCATCCAAATTTCCTCCTTGTTATTATCCAACAACCTGTTGTATGATTGATATTATACTCAGTCGAAATCGGGTGTCAACCCCAACAATTTCCAAAGTGTCGGATAGTTTGCGGACGGTTCAATTACGAAAAATACTTGCAAAATTCTTTGTAATTATAATCCTTTTCAGGCTTGCAGAGGACGGCAAAGTCTATCGAGTCAAACAGTGCTTCCGCCGTCTTTCCGGCATAGGAGAAGCTCATAATCGCCTCATAAAACAGCCTTGACACAAGGCTTGCGTCGTTTCCGTATATTCCGCAACCGAATGCGCCTAAGATTAAATGGCGATATTTTTCCGTTGCGGCAACCGTCAGCATTCCCCGAATACGGGTTTCGAGCATGCTTTCATACTCTTCCTGCGTCATCCCCTCGAGTCCCATGCGAATCATCGGTGCGGCACAGGTCATAACCGATATCGGGAACGGCTCTGTGAGCGTTTCGGAAGAGTGATTTTTTATAACCTCGACATTTTCCGACATAACAATCCCGTCTGAGCCCATGTGGGTCTTGCGGGCGTTGTTATAGTCGTAATACTTCTTTGCGTTCTCGCTTTCGAGGGAAAGAAGGAGCGACGAACGCCGGCAGAGGTCTTCCTCCTGCGCGCTTGCGCCCTTACGGGTGCGTCCACCGGGCTCCGTAGCCGAAGCGAGATTCAAAACCAATACCTTTGGCGAGAAATCCCCTGCTTCCTTCATCTCAAGATATCTTTTCTTTGCAAGAACAAGAGCATCTTCATTTTCACAGCCGAAAATCCGACTTATATCGCGTTCTTCGTGAGTTTCTGTGACCGGTGCCGACTTTTCAGTAGCTTCGATATCTTCGGAAAGATAGACTTTTGCTTCTTCCATCTCAGCGGCAGAGAATCTTAGACTTATCTCCTTGCCGTCCTTTTCATAAGAGCCCTTTTCGAGAATGCCGAGGGTATCCTCAAGAATCCTTATATTATCAAGCCTGCGCTTTTCTCTTTCGGCATCACGAGCCTTGATTTGTTCCTCTGTCAGACCCTTGTTTTCCGCTTCGCGCATCTTCTCGGCGAGCTCTTTCATCTTTTCTTCATCAGGCATTTTTACTCCGCCTTTCCTTAAGCTCTCTGAATACGTCGTCGCATTCTTCGCGGATGTTCAGGTCAGCAACCCTGTCGAAGGCTGTGTGACCCGGGTTAATCTGGACTATGGTGGCATCGCTCCGTCTGTGGTTCCAATAGACGCCGCCATAGTAGCCGTTGGTGCCGATTACTATTATCAGGTCGGCTTTTGAAATCCAGTTCTGCGCGTCCTTGACGCCCTCGTCCCACAGTCCGATGTGGCTGTAGAGCTCCCACGGGAGAATCGTCCCGCCGCAGGAATCGCACTTGGGGAGTTCATCCTTGTTCCATATCTCATAGCCGTCAAAGTGCTTGCCGCAATCCTTGCAGCGATTAATCTGGAAGCTTCCCTGAATCTCGGCAACGTTCTGTGAGCCTGCTATGGTGTGCATGCAGTCCTCGTTCGTCGTGATGACCCCTATGAGCTTGCCTTCACGTTCAAGATCCGCCAAGGCATAATGACTCAGGCTTGGCTTGTAGTGGTGCATGGTTTTGACATAGGACTTAAGAAACGATTCGCTTTCAAAACCTCCGGGGCGAAGATTGCGGGAGAGCTGACTGTAGGTCACTCCTCCGCCGGAAATCGAGATTCCCGCACCCGTTATTGCGACTATACCGCTGCAGTTATCAACATATTCCGCAAATTTCTGTATCTTGTCGTCGAAGCTCGATTTAGAGAACATCTTCGCACTTCTCCCATCCGTTCATTACTTCTTTAAGAACCTCTGCGGCATCAGCGTGGATATTCCAGTCGGCAACGCTGTCAAGCGGAGTTTCCGAAGGATTTATCTGGACGAGCTTTGTATCTTTTCTCATCTTCTTGAGATACTCGTCGCTCCTGAATCCCGTGGTGCCGATGATAATGACCAGATCCGCCTCGGAAATCATCTCCTGCGCTTTCTTCATGCTTTCCTTGGAAACCTGCTCGGATATCTTGTTTTCCCGGCAGAAGGTTGTCGGCATCAGCGGCGAGCCGCACTTTTCGCAGGTGGGCGTGTGCCCGTGATTCCAGATTTTATAATTAAGGTATCTTGTGCCGCAGTCCACGCAGATGTTGTCCCCGAAGCTTCCCTGAAACTCGACGACGTTCTTCGAGCCGGCTACTGTGTGAAGACAGTCCATGTTCTGGGTGACTATTCCATAAAGCAAGCCGTGCTTTTCGAGGATCGCAAGCTGTTTGTGAACCTCGCTCGGACCCTTCTCGAATGTGGCATCCAGGAAAGATGTCTTGACTATTTTATAGAAATCATCCGGGTTGCTTCTTACGAACGAAGGGGAGAGCACCTGCCTTGAATTCATGAGCCCAACGCTCTGCTTCAGGCGTCTCATTCCATATAAATAAGAAATGCCGGCACCCGTTACCGCGACTGTTTTGCCGCTTTGTTCCATATATTCTCTTAGCTGACTTGATTCGTATCTCATAAATTCATCTCCGTATTTTTATAAATGCAGTTATAAACACCGACCCACCAAATCGTTGCTTCTTCGGTGGGTGGTGCTTTATCTATATGTGACTTTGTGGAGGTACTTGCTGTCAATATTACTTCCAGGTGAAGTTTTCCTTTCCCGCACCGAGCTCGAAGAAATACTTGCTGATTCCGAGGTCTGCTTTTGAAAACGAGCCCTCGGGAACGGTCATCGAAACTTCATTGCCGGTGCCTTTGATTGTGAACTCCTGACGGTTCATGCCCGTCGGAGCCAGAAGTGAAGCTTCAACTCCCGCCTTGAACCAGTCGGGGGCTTCGCCTTCATAGGAGGAAACTTCGCTTGTGGGCTTTGACTTGTGCGGAACGCCCTGCTCCATTCCGTAGCCGACGGCTACAACTCCAATAATTTTCGCATTTTCCGGAGCGTCGGAATTCTTTCTTGCGTTCTTCTTGCTGTACATTCCGCCTATCCACCAGGTGTTCAGACCAAGTGTCTGGGCATACAGCATAAGGTCGGCACTGGCATATCCGAGCACCTCGTCGGTCGATGCCTTGTCGGGACCGGCTAAAATCACATAGTTCAGGACGTTCTTCGACATTGTGGCGCTGAGAATTCCCGGCATTGCCTCCTTGTTGTTCAGGACAAGCTGGATATTCAGGGCGTATTTTTTGTTGTTCTCCTCGATTCTTTCGTTGAGCTTTTCGACGATATCCGAGGGGAGCTTATCAGCCTTATACTTGCGGACGGTGTGCCGCTCGCTCATCGCCTTCTTCATTGCCTCCTGTGTGACTTCATAAGTTGCCATAGTAGTGCCTCCTTGTTTTTGTATTTTTAATAGTTCAGATCAGATGTAGTTGGTGCTGAGTGAGACGGTCAGGTCTCTCGGCTCTGCTTCACCGCTCAGGCTATAGCCGATTGCGGCGGCGGAAACAGGTCTGAAGCATTCCGGAATGCCCATCTTTGCACACATGTCCTTGTTTCTTGCAAGACCCTGAACAGGTCCCCAGAGATAGATATTTCCAAGTCCCGCGTCGGTTGCGGCGATCAACATGTTCTCGATGACGCAAGCGGAGTTGGCATATTCAATTCCCGGTGCCATCTGCTCCTCTGAAGCGGAAACGAAGACAACGACCGGTGCTCCATAGAAGAAGTCTCTCGCCGGCATTTTCATAGCCGCGGCGGTGGACTGATTGATTTCTTCGAGAATCTCACGGCTCTTGCATACTGTCAGGTGAAGAGAGTCTCTCTTGCCTCCGCCGACCGGAGCCTGACAACCTGCCTTGACGATTTCGTCGATAACCTCGTCAGGAACAGCCTTTGTAGGGTCAAAGTCCCTTGTTGACTTTCTTTTTGCGATAGCTTCCGATGTTTGCATAAAAATTCCTCCTTAAAAATATATATCAGGTTTCTTCATCCTGCTTGTGTATCCACACCCGGAAGGTTGTCACATATGGACAATCCTCCGGCAGTGTGGTATTAAACAGCGCCGTGTACAAAGTCAGTTTTCCGCAGTGGTTGCACTTCTTGAATCGTTCCTCATACACACGGCACAGATTCGTCTGGGTGTCAAGATATTCGCAGGGGTTGTCATAATGAATCCTTACCTTGCCGTCGGAGCCGATTGAGCGGGTGTAACAGCATTTTCCGCAACGGGTGCACAGGGAATCCCAGTCCTTTCGCCACTTGAGCCATTCTTTGAATATGCTTATGGCATACCCGCCAGCCGAGTCACTCATACATCCGCTCTCCTCTCCGACAAAATTACGGGAAGATTTGTCTTGACATTATCCAACAATCTGTTGTATAATATATATTATACTCAGCTTGGAGGTATTATCAACCCCCAATTTTTCCGGAACTGTCGGATAATTAAGAAGAGGCGATTTTAGATGAAAAAACAATCGGAAATCACAGATAGAACAAGGCAAAAGTTTGTTGACTCCTTTTGGGCTCTGGCAAAGGAAAAGCCGGTTTCAAAGATTGCGGTGAGCGAGCTGACGCGGCGTGCCGGCTACAACCGCAGTACCTTCTATGAGTACTTTTTGGACACCGACGATTTATTGTCCTATGTCGAGGACAAGCTTATCGGTGAGGTCAAGGAAGTGGCTCAGAAATCCATATCGGATGAGAAACCGCCGATGGAATTTTTCCGGATGGTCTTTTCCGCTATGAACGAAGAAATCTATATCCTCTTGGGTCCTAACGGCGACTCAAGCTTCCTGTCGAGGGTCAGAACCGAGCTGATTCCTCTCGCTTCGCAGTACATCCCCGTCCGCCCGGACTCAGAGAACTTCGACTATCTCGTCGCATTTGTCAACTCCGCCATGTTTGGACTATTGGAGCGTTGGCATGAAAACAATAAGGACATCAGCCCGGAGGAAATCAGCGACCTGATGCAGAATCTGGTGTCCGGCGGCGTCAGGGGATATATTGAGGGGAAGGGTACTGTGATTTAGTGTGATTGAATAGGTAAATCAGTTGCGGGCATTTTAGTAAAACAATAAGCATCAAAAGAGTATGTAGTACAAAAAGAACCGACTGCCTTCAAATCGAAAGCAATCGATTCTTTCTTTGTTTTTACTTTTGCACAACACCTATTGGGCATTTACTTTCTTTAGCTTTGTGCACACACCTGTCCTGTCAGCTGATAGTTGGTAGACTTTGGTAGTTACTTGGCGGTATTTAGCCTCGAGCATACAGTTTTCAATTCCTGCGTGTAATCGTACAGGTAATTGTAAGTGTTCTGCTTTGCATCCATGCGAATCGTCAAGAACTGTTTTACCTCGATAAAGAGTTTTCGGCGAAGTTCATGCAGGAAATGATTTTGGTTGCAGAAGCTGTAAAAAACGCTTTCCATGCCGAGAAAATAAACTATGAATGTTTGGGTAATGGAGATACGCATTTGCACTGGCATCTGTTTCCACGCGTAGCAGGAGATATAGAAAATTACGGCAACGATGGTCGCGGTCCTGTCTGGTGGTATCCGAGTGAGAAAATGTATGCTGATGACAATAAATCAGCAACAGGGGAATTAGAAGAATTAAAGGCAGCACTTCTGCGAGAGTTGAACTTTATTGGCATATAAATTCCGGCTTATCGAACTGAATTAAACACATTAATATCTGAGAGCGACTTTGCGGTCGTTCTTTTTTTGCCACTGCACCCGGCTTCGCCGCTGTGACTATTTTCAATAGGAACCAAATACAAAACTATCAGTTTTGCGAGAGTCGAGGGTATGGGAAGCCGCAATTCCCATCAAGATTGTAGGGACGGCAGTTCTCAGAATTGAGTTACTGTCAGACCGGGCGTATCTTGCTTTTGCTTCTTCAAAAACTTGTTGAGAGAAAAAAGCAAAAACAGCTTGTCGATAGGATGTCACTATCTGTGTTAGTGAGGGAACAAAAACAGTTCCGAAATATAATCAGAATTTATTGAGCCGGTGCAAGAAACTTATCAACAACTCCGGAATCCCGCAGAGGGAAATAGAAATAATCGCACGGTGCATCTATCCGGATATCGTAGCTTTCTTTGAGAGCGAAGAAGGGCAACGGGAATTTGCTGAATGGAAAGCGCAACGAGAAAATGCAGAAATTAAAACAGGCAAGGCAGCATCATAAACTACCTTGCCTGTTCCCTACTCAAAATATGTAAAAAATCCGAACCCACCACCAATCGGAAACAGGTTCGGATTATTTTGGTTTGGTGCGGCAAGTGGGACTTGAACCCACACGTCTATGACACACGCACCTCAAACGTGCCTGTCTGCCTATTCCAGCACTGCCGCGTATTTTGTAGCTGTCTCACACAGCTTTTACATTATAGCACCGTCGCACCGAATTGTCAACCCCAAATTTCAAAAAAATTTTTCTTTATGTTCAGCACGACTTTTCTTCGTCGCTCCACTTTACATTCGGCGAAAATAATGTTATAATTCTTTTATGATTATCCCGAGGGAGGACTTTTTGTGCGTAAACTAAGAAGATTTTTGTCGGTAATTGTGTGTCTTGTGGTCGTACTGGCGACGTTTTCCGCTTGCGGTGAAACCGAGGTTGTCCTTCCCGATGAAGACGGCTGGGTAACGGCGTGGGCGGCGGCTCCCGAAGCTTCGGATGTCGACGTTATCCCCTCGAACCCGGGGCTCAAGGGCAACACCGTCCGTGAGGTCATCCGCCCGAGCATTTCCGGCGACACCATCACAATAACTCTCTCGAATGAATACGGCACGATTCCCGTCGTCTTTGAAAGCGTGCATATCGCCAAGCTTCAGTCTTCGGGAAGCGATACTATTGATACCTCAACCGATACGGTTCTGACGTTCAATGGCTCCGAAAGCGTCACCGTCGAGGCAGGGGAGACTGTCACCTGCGATGCCGTCAGCTTCGATGTTGAAGCCCTCGAAGAAATAGCGATTTCAATCAAGCTCGGCGATTATACCGGCGGGGTCGTCACCTGCCACAAGCTCTCCAACCGCTCGACATGGGTTACCGAGGGCAACTGCGTCTCGGACGAAAGCTTTTCGGCGGTCAAGGTCATGAGCAGTTGGTACTATATAACAAGGCTCGATGTCTGGAGCGAGGCGGGAACCAAGGCTGTCGTATGCCTCGGCGACTCGATAACCGACGGCGCATGCTCGACCTATAACCAGTATCAGTCCTGGTGCGACCAGCTCGCATATATGCTCAATTCAAATCCCCTCACTGAGAATATTTCCGTCGTCAATATGGGCATCTCGGGCAACATGATAACCGGCGAGAGCTCCGATTCCGCTGTGAACCGCCTGACGAGGGACGTTCTTAAGGTTTCGGGTGTCAGGTATGTTATACTTTTAATAGGTATAAACGATGTCGGAACCGCACAGGCGGACATTTCCGACGAGATGATAGAGTGCTACAAGGAGATTATCTCCCAGTGCCACGCGGCAGGACTCAAGGTCTATGCCGGAACATTGACCCCTGTCAAGGGCAACTTCTACTATTCGGAATTGCATGAAAAGATAAGAACCGCCGTGAATGAATATCTCATGTCTGAAGACAGCGGCTTTGACGGAGTGATCGACTTCGGCGGCGCTATTGCGAGTGAGGAGGATTCCGCCCAGATGGCGGACGAATACAACGGCTCCACCGCCGACTATCTCCACCCGGGAGATGCGGGATATGAGAGAATGGCGGAGGAAGCCTATAACTCACTGCTGAGTTTCTGGTCGCTAACATGATTACAGCAGAGGCTGATATTTGAAGAGCAAGCACCGCACAGAAATGTGTGGTGTTTTGCTATTAATTCTATATTTACATTTCCCTGCTTTTGTGCTACAATATATTTTACATAACGTTTGAAAGGAACGGTTTATATTATGACTAAGAAATTCAGGCGTCTGTGCCGTTTGATTGCTCTTGTGCTGGCGTTTACAATGCTGACAGCATGCGGGAGCACCGAAAGCGACACCGAAGTGACAAAGGAAGAGGAAGATATGACAGAAACAGAAGAAATCAATGAAGAAACAACAGAAGCCGAGGCTTGGCTTGCGGCTTGGGGAACCTCGATGCAGACCGTCTGGTCTTCGGACACAATCCCGAGCGAAGCCACAAGCGGCGAGACAATCACCATCCGTCAGCAGATAAGACCCTCTGTATCGGGAAGCGAGCTTCGGTTCACGCTTTCGAACGAGTATGGAAGCACTGATCTCGTGATCGACAGCATGGAAATTGCCATGCTCCTTGACCCGTCAAGCTACGAAATCGACACCGACAGCTCGGTCGCTGTCACCTATGAGGGCAGTACGACCATCACAGTGCCGGCAGGCGGGACTATTGTAACGGATTCGATTGAGTTCAGCTATTCCGCTCTTGACGACATCGCCGTCTCTATGGAGATAAGTTCCATGCCCTCGACAATCACCCTTCACAGAGCGTCCCGTTGTACCAACTGGATTATCACCGGCTCTCACGCAACAGATAATGACTGGTCGGAAGCCTCGACCTATTCGATGTGGTACTTCCTTGCGGTTATGGATGTGATGGCTGACCCGGACTGCTCGGCAATCGTATGCCTTGGCGACTCCCTCACCGACGGCGCAAGCATCACGGACAACTCATTCGCAAGATATACCGATACACTCATGGAGCTTTTGCAGGCTGACAGTGAACTTAACACCTATTCCGTCATCAACATGGGCGTCGGAGGAACGATGTTCCTCGGCACCACCGACAACTCTACCGGCATGGGCAGACTTGAAAGAGATATCCTCGACATTGAAGGCGTCAAGTATTGCATCGTGTTCATGGGCGTAAACGACATCGGAGCGGCGACCTCGGATATTTCGGAGGATATTATCGCAGGCTATGAGAGCCTTGTCGAGCAGTGCCACGAGGCGGGGATTACCGTCATCGGTTGCACCATCACTCCCTTCAACGGCAATACATATTATTCCGAGCTCCACGAGCAGATTCGTCTCGAGGTGAACGAGTATATCATGTCTGAGGATTCCGCATTCGACGGTTATATTGATTTGTCCTCGGCGGTTGCTTCGGAAGAAGATTCCTCAAAGATGGATTCAAGCTATGTCTCCGTCTGGAACGACTATCTCCACTTCAACCACGACGGCTACGCCTATGTCGGAACCACAGTTTATAATTATCTCAAGGACTTTATTTCGTAAAGGAGTTTTATAAATGTTCAAATCCATAGCAAAAAGGCTCATAAGCCTTATCTTAGCGGCGATGCTTCTTATCGGGGCAACGTCCTGCGGCAAGGAAGTCGGCGCCGACATCGTCGAAGCTGACGGTTGGTTCACCACATGGGGAACCGCAATGCTCACGGCGAGCGTTGACGAAACACCGACAAGCCCCTCGCTCAAGCAGAACACAGCCCGCCAGCAGGTCAGAGTTTCCATCGGCGGCGACAAGATAAGAATCACCCTTTCGAACGAGTACGGCGACATTCCGCTCAATATCGAATCTGTTCATATCGCTCATCTCGTCGACAGCTCATCTTCGACCATCGACACCTCGACCGACACCGTCATCACCTTTAACGGCGGTTCCGAGAGCGTCGACCTTTCGGGCGGGGAGAAGATAGTTTCGGATGAAGTCGATTTCAGCTTCGAAGCGCTCGACTGCCTCGCAATCACCATCAAGTTCGGCGCCTATGTCGGCGGAACAATCACCTGCCACACTGCGGCAAGATGCTCGACATGGATTGTCGAGGGCGACCATGTTTCGGACGAGACCCTCACTGGTGCATCCGTTATGACTTCGACATACTATATCGAGAGCGTCGAGACCTGGGCTGAATCGGGCACCAAGACGGTTGTCTGCATCGGCGACTCCATCACCGACGGTGCAAGCTCGACCCAGAACGGTTACTGCCGCTATCCCGACACGCTTATGGAGCTCTTAGCGGCTGACGACAGCGTCGGAAACGTTGCGGTTGTCAACAAGGGCATCGGCGGCAACGCGGTCTTCGGCGGTTTGGGCGACGCACTTGTCGACAGATTCCAGCGTGACGTTATCGACGTTTTGGCTGATACGACAGGTGAGAGATATTGCATCCTCCTCATCGGCATCAACGATATCGGATATGAGTCGGAAGATCTTTCGGAAAGCATTATCGACGCCTATGAAGAGCTGATTGAGCTCTGCCACGAGAACGATATCCTGATTTATGCGGGAACTTTAACTCCGATTGAGGGAAGCTCTTACTATAGTGAGCTCCACGACGAGACGAGGGTTGCCCTGAACGAATATATCCGCTCGAGCAAGTCGAAGTTCGACGGCTATATCGACTTTGACCTTGCACTCCAAGACCCCGACAACACCTCGAAGCTTCTTGACGACTACGTCTCCGTCTGGAACGACTATCTCCACCCGAACGACGCCGGCTACGCCGAAATGGGCGAGACAGCGTATGAATTCCTGAAAGAAATTTTGGCGGCGGAATAAGGATAAAAAAATAACCGGTTTGGAAATTCCAAATCGGTATTTTTTCTGTGAAACGGATTATCAAGCCTTGCCGATGCAACCGAACATGTCCATCTTTTCTCTGACGGTGTCCTTGATTGCCTCTACGCCGGGAGCCAGAACCTTTCTCGGGTCGAAGCCCTTGCCGGTGAGATCCTTGCCTTCTTCGATGTACTCACGGACCTTAGCGGTGAATGCAATCTGGCACTCGGTGTTTACGTTGATCTTTGCAACGCCGAGGGAAATAGCTTTCTTGACCTGCTCAGCCGGGATTCCGGTGCCGCCGTGAAGAACCAAAGGCATGTCGCCGACAGCCGCCTTGATGGATTCAAGAGTGGAGAAGGAAAGTCCGGGCCAGTTCTCGGGATACTTGCCGTGGATGTTGCCGATGCCGGCGGCGAGCATTGTAACGCCGAGGTCTGCAATCATCTTGCACTCTGCGGGGTCAGCGCATTCGCCTGCGGCAACGACGCCGTCCTCTTCGCCGCCGATAGCACCAACCTCAGCCTCGAGGGAAATCCCCAAGATATCGCAGGTGTTGACGAGAGCGGTGGTGAGCTTGATGTTCTCTTCGATGGGGTAGTGCGAGCCGTCGAACATGATAGAGCTGAATCCGGCATTGATGCACTTCTTTGCGCCTTCAAAAGTACCGTGATCGAGGTGAAGAGCGACCGGAACGGTGATTCCGAGTTCGTTAATCATTCCCTTTACCATTCCGACGATGGTGGTGTAGCCGCACATATACTTTCCGGCACCCTCGGAAACACCGAGAATAACGGGAGCCTTGAGCTCCTCAGCCGTCTGGAGTACAGCCTTTGTCCATTCAAGATTGTTGATGTTGAACTGACCGACGCCGTAATGACCGTCGCGAGCCTTGTTCAGCATGTCCTTTGCAGATACGAGCATTATTATTACCTCCGTTTATAGTAGCAGGGCAAATTTTGCCTTGCATAGAACTTACGAGTACCATTATACACTATTTCGAATGAGTTTGCAATGGGTAATTTTAAATTGTGGGGGCGGATATTATCCGCCCGTTCAACTCTTGCACCCGCCGCCCAAATATGCTATACTGAATCTATCAACAATACGTTTCTACACTTTTCCGTCAGAAGGGAGAACTCACATGGTAAACGTTAAAAATCGTTGGGCGCTTGTGACCGGTTCGAGCAGGGGAATCGGCAGGCTTGTGTCGCTGTTCTTGGCCGAGCAGGGTTGTAACCTTATTCTTCACAGCAGGAAGCCGGAGCACACAGAAAGCCTACTTTCCGAAGTCAGGGCTCTCGGAGTGGAGGCTTATGCCGTCTCGGCGGAGTTTTCAAAGCCGGAGGAGGTCGAGGCAATGCTCCGTGAAATCGACGGGCGCGGCACGCCGGTCGACCTGATTCTCAACAACGCAGGGCTCCAGATTGCCTACAGAACCGACTATTATAAAACGCCGGTGTCCGACTATACCGAAAGCTTTCTTATCAACACCGTTTCGCCGATTATGATTTGCTATCACTTCCTCCCGAAGATGATAGAGTGCGGCTTCGGGCGCATCCTCAACACTACGAGCGGCATCCGTCTCGAGCCGGAGCAGGCAGGCTATTCCGCAAGCAAGGCGGCTCTTGACAAGGTCACGATTGACCTCGGCTCGAAGCTCAACGGCACCGACGTCATGATTAATCTCACCGACCCCGGCTGGTGCCGCACCGATCTTGGCGGACATCATGCCCCGAACGCCCCCGAAAGCGCCATCCCCGGTGCGGTTGTCGGCGTGTTTGTCGACGACAAGAAGTCAGGCAGATACCTCGGCGCCCAGAACTTCGCCGGCATGACCCTTGAGGAAGCTGTCAGAAAAGCCGAGGCGGAGTTTGATAGTCCGTATTGAGAAATGATTTACTTTGTTGAAACTGCACAAATCCCTCCCCAAATTTTGTGCAGTTTCAACAAATCGAAAAAGTGTATGAATTTCCTCTTGCAATTCGGGTCAAAAAATGCTACTATATAAACGTATTTAGGACGCAAATATTCTGCGTTTCTAACTGAGTGAAAACTCAGCGGGGGGGTACTCGTTTTTGGGCGCCCAATTACAACCTCCGGACACGATTCGTGCTTTGGAGGCTTTTTCTATATTTAATCCTCCTTGGACGGTCGAAAAGACATTTTTGAGGAGGAAATTTTTATGCTTAAAAAACTGTTATGCGTTATGATTAGCGCACTGATGGTTGTGTCACTGTTACCGATGGGTGTTATGGCAGATAGTACGGTGACGATTGACGGCACCGAGTATACTGTTGTCGCTGAAGAGACCGTAGGAGCTACACTAGTGAGCGGCGGAGTTACTTATTTGGCATATACTTGGGGTGGTGACACTGCGGCAGATGCAAAGACAGCTGCTGTTTCTAAGGCGCTCAGCGTAGATGGTGCAGTTGTACAACTTCTCGTTTCATGTGATACTGACTATAGTTGGTACGGTGTGGCTATAATGGATCGCACAAATTGGAACAGTACTGGTGTTCAGGCTAACGCTATGAATGGCACGACTGAAATTGTTGTTTCTGTTTCTGACTTGCTTACTGCTGGTGGACTGACTTCGGATTGCACATTGTACGGAATCTACGTTCAGGGTAGCAGTAATGTAACTCTTAATACTGTTCGAGTTCTTGTTCCTGTTGAAGATGACGACGATGATGACGACGATGATGACGACGATGATGATGATGACGATGATGACGACGATACAACTACAGCAGTTGCTGGGGTCATCTACGTCAATGAAGAGTACCACGGTCTGCTTCTTAACATGAACGGCAAAGTTTATCTTTTGAACTATCCTCACGAAGTTGATGCTAACGGATATTGCACTGTTTGTGGTGAATATATAGGTGGCGAGACTGAGTCCGAAGTTATTACCATCGACGGCGTTGAGTATGTAGAGGCGTTCGTATATGATACGGCTATTGCTTCCGGCAACTGGAACAAGGTCACTATCGGTGATTCCACTCTTGCGGCGGCTTTGAATACTGAGGGCGCTATTCTTCAGGTAACAAGAGACACCGAGACTGTTACTTCTTATGCTGATGGTGGATATGACAAGTTTATGCTTGGCAAGGACGACAGTAGCTATGTTCAGCTTTCTACCGCCGGAACTACAACTGATGATGAGCCGGACAAGAATTTGGTACCTTACGTTTCCGATAACGGTACTGTAGTGACTTATGACGCAGCAACCGTATATGCGGCTTTGTCTGATGCAGGTCTTGCTAATTTGAGCTCTTATGTACTCATCTCCAACACTTCTGCTTCTTACAATATCACCAGCATTCAGGTTCTCATTCCTGTCGGAACAGTCGTAACTGAAACCGTCAATGTTGATGAGCCCACTGAGGACACCAACACTGAGACCGAAGATGACGAGCTCGACGTTGACGACACCGATGCTGAGGAAGTAACTGAGACCAACCCGACTACCGGTGTTGTCCTCGCACTCGTTCCTATGGCAATCGCAGGCTTCGCAGTCGTAGCTTCCAAGAGAAGATAATTGATAGTCCGTTTTCTTCAAATATCAGCTTCTGTTTGAGACGGTTCCGTCAAGAGTCTTTCCATCCAAAAGATTAAGAAATGCCATCCACGGCATACGCTTACAGAAGAGAAAGAATCCCCACCACACGGTGGGGATTTTTCTATGCTGAAAAATTTCCCAAGTGTAATCCTCCCACATTGTGAAATCCTAAGAAAAAGCAAGAAAGGATGATTACTTTGAAAACCATTATTTCACGGCGCACGCTGGTGCGGATTATTTCTTTTTCAGTGGCTATAATCGCTGTCCTTGCGGCGGCGGATATTGTGTATATGTGCCGGCTTTCCCGGGCGGAGAGCTCGATTGAATACGGCTATCAGGAGGCGGTCGAGGAGCTGGCGCAGAGTGCCGACAAGATTTCGGCAACCTTGACGAAGGGGCTCTATGCCTCTTCTCCCCAGATGATGCAGAAGCTTTCGAGCGAGCTTCTGAGCGAAGCGTCGAACGCCAAGAATGCCCTTACGAAGCTCCCCGTTGCGACCTCGAACCTCGAGAAGACCGAGAAATTTCTCTCGCAGATAGGAAACTATGCCTATGCCATGTCGGCGACCACGGCGGACGGCACAACGCCTTCTTATGAGGATTACCAGACGATGAGCACCCTTTGCGACAACGCCGAAGCGTTCGCAGATGAGCTCTGGAGTCTCAAATCGAAGCTTCTCTCGAATGACAAGACGATAACAGAGCTCTTTTCCGAGCTCGAGGACGGCGGCGGGTCGTTTTTGGCGGACGGGCTCTCGACGGTCGAAGAGGGCTTCGAGAACACCCCGAAGCTCATTTATGACGGTCCCTTCTCCGACCATATTTTAGAAAAAACTTCGGTGATGCTCGAGAATGCCGAAGAGATTTCCGAGGATGAGGCGAAGGAGATCGCCGCTTCCTACTGCGGTCTCGAAGCCTACCAAATGAAGACCGCCGAGTATTCCGAAGAGGGCACGATGCCGTCATACAGATTCACAGCGAACGGCGTCACCTGCTCGGTCACGAAAAACGGCGGCTACGTCTGCTATATGCTGAAACGGCAGGCAGTGAAGACGAGTAATCTCGGTGCCGAAGAGGCAGTCGAAGCGGCGCAGACCTATCTTGAAAATCTCGGGATAGAGGACATGACCGAAACCTACTACGAGACCTATAACGGCGTCTGCACGGTGAACTTTGCCTATTCCGAGGATGGCGTGACCTGCTATACCGACCTCATCAAAGTTGCCGTTGCCCTCGATGATGGCGAGATTATCGGCTATGATGCAAGAGGATTTCTTATGAATCATGTTGAGCGTGAGCTCGGCGAGCCGACTCTCTCGGAAACCGAGTGTCAGGCAAATCTCTCACCGATGCTGACCGTCACCGGCTCTGGCATGGCGGTAATTCCCTCCGACAGCGTCGAGGAAAAGCTCTGCTATGAGTACAGATGCCAATCCACCGACGGCAAAACGGTATTGGTTTATGTCAACACGGAAACCGGCGAAGAAGAGGATATTTTAATACTTCTTGAGACAGAGGGAAGCGTTCTGACGGTCTAAGTCACTGATTTATCACCATCCCGTCAAAAAGTGTTTATCAATCATTAATGAAATGCACCTTTACTTTTAATATTTGGGTTTTACAATATGCTCACAGTACAAGTAAAGGAGAAAAATCATTATGGATAACTACAATGACAATATTAATGAAGTAACCGGCGAAGCTGTGAACGAAAATACTGAAAGCACCGAAAATACCGGCGCAACTCAGCAGTCGGCATATCAAGGCGATTACACCTATCAGTGGCAGAGCAATTCTCAGCCGAAGGCGGAATATGTCGTCTATGAACAACCGACCCAGAAGAAGCAAAAGAAGCAGAAGAAGGAGAAATCCTCGAGAACCCCTTGGGGCGCGATGATTGCATTGGCACTCGTCTGCGCAATCCTCGGCGGCGGAGTCGGAGCCTGCGTGACGGCTCTTGTCACCTCCGGCAATTCGATAGTTCCGACATCCTCGGGCGCAACCAACACTTCCTCAGCTACAATCATCAACACGAGCAGTCACAGCTCGGAGGTTGTTCTCAATGAGGTTGAGGCTGGCGAGGAGATGACAGCGGCGGAGGTTTACGCAAGTAACGTCAACGCCACCGTCGGTATCACAACCTCGATTACCACCAACTATTTCGGCTATACGACCACTTCGGCGGCTTCCGGCTCAGGATTTATAATCTCTTCCGACGGTTATATTCTCACAAACTACCATGTCGTTGAGGATTCCGATTCGATAACCGTCAGCCTCTACAACGGCGAAAGCTATTCGGCAACCCTCGTCGGCTATGACGAGTCTAACGATATCGCAGTCTTGAAGATTGAAGCTGAAGACCTCAGCACCGTAACCCTCGGCGACTCCGATGCACTCAATGTAGGAGATTCCGTCGTTGCAATCGGCAACCCCTTGGGCGAGCTCACATTTTCCCTCACTGCGGGAATAGTCAGCGCTCTTGACCGCTCGGTAACTCTTTCCACAGGAACCACTATGGAGCTCATCCAGACCGACTGTGCAATCAACTCCGGTAACTCGGGCGGCACACTCTTCAACATGTACGGCGAAGTAGTCGGAATCACCAACGCGAAGTATTCGAGCAGTTCCTCTTCCGAGGCGTCCATCGACAACATCGGCTTTGCAATTCCGATCAACACCGTCAAGGAGATTGTCTACAGCATCATCGAGACCGGCACCTATGAGAAGAGCTATATCGGCGTCACCGTCACCGACGTAACCACCAGCACATACTACAGCACCGGCATCACCTCGGGAGCGGTTGTCTACAGCGTAACCGAGGGTGCACCTGCCGACGAAGCGGGTCTTGAGGTCGGCGACATCATCACCAAGGCTGACGACACCGAAATCACCGGTGCAAGCTCGCTTTCGACTTATGTCGGCTCCCTCGAAGTCGGCGACGAGCTCGTGCTTGAGGTCTACAGAGACGGTGAGACGAGAGTAATCGTCGTAACCGTCGGCTCCACCACCCAGTCGGCTCTTCCCGATTCGACCACCACCGATTCGAGCATCGATTCAGGCTCGGGTCCCGATTCGGATACTGATTCTGACAATCAGTCGGGTAGTTCAACATCACCTTGGGGCGATATGTTCGGAGGCTTTGGCTTCGGCAATGGAAACAGCTCAAATTCCGACAGCGGCTCCGGTAACGGCAACGGTTCGGATGATATAATTTAAACCTTCATCGCAACGAAATAACGGGCGGATAATATCCGCCCCTACTTATTGCATTTATGCCTTCTTTGTGCTATAATTATCTTAACAAAGCACAAGGAGGGTATTTTATGCGTTCAACCGAGGAAATGTTAAAGCTTATTACCGACACCGCCAAGAGAGATCCGAATGTCCGTGCAGCTGTTCTGAGCGGCTCGAGGGCGGACTCTTCGAGACCAAGTGATGTCTATCAGGATTACGACGTTGCGTTTCTTGTCAAAGATTTGTCGCCGTATTTCAATAACCCCTGCTTTATCGAGAGAGCTTTCGGCAAAGTCCTCATAATGCAGATGCCCGACATTCTGGATAACCCGGGACTGACGCCTGAGACCGCCGAGCGGTTTACATATCTTTCGATTTTCGAGGACGGCGTGCGTCTCGATCTGACGGTCACGACCGCCATGCCCGACTGGGGCAACGAACCGATGAAGGTTCTCTTCGACAGGGAAGGGCACCTTGAGGACAATCTCGACAACGAGTGCTACATGGTCCACAGACCCACGCAAGCCGAGTTCTCCGCCTGCTGTAACGAGTTCTGGTGGTGCCTGAATAACGTCGCCAAGGGCTTGAAGCGCGAAGAGATCCCATATGCAAAGTCGATGTTTGAGGAGACCCTCCGCCCACAGCTCAATAAAATCGTCAGCTGGTACATCGGAACCATTTCCGACTTCTCTGTCTCGACCGGCAAAATGGGAAAATACTTTAAAAAGTATCTCCCCGACAGCATTTACGGGAAGTACCTGAAAACCTATACCACCGCCGACCCCGCCCGCATATGGACGAGTCTTATAAACACCTGCAAGCTCTTCTCCGACCTCGCCCGAATCGTCGCCGCTGACCTCGGGCTCGACTATAACGCTTCGGAAGAAGCGGGAGCGAGACTGTATATGATGAATGTTAAGGGTGGGGCTTACGAGAAATAATATAATCCCCACCAAGTTAGTGGGGATTTAATAATTATTGCAACAACCAACCGTAATCCTGACGGCAGTCGATGACATAATCTGCGTATACTGTATCTTCTACGATTCTGAAAACAATCATATACCGTCGTTCAAACAAAATGTAACGGTATGTATCACCCAAAGTGTCGTCATCATCAAGGCACGGACATCTTTGTGGCATTACTTCCAGAGAATTTGCCGCCTTTTCAAACGCCTGAGTCAATCTCTCTGCCACTTTGGAACTTACTTGTGCCAAAAAATCAGCATGGTAAACAAGCATCTGAGATGCCAACGGGGATACCTTCACATGGTATCTATCCTTCTGTTCCATTAGCAGAAGCCCTCCTGATAGCGTCACGCATCATTGATGCGACTTCTTCAACCGTGTAGTCCTTGCTTCCGCGCCTTCTCGCTTCCTTAACTTCTTCGAGCTCCCGGCGAAGCTCCTGCATTTTTTTACGGCGGTATGAATCAAAATCCATGACGACTAATTCCTCTTCTCCATTATTGGTGAGGATAACCGGTGCAGAGGTCTTCTTGCAAATATCTGCGATTTCATCATAGTTCTGGCGGATTTCCGCAGACGAACGAGTAATCATTTTTTCGCCTCCCATAGCGTTTCGCATCAAGATTCTGACTATATTATAACCGATTTGCGTTATCATGTCAACATAAACGAGAAATTCGTAATGCGGAATTTGTGATGATGTCGTCTGTCAGAGCCGGTCTTTTTCTGCATTTCACAAACATTTCGCAAAAACGAGGTTTACAACTCGGGAAAAGCGTGGTATAATATGGACGTATGAAATTACGATACGGTTACCGTATTCGAAAAGAAAGGATAGATTTACTATGAAAACGTCAATCGTTAAGGTTCACGGTCGTGAAATTATCGACTCCCGTGGAAATCCTACCGTTGAGGCTGAAGTAACACTTGAAAATGGTATCACCGCTCGTGCGGCTGTTCCTTCGGGAGCATCTACCGGCGTGCATGAGGCTGTTGAGCTTCGTGACGGCGACAAGAGCCGTTATGAGGGCAAGGGCGTTACCAAGGCTGTTGCTCACGTTGACAACGAAATCGCAAAGGCTGTCGTTGGTCTCGACGCTCTCGATCAGGAAGCTGTTGATATGGCTATGATCAAGGCTGACGGAACCCCGAACAAGGGCAACCTCGGTGCAAACGCAATCCTCGCAGTTTCTCTGGCTACTGCTAAGGCTGCTACAGCTTCCTGCGGAATCCCGCTTTACCGCTATGTCGGTGGCGTTGATGCCAACATTCTCCCTGTTCCTATGATGAACATCCTCAATGGCGGCGCACATGCTTCCAACAACGTTGACTTCCAGGAATTCATGATCATGCCTGTAAGCGCTCCGAGCTTCAAGGAGTGCTTGAGAAGATGCTCCGAAGTCTTCCATATGCTCAAGACCATCCTTAAGAACAACGGCACTCCTGCCGCTGGCGTAGGCGACGAGGGCGGCTATGCTCCTAACCTCGCTTCTGAAGAGGACGCTATCGAAGCTATCTGCGAAGCTATCAAGGCTTGCGGATATGAGCCCGGCAAGGACTTCTTCATCGCTATCGATGCCGCAAGCTCCGAGTGGTGGGACGACGAGAACAAGTGCTACCATCAGCCTAAGTCCGGCAGAATCTACAGTAGTGAAGAAATGGCTAACTACATGGCAGAGCTCTGCACCAAGTACCCGATTATCTCCCTCGAGGATGGCATGGCAGAGGACGACTGGGAGGGCTGGAAGCTCCTCACCGAGAAGATTGGTGACAGAGTTCAGCTCGTCGGCGACGACCTCTTCGTAACCAACTCCGAGAGACTTGCAACCGGTATCGAGAAGGGCGTTGCAAACTCCATCCTCGTCAAGGTCAACCAGATCGGTTCTCTCACCGAGACCGCTCAGGCTATCAGAATGGCTAAGAACGCAGGTTATACTTACATCCTTTCTCACCGTTCCGGCGAGACCGAGGACGTCACCATCGCTGACCTGGCAGTTGCTTTCGGCTCCGGACAGATCAAGACCGGTGCTCCCAGCAGAACCGACCGTGTTGCGAAGTACAACCAGCTTCTCAGAATCGAGGAAGAGCTCGGCAACTCCGCTGTTTATCCGGGACTCAATGCTTTCCATGTAAAGAGATAATTTCGGATTGAAATGATTTCAAGGGACTTTCCTGCGGGAGAGTCCCTTTTTTCTTTGAAAAAGATTGACTTTTTGCGCCGGTTGTGATAATATAAAAAGCGGTAACGCCGCTGTGGTGGAATCGGCAGACACAAGGGACTTAAAATCCCTCGCCCCTAAAGCGTACCGGTTCAAGTCCGGTCAGCGGCACCAAACCAAGATAATCCGAACCCGTTTCCGATTGGTGATGGGTTCGGATTTTTCTTGTATTTCGATAAGTATGAGGAGATCTACTTCCCAAACGGCGCAGTTAAGAGACCGGAATCGAAACCACGAGGACCGCATAAGAAAAATTGAATAAGTAGAAAGCAGGCAAGGCAGCTTATGATGCTACCTTGCCTGTTTTAGTTTCTGCATTTTCTTTCTTACACTGTGCTTTCCATTCGGCAAATTCCAGTTGCCCTTCTTCACTTTCGAAGAAAGCAACGATGTCAGGATAAATGCATCGTGCGATTATTTCTATTTCCCGTTACGGGATGCCGGAGTTGTTAATCAGTTTCTTGCGTCGGTTCAATAGATGGTAGTCCTTTCTGATTATATTTCGGGGGACTGTTTTTGTTCCTTCACTAACACAGAAAAGCCAGACATCCAGACAAGGTGTTTTGAAATTTTCTTAAAAATATTTTCGGGAGAAGTAGGAGCAAGATACGCCTACGTCAGACAATAACTCGAAATGAGCTATTTCCGGCAGGCAAATCTTGATGGGAATTTCGATTTCCCATTCCCTCGAACTTTGCAAAACTGAAAAGTTTTGATGTTGGTTCCCATTAAAATGGGAACAGCGGCGTATCTCTGGTAGCCGGAAATTACCGGCTGTATTGGAACAGCCCCGACCTTATGAAGTAATTATATCAAAATACTTTGCGAATCGTGGATAAAGCCACTTGCTTTTGTTCGCATTTGCGATTATAATTGTATTATGAAAAAAGTACAAAACCCGAAAATTTATATGCGAGCAAGAGCAGGTTTGTTAAAATGAAAAAAGAACAAGAAAGCGCAGAAAAGCAGAAAAAGAAATGTTGTCCTAAATGGCTTAAGATTGTCGGCATTATTGTGATTGCCATCGTTTTAGTTTTTGGAATTCCTATCCTTATCAACGAGAGCTACAAAGAGAATTGCGGTTATGTCACCATGTGGAGTGCTGCCGACGTACTTGCGTTCTATGGCACTATATTAGCCGCAGTCATAGCAGGCGTAGGGGTATATGTCTCTATTCGGGCTTCCAATAATAACTATCAGGAGGATGTCCGTTCGCGTGTATTACCGTTTATAGCAGTAAATACCCTCGAGTGAAAAATAGCCGTACAATATGAAGAGAAAAAAGCCAATCGAGTTTATTTTATTATCTATTCAGATGGAATTAAAGATAGAGGAAGTTTAAATAAACAACAGCAAAGCATTGTTGATCTTGATGGGGCTGTATCATGTACTACGCCTGAGGGAACACGAATGCTTTATCCTGTCGATTATTCCAGCTTACCGTTAGAAATAGAAAATGTAGGAAATGGCACTGCGGTAAACCTTCGAATAGGCTTCAATTACGCAGATAACAAAGAATCTCATGAATTCCTGATACCAACGATGCTGAAACAGAATCAAACCATATACATTAACATTTTTTCAACGGAGAAGCCAGAAATTATATGTGGAGAGTATGTATTAGAGTTTTCCTATGAAGACATATACAAGAATAAATATGGTCAACAGTTCCCTGTGAAATTTGAAAAAGCCGAAGACGGTCAAGGAAGCCCATCAATTATTTTAGATGGAAAGCAAAAACGAATCTAAGGGGGGCTACCATCCATGCCCACACTTGAATGGATAGGAAAAGAAAAAGTTATAAGCCATCATGGCTACCTCCGTCAATGAACTAACAAAACCTACCAACCCTTAGCTGACAGGACAGGTGTGTGCACAGCATACAGTTGAGCATAAATTCAACAATGTTATGCAAAAACAAATAAAGAACCGATTGCTCTCAATCTGAAAGCAATCGGTTCTTTTGCATTACCGTATCTCTTCCCAAGAACAAGAAAAAAACAAGATTTCCTCATTGACTTTTATGGTATAATGGAAGCACTGGGCTTTATAAAGCAAGGAGGCTTTGATTATGAAAGAGGCGACCGGGTTACGGCAGGAGCAGGTTTCTGAAAACAGAAAAAAATACGGGAGCAACTGGCAGGGTAGCAGGAGTAAAACGACCGTCAGGCGCTGTGTTCGCAGAGCGTTTATAAATCCGTTTTCGATAATTCTGATAGTTCTTGCGGTTGTTTCGCTGATTACCGACGTGCTTTTGCCGGATAAATACGGGCAGAGCTTTTCGTCTGTTATAATAATTATAGTTATGATGCTTCTCGGAGGTATCATCCGCCTGATTCAGGAGCTTCGGGCGAAAAGCGTTGCCGACCGCCTTTCACAGATGGCGGGGACTACCGTGTCTGTTTGCAGGGATGGCATCTGGCAGGAGGTTTCTTCCGAAGAGCTGGTTGTCGGAGATCTTGTCAGAATCGAAGCAGGAGATCGGATTCCTGCGGATATTGAGCTTACAGAATCGAAGAATCTGTTCGTTTCACAGTCTGTAATAACCGGCGAAAGCGAGAATTTTGAAAAGAAAGCCGGAGAGCCACAAATCAGACCGGAAAAGCTCAGCGATTACATAAATATAGTCTTTCAGGGTACCACGGTTACAGGCGGGTCGGGTGCGGGAGTTGTCCGCGCTGTCGGGAAAAATACCGTTTATGGCGGTCTTGACACAGAAAGCTTTTCACAGAAGCGCGGATTTGACAGCGGCTCCACTTCTATCGCTTGGGTTCTGATAAAATTTATGGCGATTCTGATTCCTGTTGTATTTCTTGCAAGCGGACTGACACAGGGGAATTGGATTGAAGCGCTCCTGTTCGCTCTTTCCGTGGCGGTCGGTCTCACTCCCGAAATGCTCCCAATGGTAATCAGTGCCTGTCTGGCTAAGGGCAGTCATCAGATGGGTAAAGAGCAGACCGTTGTCAAAAATATCAACGCAATGCAGACGCTCGGAAGCATGGACATTCTGTGTGTGGATAAAACAGGAACACTTACCGACGACACAATCACCCTCGAATACTATATGGATATTCTCGGCAACGAGAGCAGTACGGTTCTTGATTATGCTTTCCTGAACAGTCATTACCAGAGCGGAGTCAAAAATCATCTCGACACAGCTATTCTCAAATACGGAACCATGCCGGGGCGAGAAGCACATTTTGAAGAGCTTTCCCGGAACAGTGTTCTATTGGATGAGCAACCGTTCGATTATAACCGCAAATATGTGGGGGTTCTGCTGAAAGGTGATGAATCAAATCTGCATATTATCAAGGGCAGTGTCGGGAATGTGCTGTCGCAGTGCAGTTATGCCGAGTTCCGTGGAGAAAGAGTTTCTGTTACCGATGACACTGTTGAAAGCGTTCACGCAGTGACTGATGAACTAACGGAAGATGGGATGAAGGTTCTGGCGGTTGCCTACAGAAACACTTCCCAATCGGTGCTCGATTCCGATAATTCCGACTTCATACTTATCGGCTATCTGGCGTTCTTTGACGCTCCGAAAAAGAGTGCCTCCGAAACTATAAAAAATCTGAAAAATCTCAACATTGACGTTCGGGTTCTGACAGGAGACGATGTGAAGACGACACTTTCAATCTGCTCACGAATCGGAATCGAGACAGACTTTGTTCTGACGGGTGCGGATTTTGCGGGACTTTCCGAGAACGACATTCCGCTTTGCGTTGAGAAAACGAAAATCTTTGCGGAGCTGTCTCCAAAACAAAAGGCTCGGATTATCGAAATACTGCAAAAAAACGGTCATAATGTCGGATTCATGGGCGACGGTATGAACGACCTTCCGGCTGAGCTGAGAGCTAATGTCGGAATTTCTGCTGACACCGCCGCGGATGCGGTCAAAGAGAGCGCAGATGTAATCCTTCTCGAAAAAGACCTGAATGTCCTCAAGCGAAGCATCCTCGAAGGACGCAAAGCGTTTGCAAACATGACAAAATATATCAGCATCACCGCATCGTCAAACCTTGGCAACATTATCGCTGTGGTTGTGGCGAGCGTTCTTCTGCCGTTCTTCCCAATGACATCGCTACAGCTTCTTTTGCTGAATCTGCTGTATGACACCCTATGCCTGATTATGCCGTGGGACAATGTGGATTCCGAACAGCTTGAAAAGCCTGCCCGTTGGAGCGGCAATCACTTGGGAAGGTTCATGCTCAGGTTCGGACCTATAAGCTCGGTATTTGACATAATTACGTTTGCTTTTTTGTTCTTTGTCCTCTGTCCTGCTGTCTGTGGCGGAGCATTTTCGCAGCTTGATTCCGTCGGTCAGCTTGCATTTATCTCTACATTCCAGACCGGATGGTTTCTTGAGTCAATGTGGACTCAGGTAATGATTTTACATCTTCTGAGAACGCCGAAAATCCCGTTTGTTCAGAGCAAACCATCAAAATCGGTCTTCGGAGTCACGATTGTGGGAGTGGTTCTCCTTTCGGTTCTCACGGTCACTCCACTCGGAAGTTACATCGGACTCACGGCACTTCCTGTCGGGTACTATTTATTCCTTGCTCTGGATGTAATCCTATATCTCTGTTCTGTGAGCATAGCAAAGCATTTTACTTTAAAAATCACGGGGAACTCTTGTAGAAAGGGGTGCAAGATATGAAAAATATTGATCTTGTCAGCATGGATACTTTCACACTCGGATGGCTTTCAGACAAGCTGAAAACAGCACCCTCTGACGCACTGTCCGCCGGAGAACTCGGCAGAGCCATATCCGACCTGACGAGCGGTAAGATAAGAAGCCTGATGCTTGAGTTGAACGGAGCTTCAAATGCTTCCGATTTGTCGGAAATTGTCTGCGGCGAACTTAAAATATTCCCTGTCTTACGCAGAGTAACGCGAGCGGGAAACGATATAGTTCTGACCCCAAAGGAGTTCGATATCCTCTGCTTTCTTGCCAGGAACCGTGGCGAGGTCTTCACCAAGGAACAGATATATCAGGCGGTGTGGGACGCAGAGTATCTGATGGATGACAGCAATATCATGGCGTTCATCCGAAAACTTCGGAAGAAGATTGAACCGCATCCCGATTCTCCCATGTACATACTCACCATCTGGGGCATCGGCTATAAGTTCAACGACAGAATATAATTCTTGCCTTTTAGCAAGGAAATCGCAAGGTCTTAACCATGTGATTTTCCTTGCTTTTTTTGTAGAATAAAAATGCAATAAGTCAAAGGAGGTAGTAACATGAAAAAAGAAATTTTACGCCGGATGACGGAAAAAGCCGTCACCCGTGACGAACAGAACTCAAGACTTGCATTTGCAGCAACCAATCCGACGGGAGAAGTTCTTGAATATCTCGGAACCACTCTATCGGGACTTGATTCGGAGGCGGTACATGAAAGCCGTGTTCGGTACGGTTCAAACCGCGTGACAAAGGAAAAGAAGAAATCGCTTCCCCAGAGGCTTGCGGGCGCATTCGTGAATCCGTTTACGGCGATACTCTTTTTCCTCGCAATCGTATCTACGATAACCGACATGATTTTCCCATACTTTTCCCTTTTCGGCTGTGAGCCGGAGGATTTTGACTGTCTGACGGTCATCATTATCATGACAATGGTTGTGATTTCGGGAACACTCCGCTTTGTTCAGGAATCAAGGAGCGGTAATGCGGCGGAAAAGCTTCTTAAAATGATAACAACAACCTGCACCGTCACTCGTAAAGACGAGCCAAAGTCGGAAATTCCCCTTGACGAGTTGGTTGTCGGAGACATTGTTCACCTTTCCGCCGGAGACATGATTCCCGCAGACGTGAGAATTTTGGAATCCAAAGACCTGTTTGTAAGCCAGGCGAGCCTGACCGGCGAAAGCGAACCAATTGAGAAAAAGCCGTCCGTAACGGATAAAACAGAAACCGTTACCGATTACTCAAACATCGCTTTCATGGGCAGTAACGTAATTTCGGGGAGTGCGACAGCGGTAGCGGTGAGTGTCGGCGACAACACACTTTTTGGTTCAATGGCTTCGGCGGTTGCGGGAGAAGCGGTTGAAACGAGCTTCACAAAAGGAGTGAACGCCGTATCATGGGTGCTGATTCGCTTCATGATGGTAATGGTGCCGCTGGTATTTGTCATCAACGGCTTGACAAAGGGAGACTGGTTGTCCGCACTGTTGTTTGCAATATCCATAGCCGTAGGTCTCACGCCGGAAATGCTTCCGATGATTGTGACAACCTGCCTCGCGAAGGGTGCAGTCTCGATGAGCAAAAAGCAGACTATAGTCAAAAATCTCAATTCGATTCAGAACTTCGGAGCTATTGACATCCTCTGCACCGACAAAACCGGCACTCTTACTCAGGACAAGGTAGTTTTGGAGTATCACCTTAACATTGATGGCGAGGAGGACGGGAGAGTTCTCAGACACGCATATCTGAACAGTTACTTCCAGACCGGGTATAAGAACCTGATGGATCTCGCAATAATCAGGAAAACCGAGGAGGAAGAAAGCGAAAATCCCGAACTTACCGATTTGTCTGAAAGCTACGTCAAGGTTGACGAGATTCCTTTCGACTTCACACGCCGTCGCCTGACAACCGTTGTTCAGGACAAAACGGGCAAAACTCAGATGATTACGAAGGGTGCCGTCGAGGAGATGCTTTCCGTCTGTTCATTTGCAGAGATAGACGGCGAGGTCAGACCTCTTGACGACGAGGTCAAGGAAAGAATCCTTGACGCCGCAGACGACCTGAACGACAAGGGCTTCAGGGTTCTCTGCATTGCCCACAAAACCAATCCGCCATCCGCCGGTGTGTTCAGTGTGAAGGACGAGTCGGAGATGGTGCTTATCGGGTATCTTGCATTCCTCGACCCTCCGAAGGAATCAACAGCCGACGCTATCAGGGCTTTGAAGGCTCACGGCGTACATACGAAAATCCTCACCGGTGACAACGAAAAAGTCACCCGCACCATCTGCGCGCAGGTTGGACTCAAGGTCAGAAATATGCTCCTCGGTTCGGATCTTGAGCATATGACGGACAAGGAGCTTGCTAGAGCCGCAGAATCAACCGACGTCTTCGCAAAGCTCACTCCCGACCAAAAGGCAAGAATCGTATCCGTTCTCCGCGAAAACGGGCATACAGTAGGTTTTATGGGAGATGGAATCAACGATGCCGCCGCAATGAAATCGGCAGACATAGGAATCTCAGTTGACACAGCCGTTGATGTCGCAAAAGAATCCGCCGATATTATCCTTCTCGAAAAAGACCTGATGGTTCTTGAGCAGGGTATTATCGAGGGTCGTAAGACCTATGCCAACATGATTAAGTACATCAAGATGACAGCATCCTCGAACTTTGGAAATATGTTTTCCGTCCTTGCGGCATCGGCACTTCTGCCTTTCCTGCCGATGATGAGCATACATCTCATATTCCTGAACCTGATTTATGATCTGAGCTGTACGGCAATTCCATGGGACAATGTTGATGAAGAATTTATCGCGTCTCCGAGAAAATGGGATGCCTCAAGCGTTGGAAGCTTCATGATTTGGATAGGTCCCACAAGCTCAATCTTCGACTTCATTACATACATCTTCATGTATTTTGTCTTCTGCCCGATGTTTGTTTCCGGCGGCGTTCTTTATAACGACCTTGCAAATCATTTCAGCGGTGCGGAGCTTTTGGACCTGCAATTCAGATATATGGCGATGTTCCAAGCCGGATGGTTCGTTGAGTCAATGTGGAGTCAGACCCTCGTTATTCACATGATTCGTACTCCGAAGCTCCCGTTCATCCAGAGTCACGCTTCCGCACCGCTTACTCTCATGACGATGACGGGAATCGCAGTCCTCACGATAATCCCGTTCACGCCGCTTGGCACATTGCTCGGATTTGTCGAGCTCCCTGTGAGCTACTTCCTCTACCTGATTCCCTGTATTCTGCTTTATATGCTACTGGCTACAAGCCTGAAAAAAGCCTATGTCTGCCATTACGGCGAGCTGCTTTAAAGGAGGTTAAATCATGAACTGGACTGAAATTTGGATGAAGCTTTTCGGAAGAGCAGAATTTCTCGGATTAGATATTGGCTTCTGGGCGTCCATGGCTGTTGTTGCAGTGATTGTCGTCCTCATGAATGCCGTTTTCTGGGGGATGAAGCCGAAGAAGGATTGATTATCGTAGAAATATTAAAGGGAGCCGATTGAGGCTCCCTTTTTGGCGGTCTGATTTGAAAGAGCAAGATACGATCTGCAATATAAAAGCCTTAAAAGCAGAGGCAAAACCTCTGCTTTTTTCTTCATCTTCACTTCCTGTCCTTATACTTCACTCTACATTTCTGATGCACCTCATCAACCATCTTTGCCACATCGAAATGAATTTGAAGAACAGCATCAAGGGCTTTCTCTAATTCAGCAGTGACAGTCTGAGAACGTAGACCGCCGGTGTTGAAATGCTTCGCAATCTGATTGATGTTGTTTGCAATATTACTAAGTAACAAGTTTGTCTTCTTCATCTCCTCCCGAATGTCCGGAAACTCCGCAACTATCTCGTGAGTAACGGTTAGTTTTCCTCCGAAAAGGCATTTGCCACCAACACCCGGCACCGCCGCTGTGACCATTTTAATGGGAACCAAAATCAAAACTTTAAGTTTTGCGAAGTTCGAGGGTATGGGAAATCGCAATTCCCATCAAGAGAGTTGGTCGGGATTTGCTCAATTTTGAGTAAATGTCCGACACGGAGAATCTTGCTTTTAAAAACTTTCCCTCATCAACACAGATTTCAGAGTTCTCTCGCTAAGTTTCTCGAAAAATTTTTTATTCGGAAATCTGCGATTTATTGTTTTAAAGCATTGACGTGCAAAGCAAAATGTGTTAGAATACAGGAAAGATTAAATATAGGAGGACACGAACATGGAAATGACTTATCATCGAAAAGGCGACTACTTGTTCCCCAACTTGGGTGTTACGGAGGCGACACCGATAGCAATCGGAAAGTACGGAATGCTCCGAAAGACGTACTTGTGGGAGAATTACCCGAACTGGTATACGAGCATGATGCTGACAGGAAAGCTAGATCAACATCTTAAGGAAATCGAGACATCGGCTCAGGAAATGATGGAGACTCTGATACCAAAGTTGTTGCAGAAGTATCCGGCACCTGACAAAGCGAAAGACCAACTCAAGTGGGTAGCACACATGAACAGCCTGAGCGCCATTGCAGAAGAAATCGTTTTGACGGAGTTAGTCTACAATTAACTCTCTTATAGCTTGTCAAGGCACCTGTTGCTTCTGTGTTAGTGAAGGGGATTTAATTCCCCAAATTTTAAAATGAGGTGATACTATGACCGCCGTAATATATGCAAGGTATTCATCAGATAATCAGCGTGAGGAGTCTATTGAAGGGCAGATTCGAGAGTGTACAGCGTTTGCAGGGAAAAATGGAATCACAATCCTTCGGCACTACATTGACAGAGCTTTCTCTGCAAAGACTGACAACCGCCCAGAGTTCCAAAACATGATTAAGGATAGCGGGAAGAAGCTTTTTGATGCGATTCTTGTCTGGAAGCTTGACCGCTTTGCACGGAATCGTTACGACAGTGCGAGGTACAAAGCGACTTTGAAGAAGAATGGTGTTAAGGTTGTATCCGCTACTGAAAATATATCTGATGGTGCAGAAGGCATCTTACTTGAATCAATGCTTGAAGGCATGGCAGAATACTATTCGGCGGATTTGTCCGAAAAAGTAATCCGAGGCATGACCGAGAATGCACTCAAGTGCAAATACAACGGCGGAGGATTAACTCTCGGTTATATGATTGACAGCGAGCAATATTTTCAGGCTGACCCAATAACTGCTCCGTTCGTCTTGGAGGCTTTCAAGCTTTATGACGAAGGCTCAACTATGACTGAAATCAAAGATATACTTAATGAGCGAGGTGTCAGAAATGCCAAAGGGCAACTCATGACTTTTGGAAGCGTTCAACACTTGCTAAGTAACAGACGATACATAGGAGAATACCAGTATAGGGACATCATAATTCCTGACGGCATTCCCGCACTTGTTCCCAAAGATTTGTTTGACAGAGTACAGCAAAAACTTGCCAAAAACAAGAAAGCTCCCGCAAGACACAAAGCGGAGGATGATTATCTTCTGACAACAAAATTATTCTGCGGATACTGCGGAGCGTATCTCTGTGGAGAAAGCGGCACAAGCAGGACTGGAGTTGTTCACCATTACTATAAGTGTTCTTCCGTGAAGAAGAAACGTAAAGAGTGCCATAAGAAACCGGTTAAGAAACTTTGGATTGAAAATTTAGTAGTAGATACGACCATGAAGATGCTAATGGACGATTCAACGATTGAAGCTATCGTTTCCATGCTGATGGATTTGCAAGACAGGGAGAACGTCAACCTTCCGCTTTATGAGCAACAACTCAGAGAAGCAGAAAACGCAATTCAGAACATCTTAAACGCTATCCAACAAGGCATCCTGACAAAGTCCACAAAGTCACGGCTTGAAGAATTAGAGGCGGCAAAAGAGGATTTAGAGATTAAGATTGCCAACGAAAAGATTTCGAAGCCGAAGATAAGCGAGGAGTTCATGACATTCTGGTTGCATCGTTTCCGCAAGCTTGATGTCAGTCAGAAGTCCCACCGCAAGATGCTGATAGACACCTTCATCAACTCTATTTACCTGTACGACGACAAAATGCTCTTGACTTTTAACTTCAAGGATGGTACGAAGACGATTACGTTTGATGATGTGAAGGATGCCCAAAATAAGTATGGGAACGGTTCGGATTTGGATTGGAGAACTGCACCAACAGAAAACAAGTCAAAGACTTGTTTTCTGCTGAAGAAGCCCGGAACAAAGTTCCGGGCTTCTTCACATTTCTAAAGCGCCTTTTGGCGTCTTCTTTATATTTATAGCACCCGAAAGGGTGCTTCTTCACCTGATGCAATCAAGTCAATAATAATCCGAACCCGTTTCCGATTAGGGAGGGTTCGGATTGTTTGTTTATTTTGATGAGTAAGAGAACAGGCAAGGTAGTTTAGGACGCTACCTTGCTTGTTTCAGTTTCTGCATTTTTTCTCGTGTTGTGTTGACTTTTCAATTTATATCTGCTACAAT